>CAYLLT010000033.1:39599-48192 GCA_964384465.1 uncultured Planctomycetales bacterium | reverse complement strand
AGGTTAAACCACGAGCTTATGAGCGAGACGAAAAGCTACCTGCGGAATCGCTGGCCGCACGAGAAGATTTCACTGGGCGGCTAACCGCGCCTGCGTTTCGGCAGGAGCCGGAGCATCAATAGTCCAAACAAGCTGACCGTGCCCGTTTCGACCATGCCGGGGGCGCACCGCGGGAAGATAATGACGTTATTATCGGAACCGCCGGCGTTATCCGGTGGCGTCGCTCCGGAAGGCGATCCGCTGTCGGGCACGCCCTGCCCATTGTCTGGCGGCGGCGTGTTGGACGGCGGTTGGCTTGGAACCGGCGAACCCGACGGCGGGGGAATAACGCTGTCGCACGCATCGCCGACCCCATCGCCGTCATTATCGAACTGGTTCGCGTTGGCGATACTCAGGCAGTTGTCGCACGCGTTGCCGACCCCGTCCCCGTCTGAATCGCTTTGGTTCGCATTGGCCGCCTTGGGGCAGTTATCGCAGACATCGCCCACGCCGTCGTGGTCGGCATCCGCCTGATCGGTATTGGCTCTCACCGAACAGTTGTCGCACGCGTTTCCGACACCATCATGATCCGAGTCGGACTGATCCGAATTGGTTACCGCGGGACAGTTGTCACACGGGTCGCCAAGTGTATCGCCGTCCGCATCCGCCTGATCGCCGTTGGCCAGATTCTCACAGTTGTCGCAGGCATCACCGATACCGTCGCCGTCCGCATCCTCCTGGTTGTCGTTGGCCGCCGCCGGGCAGTTGTCGTCGTTGTCGTCGATCCCATCTCCGTCGGTATCGCCCGGCGTCGAGCCGCCCGCAGCCGCATCGTGATTCACGGTCAAGCGCACGAGGAAGTCTTTCGTGGACGGGACGGCGAGCGGCGCGGTCACCTTGATCGTGCCGATATAGACGCCGTTGGTCAGACTGCCCGCGTTGTATTTGACCACGATGCTGTTCAACTCGCCGCTGGAGCTGCCGCCGGCAGGCGTAACCGAGGTGATCCAGGGCGTGCTGGTGCTGAGCGTGTAATCGAGCACGCCGGGACCGCTGTTGAAGATGTCGAAAGTCTGATTCGCGGGGCTTTGCCCCTGGGCCGTCACAGTGGGGGTCAGCTCGGCCGGCGTGAAGCCGATATTGGGAGGCGGCAGGAGCGTGAAGTCCAGCCGCTTGACCTGTCCGGCCGCCACGGTCACGTTCACGCTCTGTGAAACGAAGCCGGGCTTGGTGACGGTTATCGCGTGGTTTCCTAGATCCACTAATAGGAAGGAATAGAGACCATCGCCCGACGACAGGGCGACGTACGACGAACCGGAGCGCGTGACGTGCGCATCGACGACGGGTGTCGTGCCGTCGGGACCGGTGATGTTGCCGAGGATGATGGCCTGTGTGGGGTTCGTCTTCCACGGCATGGCCGGCACCGCCGCCGGTTGCTCGTAGACGCCGCCGGGGCTGTTGTAGGTGGCGAAATGGTTGGCGGTGAAACTGCTGTAACTGAAGGCGACGTTACCATTGCCGCCCAGCGTTCGCGTGGCGTTCACCTGGCTGACCATCGACGCGACAGTGCCGCCGCCGCTGGCCGCAGTGGTTTGCCCGGCATAGATGTGCCTGCCAAAAGCGTATGCGACCCAGTCGGGCAGGATCTGGCTGAAGTGCGGATTGGTCGCCCGGTACGCTGGATCACCCCAGTAGATCTGCGGGACGATGAAATCCATGCCTCCGGATTGCAGGAAGGCTTGCGCATCCTGGTAGGCACAGGTGTTACCGTATTGGAACCCGCAGTTGCTCTGGGGATATCCGTAAGCCACGTACCGTTCGGGCCGGTACAGGCCCAGCGGGGCGGCGCTGACCTTGACGTTCTGCTTGACCTCCATGATCTGGGCATAAACATCGCGCACGAAGCGGACGATTTGATCTCGCGTCCAATCTGGCCAAAGCAGCCCATCGGGATTGCCCTCGCCCGCGAACCGCGCCTCGGAGGTCGGATCGTGCGACCACTTTTCGGCCGGGTTGTTGGAAGGCGTGCGGATGCGGTCGAAATGAACGCCGTCCACATCATAAGTGGCGACGACGTACATGATCTGTTTGCGGACATAAGCCTGCATGTCAGGCACGCCCGGAGCGAGCCACGCATAATTGCTCTCGTCGCATTGGACGGGCGTTCCCGTGTTGTCGTGTATAAGCCAATCACGATGGGCGACGTCGCCGGCATTGCAATGCTGGTAGAAGACATGGGCCGGGCTCACCGGCGGAGTGAATGTCGCGCAGGTGCTCTGCCAGGCGACGTGCGTGTTGATGTAGGCGTGGAACTCCAGGCCGTGCGAATGAGCGGCGTCGATGGCGTATTGCATGGGATCCCAGCCGGGATCGGTCCCGGTGGGGGAGATGATCTGCGACCACGGCTCATAAGGAGACGGGTACAGCGTATCGGCCCCGCCGCGCATCTGCATCACCACGGCGTTGAAGTGGTTGTCCTGGAGCTGGGTCATGATCGCGTCGATATTGGCCTTCGCGGTGGTCATGTTCGTGCTGGGCCATTCGAACCGCGTGACCCACATGCCGCGGAATTCGTCCGCGGCGCGGGCGACGGGCAACGACATCAACAAGCCGGCGGACATCGCGCACACAATCAACAGGAAGTTCGGACGTACAACAGGCATGAGCCAACTTCCCCCTGTTCATTTACCGGCGGTCCGTGCCGATGTTGGAAATTCTTGCGGTCGAGTACGGGCGGGGTTGCCCGTGAGTCCACAAGGCGGGGGTCACTTTAGCAGTTCGGAAATGATTTCGCAATAATATAAGCTTATCGGACCGTCACGCATCACGTGCCGGGTGCGTGACACGGAGAGTCCGGGGAGTTTCCTATTCACAGGACCGCGGCAACTTGTTGCCGCTCCATCGTTGCGGACGCGGGATTGCGGCAATCAATTGCCGCGGTCCTATCGAAAAGGCGATGTGCGTGGGGGCTCCCGGGCGATCAGGGCTTGGGCACGCTGCCGCTCCTTGTACAGGCCCGGCTCCGGGATACCCGCCCGCAGCCGCTCGTAGGCGTTTATGGCTTCTAAAGCCCTCCTGCCTTCACCCAGTTCGAGATAGCTGACGAGCAACACTCTGTAGGCATCGTCGATCTCGCCGAAGCGCTCGATCATTTCATTGGCGGCCTGCACCGCGCCGGTGTAATCCTTCAGGTTCAGCAGAGACTGGGCCATATACCTTCGGCCCTGGAAGTTGTTGGGCTGGCGTCGAATGATCTCGCGATTCATGGTTAGGTTGCTCTCGAAAGCCGCTGTGTAAGACCAGCTCGCCGGCAGCAGCACGATGGCGATGGCCAGTGCAAAGGCGGCTGCCGGCCAGTAGGCTCGGCCCACAGCGACCCCGACCAGCACGGCGATGAAGACGGTGTGAAGATAAAGCCATCGCTCGGCAAAGAGCCAGTTGGCCATCGGCAGCGCCTGCACCGGCATCGCCAGCATCAGCAGCATCCCGCAAACCAGCGCACCCGTCACCAACCGCCGCCGCCACAGCACCAGCGCGGCGATCAGCAGCACGCCCAGCAGGATCATGCCCGCGATGACGTCCCAGTCCAGCCGGTCGGCCAACGGCAGGGCGGGGATCGACCACACCGGGCAGAGCCGCGGCGGCCACACGCAGACGCCGAGTGTCACCCACAGCAGGCGGAACGGCGTGAGCAGATGCTCGATCAGGGTGGCGTGACCCAGCGGCGCCTCCCATGCCCGCAGGCGAGACCCCGGAAGCCAGTAAGACCCTCCGAAGACGGCGACGCGGAAATATAGAAAAACGGCTATTGCCAGGACAAAACCGACATGAGAGGGCATCAGCACACGATTGAGCCACTCGCGTCGCGACACGCGAACGGCGGGCAACTGCCGTCTCGGCCATAGATCGATGGCCAGGATCGCCGGCCAGAGAAACAGCGCGTGCTCCTTGCTCATCACCGCGGCCAGGAACAGCAACGAACTCGTGAGATGAAACCAGACGGTTCGCGGCCGACCCGCGCCGGCGGGCCGAACGTGCCGGGCCAGCAGCCACACGCCGAAGAATCCTGCCAGCAACTCAGCCCGGCCATAGCCCGTGACCACCGCTTCGGTGTGCACCGGATTTGTCGCGAACAACACGCCCGCGATCCACGCCGCCGCCGCCCGGCCGGTCAGCCGATAGGCCAGCACGAACACGCCCGCGCACGTCAGCGCGTGCAGGACGACATTGACGATATGGAATGACCGCGCATCGGGCGCGCCTTTGCCGGCCAGCACGGTGTTGAGCCGATACGAGAACGTGGTCAGCGGGCGATAGAGCTTGTCGTTAGACCACTCCCGCGGCCAGAACGGCTGGAGCCAGATGCGGTGCCACGGCCCCGGCTGCGTGACCAGACGATTTCTGAGGATGATGACATCGTCGTCGTAGACGAAGCCGTTGCTCGCCGCCGGGGCGAATGTGATAACGCCCAGCAGCGCAGACACGGCGAGGCCGGACCAGATGCACCAACGGCGGGCCGCGGGGCGTTCGATTGCGGATTCTGCGGCTCCGCCATCGAGCGACTGCGGCTCACAGCTCATCCGTGAATCATTCATGTCCGGTGTTACCCGTGTTCTCGCCCGCCCCACAACGAACTAAACGCACAAAGCTAACGGGCCGATGGAGTCCGGGCAATCGGGCGGTGCGCGGGCGGGTGGCATCAAATCTGTTCTTGTGCGTGCGGGATGCGTGGACGACAATCATCGGTTCGAGAGAGTCTTCCACGCCGAACGCACCGACAAAAATCCCGATGGTCATCGGGATCGGTGCCACCCGGGCGTGACTCACGGAGCGGCACATGACTGGCTGCAATCAAATTTGTAAGACTTGCAAACCGCTCTTGGCGTGCCTTGTCCTCAGCATCGCACTCTGTTCGACAAGCTGCCCGACCGAAGACTCCGCCAACGGCGGCGATCCCGCATCGATCGACCCCAACGACCCGCCCATTACCGCTGGCGGGTGGTACCGCCCGTTCGTTAACACCCGTTGGCAATGGCAGCTCCAGCCGAACGCCGCGGGCCAGATCAACACCTCGTACAACGTCGAGCTGTACGACATCGACCTCTTCGACGCCCCCGATGCCACCATCGCCGCCCTTCACGCCCAGAACCGCCGCGTCATCGCCTATTTCTCCGCCGGCACGTACGAACCCTTCCGCAGCGACGCCGCCCAGTTCCAGCCCGCCGAGCTCGGCAAGCCACTCGAAGATTTCGCCGACGAGCGCTGGCTCGACATCCGCTCGCCCAACGTCCGCCGCATCGTCCTCGCCCGGCTCGACCTCGCCGTCGCCCGCGGCTTCGACGGCGTAGAGCCCGACAACGTCGACGGCTACACCAACGAATCCGGCTTTCCCCTCACCGCCGCCGATCAGCTCGCCTTCAACCGCTTCATCGCCAACCAGGCCCACCAGCGCAACCTCGCCGTCGCGCTCAAGAACGATCTTGACCAGGTCCCGCAGCTCGTGACCTACTTCGATTTCGCAGTCAACGAGCAGTGCCACGAGTTGGACGAGTGCGGCGCTCTACAGCCGTTCATTGATGCCGGCAAACCCGTCCTGAACGCCGAGTACGCCGCGTCGTTCGTGAATAATGCGTCGAGCCGCAACCAGCTCTGCGCGGCGTCGCTCGGCCAGAACATCCGCACGCTGGTCCTCCCCGTCGAGCTGGATGACTCGTTCCGTTTCAACTGCGACCCGTAGCGGGGTCCTTCCCGTACCGCGTTCCGCAATGTATGCTGTTCACTGAACGCACTGGCACATCTGTCCCTCACAACGGAGTCACGATCATGTATACATACCGTCCCACGACATGCTTCTCTCCGATTCTCCTGTCCGTTCTGCTCGCCGCGGGCTGCTCCCAAAACGTCGATCTGAACCGCGACGCGCCGCAAGCCGACGCAGCCGTCAAGGCCGCTCTTCCCGAGGCGAGCATGACCGGCGCCTCGCGCGAGCACAAGATCGGCGTGACGCTCTACGAAGTCCACATGACGCAGGGCCATCGCGAGCTCGACGTCACCGTCTCCGCCGAGGGCCAAATCATCGAGGTGGAGACGACGGTCGAGCTGAGCGATGTCCCCGAACCCGCCCGCGGGGCGATCGCCGCCGCCACCAAGGACGCCACCATCGACAAGCTGGAGAGGGTCGAACACCGCGGCAAACTCCGCGGCGGCAGGATCACCATGCTCGACGCCCCGGAGGTCCTCTACGAGGCCAATTACCATAAAGGGGTCATGCGTCACGAAGTCCAATGGGCCGCGGACGGCCGCAGACTCTAAACAGCGGCGACTTTCCTGATCGTTGACGGTGACGCGGGTGTTCCGTTCGGGTGCACGGTAGGGACGGTGCGCGACCGGATTCGCGACGGCTTCGTTTGGTTATTTTTATTTTTCGACGGCGCCAAGCCCGCTCTCTCCAGTCGCACTGCAAACCGGGACCGCGACGGCCCTATTCCTCTGGAGAACACGATCGCCGTTCTGTATCTTGCCCGGCATGATCGGAGTGGCCATACCCGCATGAAAAGTTTGTGCTGTTCGTCGTATACGATCCGAATAGGTCGATATCACGCGACGACAAGTTTGCTTCTAGCTTTGACAAACGTCCGAATTGCCGCGTGATTGTCATCCGATGATCCAGGGGGTTTATACGAAGCAGTCAGGAACCAGATTCTCGGCATCATCGAACCAGCCAGTCCTCCAGCCGCAGGTCCGGCACGAGCCGGAGGTGTCGCTGGTTGTGCGTCACAACTGTAAAGTCGTTGAGCAAGGCGGTGCTTGCGATTAGCAGATCCACCGTCGGAACCTTGGTTCCTCTCCGCTGTAGCGCGGCCCGGACCTCGCCGCACCGGCGAGCAACGTCGTCATCGAGCGACAACACGGTCACGTCGGAGAGCATGGACATCAACCCTTCCTCGCGCTTCGTGGGATCATCCGCCACGTAGACCCACGAATACAACTCAGCAACCGAAACGATAGAGATGTGCAGGCGTCCGCTGTGCTGTATGAAACGGTTGAAAACTTCCTTATTACCTTGCAGGTATGCCGAGCTGATGTCGGTGTCGAGAAGATAACTCATGGCGTTGGCTCAGGTCGCTCATCAGCCCGTGACCGGTAGATTTCTTCCACGAATTGATCGAGTTCCCCGGCCTCTTTCGACCAGGCGCCAAAAGACCGTCGCAGCCCTTCGCCGGGAGGCAGTGCGGGTCGGAGTACCACGGATACAAGCTGCCCTTCGGGCATCCCCGGCTCCCGATCGAGCTCGATCGTCTTGCCATGGATGACACCTTTGACAATCACACTTCCTGTTGTCATTGCCACCTCCCTTGACCCAATGTCCGCAAAACATCCCCGTCTGAACAGCATAACACAATGGGACCGTGTGAGCATACTGATCGTGAGGTGTCGAGTTGCGAACGCAAGACCACCCTCAAATCAAACCCAAATGGGTCTCGATGTTCAGCCGCGGCAGAGCCACCTGGCGTAGACGGGAGGGGAGCACATGTTACGCCGACTCGTCTTTTTCGGCTTCCTTCGGCGCTGGTTTCTCGGCGTCTTTCCAGTTGATGCGGTCGCGGATTTGCTGGGGGTTGAACCAGTTGGAGAGGACTTCGATCTGGCGCTGGATCCGCAACGTCATCAGGGCGCGGGTGCGCTGCTGGTCGTACTCGGCCTGCGTCACCGGCTGGATTTCCAGCAACTGGACGACGAGCCAGCGCTGCTGCGGCTTCTGCTCGTGCACCAGAACGTTGACCGGCTGCGTGGTCGTCTTGCCGGCCAGGGTGAAAATGTTCTTGACCAGTTCGTTGTCGAAACCCAGCCCCGGCACCGAAGCGGGGTACAGCTCCATCCCATAGGATTGCTGGCGGGGGAACGGTTCCGATTTCTTCAACGCGTCCTTGCCGAGTTTTGTCATGAGAGTGGCATCCGCCTCTAATGCCTTCTCAACGCCGACCTGGCCGGCCTTCTCGGCCAGTGCGCGGGCCTGCCGCTCGGCCTCCTGATAGGCCCGCGCGCGGCGGACGTCGTCGATGAGCCGCTGGCGGATCGCGTCCATCTCCGGCGCTTTCCGCGCCCGGACCGCGACCGTCCGCACGACGTACGCATTACCGCCGGGCGTCACGAACGGCTCGGCGGCCGTCTCGTACAGGTTGCGGACGAAACGCTGCTGGTTGGGATTGCCGTCGAGCTTGGCATCGGTGCCGGGGACCAGGAATGCGGCCTCGCTCAGCGAGAGCTGTCCCTCCGCGCCGGCCGCGCTGGCGGTGCCAAGCGCGGGATCGTCGATCAATCCGCTCTGGTCGAGCAGTTGCGTCCGGCCGTACTTGAGCACGCCGGGGTGCTTGGCCTGTAGCTTGTCGATCAGCTTGGGATATACGTCCGCGGTGGTCTCGGATGCGGGCGGCTGTTTGACGTTGTGCGGCTGCGTCGTTGCAGCGCTCAGCCACGGCTGCTTGAGCGGCTCCAAAATATCCCGCGCGATCCGCGTCGCCTCCGCTTTGGCGCGGTCCTTGTGCAACTTTTCCATCACTTTGTCGTGCGCATCGGTAAACGTGGTGTACGGCTTGGGCGTTTCCGGTTGCGT
>CAYLLT010000033.1:36337-39589 GCA_964384465.1 uncultured Planctomycetales bacterium | reverse complement strand
TGTCGCGGAAGTCTTCCACTGGGTTTTGGACCGCGGCTACACGAATATCCTGGTGGAGCTGGTGAATGAGTGCGACGGCAGAGAATACGATCAGCCGCTCCTGCGTCGTGACCGGGTGCATGAACTGGGTCTTGTTCACCAGCCAGTACTTGTACGCTTCATCCTCGCTCACCTTCTGCCGCTTCGCGAGTGCTTCGACACTGACCTCGATGTATTCGAGCTGAGCGGTCTGGGGCAACTCGTAGCCGAATTCGGGCGAGTTGGCCGGCTGGCTCGCGACGTTCTTATATTTCTCGAACTGCGCCTTGAGTTCCTCCTCCGTCGGCGGATACGAGGCGTCGATGAATGGTTTCGCCTCGACGACGACTGCTACGGTGCTAGCCTTTTCGCTGGTCTGGCGGACCAGATCCTGGATGTCCGGCTCGCTGATCTTGACGGCGTTGGCGGCCAGCAGCGCGGCCTCCTGTACGCGAAGGAAGGACTGGATCGCCTCGTCGATCGCGTCGAGCGAAACCTTGTGCTGCGTGCGAATGTAGTTGAGAAGATTGGCGTCGATGTTGCTTTTTGTCTTGAAGCGATCCACGGCCTCCAGTGGAACATGCACGCGCGACCGCCGGGCCGCCGAGTCGAGCATGTACCATTCCTCTTTGGTCAGCGGCGTCCCGCGCACCTGCTTCGCAAAGTACTCCAGCATCTCGCGATGGGTCACGCCCAGCTCGCGCAGGACGTAGCCCCAAGGGACCGGCCAGGTTATCACCCCCTCGAGCACATTGGCTTCGGCATAGGACTCCTGCATCTCGCGAAGATAGATCGTGCGGCCATAAGCCTGGCCCGCCGGAACCTTGCTCGGGTTGTATTGCGGCTTCAGGATGGATCGCAGCGCATCGCCGGCCAACCAGACGAGCAACAGCAACGCCATGAAGACAGCCAGGAGGTGTTTTGTGTATTTACGGAAAAACTTCATCATGGCGTTACAAGCCTCAAATTTATTGTGTGTCTCTGCCGTGAAAACCGGGCATCACAAGATAGCGGTCCGGCAGCCAAAAGCAAGCGTGAACGGCGGTTACAAGCCGCTGGCGACTTCGACAGGGAACCACATCTCCCGGACCAAACCTCACAGCTTGGGAGCGGTGGCACCCGTGAAACGCACTGCATGAGAGCGGTTGGACCCTCTCGGAATTGATTCCTGACCCGTATTCCTATAATAACCGCAGCCCGGCCGGGGCTCGGCCGATAGAATCAAACGCCGACCCTGCCGGCGGGGTGAGAGCATGGCGCGTGCAGGTTCTCCGGCGGAGTCGATCATCAGGTCCGCCCTTTTTGCAAGGCAGTGGACTATCCTGTGCATAGCGGCAGTCAGCCGGGAGGCGAAAACTGCCGCAGAGGTTTGTCGTTTCGTGTTTTCTGGGCCCGGAGGCAATTGAGCCTGACGGGATGATCGCTATGCCAGTGAAAAAACAACCAGAGCGAAAGTCAGCTCAGCGGCCCAAGCCTTCAAAGGAGGAGTCCAAGCCGGAGAAGAAGACCGCGCCCAGACGGAAAACCGACCACCATGCGCTGGTCGTGGTCGAGTCGCCGGCCAAGGCCAAGACGATCAACAAATACTTGGGCAGCGATTACATCGTCAAGGCGTCGATGGGGCATGTCCGGGATCTGCCGGGGCACGGGCTGGCGGTGGATATCGAGAATAATTTCGCGCCGACGTACGAACTGGTCCCCAGCCGCAAGAAGGTCATCGGCGAGTTGCGCAAGCTCGCGGAGAAGTGCGACACGGTCTACCTCGCGACCGACCTCGACCGTGAAGGCGAGGCCATCGCGTGGCACCTGGCACAGGCGCTGGGCATCGACGAATCGAAGGCCCTGCGCGTGGTCTTCAACGAGATCACCAAAGGCGCGATCCAGGAAGCGTTCGCCAATCCGCGTCACATCGACATGGACAAAGTCAACGCTCAGCAGGCCCGGCGGATTCTGGACCGGATCGTCGGGTACGAGCTGAGCCCGCTGCTGTGGAAGAAGATCGCCAAGGGGCTTTCGGCCGGGCGGGTGCAGTCAGTGGCGGTGCGGATGATCGTCGAGCGCGAGAAGGAAATCCGCAGCTTCTGCCCCAGTGAGTACTGGACGATCACCGGCTACTTCACCATGTCGCCGGCCGAGGGCGAGCGGCTGAGCGGCGAATGGCACCGCTTCTTGAAAGAGACCGCGGAAGGGGCGACGGAGAAAACGCAGAAGGAGATCATGGCGTGGCTGTCGGGCCATCAGGCGATTCGGGCGTCGCTGTCTTCCATCGGCGGCGAGCCGTTCAAGCCGGAAGGCCGCTGCGATCAGAACGGTGAGCCGGCGTTCAGCAGTGCGGTTGCGGATGCTCGCCGCGTGGCGGAGGCGCTCGGCTTCACCGTGCGGGAGCAGAAGGACGCGCCGTGGGAAGAATACGCGCGGCTCGGGCTGCGGAAATTTGAGCTGATCGGCGAGATCGATCGGAAGCGGCTGCCCGTTTTCCGCGTTGGCGACATTCAGACACGGCGGACGAAGTCCAAGCCCAACGGTCCGTTTACCACGGCCACACTCCAGCAGGCGGCCAGCTCGCACCTGCATCTCTCGACCTCGCGCACGATGCAGTTCGCTCAGCAGCTTTATGAAGGTGTCGAGCTGACCGGCGAAGATGGGCCGGTCGCGCTCATCACCTACATGCGTACGGATTCGACGAACCTGAGCCGCGAGTCGGTGCAGGCGGCGCGGGGATGGATCGCGCAGCACGCCGGCGATGCGTATCTGCCGGAGAAGCCGAACGTGTACGGCTCGGCGAAGCGGGCCCAGGAGGCTCACGAGGCCATCCGGCCGACGGATGTGACGCGAACGCCCGAATCGCTGCGCAATCAGCTCAGCGGCGGGCTGTTTAAGCTGTACGATCTGATCTGGCGGCGTTTTGTGGCGTGCCAGATGACGCCGGCGGAATGGGATTCGACGACAGTCGTGATCGCGGCCGACACGCCGGTGGGGCCGGCGGAGTTCAAGGCCACCGGCCGCACGCTGGTGTTCGACGGGTTCTACAAAGTTCTCGGCGTGCCGAAATCGAGTGATGAGCAACTGCTCCCGCCGATGCTGCCGCAGCAGCAGCGGGCCGTCCCGCAACAGGCCGCCGCCACCATGCTGCGGTGCTTGCCCCCCACCTGGTCCTCACGCGCGGCGAGGTACTTGCCCACCAGATGGTGAAACTCCGCCGTGCCCATCGTCTTTTGGAACGCTTCTCCGCGG
>CAYLLT010000033.1:18021-36327 GCA_964384465.1 uncultured Planctomycetales bacterium | reverse complement strand
GATGCAGCCGCAACAGCAGCTCGGCGCGATCGATCTTCAGACCGAACAGAATTTCACCAGTCCGCCGCCGCGCTACAGTGAGGCGGCGCTGGTCAAGCGGCTGGAGGCGGAAGGCATCGGGCGGCCCAGCACGTACGCCGCGATCATCAAGACGATCCAGGACCGCGGCTATGTCGAGCAGATCGACCGGCGCATGTACGCGACCGATAAGGGCATGATCGTCACCGACAAACTGGTCAAGCACTTCCCGGATGTCATGGAGTACAAGTTTACCTCCTTCATGGAGGATGAGCTGGACAAGATTGAGGAAGCCCATCTCGACTGGGTGAAGGTGCTGCACGAGTTTTACGATCCCTTTCATTCGGACCTGGTGCGGGCGCACGATGAGATGCAACCGGCGCGGGCCGAGCCGAGCCCGTACAAGTGCCCGCTGTGCGGCGGCGAAATGGTGTACCGCTGGGCGAAGACGGGGCGGTTCCTGTCGTGCAAGAACTATCCGGAGTGCAAAGGTGCTTCGAACGTGGACCGCGAGGGCAAGCCGTTCCTGCAACGGAAGGTCGATACGCGCTGCGACATTTGCGGCAAGGACATGGTGCTGCGGCAATCGCGTCACGGGTCGTTCCTGGGTTGCAGCGGCTACCCGGAATGCACGAATACCATTGCGAGCGACGAAACCGGCGTGCCGCTGAGATTGGTGACGGAGAAGGAATTGGAGGAGCCGTGCCCGGCCTGCGGCGAAGGGACACTACAGGTCAAACGCAAGGGCATGCGGGCGTTTCTCGGCTGTGATCGCTACCCCAAGTGCAAGGAAACCAAACCGCTGCCGGATGGCGTGCGGCTGGAGCGCAAGGTCGTGCCGGTCGTTGAAGCGGGCGTGAACTGCGAGCGGTGCGGCCGGCCGATGCACATCAAGACGGGTCGCCGCGGCAAGTTCATCGCGTGCAGCGGATTTCCGCGCTGCCGGAATGCCAAGCCGATTGAAAAGCTGGAGGAGCTGATCGCGCAGGCGCCCGCGGGTGGGACTGCCGCGCCGGCCGGCGATGCCAAGAGCAACGGTCATAAAGGCGCCGCGGCGGTGAAACGAGCCGGCGGCAAAGTGGATCCAGCGGAACTCGGCCCGCCGCCGCAGGGGTTCGCGTGGACACGCACGGGCAAGCCGGTCGTCGAGACCTGGCCGGAAGGGGAGCTGCACTGCCCCGAATGCGGCAGCGAGATGCAGCTCAAGAACGGGAGGTTCGGACCGTTCTATAGTTGTACGAATTACCCGCGTTGCAGGACCTCGGTTAACCTGCGCGGCGAGGCGAAAAAGCGGGCCGAAGCGGAGATGCCGCAGCCGGCCAAGGCCAAGCCGATCCCCACCGAGATTCCCTGCGACGAGTGCGGCTCGCCGATGGTCATCCGCACGGGTCGGTCCGGCAAGTTCCTCGGGTGCAGCCAGTACCCCAAGTGCAAATCCGCCAAACCCATTCCCACCGAACTGTTGATGCTCGCCGGGAAATAGTTACCCATTCAGCGGCCATGCGATCGGGATCAGCCGCGCAGGGTCCGCTGTGCCGACCAAAACGGTACACAGGAAGAATTGTGGCAAAAGAGCGGTGAGGGGCGGAAACGTCGAAAAGTCAAAACGGGGGCGAGTTCTGGCGTCAGTCAACGATAGGCTTCGCGTCGGTGCCGCACATACATCACACGCACGGCTTGGGCCGCGTCGGCACTTATCATCTCTCTTTAACTGACACGTCGTATGTGGATGACGGCGACGAGATCCAACCCATGAACGCCGGCGCTGATTTGACCATCGTGGTCGGCGTCGCCACTGGCGGGTGATCGATTCGCATCCTGAGCGCATCGTGAGAATGAACTTGCATTAAACTCTTGTTCCGTCGAAACATTCGGCTGGTTTTGCCGGGGCCCGCCGGCCATGACGCGCGGCGATGCGCCACGCAGCCGCTTCTGCCGCGCAGAGGCAAACCCGCCTGCAAAAATCTCAAAAAAGGATTAAAGTTCCCGTCCCCGCCAATCGAGATACCCTGCTGAAGAAAATTTTTGGAAGAAATGCATTTTCCATTTGCATTTATCGGTCTTTGGGTTTATAAGGATATCAGCAAACGCGGCGATCGCGAATCGCCCGGGTGTTTTTCGGCTCAGATCAAAACGTCTTTCCGACGAAGCCGCTCGAGAACATCCGACCGCGATAGGGGATCGACGGCGTCTGCTGTGGCCAGGGATGAGCCACTTTTTTGTACCGGCACGGAGGCTGACCTTCCGCCGGGACAAAACTCTTGACAACTCGGGCTGAGCCGGCACGCAGCGGTGAGCTGCCTGCGGCGCTCGCAGCGCGAAACGGACCCGTCGCGCTGCGGGAAAAGCGAGTCACCCACGGCTGCGGCGCCGGCGCGGTCTGCTGCGGCCGTCGGGGCGGGTTGGTCGGTTCTGTCCGGGAGGTTCTCTATGGCCCCACAGAATGGTAAAGTCCAGACGTTGTGGAAGAAATACCTTAGAACGCGGCACGACGAGTACCGGAACGCCCTCGTCGAAAACTACGCGCCGCTGGTGCAGATCCAGGCGGCGCGGCTGTCCCGCAAGCTGCCCGCTCAGATCGGCTATGACGAGATATGCAGCGCGGGCTACGACGGCCTCATCGAGGCCGTACAAGGTTACAATCCCGCCCGCAAGGCGAAGTTCGAAACGTTCTGCCAGCAGCGCATCATCGGCGCGGTGATGGACTGGCTGCGCAGCCTCGACCCGCAGTCGCGCACGGTGCGCACGTTCGAGAAACGCCGCCTCAGCGTGCGCGAGATGCTGGATACGGAGCTCGGCCGCCCGCCGATGCACGATGAGATCGCCCGCCGCATGGGCATCTCGCAGGACCGCTACGATCAGCTCTCGCGCATTTCACAGCTCGGCCGCGAGGTACATTTTTCAGCGATGGACCCGCGCAACGGCTCCGATTCGCGCGGCCGATCGAGCGAACGGGCATGGGACGTCGGCGACCCGGATCAGACCGACCCATCGGCCAAGATGTCGCGCTCGATGCTGACCGAGTTCGTCACCCGCGGCCTGTCCCGCGAAGAACGGCTCGTCCTGATTCTCTATTACTACGAAGACCTGACCATGGCGGAAATCGGCGTGGTGCTGGACCTGTCCGAATCGCGCGTCAGCCAGATTCACAAGGACGTGATCTTCCGGCTGCGCAGCCGATTCAAAGGCAAACTGGAGGAGGAACTGGTGGCGTAAGATTGAATACCCGTCGCTGACGAAATAGAATTTCGTCATGCGACGGAACATCCGCCTGCTCCTGGCGTACGACGGCACCGA
This sequence comes from uncultured Planctomycetales bacterium, assembly GCA_964384465.1. Taxonomy (GTDB): domain Bacteria; phylum Planctomycetota; class Phycisphaerae; order UBA1845; family PWPN01; genus CAYLLT01. The sequence goes on along the minus strand of CAYLLT010000033.1, from coordinate 33,012 downwards.
TTTTCACGGCTGGCAGCGTCAGCCCAACATCCGCACGGTGCAGGAGGTGGTCGAACAGGCCGCCCGCCGTGTCGTCCGCCACCAAGTGACGCTGAATGGTTCGGGCCGAACGGACGCCGGCGTGCACGCCACCGGCCAGGTCGCCAATTTTGAATCGACCACTCCGATGCCGTGCGACAAGCTTCGGGCGGCCATCGGCAGCCGGCTCCCCAAGGACGTCTCGCTGAATCACGTCAGTGACGCCCCGCTCGGCTTCCGGGCCTCGCGGCACGCCGAGTCCAAGCTCTATCGCTACACCATCTACAACCACCACAAGCGGCCTGTCGAACGCCGCCAGCAGCGCTATGCGTACCATTTCTGGCACGTGCTCGACACGCTCCGCATGCAGCAGGCGGCCGACGCGCTGGTCGGCGAGCATGATTTCGTGGCCTTCGCTTCAGCCGGGCACGGCCGCGAATCCACGATCCGCAGCATCCTGCGTTTTGAGGTTTATCGCCACTATCAGGAGGTGCTGTTGGACGTGGAGGGCACCGGCTTCCTCTACAACCAGGTGCGTAACATGGTGGGCACGCTGGTGGAGATCGGCCGCGGGCATTGGCCGATCGAGGCCATCGGCGAAATCCTGCGCAGCGGCGACCGATCGCAGGCCGGCCCCACCGCACCCGCGCGCGGGCTTTGCCTCCAGTGGGTCCGCTATGACATGACCCGCACGTATGCGCTGCTCGAGAGCGTCGATATCAGTACCGAGAGCGGCGATGACGAGGGGACCGACAGCGAAGACTCGCTCCCGATGACGACCGAGTCGCTGGAATCCGGCTCGGTAGGCCCCGCCTGCCGGGCGGGGCCGGGTCCCGTCCGGCAGACGGGACCTACACCAACCGGCTCTGTGGACCCCGCCGAATGAATGTTTGCCACGTCATTACCCGTCTGGTGGTGGGCGGGGCTCAAGAGAATACGCTGTTGACCTGTGAGGGCCTGCACGCCCGCGGGCACCAGGTCTCGCTCATCACCGGTCCGGACGCCGGACCCGAAGGGTCGCTGCTCGAAGAGACCCGCGCCGGCGGTTACGACGTGTACGTGTTGCCCAGCCTAGGCCGGGCGATCAATCCAATTCGCGATCTGCGTGCCCGGCGCGATTTGCGACAGCTTTTTCAGCAACTCACACCCGACATCGTTCACACGCACAGCAGCAAGGCCGGCATCCTCGCGCGGCTCGCGGCCCGCGACGCCGGTGTCCCCATCATCGTACACACCATCCACGGCAACAGCTTCAATCGCACGCAATCGTGGCCGGTGCGGGAGCTGTATCGCCGAATGGAGCGATACTGCGCGCGTTTCACTGATCGCATCATCAGCGTAGCCGATGCGATGAGCGCGCAGGCCGTCGCCGCCGGTGTCGCCCCACCGGAGAAGTTCATCACCATCTACTCGGGCATGCGCACGGAGTGGTTCTCACCGGAGCTGTACGAACGTGACGCCGTGCGCCGGGAATTGGGTGTCGGACCTAATGAAGTCGTTGTCGGCACCATCGCCCGTCTCTTTCGCAACAAGGGCTACGAGCAGCTCATCCCCGCGATGGCGCATGCCTTCCGCGAATGCCCGCGGCTTCGTTTCATCTGGATCGGCGACGGCATTCATCGCGCGGAATACGAACGGATTTTGAAGAACCTGGATATGCGCGGGCGCGTGTACATGACCGGGCGCGTGTCGCCCGAGCGAATCCCAAAGTTGCTGGCCGGCATGGACTTTCTCGTGCACGCCTCGCAGTGGGAGGGTTTGCCGCGGGCCGCGGTGCAGTCGCTGCTCATGGAACGCCCGGTCATCAGCTTCGACATCGACGGCGCACCGGAAGTCGTGATCCCCAGCCGGACCGGCATACTCGTTTCACTGAACGACATTGCGGGCTTGGCCGCGGCGATGGTAAAACTATCGCGGAACCAGGAGCAACGGTCCTCAATGGGACGGGCCGGCCGCGAACTCTGCCTTCGGCGGTTCGATCACAAGACGATGGTCGATGCGATCGAGCGGGCATACGAAGAACTCACTTTCAAGTCCCACGACTGACATTTCAATAAGGAAACCAGGAATCCAGGAGGAAGTGGACCGGTATTTCCTGCTTTCCTGGCTGGCTTCCTGGCTTCCTTATTGAATCCATTTGAGCCCCGGAATGACTCCGGGAAGGCGGGGGACGGCTCCCCGCCGTCCGGGGATGGCCCACTGCCGTCCGGGGACGGTCCACTGAGGGCGGGGGATGATTCCCCGCCGTCCGGGGACGGTCCACTGAGGGCGGGGGACGGCTCCCCGCCGGCGGGGGACGATCCACTGAGGGCGGGGGACGGCTCCCCGCTGGCGGGGGATGATCCCCCGCCGTCCGGGGACGGATGCCGGAAGGCCGAAAACGGCCCGGAAGGGGCCAAAAACTGGGTTTGGGGGGTTGGGGGCTTTGGCAGCCGCCCGTGGGCCATTGGCGGAAAACCGCCCACCTCATGCTCCGCTGGGTCAACCCCACCGGCCAGAAGGGGCCGTGGTCTGAGGCGGTCAGCCCGACCATCGGGGCTTGAGCGGCACCGATCCATCGGGTAATGTCATGGGAAAGGGGAAAGCCCATGTCGTAGCGATCCTGTTCGCACACCTTTCTTAAGTTGAGGAGGAAAAGCACCTGTTGTCTATTGCGAAGAATCTGCGCGGGCGGCTGGTTCTGGCCATCTCGACGGTCGTGGCCAGCGTCGGGGGCGTCAACGTGCCCGCCGCGCTGGCGGCGCCGGGCGATATCTATAACCTCGGCACGCTCGGCGGGACGTCCAGCTCCGGCTCCGCCATCAACGACGCCGGGCAGGTCGCCGGCGGCTCCAACACGGCCGGCGACGCCGCTCAACACGCCTTCCGCTACACCGGCACGCCCGGCTCGGGCGGCGCGATGGCCGACCTCGGAACGCTCGGCGGGACGTCCAGCTATGGTTACGGCATCAACGACGCGGGGCAGGTCGCCGGCTACTCCTCTACGACCGACGGCGCCGCTTATCACGCCTTCCGCTACTCCGGTACGCCCGGCTCGAGCGGGGCGATGGCCGACCTTGGCACGCTCGGCGGGACGTACAGCTTCGGCTACGCCATCAACAACGCCGGGCAGGTCGCCGGCGAGTCCTACACGACCAGCGCCGCTTATCACGCCTTCCGCTACAGCGGCACGCCCGGCTCGAGCGGGGCGATGGCCGACCTTGGCACGCTCGGCGGGACGACCAGCGAGGGCCAAGCCATCAACGACGCCGGGCAGGTCGCAGGCAGCTCTACCACGGCCGGCGGCGCTGCTCACGCCTTCCGCTACAGCGGTACGCCCGGCTCGGGGGGGGCGATGGCCGACCTCGGCACGCTCGGCGGGACGTACAGCATCGGCTACGCCATCAATGACGCCGGGCAGGTCGCCGGCAGGTCCTTCACGACCGGCAACGCCTCTATTCACGCCTTCCGCTACACCGGCACGCCCGGCTCGGGCGGCGCGATGGCCGACCTCGACACACTCGGCGGGACGAACAGCGCTGGCCGCGCTATCAACGACGCCGGCTTCGTCGTCGGAAATGCCGAACGCTCCGACGGTGCTAGGGGGGGGATGGTCGTGGCCATGCTCTGGCAGACCGACGCCGCCAACACCGCCGTCGATCTCGACGCCTGGCTCGACGCCGTCAACCCGACGCTGGGCGCTTACTGGACGCTTACCGGAGCCTACGGCATCAACGACAACGGCCAGATCACGGGCAGTGGCTATTATGATGACGGCGCCGGCGGGCTGAGCGACGGCCAGCGCGCCTTCATCCTCGACGCCTCCAGCCTGGTCCCCGAGCCGGGCTCACTTGCGCTGGTGAGCTTGGCCATGCTGACGCTGCTGCGAATCCGACCACCCCCAAGGAGCCCTTGACGGATGGTACTTCCGCATGCCGGACCGCTGCGCTACAATGTGCAGGAACCGTTGGAGGACAACCCGTGAAGACATCACCGAAAGCGCCCTTGCCAAGCAAACAGTACACGCGTGATGCCCGTTGGATGGTCCGGCACTACAAGAGATTATCCATCGAGTACCCCAACAAATGGGTGGCCGTTCATAAAGGCCGCGTCGTGGCGGTGGGCGATGACTTGGGCTCCGTGGAGCGCCTTGCTCAGCAGCGGACCGGCGCCCTGGAAATCCCCGTCCACCTTGTGGACGATGGCACGATCATCTACTGATCCCGCGAGAAGACCGGAGACGCCTTGCCACGAATCGAGCTTTCCATCGCGCGCGGCCAGCACGCTCCAGCCATGGCCATCGGACACCGTCTGACGGCCATTCGCCTGGTGGTTAATGTCAGCGTCGCGACTGAGACGGGCTGGAGTATCTTCAAGCCGGCGGTGATCGATACCGGCGCGCCCGTGAGTGTGTTCCCGCCTGCGATCTGGAAACAATCACGCCATACTCCGCTTGGCCGCGTCCAGATAGGCGGGCTGGCGCGACGCGAGGAGTGCCAGCTTCCGGCCATCCTCGCGGAGATCGACTGTACCCTGTCCGATGGCCGGCGCTCGCTGGGGCCGGTTCGAACGCACGCGTACCTCGTCGAACTCGAGAACGCGCCGACGCTCATCGGGATCCTGGGATTCATCGAGCGCGGCGTGCTGCGCGTGGATATTTCGAAGGATAGCGCGTTCCTGCGAATGCCATAAGGCGCTGCGGTCTGCCTAAATCAGCAAATCGCATCGTGTCCATCGCTTCACGGGGCATCAGCCGCCGCCGATTGACAGGATCACTTCCGTTGAGCCCGGTTTGCCAGGGAGCGTGAGCACGTCGCGCCGGAACTGTCATCGAGATGAGGTCAAGCCGACAGCGGTCAGGCTGTCATGCAGCACGCTGGGGCAGAAGTCCACGTCGTTGGGCCATACGATCGTGCCCACTTCGTGATCAACCCGAACTTGACGGAAGAAATCAATATCCTGAAGCGGGGCGAATACGCCGCCGTGGCCCGCAATCCAAGGCTGAAAATCGATCTGGCCGACAACTCCATCCGAGAAGCTCAGCTCAAGCAGGTAATCGCGCACATGCCGGACAGCGGTCACATGTGGAATAGCATTCTCAGTCATCGGAGTGGCTCCACTTTCGCAGGGGGTCGGTCTGCCTGGAGCCGGCCCCAGTTGTCCATGAGTTCAGCCTGATGCAGCGCCGCCCACTCCACCACCATCGACAAAGCACGGGTGGGTATTTTTCCCTTCAATACTCGGATCGGGCTGATTCCGACTTCAGCATCATCATCGCCATAAATGGCATGAAAGTGTGGTGGAGGGTGGTCACTGAAGTACATTCGGATAATGACTCCGAAGAATCGACTAATCTCGGGCATGGGGTTCGTCGTCCATCGGATACCCGTAGCGGCGCGAAGAGCCTCTCAATACATTAGCAATTCCTCGCCACGACGGCAACAGGTTGAATCGGTGGAAACCCTTTTGGGGAAAAGCGCTCACTGACCGCCCGTCGAGATAATCACCTCGGTCGGCCCCAGTTTGCCGGGCAATGTGACCATCTCGCGCGTCACCTGGAAGTCCGGGCTGGGCTGCCCGTTCACGTTGACTTTGACGTGCACGGGTTGCGGCCAGCGCAGATGCACGCGGATGTTTGCCGGCGGATTGCGCTGCGGCGGTGAGAGCTTCACGATGGTCTGACCCTCGGTGGACTGCACGCTCATGTCCATCGGGCCGAACCACGTGGCCGCCCCTTTGATGTTGATCGTTTTGCCGGGAGCAAGCCAGCCCTGCGGCACGCCGGCCAGCAGTTCCAGGTCGTGCCCCTTCTCCGCGATGAGCAGGTGCCGCAGCCACACGATGAACGCCGACTCGTCCGGCGATTTGAAGAACGGGCCCTGGCCTATGCCGTATGCGTCGATCGGGTGCTCGCAGAAAGTCCGCACGTCGGCATACACGTTCGCGGCCAGACTGTTGTAGAACGCGCGGATCGCGTGCTTCGACTGCCCCCGCCGCAGATACACTAGCGGGTTCGGCAGTAAATTCGATTGCAGCGTGATCCCGCCCCAACTGAACCACTGCTTGTCGTAATCCGTCAGCTTGCGCCCCCGCTCCTCGCCGATGAACACGTTGTCCTCCGCGTCGCGCAGTAACCACTCCGCTTCCGGCGAATCGACCGCATAGACGCCGCAGTCGATCAGGTGCACGGGGCCGTACAGCGCATCGCGAATCCAGCCGAGGTCCCGGCCGCGAAGCCGGCTCCGCGTCGGCTGATGCGGGACGTATGTCCCGTCGCGCAGCCGCACCACCGGCGCGCGCAGCATCGACTCCTGGCACGATCGCCGCAGCAGGTTGCCGAAATCCTCCGCGTCCCTGGCGATGCGCTCCGCCTCCGGGTGTTTTATTTCCCGCAGCGAGTCCGCCGTCGCCTGCATGCCCCGGTAGGCGTACGCGTTCACCGCAAACCACCACAGCCACTCCGGCGGATCCTCAAGATGCCCCGGCGGCATCAGTCCCACGCCCCACGACGTGTCATCTTTCGCAAGCGTGTTGGACTCGGGCGGCACCGTGCGCTGCCGCGTGATGAAGTCGCACGCGCTGATCAGCGCCCCCGCGTGCTTTTCCAGCCACTGCCGGTCGTGCGTGAACCGGAAATGCTCGTTGAGCGTCCACAGCGCGAAGCCGTGGTCGAGGTTGTACTGACCCTCCTGATAGTCGCCGTTCTTGCTGGGCAGCCCGTTGAACGCGCCTTTCTTATCGGTGAACCGCCCGTGCATCGGCATCGACGACTGGCCGGCCAGAAACGCATCGAGGAACTGCCGTGCCTCCTCGTGCAGCCCGCGAATCTCCAGCGAGCGGATCTGATGGCACGATTCGTTCAGGCAGACGCTATACGCGAACGTGGCCGCGGAGAGGATGCGCGTGCCGTTGAAAGGATCGCGGTCGGCGGTGATGAGGATGTGCGCGAGTTGGGCCTTATAGAAATCGTTCAGCAGAGGATCGGGCACCTCGAATACGGCCTGCCGGGCGATGATCGTCCGCCAGCGATCGGCTTCGCTGTCGATCACCTGATCGGCGTCGGCCAGGCGCTGGACGATGTGCTCCTTTTCCTGCCCGGTATCGATCGGCAGAAACGGCACGGCCAGAAACAGCGTCTGCGATTCGCCGGCGGCCAGTTCTTTCCCATAACGGAATGTGTTCTTGTGCCCATTGTTCTGGAGATCGACGAGCGAAATCTCGCCCGCTGTCGCTCGCGCGTGAAATCGACAGCGCGGCTGCGGAAACTGTTTCAAATTCCCGTCGCGCCCGATCCTACCAACGGCGGAGATGCCGCTTCCCTCCTGCGCGTAGACCTCCGCCGGGTCGCTGCTCAAATGGACGACGGCCTTGGCCGGTGTCGAACCAGCGTTGGATATTTTGAGCCGCATCACCAACACGACCGTCTCATCGCCTTTGATCTCTTTCGGCTCGCCGTCGAGAAACGTCGCCGCGCACGTCTGCTCATATTGGACGCCGCCGGTCTCCCAAGTGTTAATGACAATGGGCAGGAAACCGTCGAGCAGCTTTTGCTTGACCGCGCCTTCAGCGGATATATCGAACGCCGGCTCACCGGCGGTGAGCCGCAGATACCAGCCATCGGCCGGCCACTTCACACGCTGACTGTCGGCTGCGGGAACCTTCAGCGCGCTCTTGTCGAGGAAAATGCTCCCGTCGTAATTGACGGCAATCTCCTGCCGTGCATCGGGCGGGCCGAGCGGCAAGTACATCGGGCGGCCCTTCTGTTTGGTCTTGCGCAGCTCGGGTATTTCCCGCCGGGCACGCTCGAACGTCTGCTCCGGCTCCTTATCGACGCGATCGTATACAGATGCTCCTTTCTGCGACTCCGCAGGCTTCGTCGTGCTTCCACGATGCTCGACGGTCACGCCAAGTGACGGCACGCGAATGACGCCCTCCTTGACCGCCTCGATCGGCAGGAAGGAGACGCCCTTCGCGGGCTTGCCATTGTCGCGCAGCGTCACGATCGTTCGTGTCGGGGTATCAAGATCGCCCGTCGCATAGACGACCTTCAGCGAGATCGGCTCTTTCGTCACCGCGGATGATTGCGTCGTCGTGCGCTTGCCGTCCTCCTGCTCAACCACATAACCGTTCACCACGGCGACATTCAGCGGCGGTTTCAATGGACTGTCAGAACCCGGCACGCGAGTGCCGGGCCCGGACCTCATCGTCGCGGACGGAGTTCCGAGTGCAACGTCGAACGTGGCCTCCGCCGATTCATTCCGACCATAGGCCCGGATGTACCGCACCGGCGGCAGCTCCTGTTTGCCCAGCAGGAATCGCAGCCGGTACGTCCGCCGAAACCGCACCTGGAACGCTCCTTTCCCCGGCTGCTCCTCTTTGAAGGGCGTGAAGGTGAAGGAAATGTCGCGGTCGCCCGCCCACCACTCGGCCACCTTGGCTGTCGCCCATTTTCCGTGGAAAGGGTCGTCAAGCTCGGCCCAGCCGCCGCGATCCCGCACCGGCCAGTGGTCCTGCCAGTACTGCACCCTGATCTGCTCGCGGCCGGCGATGGCGTGACGAAACTCGATATTGACCTCGGCGATGTCGTGCGGTTCATCCCACTCCACGCCGATCATGTACTGATCGTCCTCGCCGAGCCACGCCTCCCATCCGTCCGGGCCGCGCTCCAGCGCGCGCACTTCAAGCTTCTCCGCGGAATCGCCCTCAAATCGAACCACCCGGCCAAAATCCACCAGATTGATCCGCTCGGTCTTGCCACCGGACACGGCGACGAACACAACGAGAAAGAATGATGCACTCATGAACATTCAGCCGCCGGGCTTGTCCGGCGCTCCTCGACTCATTGAATCTGCCCCATTCTGACCACGCGATCATCGCTGCGCGCCGCCGCCTGTCAAGCGCGGTTCCGATGCGGGTGCGTGACACGTTAGGCGGTGCTTGTTGGTACCAAGGCGGGTGTTCCAAAAGGGGGTGTTACCAGAGGGTGGCCCAGGTTTTTAAACCTGGGGGAGTGATTGCGAACGTGAAACGGGTATGACTCGGAAGTGACATTAACGCACGCGGTACAATCGTGACCCCAGGTCCAGAGGACCTGGGCCACCCCACTGAAAACATGGACCACCCTTCCTGAGTCCGCCGAACGTGTCACGCACCCATCAGATGCGACCGGAAGCGGCGGATGCTTCCGTCGTGTTACGCCTTCGGTTATGCTCTCGACCTCGATGCGGACAAGGTTTCGGGTCCGGCTTTTATTGGACAACTCAGGACCATGACGATGATCCTTGATCGGCCCGCCAGTGTTCCACCTGTCGTTCCTCGGCCCCGGCTGTCACACCCTTCCTGCCGCAGGAGAATCTGACCAATGAACTGGCAGGTCTGGTTCATGCTCGCCCTGATTGGGCTGGTGTTCCTCGGGCTGGTGAAAAACTGGGGCTCCCCGGATGCCCTCATCCTCGGTGCGGCGGTCGTCGCCGGATTGGCCGGGATCATCAAACCCGAAGAGGTTTTCCGCGGATTCGCCAACGAGAGCGTGCTCACCGTGGCGGCACTGTTCATCGTCGCCGCCGCCCTGCGCGAAACCGGCGCGCTGGACCTCATCGGCGCTCGCATGCTGGGCAAAGCCAAAACCGAACGCTCGGCCATGGTCCGGCTGGGTGCGTCCGTCGTCAGCTCGTCCGCATTCCTGAACAACACGCCCATCGTGGCCATGTTCCTGCCGGTCGTCACCGATTGGTGCCGCAAACATCGCGTTTCGCCCTCCCGGCTCCTGATACCGCTCTCGTACTTTGCCATCCTCGGCGGCATCTGCACGCTCATCGGGACCAGCACCAACCTGGTGGTCAACGGCATGATGGCCGAGTGGTCCAAGGTGCACCGTGATGATGCGGCGCTCGTGCGGCAGCTCCATCCGATGTCGTTGTTCGAGCTGGGCAAAGCCGGATTGCCGATGGCGCTCCTGGGTCTGCTTTACCTGCTGACCGTCGGTCGGCGGCTGCTGCCGGACCGCAAGGATCTGATCGAGCAGTTGGGCGAGTCGATGCGTGAATACCTGGTGGACATGCTGGTCCAGCCCGGATGCCGGCTGGTCGGGCAACGCATCGATCAAGCGGGCCTGCGTCACCTGCCGGGACTCTTCCTCTACGAGATCGTGCGCGAAGGCCGCGCGATATCGCCGGTGGAACCGGATGAGGTTCTCCGCGAAGGCGATCGCCTCACCTTCACCGGCGCCGTGGGCACGATCGTCGATCTCGAGCGCATCCCCGGCCTCATCCCGGCGGCGGATGACAACTACGAGACCAGCGAAGCCAAGCGGCGCGACCGACGGCTGTGCGAGGCGGTCGTCTCGACAACGTCCCCGCTGGTCGGGAAGACCATCCGCGGAGCTGATTTCCGCGCGTTGTATAACGCGGCCATTATGGCGGTGCATCGCGGCGGCGCCCGGCTGAAGGGACGAATCGGCGACATCGTCCTGCGGCCTGGCGATACGCTGCTCTTGCAGGCCGGCCCGCACTTTGTTCGCGCCCATCGCAACGACCCGGACTTCTTTCTGGTGAGTCGCGTGGATGAGGCGCGTCCTGTGCGTCATGAGCGGGCTTCGCTGGCCCTCGCGCTATTGGGCTTGCTGATCGCTGGTTTTGCCGCCGCAACGAAGTTTGAATTCCTGCCGCCGGAAGTATTGATCGCATTCATCGTCGCCGGCCTCATGGTGGTCACGCGGTGCATCTCCGTCACCGACGCCCGCCAGAGCGTTGACTGGCAGACGCTGGTCACCATCGCGGCCTCTTTCGGTCTCGGCAAGGCCATAGAGAATTCCGGCCTGGCCAGGATGATTGCACAGGGTGTCTTCCAGGGCGTACATACGCTGGGCCCGGTGGGCACGGCGGCCATGCCCGTCGTCGCCTTATCCTCTATTTACCTCTTGACCACCCTGCTCAGCGAGCTGCTCAGCAACAACGCGGCGGCCGCGCTCATGTTTCCATTCGGCATCGCCACGGCGCAATTGTTCGGCGCGGATGCCCGCCCGTTCGCGATGGCCATCGCCTTCGCCGCTTCAGCCGCATTCGCCACCCCGATCGGCTACCAGACGCACATGATGGTCTGGGGCCCCGGCGGCTATAAATTCACCGACTTCACGCGCGTCGGCATTCCCCTCGATATCCTTCTATGGATCGCCGCGACCATCCTGATCCCGATCGCATGGCCGCTGAATGGGTAGCCACTTCCCGGCGAGAGACGCAGGGAATTGCGGATTGCGGAATTGTGGAACCGCCGATGCACGCCGATAGACGCCGATGGAAACACACAATCCGCAATTCTTCTGAGGAACCCAGGAATCCAGGACTCCTTCCTGCCTTCATGCCTTCCTCATCCGACTTCCGCACTTCCCAATCCGCAATTCGCAATTCCACCGTCCCGCCCCCCTCCCCGCTTCTGGCTGAAAGCTGAAAGCTGAGAGCTGATGGCTCCCTATTCCCTTTCGATTTTCGACTTTCGACTTTCCCCCAAACAATTAAGTTGCACTGACGAAATTTTCGGGTATGATGCCTCCAAACACCTGACGGGTTAGGCGAGGATCGGGGCCCGATGACCGAGGACTTTCCCTATGCGATCTCGCGACATGCACGACGTCGCATGGCTCAACGCGGGATCGGGCTTGACCTGGTTCGTCGCGCCCTCGCGCATCCGGATCGAATAGAACCCGATAGGGACGATCCGGAGGTGTCGCACGCCATCAAACGATTGCACCCATCCGGGAGATCCAAGGCCCTTCGGGTGATTTTTAATCACCGTATGGTACCATGGCGCATCATCACCGTGTTTTTCGACCGCCGGGCCGGGAGGAAATGATGAGACGCGGACAAGTCAAACTCGAATATGACGCGGAGGTTGACGCGGCCTATCTGAAACTGGGAACGCGGAAAGTGGCCGCTTCCGAAGAGGTCCAACCGGGTCTGATCGTCGATTTCGACGACGATGATGGCGTCGTGGGCGTGGAAATTCTCCGCTTCAGCAGGCGGTTTCGACCCAAGCCGCAGGCCCGGCGCACCAGGAACGGCCGGCGAAGGACCGCACTCAGCCTGTGACTCGTATCAGCCGCGTAGGGTCCGCCGTGCGGACCAAAACGGTAGAGGATCATGCTTCGTGAGAAATGGTCCGCACAGAGGACCCTACGAGACTCGGCCGTCGGATTCGATGCAATGTACGATGGATAGACGAAAGGAGGACTCAACCCAGGTGACTATTCAAACGATCAATCTGGCCGGTAAGCGATTCGTGATCGTTCCTGAAAGGGATTTCGAGCGGCTGCGGAGGCAGGCTGAAGAGTCCGCGGAACTGGACCGTGGCGACATCGCCGAAGCCAAGAAGCGTAAAGCGGCGGGGCCGGCTCGTCCCTATTCTCAGTTGCGCAAGAAGCTGGGTCTGGGTTGAGCTACTCAATGGTTGCAAAGCAGGGCGGGAATGATCGACAAGTTGAGAGTGTATTACGATCGCGAGGGCAACACGCTGAGCGTCTGGTTCGATGATCCGAAAAAGGAGCATCGCTGCGAGGAATCCGAGGACGACAGGGTGCTGGTGAAGGATCGTCGTGGCCGCGTACGATGAGGCGGGGCATGCCCAGTATCAGCATTTTCTATGGGATCATCATCCGCATGTTTTACGACGATCATGCGCCGCCACATTTTCACGCTGAGTACGCCGAGTACAAGGCGTCGATTTCCATCGACACGCTGGAGGTCCTCGAAGGCGAGCTTCCTCGCCGCTCCTTGGCGCTGGTTCTCGAGTGGGCGGCGCTTCACAGGACGGAATTGCGCAAAGACTGGGAACTCTGCCGGGCCAGAAAGCAACCGAGAAAAATCACCCCACTGGAGTGAAGTCATGGAATACGACGTGGTGGACGTGCGGGCCATCGAACATTTTCGCCTCAAAGTGACGTTCCGGGACGGGCTCTCGGGCGAGGTCGTCTTTCGCGAAGGCCATCTGAACGGGGTCTTTGAGCCGCTCAAGGACCCGCGGGTATTCTCGCAGGTGGATTGTGCCCATGGCTTCGTCCAGTGGCCGGGGGAAATCGACCTGGCCCCGGATGCCATGTACCGGGCCGTCAAGGAACGAGGAGTTTGGGAACTGACCTGAAGATCTCGCACCAGCGGTGTCATCGCGTATGAAGTAGCAGTAGCAGTAGCAGTAGCAGTAGCAGTAGGGTGGGTCTTGACCCACCACGAAACGTAAACCGATGATCAGAGTTTGGTGGGTCAAGACCCACCTACGCCGCTTGGACCGCGGGCGGCCGCGGCGGTAAAATGAAGGCCGAGGAGAACCCGATGACCCCCGAGCAACTGCGTGAAGTTTTGAAGAGGCAGCCCTTTACGCCGTTCACCATCTCCTTGTCTGACGGCCGGCGATTCCGCGTGCCGCATCCCGACTGGGTCTGGGTCCCACCCGAGCACGCCCGCATCTTCACCGTTGGCGCTGGCGATCATTTCAGCATCGTGGATCTTATCCTGGTCACCTCCATCGACTTCGGCAACGGCAGCCCGCAGCGCCGCTCGCCCAGACGGACCCGCAGGCGGTGACCGCCGGGAGCCTACGAAACTAACCCCACTTCCGGGAATCTCCTGAATGGCGCGATGGAGTAGGGTAACAACGAGGGGTCATGCCATAGAGGCGAGCACCTGTTCAGGCGTGAGTACCGTGATGTCTGGATAGCGTGCGAAGTCAGAAGCGTTGAATGTGAGGATGTGCGTGAGCCCGTGGAGGCACATGGCTGCGACAAGACGGGCGTCGTGTGCGGCCTTGCCCTTCACGTCATGCGCTCGGACCAGGCGCTCCCATTCAGACAACAACACCGATTCAGCATGGGTTGAGAGTACCGGGAAATGGACGGCTGCCTTATGCAGTTCGCCGGCCGCTTCGATCGTGGTCCTTCCCAAACCATTCTCTGCACGTGGGCGGGTACAGACAACCCAGAGTTCAAATAGAACTTGTGGCACGATGAAGAGCGATTCACTACGATCACGCAACACACCCAATGCCTGGAGAACCTTTGGGTGACTGGGTGAGCCGGCTGCGCAACGCAGGTGAGGATATTCGTATCGACGAGAATGCTCATTCACCCCGTCCGGCATAGATGCTCTCGCGACTGTCGTCCGCGATGTAGTCGAGATGCGGATGGCTGGCGGCCCACGCCTTGAGCGAAGCCGTCCACTCCGCAGCACTGAGCGTCTGCGGCGCCGGCTTGAGTGGAATGCTCGTTTCAGCCAGCTTTTGCTCCACCGCTTCGAGTACGAAACGGTCCACATCCTTGCCGGCGACAGCGGCGCGGTAGCGCAACTGGGCTTCGGCTTCGGACGATAAATCGAGACGCAGCACCATAGTTCACCTCTCCTATAGGATAGCAGCGGCGGGGTGGCACGCACAAGTCAAACAGACTTGTGCGTGCCACCCACCGCATTTCTGATCCGCCGCCAGATAATTCCAGCTTGATTGACGGAATTTTGCGGTATAATGCTTCCAAACGGCACAGGAGGCAGAATGCGGGAGACGGGAGACGGGGGGAAGAAGACAGAAGGCAGAATGCAGGAGACGGAATCCAGAACGAGGGCACCGGTGAATGGCATGCGCGACGCGCTGCGTTGTTTCTCGCACGAGAGGCTTCCTTTCATGACGCATCAACCTCCGAAATGGGCCACACGATTTGCGGCCGTGATCGCCGTGGGGATCTGCGTCTGCCCGGCTTGGGCGCAACAGAGCGGTGTAGCGCGGTAGGGTGACTCGATGGCGATCCTGGCATACGCGGACACCTCAGTCTACGGCGGCGTATTTGACCGCGAATTCGCGGAGCCCAGTGCCGGGTTCTTCGACCTCGTTCGCCAGGGGCGTTTTGAGCTGCTGGTTTCTGACATCGTCCGGCAGGAGATTCAATCGGCCCCGACCCGCATCCGGCGGCTCTTCCGGACGTTATTCAAGCACATGCGACTGGTCGCCTTTGATGAGTCG
>CAYLLT010000033.1:0-18011 GCA_964384465.1 uncultured Planctomycetales bacterium | reverse complement strand
TATTGTCCCTGCGCGATGCGTATCTGTCCGCCGGGATTGTCGGCCCTAACTG
Organism: uncultured Planctomycetales bacterium; assembly: GCA_964384465.1. Classification (GTDB taxonomy): domain Bacteria; phylum Planctomycetota; class Phycisphaerae; order UBA1845; family PWPN01; genus CAYLLT01. The sequence goes on along the minus strand of CAYLLT010000033.1, from coordinate 17,959 downwards.
GGCCGACGACGCCGGCCATGTGGCCGCCGCCACCGTCGGCGGAGCTGACCTGATCGTCAGTTGGAACTTCCGGCACATCGTTCATTTTGACAAGATTCGGCTCTACAATGCTGTGAATGCGCTGCGGAGCTACCGAGCCATTGAAATCCGATCACCGCTGGAGGTCATCGCGTATGAAGACGAAGAAGAGCTTTGATTGCGTGCGCATGAAGCGGGCCGCCCAGCGCAAGATTCGCGCCCGCGTCAAGGGCATGACCCCGGAGCAGGAAATCGCCTTTTTCCGCACCGGCCAGGCCGAGTTCCGAAAGGCGATCGCACGAGCAAAAAGGTCGGAGCGTTGAACGGCCCAGCCGATAAGCCCGTCATCCTCACCCGCCACGCAAAGGATCGCCTTTTATTGCGCGGCGCAACAGTAGACGAGATCACCAAGGCCGTTCGGGAGGGCCAGTGGAAGCCGGCCAAACGCGGGAAGTGGCATGCGGCAAGGCAGTTTGAATTCGGGGCGGTGTCTCCTGTGAACGGCCTGATGTATGCATACAAGACGGTGGACGCCGTGTTTGCTGACGAACCGGAGCGCATCGTGGTTTTGACTGTGAAAGTCTTCTATCATGATTGAGGAGGTCGAACCGTGAAAATCACCTACGACGCCGAGGCCGACGCACTGTATATCGAGTTGCGCCCGCTGGCTCCGGGAACCGCCCAATGCCGGGAACTGACCGATGACCTGACCGCCGACTACGGCCCCGATGGCAAGCTCGCCGGCCTCGAAATCCTGGATGCCTCTCAGATCCTGGGAGCCGATCTCCAGCGGCTGGTCCTCGAAGTCTCGCCGGTTTTGACGGCCAGGAGCGCCTGACCGCGCCTCTTTCGACGTTTCTGCCCCCGCCCCCCTGCCCGCTTCTGGCTGAAAGCTGAAAGCTGAGAGCTGATAGCTCCCGATTCCCTTTCGACTGTCGATTTTCGACTTTCGACTTTTCCGTCCTTTTTAAGTTGCACTGACGAAATTTTCGGGTATGATGCCTCCAAACGTTTCCGGGTTCCGAAACGTGATAGAATGAATAATACCGGGACAGAACAAGGAGCATCGCCGTCGTCATGAACACCATCCACATCGAATCCCAGGTCGGAACCGACGGGGTGTTGGCTCTTCGGGTTCCTTTGGGCTCGTCCGAGGCCAAGACCAGAGTCATGGTCACGATCGAACCGCTCTCCAGAGGGGAGAAAGCTGCCGAAGATTGGCATACGTTCATCGAACGAACGTATGGCTCGTGTGCGGGCCTGGGTCTTGATGAACCGGACGACCTGCCGTTGCAGCAACGGGATTGGTCCACGTGATTTATCTGCTGGACACCAATCCCTGCATCCGCTACTTGAATGCAAAGTCCGATACCGTGCGCCGGCGGATCGAGTCGGCCGGCGACGAGCAACTGGTCGTCTGCTCGGTGGTCAAGGCGGAGCTTTTCTTCGGGGCCGTGAAAAGCATTTCGCCGGAAGAAACGTCAGCCTCCCAGCGGCAGTTCCTGTCCCGCTTCGTCTCGCTTCCCTTTGATGATGATGCCGCAGAGACTTACGCTGGTATTCGCGCTGACCTTGAAAGTCAGGGCCTTCCCATCGGGTCCAACGATCTGATGATTGCAGCCATCGCTCTGGCCAACAACCTGACGCTGGTCACGCACAACACCGCGGAGTTTGAGCGTGTGAAAGGTCTGAGAATCGAGGATTGGGAACTCTAATCCATCGCCGACTCGCCGCTCGCTTGGCCGGCATTCAATTATCCGGCCCCTCTACCCCTGCCCCCTTTGTTCCGCATTCCACAATCCGCAATTCCCCCGCCCCCCCTGCCCGCTTCTGGCTGAAAGCGGATAGCTGAGAACTGATGGCTCCCTATTCCCTTTCGACTTTCGACTGTCGATTTTCGACTTTTCCGCCTCTCCACCTCTTTTACCACAATTTTTCCTGTGAAGATTACGCGCCATCGGGTATGATGCGCTCCCATGACGCATCAACCTCCGAAATGGGCCACACGATTGGCGGCTGTGATAGTCGTGGGGATCTGCGTTTGCCCGGCTTGGGCGCAACAGAGCGGTATGGTAGCCATCGCGGCGGGCGAGTGTCGCCGGTTCGGGGTCTGACAATTAAGGCGAAAACGGGGTGTTGGAAGTCTGCACTAGCAGATCAACGGATAAGGAGTGAACAAATGAGCAAGATGATGCGCGGACTTTGTGCCTGCATGGCTTTCGCACTCTCAGGTACGCTAACAGTTCTGGCCCAGTCGGGGCCGGTGGTCAGCAATGTGACCGCTAACCAGCAGGCGGGCAACTCCCGCCGCGTGGACATCCACTACAACCTGACCAATGCTAACCCCTGCACCGTCTGGGTGGTGGTCAGCGACAACGGCGGGGCGACCTGGGGCGTGCCGGCGATGACCGTCACCGGCCACGTCGGGCCGAACGTCAGTCCGGGAAATAACAAGCTGGCCGTGTGGGACGCCGGCGCGGATATCCCCGGCCGAGTGGGCAGCTTCCGCGTGCGCGTCTACGCCGACGACGGGACCGGGACGGGCAACATGGTGCTCGTCCCCTCGGGTGATTTTCCGTATCAAGGCAGCACTCCGATCTATATCGCCGCTTTCCTGCTCGACAAGTACGAGGTGACCAACCTGCGCTACTGCGAATTCCTCAACGCCGCCGACCCCAACGGTACGTACTGGACCAGCGGGCAGGAAATCACGCGCTCCGGCACGCCGCCCTACACCTACGCGGTCAACTCCGGCCGGCAGAATTATCCGGTTCGCTACGTCAGCCACGACGACGCGGTGGCGATGGCCAACTGGCTGAGCCAGCGCGACAACCGGTCATGGCGTCTGCCCACCGAGCAGGAATGGGAGAAGGCCGCTGCGTGGGACCCGACCATCTCCAAACGATGGACCTACGGCTTCCAACAGGACACGATCAGTTGCGTCTGGTGTAACTACTACTCCGCATCCCCTGGCTATTGCGTCGGTAATCCGACTGAGGTTGGCCACTACAACGGGACCAACGGAACCAATAACGCGAAAAGCTTCTTCGGATGTTATGACATGTCCGGCAACGTGTGGGAATGGACGAGCAGTTGCTACAGCGGCTCTCCTCCTTCCTGCAGCCGTGTTCTTCGGGGCGGCTCGTGGTACTACAACGCAGCGGTCTGTACCACGACCTACCGCAGCGGCGACGACGCGCCCACGTCGCGGGACGACTACTATGGGTTCCGTCTGGCCCTGGACTTAAATTAACTCTTTGCTCTGTGTCCTTTTTCCCTTTGCTCAATGCGAGCGAAGCGAGCATTGGCGATTTTTGAAGAAAACCAGATGGCCCAGGAATTAAAAGTCATTTCCGATTTCTACGACTTCATGCTGTGGACGATCCGGCATACGGAAAAGTTCCCGCGGCATCACCGGTACAGCCTGGGCCTGGCCATGGAGAATCGCTTGCAAACGGTCCTGTCGCTTCTGATCCGGGCCAAATACTCCAAGGAAAAGGCGGTTTTCCTCAATGACACGAACGTCGAGTTGGAAGTCCTGCGTTTTCAACTGCGTTTGGCCAAGGATTTGGAAGTGCTGCCGGTCAAGAGTCATGGTTTCGCGGCGAGCGCGATGCTTAACATCGGTTCACAAGTTGGCGGCTGGCTGAAAAACAGGGCAGGATGACGATCCGCAGATTACGCAGATTGCGCAGATTTTGCAGAGAAGAATATAAAGGAAGTGATAATGATGGAATTCAATGACCCGCCTTCAAGGTCGTTCTCGTCTGAATCTGTTCTATCTGCGAAATCTGCGCAATCTGTGGACAAAAAGGATCCACGGACCTACGCGGTGATCGGTGCGGCGATGGAGGTGCATCGGGAGCTGGGCTGCGGCTTTCTGGAAGCGGTGTATCAGGAGGCCCTGGAACTGGAATTGGCGGCCCGAGAGACCCCGTACCGTCGAGAGGTGGATTTGCCGGTGTTCTACAAAGGCCGACGATTGCGCGCCGACTACCGCGCTGATTTTATCTGTTTTGATACTGTCATCGTGGAACTGAAAGCATTGGCCAAAATCGGCGGGCCAGAGCAAGCCCAGGTCATCAACTACCTGAAGGCCACGGGTCTGGAAGTCGGCCTGCTGATCAACTTCGGAGCGGAGTCCCTGGAGTATAAGCGCCTGGTTTTCTCGAAACGAAATCCAAAATCTGCGCAATCTGCGCAATCTGCGGATGAATTTGAATAATCCGCAGATTACGCAGATTTCGCAGATAAGAAAAAGAAATGAAATGAAACGATACGGCGGATTGTGGCAGAAATTGGTCAGTTGGGAGAACCTCGTTCTGGCTGCGCGCCGAGCGCAACGAAATAAGCGCGACCGGGCCTCCGTACAGGCGTTCAATTTCGCGCAGGAAGAGCAGTTGCTTCGGTTACAGCGAGAGTTGGCCGGTCAGTCTTATCGACCGGGAGGATTCACGTCGCATTGGATCACCCAACCCAAGCCGCGGATGATTTCGGTCGCCCCTTACCGCGACCGCGTCGTGCATCATGCGCTGATGAACGTGCTGGAGCCGATCCTGGATCGCCATTTTCATCCGGACAGTTACGCCTGTCGGAAAAACAAAGGGACGCTCGCGGCGGCGGATCGGTTGCAATCGCTGATGCGCGGGCACCGATATGCCTTGCAATGCGACGTGCGGAAGTTCTTTCCGAGCATCGATCATGAGATTTTGAAGGGCGTTTTCCGCCGGCTCGTCAAAGACCGTCGCGTGTTGTGGCTGATGGATTTGATCGTGGACGGCTCGAACGAGCAAGGTGGGCCGTTGCATTGGTTCGCCGGGGACGATCTGTTCAGTCCATCCGAGCGGCGGCGGGGGCTGCCCATCGGCAATCTGACCAGCCAGTGGTTCGCCAATTGGATGCTCAACGATTTGGACCATTACGTCACCAGCCGCTTGGGCATCGGAGCGTACGTGCGGTACTGCGACGATTTCATCCTGCTGCACAACGATCGGATGGCCCTGAAGGATAGCCTGGACAGGATTCGCGAGCATCTCGACCGACGGCGATTACCACTACACGAACGAAAGGTGTTTGTCCGCCCGGTGCGGACGGGGTTGACCTTCGTCGGGTATCGCCTGTGGCCGACGCACCGGTTGCTGCGCAAAGACAACGTACACAAATTCCGGCGGCGCGTTCGGTGGATGAAACGCGCGTATGCCCAGCGCCTGATTCAATGGGAAGATATCAAGCCCCGGCTGGCCAGTTGGATCGGTCATGCTCGTCATGCCGACAGCAAACGGCTGGTTCGACGGTTGAGCCGGGAATGGACGTTCAGAAGGGGTGGAACCGATCGGGTCTCGTGTTCTTCGGGGCGGCTCGTGGAACAACAACGCAACGAACTGTACCACGACCAACCGCAACAACAACACGCCCACGACGCGGAACAACAACTATGGGTTCCGTCTGGCCCTGCACTTTCAGTTGATGCGCGGCATCAAACCCGGAATCGCGCGGTTCACGGACTGTGCGGGCGTGGTTTTGAAAGTCCTGGCTCCATTCCTGAGCCGTGTGTGCCGGTGAAGACGCCGCGCGGCCGAATTCACGTGGTAGAGTCGGATGGGTCTGGTAGGTCTATGACCGACGGCCCCATCCGGCTCTTGGTTTAACGATTATGACGCCGCATTCCGTCAAGATGGTGTTCCTGGCGTTGGGTCTCCTGCTGATCTCCCCCACTCAGCAGGCCCCGGAGTTGCCGTTCGCCGACAGTCCGGATTTCAGTGTCGATACCCGATTGACTGGGCAGAATCCGCCTTACGCGGACAGCGCGAATTTCAATCTGGATACTCGGCTGACTGGAGCGACCCTGAGTTCTTCCGACAGCAACAGCTTCAATGCCAACTTCACTCGTGTCAATCGGGCTTGGGCGGATGCGGATGTCACGCTGGATATCCCTCCTTTACCGGCAACGTTGGTGGTTACGCCGGAGACACCGACTTCTTTCGGCTCGGTGGGCGTCGGGGGAGCAGCGGATCGGACGTTCACGGTGAAGAACACGGGCGGTTCGACGCTGTCTGGCTCGGCAATCGTCTCGCCGCCGTTCAGCATCGTCTCCGGCGGCACGTACAGCCTCGGCCCCAACCAGCAGCAGACCGTCACCGTCCGCTACAGCCCCACCGCCCAGGGCAGCCACACCCGCACGCTCTATTTCACCGCCCCCTCAATGACCGCAACCCGCGAACTCTCCGGCACCGCCCTGGCGACAGCACCGACTTACGGTTCGATCACGGGATTTGTGGCGCGCCAGGACACGGGGCAACCGATCCAGAATGCTCAGATCACAGGAGGTGGTAAGCTTGCTTTGTCGTACGGCAGCGGCCAGTACACGATTGAGGGTCTCGCTCCAGGCGCCTATACCGTTCATGCGGTGAAGATCAACGCCCCCGATCGCTTCGAGAGCATTTCTTTTCCCGATGTTCAAGTCTCCACGGGTCCGCCGACGCCCTTGGATATCATCGTATCCGAGCAGTTGCTGGCCGATCTCCAGCCGGAGAATGTCCCCGTTGTGCTCGTCAAGGGCCGCGGCAAATTCACTGCCTGGACAACCTTGACTCCCGACCAGTATTGCGATGATGACGACAATGCGTATTGCTACTGGAGCGCGCTGCGGAATCGCCTGCGGGCACAAGGCTTCAGCCAGGTCTGGGACTGCAATGAGCCCGATCCGGCCGCCGGCTTGTATGGGAACATCATTAACGGTGAGCTGAGCATCGCAGCAAACGCCGATAGCCTTGACTTCTACATTTACAAGAAGATCCAGCGCTACAAAGAACTCAATGGCGGTCGTGCCCCGAAATCAATCAACATCGTCGCACACAGCATGGGCGGCCTGATCACCCGCCAATTCCTCAAGGAGAAAAGGCTGACCAGTGCTCCAATCGGAAGTGTGATCATGCTGAGTACGCCGAACGCAGGCACGCGCCTGGCCGATTGGGACGTTTGCCTGACTCTATACACGCCTCCGGCGGTCGATGAGTGGTTGGGCGCCAATTGTCAATGGGCATCGACCAAGAATCTTCGCACTCGTTATGTCCGAAACGATTTTGTCAAGGACTTCCCGCCTGACGTTGATCTTTATCTGCTTGGCGGCACTTCGATTACAAGCTCAGGTCGCGCGTCACTGCGACTGTTAGGCAACATCTTATCCTCCCGGAGTCCGATCCAAGATTCCGTGAATGACGGGCTGGTTACGCAGCTAAGTGCATCTGGTGAGTACTACAAATTGGTTGTTGCCTTCGGCATTCCACGTAGTATTGGAATAGGCAGGACCTCCAGCTTCCCGGCGGCTGATAAGGCAAGAGAGCGGGCTATTGCTCCGCTGGATCACGCGGATCTGCGCGACCATGCGTCGGTGGCTGATTGGGTCATCGGACGCCTGCGCAATGGACGAAATGGAAACGAATACCAACCGCCGTCGGAAAGTGCACCTGAAGGCCAATGGGTTACGAACGCCTTCCCCTTGGAAGGAATGCCGCAGACTTTCATGCAACAGTTCCACGATTTATCAGGTGTAGTCACAGCGGGTGGATCGACGGAGCTTGTCTTGACCAGTGATGCCTTGTCGGATCTGAACTTTATCGTTTCTTGGCAAGGAGACAGCTTCTCATCCGCGCTTCGTGACCCCTCCAACGCTGTCATCAGTCCGACAAGTGTCCAGTCCGAACCAAATGTCGTGATATATGAGATTGCCATGCCTTCGCCTGGGAACTGGACGGCTGTCCTAGACGCCAGCACTGCAACAAGCAATATAAACTACTCCCTGACCGGCTTTGGAGACTCAAGCCTGGCCCTCGTTCCGACAACCGCGTTACGATTTTCGCAGGGACAGGAGATCATCGTCACCTGCGGTCTGATCAGCGATGACGGTCAGGTTGCCACGCCCATCACCGGTGCCAGCGTGGAAGCGCGCATAGTTGCTCCAGATGCGACAGAAACTGTTCTGCAATTGTTTGATGATGGTCTCCACGCAGATGATTCGGCTGACGATGGGATATATGCAGGGCTGTATACAAGTGCAGCGCAGCCGGGTGAATACACCGCCATATACCGAGCAACCGGCATGTCACCATCCCAGGTTCCATTTGCAAGAGTGGTGAGCGGAAGCTTTGATCTTTCCGAAGCGATCGCTTTTATATCGTGCGCGCCTTCAGAGGAAGCCCTCGACCTGAACGCCGACGGCTTGACGGATATCATCCGTTTGAGCATGTGTGTTACCGCTGAGGAGTCGGGCTTCTACGCCATTTCGGGCGAACTCTTCGATGACGCGCATCAGGTTGAACTCGTCGGCTCGAACACGCAAATGGAGCTTCCGGTGGGCACCTCCGTAGTGAATATCCAGTTCGAGCGGGATTCGATCGGCCAAGCCGGAACGTATGGACCATTCGCATTACAGAATTTGCAACTCTTCAAGCAGACGAATGAAGGGCTTACCTGGCTCGACAGCTACCATGATGTCTACACGGTCCAGACGCAGCTCATCGTTCCTCCGCGGATAACGGCTTGGCGAAGTGTGCGGACGCATAGCGGTTTGGGCGACCTGCCGATCGTGCTGGACGCGGACGCCACCGGCAACGGAGCGAACGGACCCACGGTGGAACCGCGCGAAGGCGGCATTCAGAAGATTGAGATCGTCTTCGATGCGACAGTCACCTTGGCGAGCGCCTCCAACATCGCCGTGGACGGCCCCGGCTCGCCCACCTTCACGGCCGGCACTTCGGGCAGCACACTGACGATCGACTTCACCGGCGGCATGACCGACGGGTCCTGCTATACGATCACCCTCGGCCCCGGCACGCTGACGCAGACCCTCTCCGGCGACAATGATTGCATGATCCGCGCGCTGGCCGGCGACACCACCGGCAACGGCACGGTCAACCTCGGCGACGTCCTTTTCACCCGAAGTCGGCTCGACCAACCGGCCGCTGTCAACCCCCGGCACGACATCAACCTCTCCGGCGGCAACATCGACGCCGACGACATGCTCGCCATCAAGGACGCCATCACCACCCCACCGCACCAGGCGCTCTGCCCCTGATTGGAGGCTCCGAATTCCGCAATTCGCAATCCGCAATCCGCAATCCGCAATTGAACACGCGCTCTGCCCGTGATCGCGTATCCGGCGCGTATCGCGTATAATGAGGTGCAGGTGATTTCGAGGTGCGGCATGCAAAGCTTGATCGATGGTCTCCCGCCGGACGTGGCTCGGCAGATTCACCCGGACTGGCGCAAAAACGAATCTGAATACTGGGCCGTTCGCGATGCCTTGCTCGCCCAGTATCGGGATCGATGGGTCGCCTTTGCCAACGGGGCGGTCATTACATCCGGCAGCAGCCCCGTCGAGATCTTCCATCAGGCGGAGCGATCCGGGCAACATCCGTTCGTAACCTGCGTCGGACACGAACATGAACCGTGTCACATGAGGCGGGCCGTGTTTCCGTATGATAGCGCCTATCCTGGCGAGGCGCTTCCACTGCTTACCGCGGAATTCCGGAAACAATCCAGTTCGCCGGGGGTTGTTTTGGATCGTGTGATTCCCGACACCGGGGCGGATGGGAGCGCCCTGCCGTGGTCCGATTGTCAACTGATGCAGCTCGACGCCGCTGAAGGTGTCCCCGGCCTGATGGGAGGCGTTGGTAACTCCGTGGCGCCAACGGTCGTATTCTCGGTTTGGGTCCATCTTGATGGGACCAGTCACCGCTGTCGCCTTCAGGCGGATTTTGCGGGCCGTGAGCGTATCCTTGGCCGAGACGTCCTCAATCGGATCAATGTACTGTTCAACGGCCCCAACGGTGAGGTGGTCGTCAACCCGTGATGGATACGTGCATCACCGGTACGAATTCCCATTCCGCATTTCGCATTTCGCAGTTTTTATGAGGACCCAGGAAGCCAGGATTCCATACCTCGCTTACTGGCTTCACTCAGGACGCTCACCAGCCGATAAGTCCTTTTTCCTCATGCATTTCAAGACGCCTTGTTCCGGTTTTTGCCGAAGGATACAATGCAGTCTTCGGCGGCCCTGGTGTGTATAACGACGTGCGGACCGTTCGGGAGGGTGAGAGTCTGGCCATGGAATATCGAAGACTCGGCAAATCCGAACTGGAGGTTTCCGTCGTCGGGATCGGCTGCTGGGCCATCGGCGGCACGGTGAACTCCTGGGGCCCGGTGGACGATAACGAATCGATCTCCGCCATCCGCCAGGGTCTGGACCTGGGCATCACTTTTATCGACACGGCACCGTCCTATGGCTACGGGCACAGCGAAGAGATCGTGGGGCGGGCCATCGCCGGCCGGCGCGAGCAGGTCATCGTCGCCACCAAATGCGGCATCGTCTGGCGCGATCCGGGCGGCCGCGTCGAGCGCAACCTCAAACCAGACTCGATCCGCCGCGAGTGCGAAGCCAGCCTGCGGCGATTGCGGACGGATACCATCGATCTGTACCAGATCCACTGGCCGGACACGGATACGCCCCTGCGCGAAACGATGGAAATGCTCGTCGCGTTGCGCGAGCAGGGGAAGATCCGGGCGATCGGCGTGTCCAATTTCAGTTGTGAGCAGATGAGCGAGGCCCGACGGTACGGACCTGTGGATTCCCTCCAGCCGGAACTATCCATGTTGGAGCAACACGTGGCCGAGGAATTGCTGCCTTATTGCCGCGAGTACGGCATCGGTGTGGTCACCTATGGCTCGCTGGCCCGCGGCCTGCTCACCGGGAAGTTCAACGCGTCGAGCACCTTTACCGATCTGCGGGCGACCGACTCGCGTTTCATGGGCGATGAATTCCTGCGGAACCTGCGGCTGATCGAACGGCTCCGCGCGGTCGCGCAGCGCCTCAATCGCACGGTGGGACAGTTGGCCCTGCGCTGGGTGATCCAGCAGCCGGGCGTGACGTCGGCGATCGCCGGTGTCAAGCGGGCTTCTCAGGTTGTCGAGAATGCCGGGGCCGGCGAGTTTACCATTTCCGCGGAGGAGATGGATGAAATCGACACCATTCTGGCGGAGCGGAATTAGTGTCCGCATTTCCTGATATATTCGACGAGACCGGCGATAACGACTCGCTGTCCGACACCAAGAGCAATGAGGTGCGCGAGCGTCTGGCGGCAATCGAAAAGGAGTTGTCGAAGCGCGAACGCAAGGTCGCCGAGTCCGAGCGCCTGGTGCGCGAGGCCAAGACCCAGGTCCAGGCGAAATACGACGAGCTGATCCGCAAGCGCGAGGCGGCACAGCAAAAGCTGAATGAGCGGATCAAGGCGAACGAAGACCGCCTCAATGAGTACGCACATCATCTGCGCCGCCGCAAGCAGCGGCTCGAACAATACGCGAATGGTCTGCGAAAATACCTTCAGCAGATCCGTACGGCCAAGGAGCAGCCGAAGGCGGAGGCCCCCGCGCTGGAAAGCCCGGAGCAGGAAGTCACGGATCTTCTCCAGACGCACCAAGCCACGATCGAGCAACTCGAAGAGCGGATACGAACGACGGAAACGGAAGCCGCCGGCTACGCCAAGCTCTTGCAGGAGCGCGGCGAGCAAATCAACCAGTACGAGGCGACCGCCGCCGACGCGGTCCGCCGGCTCGAATCTCTTCGTACTGAGCACGAGAAGCTGACGGCTGGGCGTGCCGCAGAGGTGGAGCAGCTCCAGGAGCAATTAGCTTCCCTCGTCGAACAACTGGATCAGCATAAAGAGACGCTGCGGCAGCGCGAGATCGAACTGGAGCATCATGAGAAGGCGGCGCGTGAGCTGGAAGAAGGCGAAAACTGGTTGCATGCGGAGAACGAGCGTGCAGCGGCCGAAGCCGTTCAGGAGCTCGAAGAACTGCGCGCGGAGCACGAGCGGCTGGCGTCGGCCCATCCCGTCGAGATAGAGCGACTTCAACAGCAGGTGACTCAGCTTGTCGAACAGCTCGATGAGCACAAGGAAATGCTTCAGCAGCGCGAGGTTGAGCTGGAGCGGCGTGCACGGGAGCGGGACGAGGCCGAAGCCGGCCGGTTGGCGGACAGCGAGCGGGCCGCCGCTGATGCCGTTCGCGCGTTGGAAGCTCTTCGTGCGGAGCAGCAGAAGCTGACGGCGGAACATGACGCTGAGTCGCAACAACTCCAGCAGCAGATGGCCTCGCTCCTCGAGCAACTCGAACAACATCAGGCCGCCACGCAGGAGCGCGAGGAGGCCGATTCCTGGCTGATGCTGGATGACGAAGCGTCCGTGCCGGCGGCGGACGTTCCTCGTGACATGGAACAGCTTCGTGCGGGACAGGATCGGCTGGCCTCGGAGCATGCCGCGGAGGTGCTACAGCTCCAGCAGCAGATCGCGTCCATTTCCGAGCAACTGGAGAAACATAAGCAATTGCTCCGGCAGCGCGAAGACGAGCTGGAGCAGCGTACGCGCGAGCGGGCTCAGACCGAAGCCCGATCGTTTACAGACGATGATCGGGCGGCCGCCGAAGATGCTGTTCGCCGGCTCGAAGCACTTCGCGCGGAGCACGAGGAGCTGGCGTCTCAGCATGCTGATGAAATGCAGCGGCTCCAGCAGCAGATCGCTTCGCTCGTCGAGCAACTGGGACAGCATAAGGAATCGCTCCGGCAGCGTGATAAGGAGTTGGAGCAGCGTACGCGGGAGCGGGATGAGGCCGAAGCCCGATCGATTACCGAGGATGAGCGGGCGGCCGCCGAGGAGTCCGTTCGCCAGCTAGAAGCACTTCGTGTGGAGCATGAGGAACTGGCTTCGGCACACGCTGATGAAGTGCGGCAGCTCCAGCAGGAGATGGCCTCTCTGCTCGAACAACTGGAGCAGCATAAGAGGACTCTCGAGCAGCGTGAAAACGAGCTGGAGCATTATGTCACCGCCTCTCTGGAGCGCGAAGAGACCAAAACCGGTCTGCGGGCGCAAAATGAACAGCTCGTTCAAGACCACCGTGCCTCGATCCAGCAACTGGAAGAGCAGATCAGCCGGTACGAGGAATTGATAAACGGTTACGCACGAACCGAGCAGGACCTCCGACAGGCCAGTGCCGCGTGGGAAACTGAGCACGCTCGTCTGAAGGAGCAGCACGAGGCGGCACTTCGCGAGTACGACCAGCAGCTCCAAACCGGACAGGAGCAGATCGCCCAGCATGCCGGATCGCTCGCGGAACGCGAGCAGCGGCTGGCGGAGCTGGCCGCCAGGCAGACAGAGCTGCTCGAAACCGAGAGCGCGCTGCGGTCGGAGAACATTCGGCTTGTCCAGGAGCATCAGTCGGAGGTGCGGAAGCTCCAGGCGCAGTTGGAGGAAAATCAATCTTTATTGGAGCGTTCCGCCAGTACGCAGCAGGAAATGCACGAACGTACGGCGGCTCTGGAAACTGAAAAAGCACGTTGGGGCACACCCGAACTCGGCCCGTTGAAGCAGCGTCTCGAAGCCAGCGAACAAAAGCTCGAAGAGCATGTAAGAGCCCTCCAGGAAAGCCAGGAACAGATTGCCCAGTTCGCGGAGCGCGAGCGCGAAATACGCAAGGTCGAGGTGCGACTGCGTTCGGAGAAGCTCCAGCTCATGGAGACTCATGAGGCCGCGGTCCAGACGCTCGAAGCCCAGCTCCGCGAGCGGGAAGAACGGATCGAGCAATACGCCGCCCGGGAAAACGAATTGCGCGAGAGCCTGTCTCATTGGGAGTCGCAGCACGCGAAACTCGCCGGCGATCATGAGCTTTCGGTCCGCGAGTACGAGAAGCGCGCGCGCACCGGGGATGGTCAGATCGAGCAATTCGCGGCCACCGAGCAGGAGCTTCGGAGGGTCCAGAGCGATCTGCTGGAAGAGAACGCGCGATTGCTGCGGGACCATCAAACGGTGATGCAGTCGGTCGAGAAGCTCGAACAACAGGCCCGCTCCAGCGAAGAGGAGATCCAGCGTTACATCGGGATCGTCCAGGAGCGCGATCAGCAGATCGCCGCACAAGCGCAAATCGCGGAGCATTTGCGCGGGATCGAAGCCGATCTGCTGGCCGAAAAGACGCATCTCAGGAATCAACTGGAATCGACCGCCCAAGAGCTGGAGGCGATGCGTCAGGAGAAGGACGTTTTGGCCGGGCAATACGCGCGTGTGGAACAACAGTTCTCAGATTTGCAGGCCAGCACGGATGTGGACAGAGACAGACTGGTGCGCGATCAGTTGTCCAGCATTCGCCACCTGGAGGATCAAGTCCGGCACCGCGACCAGCAGATCGAGAAATATGCACGGGAACTGAACGAGCGGCGGCAGTGGGATGTGGAACATGGCGCGCTACAGGACCAGTTGACCGCCCGTATTGAAACACTGACCGGGGAGCGCGACGAGGCCTTCGCCTTGCTGGAGAAGCAGGGGGAATCGCCAAGCCCGCTGCGGGAGTTGGACGATGCGGCCGTGCTGGCGGAATGCGGCCGCCCTGAGTCGTCGCCGGCCCACCGGCAAGAGGTATTCCGTCCAAAGCGTTCAGCCGTTGGGACCGCTGTTGCTCTGGTGACCGCCACAGGGGTGGTGGCCGTTGCGGTCTGGGCGGCCGCTATCGCTTACCGCGAGCAGAAGCCGCTCTACAGCGTCTCTGGGATGGTGATGGCTCCGGCTGGAGATGCAAAGCTGCTGGAGCAATTGGCCGGATACGTGCCGACCGAAGCTTCGGCTTCCTCCGGCGAGGCGGTAAAGGCCGAGATGAATGTCGACATGGGCAGTCTGGAACTCTTGCTGCTGACGGGCGATCGGAATGCAGGAGTGGCGACGGTGAATGCGATTGGCGAGGGGATCGTGCGCCGTGCATCAGCTCCATATGCGGTCGCGCCATCGACGCGGCCGGCCGCGCCGGGCGACCGGGTCCGCCTGCTGGAGCAGCTTCGTCACATCGACCAGAAAATCGCCGCGTTTACGGCGACTCAACCTGCGGGAACGGAGAGCGGCAATCGAAGCGCGCTGCTTAAGGCATGGGCTGATCTCCAGGCTGAGCGGCAAAAAGTGTTGATCGCTTCACAGGCGGCGGCGAATCGGCTCGCCGCGCCGCCGCCGGATGAACAGACCATCACGCTGAATCCGGCCCAGGTTCAGGCGGCCGAAGCAGCGGACGCCATGTTCCAGTCCGAAGCAGGCGCGCTCGGCCAATTCGAACAGCAGTTGACGGCGGCGCTCCAGAAGATTCTCAAGGAAGGTGAACCTTCCTTCGGCGATTTTCGCCGGGCGGTAGCGGAGACCGACAAGCTTTTGCCACCTCATCTGGATGCGGACGACAGCAACGACGCACTTCGCAACGCGCTTCAGGCCATCCAGAAAGCACTCTCTGAATCCGTGAAGGTGTCCAATTCGCTCGAAGAGATCTGGCACAAGCATACCGCCTTGATCGGTACGCCCGCCGGCGACGCTCTGGCTTCCCAGGCATTACTGGAAGCCGGCGCCAAAAACTTTATCAGCGATTCGACGGCTCAATTGGCGGCGTTGCGCAGAGCGCTGGAATCGATCGCCGAGGGCGGCACCAAAAGCATCGTTTCGCGCAACTCACTCGAGCGGGAGCTTCAGCCGGCCATGCGTGCATGCGATTCGGTGGGGGTGGCGGCGCGTTCGGTCATGCCGACGCAGAACCTCGAACTGGCGGCGCTGTGTCTGCGGGTAACGGGACTTCGTTCGCAGGTTGGGCAACAACGCGAGCGGATCGCCGCGACCGTGCGGCAGACGACGTTGGCCGAGCAGCGTACCCAGCATGAAAAAATGGTGACTGAGGCGCGAACGGAACGGGATCGGCTGCTGCGGCAGGCGGCGGAGCTCGATCAGGCGATCGCTCAGAAGGCGGCTGAGGTGCTCAAGCGATTGGGCGAAGACGATGCGGCACGGTCCGGGTTGCTCGCACAGATGGATCTTTATCGTCAGCGGGCGGACGCGGCGACTCAACTGGCCGCTTTCGATGGAGCCGACACCGCCGGTGGTATGCCTGCACCTGCCCCGTTCCGATTTATCCCCGCGCGGGCTGTCGAGATGGCCGGACCGCTGTTGCAGCGGCTGAATAAGCCGATGATGGCGGCGGGCATACCTCTCGTCATGGGTTTGTTGATGCTCGGCTTGCTCTGGTTGGGGCGGGCGACGGGACGGGCGGGTCGAATGGTCGCGAGCGTACCGGCCGCGGCGATCCCACGAGAGTCCGGTTCACCGCAAGTCGCTGCCGAGTAACCGGCGAGAGCGCAGTCTCACCATCCGGAATAAGGTGCGAAGTCGCCGGCCACATGACGTTTGGCCAGCTCGATGTATCCGGTCACCACGCGGCGGATATAGGCCCGCTCGTCATCGCGGATTGTTCTGACCACTTTGCCGGGAATTCCCATCACCACGGATCCGTCCGGTACGATCGTGCCCGGCGGCAGCAATGCCCCGGCGGCGATCAGGCAATCGTCGCCGATCTCGCAATCGTCGAGCACGGTCGCGCGGGTCCCGATCAGCGTCCGGCTGCCCACGCGTTTGCAATGGACCACCGCCTGATGCCCCATGGCCACGTCGTTGCCCACTTCCAGCGTGACATCGAGGCGGCAGTGGAGGATGGCCCCATCCTGTATGTTGACCCGTTCGCCCACGCGAATGGGGGCCACGTCGCCCCGGATGATGCAGTTGTGCCAGATGTTGCAATCGTCGCCGAATTCCACATCACCGACGATCACTGACGAGCGGGCGGCATAGATCGATCCGACGCGAATCATCGTGTGCATAACGTGGTGCTCCTGACCTGATCGCAGGACCGCGGCAACTCGTTGCCGCAATCTTCAAGAAGGCGGCAACAAGTTGCCGCGGTCGCGTAAAGATATTAACGCGATCGCAGCATTTCCACCACCCGCATCAAGATCTCGATACGGTCGGGGTCGAGCGGCTGGTGCCACTGGCCCTCCCGCTTGAGGAATGAGCCGACAATGAAGATGTCCGCCAGGTCCCACAGCTCGGCAAGATTCCGCGGCGTGACGCCCGATCCGACCGCGACCGGCAATTCGACGGCCGCGCTGACCTCCCGCATATCCTCCAGGCTGACCGGCTCGGCCGTCGCGGGGCCGGTCACGATCACGCCGTCCGCTCCGAAGAAAGCGGCCGCCCGCGCCGTCGCCGCGATATTGATGTCCGCGGTGATCGCGTGGCCGGCGTGCTTTTTTTTGATGTCGGCGAAAATGCGGATGTGCTCGGCCCCGATTTCCCGGCGGTAACGCAACAACGGGCCGGCCTCCGCGTCCGGCATCAGGCCCTCGTCGGCCACCTGGGCAAACACAAAGTTTTCCGCGCGGATGAATGTCGCACCGCCGGCCATCGCGACCGCCAGCGCTTCGCGATTCGCCCCCGCCAGAACCTGCACGCCCAGCGGCTTATCCACCACCCCGCGCACCGCGTCCAGCACCGCCGCCATGCCCGACACGATCTCAGGCCCAACTTTTTGTCGCAAAAACGGCCGGTCATGCATATTCTCAATCATGATGGCATCGAAACCCGCCTCCGCCAGCAGTCTGGCCTCGCCGACGGCCTGGTCGATGATCGCCGGCATGGTCGCCGACGCCAGCGGCGTCCCCGGCAGGGCATGGACGTGGACCATGCCCACCATAGCCTTCTCAACTCCGAACAATTCCTGGACCGGCGATGACACTTGGCTCTCTTTTCGGTTTCATACCTTGATGTCAAAGTTTATTTTCACGTCCCGCGGCAGATCGTCCGCCCACGCCCAGCGTGGAAGACCGCCGAGGGGCAGTGCCGCCGCGACCGCCATAAATTCCCGTCGCCGCATCGTCAGCTCCATTGCATTTTCCTCTGCGGACGCAGACTGTAACCGATGAAATGCGTCCCGCAAACTCCGTTGCAAACCGCTGAAACGAGCCTTATTCTAAGAGTACACGGACTCGACCACGGCGAATAACGCCGCCGAGGGTCCGGTCCATGGTGGGTGTAGCTCAGTTGGT
>CAYLLT010000032.1:0-48560 GCA_964384465.1 uncultured Planctomycetales bacterium | reverse complement strand
ATTGGCTGGTTTTGACCCGCCCATCACTGGCTGGATTTAACCCGCCCGGCGACAGCAATTCTACTACCTGGAAAGAAAACCGGAGCAGGATTACTGCTTGAGCGTGCCGGTTGGCGGTGTCTTTGCGCCGTTAATCGACAGCGCATTTCCAGACATCAATCACATAGGCTGGGGCGACGGAAGAAAGGGGAATAAGTGGACGTATCTGAAAGACGCTACCGAGGAACAAATTGAAGAACTTCGCCGCTTCTTAAACGCTTTGAACGATGCGTGGACGTTGACCAAACCGCAGCACCTGTCACCGGACTTCACGGGTGCTCTTCAGTGTTGCCACTCACTCGCCCTTACATTGCAAGACGACCGTAAGACACGCACAGTGATTGGCGATCTGGAATACCAGGCCAAGTATCACAGATCCCCTCGCGCCATCCAAGCGCTCGGAGATCACTTGATCGAGTTTGTGGAGGCTCACCCCATGTTGCGCTGTGCTGATTATGTTATTCCTGTTCCCGGTAACCCTGGCAAGGACTTTCACCTTCCGGATCTGCTTGCACGAATTGTAGCGTTACGATTTGGAATTCGCCTCGGAGATTCGAGACAGCTTTGCAAAAATTCGGTCACAGGCGAGATGAAGAATATGGCGCTTGAGAAGAAACCAGATGCACTCCGTGATGTTTTATCGGCATCAGCGGTAGAAGACAGGCGCGTCCTGTTGATCGACGATCTCTATCAATCGGGAACTACAGGATTGAGAGATCGAATTACATCGATCGCCCGACGGTGTCTCTTAGACGAAAAGAATGAAGGCATGATAATCGACAGACAAGCACACTTAATGTGGGCAAAGAAGGGAACAACTTTTGGAGAATGGTCCGCAGTTAACCAGTACTGCCGTGATCTCAAGTTAGGCGACTTTAAGGATTGGAGATTGCCCACTGACAGCGAGCTGGAGAAAATGTATAACCGGTTAGGAGCGATTACAAGTAGCCAAGACCGGAGGATTGAACCCTTTACATGGGCTGCCCCCGGACCTGGCTACTGGACCTCGGAGGGGTATTATCGCCGCTTCGACGCAGATGGAATGACAGACTTCTATAAAACGCCACAGGGAAAACAGCTTGTGCGGCCAGTACGTTTTTTAAGCCCGCAGAAAGATTCGACGATCAGTATTCACTACACTGGGATCGAGAACTCGGCAATGGACCGCAGGCGTGGCAAGGAGTGCCCGGTACTATTTTGGGCCGCTGTACATGGCTATCCGGGCTTGGCCGACGCCATGATCGAAGTCGGTGCAGATGTAAACGTGAAGCACCAGGGAGACACGGCATTGGCCTGGGCATTGTACAAGGATAATACAGCAATTGCACTTAGCCTGATAAAGAAGGGGGCAGACATTAATGCGCAATGCGATGACGGAGACACCCCTCTCTCCTCAGCAATTCTAGCTGCAAATGTTGAAATTGTGAAGCTACTCCTGGAAAAGGGTGCGAAAATTGACCCATTGAGGCACAAACAGCGTAGGGTCGGAGGAGGAGGATGGGATCTTGCTGTCCCCCAAGCTGTTGCATTCGAGGGGAAGGCTCAGATCCTTGAGTTGCTTCTTCAAAATGGTTTGGACGTTAATGATCAACAAGACGATGACACATACACATTATTGCATGCCGCCGTCTGGGGCAAGAACGTGCAGATTGTGCAGGTATTATTGAAGCATGGGGCAGATGTGAATAGGAAAATGAAAACTAATGGACAAACCCCTTGGGGCTACTTCCCTCAGACTGATCCTCGGATCTTGAGGATGCTTGAACAAGCAGGTGGGACAAGGGGTGGATAGTCCTTATCTCCGAGCC
Source organism: uncultured Planctomycetales bacterium (assembly GCA_964384465.1). Classification (GTDB taxonomy): domain Bacteria; phylum Planctomycetota; class Phycisphaerae; order UBA1845; family PWPN01; genus CAYLLT01. The sequence goes on along the minus strand of CAYLLT010000032.1, from coordinate 46,713 downwards.
ATCCCGGCCGCCCTTGCTGGAAGCCTTCTTGGTGGGCTTCGTTTGCCGGACGGGTAAAAGGGGTCGGGAGTTTTATTGGGTTGCTCACTTGTTCGCTGCCTTCCTGGGCCTCCCGATGTGGCGAAGGGTTGACTGCAAGCCGAGTCTGGCGGCGGTCCGTTCCTGCCATGCAGGCTTAATTCCGGATTGCGTGCAGTTGGCGCGCCGCGTGGAGGGTTACGTTTGAAGCTGACCCGCTTTCCGCGCTACAGCCGTCCTGCCGCGCGTTCTTCCCGGAGAAAATCGTAAGGCAGCAGGACGCGCAGCCCGTAGAAGGTTCCGCCGAGCAAATCGGCGAAGTCCACCTTGTCCAGCGTGAGAAGCACGTCCGCGCCCGCCAGCGCCGTGAATAAAATCGGACGGTCTTTGCTTGCCGCGAAGATGACCGGGCGATCCAGCGAGACGACATCATCCACTACCTTCACTTGCGGACGGAGCCGTAGCCACTGCGTCGTTGCACTCGGCCGGAGCTTCGGAAGATTCCGCAGCGCCTCATTCAACGCATATGGACTGCTGATCAGCACCCAGTGTTGGGTGGCGGCGTGGGAAAACAGTGCGTGCGAAGAGCCGGTTGTCGAGCCTGAAGCGGCCAGCAGTACACTCGCATCAAGGAACAGCCTCACCGGCCCTCCTGGAAACGGCGCATCCCCTCCTCGTCATCCGCAATCCAAGCCTCGATTTGCTCCGGGCTGAACTCGCGAGGCGGCGGAAGCTGGCCCCCGCCGCGCAGTCGGGCGGCGAGGAACAGAAAGAGCTCCTGCTTCTGCTCCGGGGGGAGAGAATCAGCGGCGGCTTCGATCTCGGCGAGCGTGCTCATGCAATCAGAGTATAGCATTCGGCGAGAGCTGTTCAAGGCATGTCATTTCGAAGAAGAGAGAGGGGGCCGGGAGTGGTTGCTTTTCGGAAAGCGTGCGGCTGGAGCACAAGTCTAAACAAAAGTGTAAAAGGGGCTGGGAGGGGTCGGGTGTCGTTTTCTTGGTTGATTACTTGTTCGCCGCCTTCGTGGGCCTGCCGATGGGGTGAAGGGTTGACTGCAAGCCGAGTCTGGCGGCGGTGCGTTCCCGCCATGCTGGTTTTCCGAAGGGCGTGCCCCGCTGGATCGAGCGGCGTACCGCTTCGATTTCCTGAGTTCCGCCAGGGGTAGCCTGAACCTCTCCCTGCGGCTAAAATGAAACTGTACCGATCCACAACCCAGGAGGTTAACACGATGCACGAGCGCATCTCGATTGATCCCCACGTCTGCCACGGCCAGGCGTGCGTCCGGGGAACGCGAATCCCCGTCCACCAGATCGTGGGGATGCTCGCCCACGGTGACTCCTTCGAGGCACTCCTGGATCAGTACCCGAATCTGCGTCATGAGGACATCCTCGCCGCGCTCGACTACGCGGCCTCACTCGCCGAGGAAGAGGTGACTCCCCTGGACGTGGTCGGCCCGACGACATGAACATCGTCGTCGATTTCCTGAGCCTGACCAGATGCCAGTGATTCGGCATCAAAGGAACGGCGAGATCAGCCAGGCGGCATCGAGCGTGAGGGATTCACCCAGGTTCCAGATCGAGGGGGTGCGCGGTGTGACCCGGCGCGATTCATTAAGGAAAGAGTTGAACTCCTCCAACAGCTCGCGGGCCAAGCCTTCATCGTACAGTACCGTCGAGAGCTCGAAGTCGAGCCGGACGCTGCGGTTATTCAGGTTCGCCGATCCGACCATCGACCAGCCGTCATCAACGACCATGATCTTGTTGTGCAACATGCCGCGGTCGTATTCGTAAATCTCCACGCCGGCCCGGCACAGCCCCGGATAAAAGCTCCGGCCGGCCCACAAGACAAACCCCCGGTCCGTCCGGGACGGGATCAACAACTGGACCTTCACCCCTCGTCGCGCCGCCGCCTTGAGCGCCTGCACGAAGCTCTTCTCGGGGACGAAATAGGCTGTCAGGATGTGAATCGAACGCCGGGCGGACGAGATGGCCGAGAGAATCACGTCGTGGTAGGTATCGGGGTCCGAATCAGGACCGGAGGGGATGAGCTGCACGGTCTGGTCGCCGGCCGGCTGCGTCCGCGGAAAATATTTGTCCCCGATCAGCCGGATGCCGGTGGTGTGCAGCCAGTCCCTGGCGAACACGCCCTGAAGCTGCTGAACGGCGGGGCCGATGAAGCTGACGTTCGTATCCTGCCATGAGCCGAGCGTGGGATGGCGGCCGCGGTACTCGTCGCCGATGTTGTGGCTGCCGACGAACCCGAACTGCCCATCGACCACGAGCATTTTGCGGTGATTGACCCGGCCCGGCCACTGCCATCGCCACACCGGCAGGAAGAAATTCACCTCCACGCCGGCCTCCGTCATCGGCTCCGTGAACGACCGGCCGGTGAACAGACTTCCAAAATAATCCAGCAACACGCGGCAGCGCACGCCCTGGCGGGCTTTGGCGATGATCGCATCGCGGATCATCCGCCCGGCTTCGTCGGACTTGAACATGTAATACTCCAGGTGGACGTACGAACGGGCGGACTCGATGGCGTGCTTGAGCACCTGGAGCGATGTTTCTTCGTCCCGCTGGATGGTCACGCGGTTGCCGTAGGACGGAGGGCACGAACTGACACGAGAGGCCAACCGCATGAGTTTGCGCAGGAACGGCGTGAGCGATTGGGTCCGAAGCCCGATTGAAGAATTCTCGTTCGGAAGACTCGCTTGCGCTTCGTGCTGGTCGGGAGTGGAAATCGCGCTGTCCTGACCTTTTGCGCGATTCTGCGGAGTTTTGAGAGATACAAAAATCGGGGCGATCGTCAGCGCCATCAGTACGGCACGTTGCATGGACAAATGGGTATGACGGAAACGGCCCACCGCCTGCTCCCGCGTTCGAAGTGCCGCGATCCTCGCGTGCACGAATGTCTAAGCGGAGTCCATCGTACCTTCGCACCAGCATAGGAACAACAAAACTTCATGACCGTGCCGCGCCGCGTGCATCTGCGAAACGGTGGACCTCACGGCGGGCCTTTTGGACTGCGGCGGCGCCAGACGCTGCTTTGGTTCTCTGGGGGCAGTGGCCTCGATCAGCCAAAGTCACGTAGGGTGGGTCTTGACCCACCAGCAATGGGTGATTTGTCGAAGGTGGGTCAAGACCCACCCTACACGACTCCCGCGGCGCTGAGCACTCAGAGAATCGGTGACACCAGGCGGGCGGCGCCGAGGACGAGGGACTGCCCGTAGCTCCATGCCGCAACCGGTGGAATTCGCCGCGAGTCGGTCAGGAACGCGTTGAAATCCTCCAGCAGTTCCGCGGCCAGCCCGCTGTCGTACAGCACCGTCGAGAGTTCAAAGTTCAGCCGGAAGCTGCGCTGGTCCATGTTCGCCGATCCGACCATCGACCAGCATCCGTCCACGATGGTTACTTTGTTATGCAGCATGCCGTGGTCGTATTCGAAAATCTGCACGCCCGCCCGTGATAGTTCTTCATAGAAGCTGCGGCCCGCCCAGAGCACCAGTCGGTTATCCGTTTTGGAGGGGATCAGTATCCAAACCTTGACGCCTCGATAAGCGGCGTTCTTGAGCGCGTGCAGAAATGCCGCCTCGGGGACGAAGTAAGGCGTCATGATATGGATCGAGTCCTGAGCCGAGCAGATCGCGGCGAAGAGCACGTCGTGAATGGCGTCGTAATCGGAGTCCGGCCCGGAGGCGATGACCTGCACGATGTGGTCGTCCTTCGGTTTAACCGGCGGGAAATACTCATCGCTGGTCAGCTCGATGCCGGTGGTGAAAAACCAGTCTTCGACGAACACGTCCTGAAGCTGGTGGACGGCCGGTCCGACCACGCTGAGATTGGTGTCCTGCCATGAGCCGAGCGTCGGGTGCTTTCCGCGGTATTCGTTGCCGATGTTGTGGCTGCCGGTGAAGCCGAACTGGCCGTCCACGACGAGCAGCTTGCGGTGGTTGCGGAAATTGATTCGCCACGGGCCCTGCCATCGTGAAACCGGGAGGAAGAAATCCACTTCAACGCCCGCTTCCGTCATCGGCCGTGTGAAGGAGGACGTGACGGACCAGCTTCCGATGTAGTCCATCAGCAGGCGGCAGCGGACGCCCGCGCGCGCTTTGGCCATCAGCGCCTCGCGGATCATCTGGCCGGTTTCATCCGTTTTGAAGATGTAGTACTCGAGATGCACATGTGATTTGGCCGACTCGATGGCGTCCTTCAGCGCCAGGAGCGATTTCTCCTCCTGGAGATGGAGCGTAACACAGTTGCCATGCGTGGCCGGCTGAGAGCTGACGCGGTCGGCGACCTGCATGATGCTTCGCACGCCGGGGTCCATGCTGTCGAGCCGCTGGACGGCGTGGTGCTCCTGCCGGGCGGCCGCCTTTCCGGAAAGCACGATCGCGAGCTGCTGTCTGCGGCGGCGGCGGCGCTTAACCGTCCGCTCGAGGCGCGGCCGGCCGATCATTACGAACAGGATAAGCCCCAACACCGGCAGCAGGATGAGCCCGAGGATCCAGGCCAGCATGCCGCGCGGTTCGCGCGGATGGCGGAGGATCTTGCCTATCGCCAATGCAACGAGGACATAGTTGGCGACGGTCAGAAGTGTCCAGACCAGTGAGGAGTTCCACATCGCGGCGCCAATTCTAGCCCCAGCGAGCGGCACCTGTCATACCCATTACGATTACGGCGCTGAACCGCTCTGATTATTCAGCAGATTCTGAAGATGGGTCATCGGGTCGCTCTCATCGGCGGCCTGCGCGAAGAAGGCCAGGGCCTGCCGCCAGTCGCGGCCGGCCAGATCATAGATTTTCTGAAACACGTCAAGCCCGTCGTTGTAACGAACGTTCAGCAGGAGAACGGCATTGCTCACGGGCATCGGGTTGAAGGACTGAAAGCGTGTGGGATCAGTCATCTGCGGCAGGACTTCCGCGGCGAAGCGATCGCTGGCCGCCTGGAATATCGCCGCACGGCCGGCGATTTTTTCATCGCTCGAAAGATCGCTGTCGTAAAACACTTTGAGATCGGCCACAAACTGCTGGAGGAACGCATTCAGCCGGTCGCTGTCCTCGTAGCGGCGGCGGGCCTGGCCGAGGATCGCGGCATCGGGGCCGAGCTCGACCTGGAGGAACTCCTGCCCCGCCGTCCGCCCGACGAAGGTGGCCAGCGACTCGTTAAACGTGCTGTCCTGGGTGTACACCGTGTTATGCAGCAGCTCGTGCATGACCGTGTCCGCGAGTGAGACCTTGTCGCGGCGCAGCAGCGCAGACGTCACCGGATCGGGCAGCACGCCGAGCGTGCTGAAGGCATCCACATCGTAAATGACCGTATCGTAGCCCAGCCCGACGAGCCGATCGCGCTCGGCGATCGCCTGATCGAACTCGAAGTAGCCCAGGTAAGGCAGCTTCCCCACGATCGGCAACGTCCAGACATGGGGCTGGAGCCGGTCCTTCTTCGAGCCGGACAGGTTCCAGGCCAGCGATTTACCGTGCAGGTTGGCGAATTTGTGGTAGCTGTCCTTCACTTTGAGGCCGATCGTCCCTTCGGCGTAGTCCCGCGCGCGGATGATGAAGGCGAGCTTATCCCGCTGCTCATCGTTCAGCGTGGGGTCATTCAGCGCCTCTTCGATGGGCACGGCCGAATCAAGCAGGGCGAACTCGCCGCGTATGGCTTCCAGCGAGTAGGCGAAGTTGCCGCCGCAGCCGCCGCACATCCCGGACAACAGACAGCAACCGATTGAGATAAGACCTGACCGCAAACCCCACCTTATGAACATCCGGGTAACACCCCCATGAGAGAACCGCGCATGGCCGGCAGGATTATAACGATTCCATCCAGCGGGTGTAATTGTTTAAGTTGAGTTGTTTAGCCACGAGCGCAGGCGAGCGCGTTCGACCGCATTCCCATCCATTATCGAGCGGCATGCACGGGAGCGGACGAGGTTTTTTCCGCATACGCCAGGGCCGACTGAACCAGCCCGTGGAAGAACGGCTGCGGGCGGAGCGGGCGGCTCTGGAATTCGGGATGGGCCTGTGTTCCGATGAAATAGGGGTGCATCTCAGTCGGCAACTCGAGGATCTGCATGATCGGGTAGTCGGGGGCCTTGCCGGAAAAGACGATGCCGCGGGCTTCGAGCCGTTCGATATAGCGCGGATCGACTTCATAACGGTGTCGGAACCGCAGCCGCACTTCGGGCGCGCCGTTGAACAGGCGCGAGGCCAGCGTGTTGGGGCGAATGAGCACGTCGCGCCCGCCCAGCCGCATATTGCCTCCTAAACCCTCTATTTGCTTCTGCTCGGGCAGGATGTCGATCACCGGGTGCATCGCGTCCGGGTCGATCTCGGTGCTGTTGGCCCCTTCCAGGCCGCAGACGTTGCGGGCGAATTCGATGGCCGCAAGCTGGAAGCCGTAGCACAGGCCCAGATAAGGCACGCGGTTCTCGCGGGCATAGCGGATCGCGGCGATCTTGCCCTCCACGCCGCGAACGCCGAACCCGCCCGGCACGATGATGCCGTGCAGTTTGTCCAGCTCCGCCGGCGTTCGCTCGGCGGTCAGGTCCGTCGTGTCCACCCATTCGATGCGGACATGGGTCTCGTGAGCGGCGCCGGCATGCTCCAGGGCATGAATAATACTGGCATAACTGTCGCGGACGGTGGTGTACTTGCCGATGATGCCGATGCGGACCTCCCGCCGCGGCGAGCAGATCCGCCGGACGAAATCATTCCACGCCGTTTTCGAGCCGGCTTCGCTTTCCGCATGCACGCGGTCCTCGATTTTGAGGATGCGCACAACTTCCTGGTCGAGACCGGCCCCGCGCAGCATCTCCGGGATGAGATAGATGCTCTCACAATCGTGCATCGAAAAAAGTCGATCGATGGGGACGTTGGTATAGACGGCGAGCTTCTCGCGGACCTTGCGGGTGATGGGGTCGCGTCCGCGGCAGGCGATGATGTGCGGCTGGATGCCCGCCGCCAGCAGGCCGCGGATGCCGAGTTGGGCGGCCTTCGACTTCTGCTCGCCGAGTTTCGCGGGCGAGATGATGTAGGTCAGGGCGACGAACGCGCACGAATCCGGCCCCTCCTCAAACGCCAGCTCGCGCATCGCTTCGATGAAGTAGGCGTTCTCGACATCGCCGACGGTGCCGCCGATCTCGACGAACACCACATCGGCATCGGATGTGACGGCCAACTCGCGCAGCTTCGTCTTCACCTCGCCGGTCACGTGCGGGATCATCTGCACGTCGCGGCCGAGATAGCTGCCCTTACGCTCCTTTTCCAGCACGCGCGAGAAAATCTGCCCGCTGGTCGCGAAGTTGAGCCGCGACAGGTCCTGATCGAGCAGCCGCTCGTACGTGCCTAGGTCCATGTCCGTTTCCATGCCGTCGTCGAGCACGAACACTTCGCCGTGTCGGTAGGGGTTGAGCGTGCCGGAGTCAATATTGAGATAACCCTCCAGCTTGATGGGCGCGACGGTGAGGCCCTTGTCCTGGAGGCACTTGGCCAGCGAGCTGGAGAAGATGCCCTTGCCAAGGCCGCTCATCACGGTGCCGAACACGATGACGTACTTGGTCTTGCCCGGCTTGTACCCGGCCGGCATCGGCGCGTAGAACTCGGTTTCGTCCGTCGAATAGCCAATTGAGGAGAGCATGTTCTCGGCGGTCATCAGCCTTTCCTCCGTGAACCCACCGCGTGGTAGCGCGAAACGAACGCTTCATATTGCTCCGGCGTATCGATGCCCGTGCTCGACCGCGGCACCACCGCCATCGCAATTTTAGCACCATGATACAGGACGCGGAGCTGTTCGAGTTGCTCGATCCGCTCCAAGTCCGTCGGGGGCATCTTCGCCAGTTGCTGGAGGAAATCCGCCCGGTAGGCGTAGATGCCCTGGTGCAGCAGCCAGCGGCACGGGTCGGCGACCTGCCCGCCGGCGTCGCGCGGATAAGGGATCAGGCTGCGGCTGAAGTAGAGTGCGTAGCCGTTCATATTGAGGACTACCTTGACGCACGCGGGATTCGCCAGATCGCCCGCATCCGTGAACGGGCACGCCAACGAGCCCATCGGGGCCTCCGGATGCGACCGCATGAGTTCGACCAGCGCGTCGATCGAGCGCGGATCCATCTCCGGCTCGTCGCCCTGCACGTTGATGATCAGACTGGCGTCCAACCGTCCGGCCGCTTCCGCCACGCGGTCGGTGCCGGTCGCGTGATCGGAGCGGGTCATCGCCACCTCGCCGCCGAAGCCGCGTACCGCCGCCGCGATGCGCTCGTCATCGGTGGCCACCAGCACGCGATCCACGAGCCGGGCGCCTTTGACGGCCTCATAAACGTGCTGAACCAGGTATTTGCCGGTCTTATTGGCGAGAGGTTTCCCGGGGAATCGTGTCGCTGCGTAACGCGCGGGAATGATCGCGGCTACGGACAAGGTCGGCACCCTTCGCGAGGAGTTTCGAAGATGCGATAAAACACGTTACGCCAAAGCCCATGCGTTGTCAAAGAGGTCTTCTCTGTATAATCTGAAGCACAGAGCCAAAATGAGCGATCTCGAGCAACAATTCGATTACTGGCGCGACGGAGCCGGAGAAGATTGGGAAGTGGCGCAGGAGTTGATTTCCAAGGGGAAAGTGCGGCACGGGATGTTTTTTGCGCACCTTGCGCTGGAGAAGATGCTCAAAGCGCTAGTTTTTCGGCAGACCCGAAATACTCCTCCGCGCATACACAACCTCTCTCGACTCGCAGAACTGGCCGGTCTTTCGCTTAGCGAGTCGCAATCCGATTTCCTTGCGGATATGAATGCTTTCCAGATGGAAAGCCGGTACCCTGACCGCTGGGGACCTCCACCATCCCGGGAGGAGGCTCAAAGTTACATCAACATGGGTTCGGAGATACTCGAATGGTTGATGAAACAGTAAAAATATCTATCAAGAATTATTTTCATGCCCTTGAGCATGAGGGAATCCCCGTCACTTTCGGGATGATATTTGGCTCTCATGCCGCGGGTCGCTCCGACCGCTGGAGCGATATTGATGTTCTCGTTGTTTCGCCGCGTTTCGACCAACCACGGGAGCGCAAAGACGTTTTCTCACTTTGGCGAATCGCCGCCCGGACTGACAATCGTATCGAACCGGTCGCCTGTGGGATACGGCAATGGGAAGAGGACGACGTCACGCCGATTATCGAGATTGCCCGGCGCGAGGGTGAAAAAGTTCTGCCTTGAACTGCACAGACGAGACCTCCGAATGAGTACGTCCGCACGTTACCCCATCTTCGTCAAGCGCGATCTCGACGGGTTCTTCGGGCTGGCGATTGACAATCTCGTGCAGCTCCTGCTGATCGTCGTACTGTGCGGCACGGCGTGCGGGATGAGCGGGCCGCAGGATTATCTGATCTACCGGCATATCCTGCCCGGCGTGGCGGTGTCGCTGCTGATCGGGAATATCTTCTATGCGATGCAGGCCCACTGGGTCGCACGGCGCGAGGGGAGATCGGATGTGACCGCGCTGCCCTTCGGCATCAACACGCCTTCGCTGCTGGTGTACATCTTCTTTGTGATGAAGCCGGCGTTCGACCGCACCGGCAGTGCCGCATACGCATGGCAACTGGGGCTGCTCGCATGCCTGGGCAGCGGGATCATCGAGTTCGCCGGCGCGTTCTTCGCCGAACGGCTCCGCCGCAACACGCCGCGGGCCGCCCTGCTGAGCACGCTCGCGGGCATCGCCATCACCTTCATTTCGATGAAGTTCGCGCTTCAGATCTGGCAGCGGCCCCTGGTGTCGATGGTGCCGATGGCGATCATCCTGCTGACGTACTTCGCCCGCGTGCGGTTTCCCATCGGCCTGCCGGGCGGCCTGACCGCGGTGCTGGTCGGGACGGGTCTGGCGTGGGGTCTCTCGGCCGTGCTTCCGGCGGACTGGACGCAGGTGCCGATGAGCGCGGACGCAGTGCGCGACGCATGGGCAAGGCACGGTCGATACTGGCCGCAGTGGGCCGGACACGAGATTCTGGCGATTCTGAAGACGGACCCGAAGGAATGGCTGGTGCTGCTCTCGGTCATTATACCGATGGGATTGTTCAATCTGATCGGCAGTCTTCAGAACATCGAATCCGCCGAAGCCGGCGGCGACGTGTTCGCGACCGCGCCGTCGCTGGCGGTCAACGGCATCGGCACCATCGCGGCCGCATTCTTCGGCAGTTGCTTCCCCACCACGATCTACATCGGTCATCCCGGCTGGAAGGCGCTCGGCGCCCGCGCGGGATATTCGACGCTCAATGGCCTGGCCATGAGCGCGATCTGCCTCACCGGCACCGTGCTGGCGATCAGCAAAGTGGTCCCGATCGAAGCCGGCATCGCCATCGTGCTGTGGATCGGCATCGTCATCACCGCTCAAGCGTTCCAGGCCACGCCCGCCCGGCACGCTCCCGCAGTGGCCATCGGACTGTTCCCGGCGATTGCGGCGTGGGGGGCGACCATCGTGTGGGGCGCTTTCATGGCGGCTGTTCCGCCACCGGCAGCGGCAGAAAGTGTCCTTGTCGCCCCGGGCGGGTCGAAACCTCCGATCACCACCTCACTGTCGCCGGCCTTGTCTACGACTCGTGCCGCGGTTGCACCGGCGCTGACAGCAGCAGCCGCTTCACCCTCGGTGCGAACCATGCAGGACGTGTTACAGGCCAAAGGCGGCCTGAATACCGAGGTCAACGGCTTCCTCATTCACGGCATGAACATCCTGGAGCGCGGTTTCATTTTCACCTGCATGATCGTGGCCGCCATCTCCGCATTTCTGATCGATCGTCGATTCATGCATGCCGCCGGATGGGCCGCTGCCGCCGGGGTGCTCACGTTGGCGGGCCTGATGCACGCCTACCAGTTGTCCGGCAATGTGGTCGATTACCTGCCTATTTTCAGGCAGCCGGCGGAGGGTGCATTCTCCTATCGCGCGCTGGATCTGGCGGCGGGATATCTGCTGATGGCCGCGTTGTTCTTCCTGATCGGATATCGCGAACGCGGCACGGTGCAACCGGTCGCCGACACGATCGAAGACGCCCGCGTGCCGGTCATCGATGGACTGGCCGGACACTGACTATTCACCACGCAGTCAGGGAGAAAACAATCCGCAGATTGCGCAGATGGACGCAGATGAGTAGGGAAGGTGCTGTATGACGTAATCCGAAATCCGCATTCCGCAATCCGCAATTCTGAATCACGGCACGTCGAGTGCGAATTCCTGCCCCCAATACATCCGGCCGGTCGGATCTCTGAAGAAGCCCGTCCCGACATAGACATAATCGGGGGTGAGCATGTTGGCGTTGTGGCCAGGGCTGTTCTCCCACGCTTCCATCACCGCCGGCACGCTGATCTGACCCGCGGCGATGTTCTCGCCGACGTACCGGTGGCAGAAACCGGCATCGAGTGCCCGATCTCCCGGGTTCTCGCCGTCCGGATTGACGTGCTCGAAGTAATTGCGGAGATACAGGTCTTGCAGGTGGCCGTCGGCGGCGGTCTCCAAAGATCTGGAGTACACCAGCGGCTTCAGCCCGTTGTTGACGCGATACAGGTTCAACGCGTCGAGCATGGCGCGAAGCGTCGTAGTTTCCGGCTGGCCGGTCTCCACGCAAGCCGGCACCGCCGGAGTGCTCAACACGTCCGGCTGGCTGAGGCCGGCGACCCTTTCGATGGGTACCTCAACGCCGGTGGCGCCGTCCGGCGGTGACGCACTGGGGCAGCCGGCGCAGGCAACGATTACCGCTGAGGCGATGAGCCGATAAAATCGACAAACTTGTCGCATGGAACGATGAGCCTTACCCCTGATTGAAATGCCGCCACTCTCCTCCCCCGTCGGTTGGATGGTGATATGTTACCCCGGCCGTAGCCGGAAGTCATCAGCGGTTTTTGAAAAACCTCTGATCCGGATGCGGCGGCTCCCGAGCGACCCACAGCGCGGGGCGCGTTCATTTCCGCCGGATGGACACGATTTCCACATTACTCAGCGGCTGGGCCTCCGAGATTTGCGAGGGCGCCACGGGAACGGCGGCAATCCGATCGACCACGTCCATACCCTCGATCACCGTCCCGAACGCGCAATAGCCATTGTTGGAAGGGTAATCGAGCGCGACATTATCAACGAGATTGATGTAGAACTGCGCGGTGGCCGAATCCGGTTCGCCCTTTCTGGCCATCGAAATCGTGCCGCGCTTGTTTTTCATTCCCTGGGGGGATTCGTTCTTTATCGGACTCTGCGTGGGTTTCTCCACAAAGTTGCTGCCCAACCCGCCGCCTTGAATCATGAACCCCTGAATCACGCGATGAAAAATCGTGCCGTCGTAATGCTTCGCATCCACATAGCGGAGGAAGTTCTCGACGGTAATCGGAGTCTTGTCCGGCGTCAGCTCCAGGACGATCCGGCCCTGCGAGGTCTCGATGACCACCTGATTGGTCGGTTTGGGCGTCTCGGCGGCCACCTTATTGACCGGTTTGGCGGTCGGTTGCGCTGACGCGGCCGGTTCGTTCACCGGTGCTTGCGATTTCGCGGGCGGTTCGGATTTTTTTTCCGTCTGGCAGCCGGTGAAACCCCACAGCAGGAGTCCTGACATTCCAACGTACCAAGCTTTGTTTCGCACGTGATAGCCTCCTTTATTCAATTGGATGTTACCGTGGTGGCCGTTACGCCGGCCATCAGACGCATCAATGCTTCCTGGTTGGCTTCGGATCGGTTCAGCTCGCCCATCTGGCGGCCCTCGCGCAGCACGATGATGCGCGTGCTGAGATTGAGCACTTCCGGCAGTTCGGACGAAATCAGCAGGATCGCTGCTCCCTGCCGGGCCAGCTCGTCGATCAAGGCGTGGATCTCGGCTTTGGCCCCGACATCCACACCGCGGGTCGGCTCGTCGATCAGCAGAATCTCACATTCACTGGCCAGCCATTTGGCCATCGCTATTTTCTGCTGGTTCCCGCCCGAAAGCGACCACGTCGGGGCGTCCATGTGCGGCGTGCGGACGCGCAGCCGGTCGAAATAACGGCGGGTCAGCGTTCGCTCGGGGCCGGTCCGCACGAAGCCGAAACGGCTGAGCCGGTCGAGGATGGGCAGCGACAGATTCGCCCGTCCGCCCATCGACAGCACCAGCCCCTGCCGCTTGCGGTCCTCCGGCAGATAGCCGATGCCGAGTGACATGGCGTGCCGCGGCGACCGGATTTGCACGGCGCGGCCATTCACGAAAACGCCGCCGGTGGCGTGACGATCGAGGCCGAAGATCGCCTGGGCGACTTCGCTGCGGCCGGCGCCGACCAGCCCGGCCAGGCCGACCACCTCACCCGCGCGAACGCTGAACGAAATGTTCTGGAACTTGCCGGGCGACGAGAGGTTCTCGACGCGAATTTTCTCCACGCTGGGCGTGCCGCCGAGATGACCCGGAAAATACTGTTCGAGCGGCCGGCCGATCATCCGCTGTACGATCGTCTGCATGGTCATGTCGGCCACATTCGCCGTCTCAATGTGCTGGCCGTCGCGAAGCACGGTGATACGGTCGCACAGGCGGAAAATCTCCTCCAGCCGGTGCGACACGTAAATGAGCGTGACGCCGCGGGCCTTGAGGCGGTCGATCAACTCGAACAGCCGCTGAGCCTCGGCCGATGCCAGCGAGCTGGTCGGCTCGTCCATCACGATGATGCGCGCGCCGGTCCCGACCGCGCTGGCGATCTGCACCATCTGCTCCTGACCGGTGGACAGGGCCGAAATGGGCAGGTCAACATCGAGGCTCGTACCGATCTCGGCGAGCATGGCCCGCGCCCGCTTCCGCATTTCACTGCGATCCAGAAAGCCCCAACGTGTGGGTAGTTGCCCGAGGCAGAGGTTCTCCGCCACGGACAGGTTGGGGCAGAAACAGAGTTCCTGATGAACGATGCCGATCCCCGCGCGGACGGCCTCCAGCGGTGAGCTGAACTGGACCGGCCGCCCCTCCAGATAGAGCTTGCCCTCATCGGGCGCGTGAATGCCGGCCACAATCCTGCCGAGCGTGGATTTACCGGCGCCGTTTTCACCCACCAGCGCGTGACAATCTCCTTCATGGATCTCGAAGCTTACGCCCTTCAGCGCGGTGACCCCGGCGAAAAACTTCGAGATGCCGTCAAACTTCAGGATAGTTGCTTTTTGAACGGACATTGTTTCTGACGTTTCGACTTTCGACTTTCGGTTTTCGACTTTCAGCCTTTGAACATCTGTTCGATCTCATCGGCCGTCGGCACCGCCGTCCAGCCGCCGGTTCGCGTGGCCTTGATGGCGGCACCGGCGTTGGCCCACTGAATGATTCGCTCGATCGGCCAACCGGCCGCCAGGCCATGACAGAATACACCGTGAAAGACGTCGCCGCAGCCCGTCGTATCCACGGCTTTGACCTTGTGAGCCGCTACATGCCGCACCACCGGCGAGACGCCAGTGCCACAATTATCGCGCGTGCAGTAATAACATCCCTGTTCGCCGGCGGTCACGGCGACGGTCGCGTGCTTTCCGGTCCGTTCGAGCGCCTCGCACGCGGCCGCCGGCGTCTCACATCGCGTATAGGGTACCGCAAACTCCGCACTGCACACGAGATGATCGATGTACCGCCGCGTCTCGGGCAGCTCCGGCGAATCGCGCTCGATATCCGAGACCACCTGCAAGCCCATCTGCCGGGCCAGCTTCACGCCGGCCAGGATCGACGGCGGCCCGAAATGGTCCACCAGCAGCACCTTCGCGCCGGCGAACCACTCCGGCCGCAACTGGTCCGGCTCCAGCGGCCGCGTGTGTGTGTAATCGCCGTAGATCGCCCGCGAACCGGTGTCGGCGGCCACCACGATCACACAATAAACCGGCTCGGCGGCCGCGTCATGAACGATGCAGGACAGGTCGAGTCCATATTCGCCCAGATGCCGCCGCGTGAAATCGGAAAGTTCGTTGTCGCCCAGCCGCCCCAGCGCCCGGCACCGCGAACCCAGCCGAGCCGCCGCCGCCAGCCCGCAGCTCATCGTCCCGCCGCCCTGACGCCGCCGCTCGCGGACGCGGACCTTCATGTTCGCGGGCGGATACGAGTCAACGAACAGCATATCGTCCACCGCCATAACGCCCAAGCCGATAATATCGCAGGTTTTTTCCGACATTCAAACGGGGAGTTTACGCGAAGAGTGAGCAGCCGCCAACGAGCCGGCCGGGAGATTCATTCGTCACTGGAGCGTACCCAGACCGCGTGGAATATTATCGGGCATTCGTCGATGACACGGTTTGAACGGTTGTCGAGCCGTGTCGCGTTCCCGGCTTTTAGACCGGCTGCTCCAGAATTTCAACATCTATTTTTGGCTTTTGCAGAATTTAATCTTACTCTCCCTTCGTACGTTTCTGCTCGCCGCTGGAGAAAAGGCAGCGATTCAGAAAGTGCATAACGGGCGGGGGCGGGGGACAATCGTGGGAACAGCTTCCCGAGTTGTCACCGGAATGGGAGGTTGATCATGGCAGGTGTTATCAGATCGTTAGCTCATGGTAGTTTCAGTAGGCCAACCCGGATCCCGCTTTGGCTCGCCGGGGCGGTGTTCGTCTTGGCTCTCCCGGCTGCCGTCGCGGAGGCACAGTCCACGGACGTGATGAAGGTGGAGGAGGACTGGGAGCTGGTCCTCAACGAACCCAACGAAAACACGTATTCACCGCAGTTCCATACGACCATGTCGCCGACCGCGAACCTCGATGGTTTTTACTCCCAGATAACCTGGAACTATCAGGAAGAGTCGTTCAGCCCCGGCGGCCTTCAGGTCCAGAGCTGGATGGGTGAGGATGTGACGCGGACCAGAGATCTTTTCACCGCGCCGCTCAGCACCACTGCCGAAACCATTACCTGGACCCAAGTCTTGGCCAGAACCGACGTGGCGGTCGTATTCCGGATCAACAACGGGGTGTCAACCTCGTGGGGAAACTTCAGCCACATCGCTTTTCACTGGAGCGTCCAGCTCCCTGACCTGAATGGGTACACAACCGACGCATCGGTCACAAACTCCTGGATCACCTACGGATCCAACCGCGTGAACTCCCTGAAGATCAAAGCGGTCCGGCGGTATGATGGGCTGGGCATTCTCCTCTCGACGGATACCACTCCCCACATCGTGTTCCAGTACGAGGATACCGAGGAAGAGTGAATCGCGGGCTTCGGGCGCGCGGAGCGTACGGCGGGAAAAGGAGCAATATATGTACACTCGATATAAACAGTGGGGGGTAATGAAACGTCGGGCAGCGGCCGCGGCGTTGGTCGCCCTCAGCGGAACGGTGATGATCGGATTCGCCTCTTTGGCTGTGGATGTCGGGATGCTTTATAACGTCCGGGCTGAGCTGCAGCGGACGGCGGATTCGGCGGCGATGGCCAGCGCGTGGGAATTACTGGATCAGCGCGGCCGAGGCGCCTCGGAGGAGGAAGCAATCTCGGAGGCTCGCGCTGAGGCGGCGGCCATCACGGGCCTGAACAAGGTCCTGAACTCCAGCCCGACCGTGGACCCCAACAGCGGCAACGCTGCGGATGGAGACGTCTACCTCGGTTACCTCAGCGATCCCAACAACCTTCAGCAGGCGATGAACACCGGCACTCCGGCTCAGTACAACTCGGTCCAGGTGTGCGTGCGGCGCAACTCGGTCCGAAATGGCCCCATCGATCTGTTTTTCGGCCAGATCTTCGGGATCAGCACGACCGGTCTCGAGGCCAAGGCCACCGCCACGTTCAGAGACGGCGTCATTGGCTTCCACGTGACGGAGAAGACCGGCAATGCCGGCATTATCCCGATCGCTCTGAAAGAGGAGTATTGGAAAAAGCTGCTGGCCGGGACCTGGACCACGGGAGACCATTACACTTATGACCCTGATTCCAAGACGGTCACGGCCGGCTCCGACGGCAAGCTCGAGATGAATCTGTATCCCGGATCAGGCGCCAATCAGGCGGTTCCGCCCGGGAACCTTCCGCCCGGAAACTTCGGCACGCTCGATATCGGTTCCACGGACAACAGCACGGCGGTTATCTCGCGGCAGATCCGCGAGGGACTCAACGCCTCCGATCTGGCCTATTATGGCGGCGAGTTCAAGCTCAGCGCGGACGGTACGCTGATGCTCAACGGCGATACCGGTCTGAGCGCGGCCATCAGTGATGACCTGGAGGCGATCAAGGGCCAACCGCGGACGGTCCCGATCTTCGATCAGGTCTCGGGCCCCGGCGAAAACTCGATGTTCCGGATTATCGGCTTTGCCGGCATCCGCATCGTCAATGTGACGCTGAGCGGAGCGATGTCAGGCAAGAACGTGATGATCCAGCCGGCGTACGTGGTGGACGATTCAGTCATCGTCTCATCCACCGAGCAGAATCATTGGTTCGTATTTCAGCCCGTTCAGTTGACGCGCTGAAATCGCCTCCCCCGTCAACGGGCACAGCCGAGGGAACTCATCCGCAGCGCGCCGGTGCATGACCGGCGCGTTTTTTTTGCTTTCGTCAAGGTGCCGACACTGCCGGATTCCCGCTTCCGACCGATAGCTGCTCTCCGTTGGCAGTGAAATTGGTACAGACCGCATCTCTGAAAGGTTCTGGGGTATGCTATCCTCACACGCACAGCGCGGGTATGATTCAGTGCGCTGTTGACCTCGGCAGGGCCGCGGCAATTCATTGCCGCAACTGATGGTGGCGAATGGCTGAAACTCCGAATGTCGAAATCCCGCAGACGCTCGAAGGCTGGTACATCCTGCACGATGTCTACACCGTCGATTGGCCACGCTGGCGAGCGGTCGATCCGGGCCGCCAGTCAGAGATCGCCGGCGAAGCTGTCGCGTGGCTGGAAGCCGCGGCCCGCGTCGAAAAGGGCGACTCCGCCGCCTACAGCGTCATCTCGCAGAAGGGCGACCTCATGTTCGTCCATTACCGCGAGTCGCCCGACGAGTTGAACCGCGCCGAGCTGTCGCTGCGGCAGACGAAGCTGTTCGAGTACCTCAAACCGGCATACTCCTACTTCTCGGTCATCGAGTTGGGCCTGTATGAACTCACGGCCATGGCGCGATCGAAACTGGCAGATCAGGGCATCCACGCCGGCTCGCCCGAATACGAAGAGTTCTTCGAGACCGAAATGGAAAAGCAGAAGCAGCGCGTGCAAACCCGCCTCTTCCGCAAAATCCCGCCGCAGCGGTACATCTGCTTCTACCCGATGAACAAGCGCCGCGGCGAGCAGGTCAACTGGTACACGCTGTCCATCGAGGAGCGCCGCGACATGATGCGCGGCCACGGCCGCATCGGCCACAAGTATCACGAGACGGTCACACAGATCATCGGCGGCTCCATCGGTCTCGACGACTGGGAATGGGGCGTAAGCCTGCACGCCGACGACGCGCTGGTGTTCAAGAAGCTTATTCACGAAATGCGGTTTGATCCCGCCAGCGCCCTGTTCGCCGAGTTCGGCCCGTTCTACGTCGGTATCCGCCGTCAACCGGCGCAGATCCCCGCTGTGCTGAACGGAAAGCTCGACGCGTAACCGCGTATGTGTGGGTTCCTATCAAGGATGAGACTTCGGCGTACGCTTCCAACTTTGCTCCTGCTCCTGACCGCCTGCCATGAGCAGCCGCCCGCCGCAACCCGAACCGGAGGATCCGTCATGTCCAATGATGATCTGCCCGCAAACGATGCCGAATGGCGCCAGCGCCTCACGCCCGAGCAGTACCACATCCTCCGCGAGAAGGGCACCGAGCGGCCCTTCACCGGTGAATACTGCAATAATCACGACAAAGGTATGTACCGCTGCGCCGCCTGCGGCAACGAACTCTACAACTCCGACGCCAAGTTCGACTCCGGCACCGGCTGGCCGAGCTTCTGGGCCCCCGCCGCGCCGGATACGGTAACGACGCACACCGATCGCACGCACGGCATGGCCCGCACCGAACTCGTGTGCGGCCGCTGCGGCGGTCATCTGGGCCACGTATTCAACGACGGCCCCGCCCCCACCGGCCAGCGCCACTGCATCAACTCGGCTTCACTCCACTTCGAGCCGGACAAATAGGGATTGCTCACCGATTGAGTATATCTGGTTTTCTTCCCGCGGATGGCCGGTTGTGACGACAACGGACCGCGCTTATCATTCGCCGAACGATGGTTTGCACATGTCCTCTGCGCATGGGAGGGTCCCGGTTTTGCGAAAGTTGCTTGCACGGTCGTTCGCGCTTCCCATCCCGGCTACGCGTAACCCGGCCGCCGCGGCGAGCGGATCGCGGCTGAACATTCTCATTCTCGCGATTGCCCTCACCGCCGGCGGCATAACCGCGGAAGTGCGCGCGCAGAAAAGCCCCGCCGATACGGTCGCAGGTTTTCGCGTACCCGAAGGCTGGGAAGTGAAGGTCTTCGCCTCCGAGCCGCGGATCACCAACCCGACCGCGATCGACGTGGATACGCGCGGGCGCGTCTGGATCTGCGAGGGCCAGTGGTACCGCGGCGCGGCCAAAGACCCGCCCGCCGACAAGATCAAAGTGCTGGAAGACACCGATGGTGACGGGCGGGCCGACAAGGTGACTGTCTTTGCCGACGGTCTGACCGTGCCGATGAGCGTGTGCGTGGCGGGGGCCGGCGTCTACGTCGGCGAGTCGCCGAATCTGTGGAAGTTCGAGGACCGGGACGGCGATCTGAAGGCGGACCCAGGCTCAAAGAAGGCACTGCTGACGGGCTTTAAAGGCGTCAACAGCGATCACGGGCTGCACGGGTTGGTCGTCGGCCCGGACGACAAGTTGTACATGACGCACGGCGACGCCGGGTTCGATGTCACCGGGCCGGACGGCTCGCGCATGACTTCGCGGTGGGGCGCGATGATGCGCTGCAACCTCGACGGCAGCGGCGTAGAGGCAATTGCCACCGATTTCCGAAATCCCTACGAGCTGGCCGTCGATTCATTCGGGAACATCTGGTGCAGCGACAACGATCAGGATGGGTTGAAGGCGGTCCGCATCTGCTGGATCCTGGACGGCGGCGACTACGGCTGGCAGGGGCATCCGCTGCCCGGCCGGAACCCGGACGGCTCATACGATCCGGTGAATCACTGGCGGGTGGGTATTCCCGGCTATGTGCCGTTCGCGCTGATTACGGGCTTCGGCTCGCCGTGCGGGATCGCCTTTTACGAGCACTACCTGCTGGGCTCGGCGTACCGCAACCAGCTCATTCACGCCGATTCGGGCCCGCGCGAGATCCGCTGCTACCACATCGAGCCCGTCGGGGCGGGGTTCAAGGCGCGGCAGGAGAACATTGTCACCAGCGATGATAATTATTTCCGGCCGTCGGACGTGTGCGTGGGGCCGGACGGCGCCATCTACATCGCCGACTGGTACGATCGCGACGTCGGCGGGCACGAATACAACAATCCCGATCAGGGCCGCATTTACCGGCTCGCTCCCAGGGGGGACCCGCCCGCGCGCATCGGCAAGCCTGGACCGTACGGCAACATCGCGGACGCTCTGGAGGCGCTGGGCAACCCCAATCTGGCGACGCAATTCCTCGCCCGGCAGGCGCTGTTCCAGGCGATGGATTCTGATGCGGCGCTGCTCAAGCTCCTACGCGGGCAGGACAAAGTGCTCAAGGCCCGTGCGCTGTGGGTACTGGATCAGGTCGGGGCGTCCGGCGCGATCGATGATGCGCTGAATGATGATAATCCGCGGTTCCGGGCGCTGGCGGTGCGGATTCTGCGGCGGCACAAACCGCGTCCGCTCGATCGCATTCTGAGCCGGGTCAATGATGAGGACGCGGAGGTCCGGCGGGAGGTTCTGCTGGCCTTGCGCGGGCAGACGGGGCCGAAAGCGCGGAATGCCCTGATCGCGCTGATCCGCTCGTGGGACGGGCGGGACCGCTTCTATCTGGAAGCAATCAACGTTGCCGCCGGCCGGCAGGGGCCGGAGATCTTTACCGAGATCGGCGGCTACGAACCCGAGAAATTCAACGAACGGATGATCAAGCTGCTACAGATTTTCAAGCCCGAGCTCGCGGTCGAACTGCTGGCCAAACACTTGAAGGATTCCGAGCTGCCGGTCCCGACGGCGCGGACGGCGGTGGAAGCGCTGGGTTGGATGGACGAGCCGGAGGCCGGCCGCACGGTCGCGCTGGTCCTCGCCAACGGCAAAGCCGCGGTTGAAGTGCGGCAACTGGCCGCCCGGCGGATTCGCGATCGCATGGAGAACGAATGGAAGGAATTGATCGGCTCGAAGGAGCTTGAAACCGCCGCACGGACC
This sequence comes from uncultured Planctomycetales bacterium, assembly GCA_964384465.1. Classification (GTDB taxonomy): domain Bacteria; phylum Planctomycetota; class Phycisphaerae; order UBA1845; family PWPN01; genus CAYLLT01. Next base: position 25,477 of record CAYLLT010000032.1, on the reverse strand, counting down.
GCGCTCGCCGAGCCGGAGTTGCGCGCGGATGGTCTTCAGTTGATCGGCCGGGGCCGGATCGCCTCACTGGCCGAGCCGGTCACGGCGCTGGTGACGGGTGATGCGGATGCGGCGACACGCGTCGCGGCGATCGCCGCGCTGGCCAGGCTGAACACGCCGACGGCCCGGCAGGCGATCGTCAAGCAGATTCGCGAACCGGTGGCGGACGTGCAGGCCGCCGCCCTGAAAGCACTGGTGTCCATGCGGGCGTTTGAAGAACTTGAGGCCCTGCTGGCGGATGCGGATTTCTCCGAGCCGCTGAAGCTTGATGCCGTGCGGCAGTTGACCGAGCACTCTGACGGGTGTTTGTTCCTGCTGACGATGATGGACGAGGACAAGCTGGCCACGCCGCTGAAGGTGCTCGTCATCCGCCGCGGGGCCCGGCACGCCGATGTCAACGTGCGGCAACTCTACGCCAAATACACCAAGGATGAGACCCGGCCGGCCACCATCGCCCAGCTCGATCCGAAGAAGGTGCTGGCGATGAAGGGCGATGCCCGGCACGGCAAAAATTTGTTCAGGGAGAGCGCCGCCAATTGCTCGACGTGCCACCGGATCGGTCAGGACGGTGAGGACATCGGACCGGACCTGACGCTGATCGGCCGCAAATATGGGCAGGATGCGATACTGGCCCAGATCATGCAGCCGGCCGCGGCCATCGCGCCGGAGTTCGTGCCGTACATTGTCGAAACCACCCCACAGGGGTATATGCTGGGTTTTCTGCTGGAGAACACGGCTGACAAGGTGGTGATCAAGACGCAGAACGGCGCGCGTGAAACGATCCCCAGGAAAGAGGTCGTGGCCATTCAAAAGCAGGAGGGGACGCTGATGCCCGACCTGCTGCTGGAATCTTTCGGCGAGCAGGATGTGGCCGATCTGCTGGCGTATCTGAGCGGCCTGAAAACGGCCCCCGAGGCGATTAAGGAGTGGCTGGTGGTCGGGCCGTTCCCGGACCCCGATCAGGCCGGCGTCGAAAAGTCGTACCCGCCGGAAGCGAAGCTCGATCCGGCCGCCGAATTTCCGGTGGGCGACGGCCAGGTCCTGAGCTGGAAACGGTACAAGACGGCGGTTCTCGACGAGCGGACCGTGACCGAGATCAGCAAGCTCGGTCCCACGAAAAAGGCCACCGGTGTCTATTGCCTCTTCACAAATCTCGATTCGCCCCAGCAGCAGCCCGCCCGTCTGCACGTTCGATGCAGTACCAGCGTGGTGATCCTGCTCAATGGGAAGTCGATCTTTTCGCGCCGGCAGCGGAAAGTGGCGGATTTTTCGGCGGAAGTGAAAGCCCCGCTCCAATCGGGTCGTAACGCGCTGCTGGTGAAGGTGGAATACATCGACGGCGAGCCCCGGCTTCAGTGCGACCTGGAAGCTCAGGAGCCGCTCAACCTCACTGTGGAGTAAGGGTCGTTCAGGATCTTCACGAAAGCCGCGTAATCGGAATCCTTCTCAAAGATGGGCAGCCGCCCCACCCGCCGGTTGAGCACATGGTAGACGATCCCCCCAACATCCATCCGAAGTCGCCGCGGCATAAAGAGTCACGTAGTCACGTAGGGCAGGTCATCGACCTGCCGTAACGATTAACCCGCCGGATAGTTGAAGGCAGGTCGTTGACCTGCCCTACCTGGCTCCTTGCCGATGGCCCTTGACATGGGACGGAAATCAGGAACCGAGAGGAACCGAGAGGGGAACCGAGAGGGAACCGAGAGGGGAACCGAGAGAACCGAGAGGGACAGTCACCTATTTCCTGGCTCTCGGCGTTCCCTGTTTCCGGTCGCGTGGCGATGATAGTCTACGGCAACGCGTCCCCACTCGATCCTGAGTCGTATCGCGACACTCGAACCACCATCAACCGCCCCCCGTGACTGCGCGATCACCGCCTTGTTCTTGAAGATGCCCATCCTCGCGGAACACCCGGTGTGTTTTCAACCGATCGGCGCGGAGCGCGTACTCCGCCAGGGGGTAATGAACATGCCGCAAATAGCGCCACGACGAAACGAACCCGTGCACACGCGTTTTAACCCCCGCCACGCGGGTTCAAGGACGTTGAACATGGCTGGATCGACCCCCGCCAGTTAGAGCAGGTCTGGCGATCTGCCTTGGCTGGCTTTGCTCACGAGTTTGCCGAACTTCATCTGTGGCCGTCGTGGTACAATAATCGGTTAGGATGTTCGCATGAAGCCGGCAGATTCGACGATTCCCGGATTTCGAGGCGATGGCTACCTGCCCGAGGGCCTGTACCTGGCTTCGGAGGCCGAAGTCGTCTTTCGGTTCGGGGCCTTGACTCGCAGACGCAGGCGGCTGGCTCTTCGGCTCCGGCGATGGATAGAATTAACGCGGCGGGTTGCTGGAAAACGCCTGCTGGTGGACGGGAGCTTTGTCACGGCAAAGGATGAGCCTGAGGATATCGATACGGTCATCCTGCTGCCACCGGATTTCCAACAGCAGGTTGACCGGGGAATCGAATCGGCATTGGAACTCGAAGAAATGTTCTTGACCCGCCGTCCTGAGGAAGTCTTTGCCGCTGAAGATGTTGCCGACTGGAACGAGTGGGTTGAGTTTTTCAGCCGAACGCGTGAAGCCGATGGTCGGCGCAAGGGTCTTGTGGAGATTAGACTATGATTTCCAACGCTACGGAATATGAGAAGGCACAGGAGGAAATCCGGATTCTTGAAGCCAGGTTGCAGCGGCTCCAACAGGGCCATGCCATCGGCTCGAAGGGCTTCACCAAGGCCGGTATTCGCAAGATGATCGCACGTCTCCACGAAGAACTCGCTCTTTACGAAGGAAGCGAAGAAGCGAGACAGTCGCTCACAAGCTAACCCTTGGCGGTGCACTCCAGGATCGGACCGTCCATCACGTTTGTTGCGACTGCGTCAAAGTGTGTATAGAATAAAACGCTCCGAAGTCGAGGAGCGTGAGCGAGGCGAATGGGGGTCATGGACCTTTTCACGGAGCAGCGCGAAGCCGCGTTTCAGCGCGTGCAGCCCCTGCCGGTGCGCATGCGGCCGCGGACGCTGGATGAGTTCGTCGGCCAGGAGCATTTCGTCGGCCCCGGCAAACTGCTCCGGCGGCTCCTCGCGGCGGATCGCCTGTCCAGTGCTATATTCTATGGACCTCCAGGAACTGGCAAAACAACTCTCGCCCACATCATCGCCCACCACACCCGTGCCGCATTCGAAGAGGTCAGTGCCGCCGGCGTCGGGGTTAAAGAAGTCCGCGAGATCATCAGCCAGGCCAAGGACCGACTCGCCGGCAGCGGTCAGCGCACCGTCCTGTTCCTCGACGAAATCCACCGCTTCAACCGCGCGCAGCAGGATATCCTGCTCGACGATGTCGAGAACGGCCTGATCATCCTGATCGGGGCCACCACCGAAAACCCTTTCTTCAGCGTCAATTCGCCGCTGGTCAGCCGCAGCCAGATCTTCCAGTTCGAGCCGCTGACGCTGGAGCACGTTCGCACACTGCTCCGCCGGGCGGCGGAGGACCCGGACCGCGGGCTCGGCCGATTCAACATCGATCTGCGGGATGAGGCCGTCGAGCATCTGGCCGTCACCTCCGACGGCGACGCCCGGCGGGCGTTGATCGCCCTGGAAGTGGCCGTACTCTCGCAACTCGACGCGCGCTTGGGAGCACTGCTTGAGAGCAGTGGCACACCGCAGGTACCTATCGTCATCGACTTGCCGGTGGCCGAGGAATCGATCCAGCGCAAAGCCATCGTGTACGACGGCACGGGCGACGAGCATTACGACGCCGCCAGCGCGCTCATCAAGAGCATGCGCGGCAGCGACCCCGATGCCGCCGTTTACTGGCTGGCCCGCATGTTGGAGGCCGGCGAGGATCCGCGGTTCATCGCCCGGCGGGTGACCATCTGTGCGGCCGAGGATGTGGGCAACGCCGACCCCATGGCGCTGGTGGTGGCCAATGCCGCCGCCCAGGTGACGCTGCTGGTCGGAATGCCGGAGTGCCAGCTTCCCCTCAGCCAGGCGGTCATCTACGTGGCGACGGCCCCCAAGTCGAACGCTTCCGCCGTGGCGGTCTGGTCGGCCGGCCAGGATGTCCGCGAGGGTCGGACGGTGCCCGTCCCCCGCCACCTGCGGGACCAGCACTATGCCGGGGCCAAACGGCTGGGGCACGGCGAGGGTTACAAGTACGCCCACAGCCATGAGGGCGGTTTTGTGGAGCAGGATTATCTGGGTGTCGATAAAAGCTATTACGTCCCGTCGGGTCGCGGGTACGAAGCCAAGATCGCGGAATACCTGGCGGGCATCCGCAAACAGCGAGGCGCCGCGCCATCGACGGCACCGCATGTAGGCCCCGCCTGCCGGGCGGGGCCGGTCCCGCCCGGCAGGCGGGACCTACGAGCAGACGAGTCCGGCCGTCATGAACAGGAGCGGTAGTACCCAGTGACCAAGCGAGAACTGCGTCAGCAACTGCATCAGGCGGTCGCCCCAATCACGCCCGAGGAGCTGCATCATCGCTCCATCCAGGCCTGCTCGCTGATCACCAGCACCAAGGAGTACAAGAAGGCCGAGGTCATCATGGTCTTCCTGTCGCTCCCGACGGAGATCGATACCACATCGCTGGTGATGCACGCCTGGCGCGATCTGAAGCGCGTGCTCGCCCCGCGGGTGAGCTGGGAACAGCGGCGGATGCTGCCGACGGAGATCCAATCGCTGTCGGACGACGTGAAGGAATCTCCGCTGGGGATACGCGAACCGGCCCAGGGCATGCCCTTTCCGGTCGTGAATATCGATCTGCTGATCGTGCCGGGCATCGGCTTCGACCTACACGGCAACCGCATCGGCCGCGGCCGGGGGTTCTACGATCGTTTCCTTGCTCATCGGGATTGGCGCGGCGTCGCCTGCGGCCTGGCCCTCGAAGAACAGGTCGTGGATTACGTGCCGACCGAGGCGCTGGACATGCCGATGGATATGCTGGTGACCGACCGGGCCATCCGGCGGTTCAGCAACCGGACCGCCATCAACTCACACGAATAGCACACACTCACGAAAATGAGCGAATCGCCTTGAATTGTCCGCGAGCCGCGGTATCTTAAGGCGCGGCGCTGATGTTCCATTCCTTTCCGTCTCACGGAGGAGGCTGTTTCGTGGCTAATCGGGGATATGCTTTTCGTTTCTGGCGGCCGTGGCCGATGGCTGCTGCCGCCGGTGTGCTCGTCATCGGCATTGTCTGGCTCTCGCGGGGTTCCAAGTCCGGCGAGCCTTCGGTCCGCCTGATGGGGGAGACCGAGCCGGTCGTGATGGGCCCCGCCTTCCAGCGGATGGTCCCGCCGAGCCGAGTGTCGGAAAACCCGGCCATTCCGCATCAGCAGACGCAACCCGCCGTTACGACGGAAAAACCGCCGGCTGAGAAAGTCCAGCCTTCGCCCGTTCGGCCAAGTACGCAACCCGCCTCGCCTCCACCAGCCAAGACCGCCGATCCGGCACGTGCCGCTAGTGACCTTCAGATGGGACTGGCCGCCAAGGAGCACAATGAGCTTCTCGCCGCCCGCGAGCAGATCAATCGGGCGCTGCACGGCGGCCTGAGCGGTGAGCAGGCGGCAACGGCGCGGCAGGCTTTGGCCGAGCTGGCCGAGCGAACGATCTTCTCGCCGGCTATTGTTCCGAACGATCCGCTGGTGGAAAACTACTCCGTGGCACCCGGCGACGCCCTGGTCAGGCTCGCCAAGCGGTTCAAGCTGTCGGAGGATCTGGTCGCCGAGTTGAACCACATCGATAACAAGCATTTCATTCGGCAGGGCATGCGCATGAAGCTGCTCAAAGGGCCATTCCACGCGGTTATCTCCAAATCCGAGCATGAGATGCACCTGTACCTTCAGGACGTTTACCTGCGGTCGTTCCGCGTGGCCCTCGGAGCCAACGGCAAGACGCCCACCGGCCGATGGAAGGTGGCCAATCATCAGGCCAACCCCGGCTGGACCGATCCGCGTACCGGCAAACGCTGGCATCCCGATGACCCGGCCAATCCGATCGGCGAATACTGGATCGGTCTGGAGGGCATCGACGGCCAGGCGGCGGGCGCATTCGGATACGGCATCCACGGCACCATCGAGCTGGACTCAATTGGGCAAGACGTTTCACTCGGCTGCATCCGGTTGGCACCGGACGATATCGCGCGCGTTTACAAGCTCCTCGTTCCGGGGGAATCAACTGTGACGATCAGCGATTAACACTCCGAGGAGGGATCGCATGGCCAGCGATGAGGATACGACGGTCGGCGAGCTTCGCCGTGAGATCGCCGCGTTCGTTCGCGAGCGCGACTGGGACCAGTTCCACGATCCGAAGAACCTCTCGATGGCGATCGCCACCGAAGCGGCCGAGTTGATGGAGCATTTCCGCTGGATCAAGAACGATCCCTCACGCGATCTGGTCAATGATGCCACGGCCCGGCAGGCCATCGGTGAAGAGCTGGCCGACATCATGGCGTTCGCCCTCGCATTCGCCAACGCCACGAAGATCGACATTTCCTCCACCCTCCGCGAAAAGTTGGCAAAAAACACCCGCAAATATCCGGCCAATGAATACAAGGGCCGCTACTGACACAAACCAGCGGGGGGTGCAGTCTGACACCAAACCGGCGCTCGCGTTCTGGGGTTTTGATTGCGGCACTCGTCGCTGCCTGTTTTCCCTGTCCCGTCCGGGGATGGGGCAAGCTTGGGCACGAGATCGTGGGCCGGATCGCCGAACACGATCTGACGGAAGCTGCCCGGCGCGAGGTGGCGACTTTGTTAGGAGATGAACCGTCAACAGTCCACACCCGGCGCACCCGGGGCCATGTGACCGATTCCGCACTGGCGAACATCTCGAACTGGGCGGATCAAATCCGGCGCGAGCGGCAGGAAACCGCCCCGTGGCACTACGTCAACATCGCGCCGGATGCCGAAGGCTATGACGGTCGGCGCGACTGCCCCGGCGGCTCATGTGTCGTCGAGCAGGTCAAGCACTTCGCGGCGGTACTCTCAGACAGCACACTCAGCCACGACGAGCGCCGCGACGCGCTCAAATTCCTGGTGCACTTCGTGGGCGATCTGCACCAGCCGCTGCATTGCGGCTATGCCGCCGATCGCGGCGGCAACTCCATCAAGCTCACCTGTATCGGCAGACAGGCCAATCTTCACGAGGTTTGGGACACGCTGATGATCGAGCGCCAGAAACTCACCGCTGAAAAATATGCGCAGGAACTGCTGGACAACATCGACGAAACGGATCGGACGTTCTGGCTGCGCAGCGGACCCGACGACTGGGCGAACGAATCATTCGTCCTGGCGGGACGGTATGCCTATTGCTCGACTCGCGGCCGGCCGCTTCGCAGCGGCGACCATTTCAGTCGGGCGGATCTGATCGCCAATACCTTCATCGTCGATCGGCAGCTTTGCCGGGCGGGCGTCCGGCTGGCGGCCATGATCAATGCCGCGGTCGCGAAGAGCGCGACGCAACCCGCCGTCTCTGAACGCGCCACGAGTCAACCGGCGACGCAGCCCAACGGGTGAAGACCCACGCCTCCACGCCTCAGTACCATCGTCTTGTCGTGAAGATCGCCAGCCGTCATAATACCATCCGACAGGGTTGACTCCGTGGTGAAAACAGGAAAGGGCAGAAAATGAAAAAGAGCATCAATGGTTGGAACTTTGCACCCGGCACATCTTGGGCCGCCGCTGCCCGCGCCGCTCGTGCGGCTGGTTTTCAGGCCATCGAACCCACGCTCGAAGCCGAAGGCGAGCTGTCCATCACCACCGGTGAATCCGCCTGCCGGCGCATCGGCGAGCAGATCCGCGAAGCCGGGCTGGAGGTCGCCTCGACGGCGTGCGGATTAATCTGGACGCTGACTTATACCTCCAAAGACCCCGCAGTCCGCGCCAAGGCCCACGACCTGACACTCGCCTGCCTGGATCGCGCCCGCTGGATGGGCGCGCCGGCCATCCTGGTACTGCCCGGCGTCGTCTCGCATTTTGAAACCAACAGTTTCGAGGTCGGGTATGCCGACGCGCTGAAGTACGCGCTGGAGGCGTTGCAGAAGCTGTCCTTCGAGGCCGAGGCCCGCAACGTCATCATCGCCGCCGAGAACGTGTGGAACAACTTTCTCGTCTCGCCGGTGGAGATGCGGGATTTCATCGATCGCGTCAACTCGCCGTGGGTCGGCGCGTACTTCGATACCGGCAACGTGCTGCGCTACGGCATCCCGGAGGACTGGGTGCAGACGCTCGGCAAACGCATCGTCCGCGTGCACGTCAAGGATTTCCAGGTCAAAATCGGCAACATCAACGGGTTCGTTCCGCTCGGCGACGGCGACGTGAATTGGCCCGTGGTGATCGCGGGGCTTCAGGCCGCCGGCTACGACGGCCCGCTGACGTTTGAAGGCCCCGGCGATCTGGCCGACATCTCGAAGCGTTTAGATCGCATCCTTCGACACGCCCACTGATGGCGATCACACTTTGACTATGCGCGTCTCTGCCTTCCGAGCCGCGACTGCCTTCCGAGCCGCGACCGTAAGGGAGCGGAACGATTGTATACCGCTCCCTTACGGTCGCGGCTCGGACCAACCGCGCCACAAGAGTTCCGCGTTCAGTTCTTCACGGGCTCCTTGTCCACCTGGTTCTCCACCGGCTTCAGGCCGGCCTGGTGCTTCTTGATCTCTTTCAGCAGGTCGGCCGCTACCTCTGGATGCTTCTCCGCGAGGTTAAAGTTTTCCGACGGGTCGGACAGCAGATGGAACAGCAGCGGCGGGTCGTGCACCTCCGCCCCCTTGCCGCCGTAGCCGGGTTGCGTGGCAATGTGCGCTTTCCACGGCCCCTTTCGCACCGCCATCAGCTTGTCATCGCGGTAGTAGAAAAACACGTCGAACCCGCTGCGCCCCGTGCCGAACAGCACCGGCCGCAGGTCCTTGCCGTCGATCTCGCGGTCGGTGGGCACCTCCGCGCCGGCCAGCGCCAGGAACGTCGGGAACAGATCCATCAGCGACCCGACCTCCTGCGTGACCACGCCGGCCTTGATCCGCCCCGGCCAGCGGAAAATCCCCGGCTCGCGCATGCCGCCTTCCCACGTGCTGCCCTTGCCTTCGCGCAGCAGCCCGGCCGACCCGCCGAACTGCTTCTTGGCCAGCCACGGGCCGTTGTCGCTGCTGAAGAACACCAGTGTATGATCGGTCAGATCGAGCTCGCGCAGCGTCTTGAGAATTTCCCCCACGCTCCAGTCGATCTCCTCGACCACGTCACCATACAGCCCGCGCGATGACGTGCCCTTGAAGCGCTCGGACGCATGCAGCGGCACGTGCGGGAAGGTATACGGCAGATAGAGCAGGAACGGTTTCTGGCGGTTCTCGGTCAGGAACTTGATGGCTTCGGCCGTGTAGCGCAGCGCAAGCGTCTCCTGCACCGCGGGCTCCTCGATGGTCTCGGTGTTGCGCATGAGCGGCGTGGGCGACATGTCGTTGCTGTAGGGGATGCCGAAGTAGTAGTCGAAACCGTTCCGCGTCGGCAGATACTGCGGCAGGTGCCCGAGGTGCCATTTGCCGATGCACGCGGAGGCGTAGCCCCGCGGTTTCAGCGCTTCCGCCATGGTGATTTCACTCGCCGGTATGCCGCCGGTTGATTTCGGGAACAGCACGCGGCGCACCCCGGACAGCCCGCTGCGGATCGGCAGCCGCCCGGTCATCAGCGCCGCCCGGCTCGGCGTGCACACGCACGCCGCCGAGTAGAACTGCGTGAACCGCATCCCCTCGGCCGCCATGCGATCCAGGTTCGGCGTGCGGATCGTCGGATGCCCGTAGCACCCCAGATCGCCGTAGCCCAGGTCATCCGCGAACAGAATGACAAAGTTCGGCGGCCGCTCCGCCGCAGACCCCGGGACCACAGCGCACGCAACCAGCCCCATCATGAGTACTGAGCGCAAGTACATGCCGGCACCTCCAGTCGAAAAGATCCGTGTCAGCGTAAAGCGACTGAATGATGCGAGCAAGTTGCGCAATGCAAGCGCGGTCGAGCACCGGGTGAGCGAGTGCATCTGCGGCCGTGACTTACGGGATGGGATATTCGCCCGGATTGTACGGGCTGACGCGTACCTTCGGGATGTATCGCCACCAGGGGATCATCAAGACCGGGTTGTTGTTCGGATTGGCGGGGTTCCCCTGGATTCGCTTAACGAAGGCGCCATGACCATCTACAAAAGCGAGGTTCAGCGATGCACGCCGATGACGTTCGTGCCGTAGCTTGATTGGGTAGGTTCGGTCCGGGTACTCCAGAAGCGGGCCGTGCACGTTTTGAGCAGTATTGGGGCCGCCGGAGCCGATGTTGGTCGGGGCGCCGGGTTGTGCCATGGTGGTTATTGCGCTGTTCTTATCGCCGCATCCCGCATCCACAAACATCATGACCTCAGCCGGCCGAATGACTTTATCGAGACGCCCCCGGAGCTCATCGCCGCTTTTGGCAGATCCGGATATCCCTTGGCCTGTCGCGATGTTACCTTCCCTCCATATACCTCTTCCTGCTTCTCCGGGGGGATTCATGCCGCCTTTCCCCGTTCCGATGACGTCGGTATTCACACCGTAGGACAGATAACCCCAATACCAGGGTTGACCGCCACCGGGCGGAGGCGTCGGCGAGACCGGGGCGGGGAAGGTATTCAACTCAACGTGGTCAGCGGGACAGGAGAGCGACTCAAATCGGCGGATGGATGACTTTTTGGCAAACGCATCAAACACCCCGGGGATGCCCCAATCTGCGTTCTTCTTTACTCCATGACCGGCGGATGCTTCGCGGGCGAGAACAGCCGGCCAGCCCAATAGGTTGGGGGGGCTGGCTCCTGTGCCGCTTTCGTAAGCGAAGGTAGTCATATCCGAATCGCTTATCTTGCTGAGATCGGCGGTGGTGGTCACGTTGCCCATAATCTGGAACCGGCCGCGATGGGAACCCGCAAAAGTGTGTACACCTGTCCCGTTATCCTGCATGTTGGCCAGACATTTGGCCGACCGCGCCTGGTCGCGGGCCTCCGAGAGTGCTGGGATCAGGATGGCGATCAGAAGGGCGATGATGGCTACGACCACGAGCACTTCGATGAGCGTAAAGGCCTGTTTTCGGACCGCTTGCGCGGGTGACAGAGCCGTTAGGCACGCTGCATTTGAGCACATCGTGACCATCCTTCCTGTGGGGCATATACCGCTGATGATATAGCTTAAGTCCAAATCGTCCTCTAATCAAGACAAATTGAGCACAGAATGACCCTATTTTCAACATGCCTCGGGCCGGGTTGGGGGGGGCCAGGTTTTTAAACCTGGGGGAGTGATTGCGAACGTGGAACGGGTACCACTCGGAAGTGACATTAACGCACGCGGTACAATCGTGACCCCAGGTCCAGAGGACTTGGGCCACCCTTCATGAGTCCGCCGAACTTGTCACGCACCCGTGTGCCACTGCTCTCAAGCAGTGCATTCAGTTGTGAGCGGTTATACTCGCCGCTCGAATGATGGATCGATCCGACCTGACAGAGCTGCTGACCGCGCTGGTGGCCATACCAAGCGTAAACCCGCTCGGGCGATCGGATCGGCCGCCGGCGTCGCCGCCCGTGGTCGATTGTGTCGAGCGCTGGCTGAGCCGGCACGGCATCGCCTGCGCGAGAGAACCGCTGGCGAGCGGCGAAGTCAACCTGATCGCGCAGGTGAACGCCCGCGGCGGCGGACCCACCATCGTCTTCGATGCGCACACCGATACCGTGCCGGCATCGGACTGGGCCGACCGGGCCTTCTCGCCGCGAATCGAAGCCGGGCGGCTCTACGGGCGCGGGACCTGCGATACGAAGGGGTCGCTCGCCGCCATGATGGTGGCTCTGGCGGCGGCCGCCCAAAACGGCGAGCAACTGCCGCACAGCGTCGTGCTGCTGGCGTCGGCGGATGAGGAATACGGCCGGACCGGCGTGCGGGCGTTTCTCGATAGTGTGGGACCGGCTTCCAGCCGGTCACCGATCCACAGGCTGGAAGCCCGTGCCACAACCGAAGCCCGTCCCACAATCGACTATGCCGTCGTCGGTGAGCCGACCTGCTGCCGGCCGGTGATCGCCTGCAAAGGCGCTGCCCGCTGCGATATGGTCGTGCCCGGCAAGAGCGCGCACACCAGCACGCCGCGCAGGGGAATAAACGCGATCGCGCGGATGGCCTCACTCGTTCGCGTGCTCGAGGAATATGAGCGGACGGTGCTCGCGCGGAAGACGCATCCGCTCGTCGATGCGGCGACGGTGACGCCGGCGATGGTCCGCGGCGGAACCGCCACCAACGTGGTGCCCGATTCGTGCCGCGTCAGCGTCGATCTGCGAACCATGCCGGACGAAGATCCCGCCGTAGCTCTGCAAGACTTGCAGGCGTTCGTGGCCGGGCAGCTCGATTTTCCGGTTCAATATGAGGGCGTCCAACTTTGGGAAGGGGCGGACATTTCACCGGACCATCCGTTCGTTGGTCATTGCATCGCGTGCTGCCGGTCCGCGGAATCGGGCGCAAAAACGGATTCTCGCACCGGCCAGATCAGTCCGCTCGGCGTCAACTATGGCTGCCACGCGTCGGATTATGCGAGCCGCGGCATCCCCGCGATCGTCATCGGCCCTGGTGATATCGCCGTGGCCCACATGGTCGACGAATTCATCGAGCTGGACTCCCTCTGGCAGGCGGCGCGGATTTATCTGAAGATCATGACCACGCCGCTACCGGCGTCGTGAATCTGTGAAGCGTCATACTCATGAGGAGATGTCACATGAGAACCATCCGGCGAAGTGCAATGTGTCTGGTCCTGGCGGGCTGGTTGGTTTCATCAGCCGGCGCGGCGGAACCGGCGGAGCGTGTGCCGGCCGGCGCGCTGCTGTACGTCGGCTGGCCGGGCATTGATTCGCTCAGCGAGACGGCCAAGGATACCGAGCTCGCCAAGCTGATGAACGAGCCGGAGATGTTGCGGTTCCGCAAGACATGGTGCGAGGCGGTCTGGCCGGCCATCGAAAAGAAGATGAAAGAAGAGATGAAAGGCGAGCCGCCGCCCCCGGTCTACGACGCGATTCAGGCCCTGGTGAAGGGCGTCTGGAAGTACCCGACACTGCTGGGCGTGGTGAGCGTCGGAATGAGCGAGAAGGGTCCGGCTGTTGACACCATCATCGCGGTCCGGGCGGGCAAGGCGGCGCCCGATCTACTGGCCCACGTCGAAATACTTATCGCGCTGGTTCGCGAACACGGGCCCGGCGGTGAAGTGAAAGACGTCGAGGTGGCCGGCGCTCGATTCAAAGAGTTCATCCCGCACGGCGCGCCGATTCCCATCCGCTACGGCGTGCTGGGAGATGATCTCATCATCACAACCGGCACGAAGGTCTCGGAGCATCTGGAGGCGGGAGCGGACGCCAAAACACTCGCCGGCAGCGAGCGCTTCATGGCGGCGATGAAGATCGCCGGCGGATCGGCCAAAACGCCGGTCATCTATTTGGATCTCAAAGGGGGCATCGCCACGGTGCAGAACTTTCAGCCGCTGCTCGCCGAGGCGAAGATCCCCGTGCTGAGCGAGCCGGGCGGCATCGCGCGGCTATTGGAAGGTCTCGGTCTGGGCTCGCTGGAATCGTTTTCAATAGTGATGAGCCCCGAGAGCGGCGGGTTCAAGACGACCACGTTCCTGCACGCGCCCGGACTCGGGCAGGGGGCCAGCAAGCTGCTGGTCCAGAAGCCGCTGACGGACGACGATCTCAAGGTGATCCCGCGTGACGCCTCGTGGGCATCGGTGGGCAATTTCGATCTGGCCGGGTCCTACAACGGCGCGCTGGAATCGCTGCACAAGATTTCGCCGGAAGTTCATTCCACAGTGACAAACGGCATCGCGATGGTGGAGGGAATGGTGGGCATCAAGCTGGGCGAGGATCTGTTCGGCGCGTTCGGGGATACCTGGGCCATCTTCGACGCGCCCAGCAACGGCGGGTTGCTGTTCACGGGCATCACGCTGGTGGCGGAGGTCAAGCCGGACAACAAGCTGGATGAGATCCTGTCAAGGGCGGTGGCGGCCATCGCCGGCGCGACCGGAGCGGGCGAGGCCCTCGAACTGAAACATGAGGATTACCGCGGCCAGAGGATTGCATACGTCAACATCAAAGGCCTGCCGTCGCCCGCCGCGCCGGCGTGGACGCAGTACAAGGGGCGAATGATCGTGGGCCTTTATCCGCAGATGGTGCGGATTACCCTCGACCGTCTGCTCGATGGGGGTGAATCGCTGCTGGCCAACCCCGATTTTCAGCGCGGGCGAAAGCTCATGCCGCCGGATGCGTCTTCGTTCAGCTATGCGGATACGGCGAAATTCCTGAGCTGGGCGTATGCGATTGGCCTTCCGCTCGGACAGTTGGGCATCGCCATGGGGCAGGGCGAGGGGATACCGGCCGATCCGGCCATGCTGCCCGCCTGGCCGACCGTCGCCCGGCACCTGTTCGCAGACGTCAGCGCGTCGGCGCAGACCAAGGACGGCCTGCTCGCCGTCTCGCACGGCGCGTTGCCCCTCAACCTCGGCGGCGGCAGCTTCGTTGGAAGCGTCGCGACGACCAGCATGTTGATGGCCATCCTCCTGCCGTCGCTGGCCCGGGCGCGGGAACTCTCCAAGCGGACGGTCAGCGCGGCGAACCTCAAAGGCATTGGCATCGCAATGTATACATACGCGAACGAGCACGACGATAAACTGCCGCCGGATTTCAAAACCCTGGTCGATGCGGGAACGATCACGCCGAAAACGCTCATCTCTCCGAACGACGCTTCGGGTGCGGAGTGTTCATACATTTATATTGCAGGCCAGACGCTGAACGGCGATCCGCGCAACGTCCTCGCGTACGAGAAGCCCGATATTAACGGCGGCGAGGGGTCGAGCGTCCTGTTTGCGGACAGCCATGTTGAGTTTTTGACCCCGTCGTCATTGGAAAAGGCACTGGCCGAAACCAAGAAGCGGCTGGAGCAAAAGAAGCCCGCCGGCAAACCGAAATGAGCCGTAGCGGCCGACACGAGGACGTTACAAAATGGCCGCTGTGTTGATCGCGTTCATGGCAGTCGCTCTCGCCGCCGACGAACCGCCGCGGCCTCTGAAGGCGTGCATCCCCCGGGACGCGATGGTCGCTTACATCGGGCAGCCGTCGCCGCAGATGCTGGCGGGGGGCGGCGGGGCGGTCGAGCAACTGGCCGGGTGGATCATCACGCTGAAGGCGATGGGCGTGATCCCGCAGGAGGGGCGGATCTGGGCGGACATCGTGGGGACGCTGCCGCTGCTCAGCCGCCGGGCGCATGCGATCATTCTGCTGGACATAACCTCTAAAAAACTCGATCCGGATATTTACCGCCTGGATCAGCTCAAGTCCGCGCTGCTGATCGACAGCGAAGGCATCTCCGTCGAGATCGACCGGCGGCTGCGCGATCTGCTGGCGACGTACACCGATGCCGCCAGCGGGCGGGTGGAGAACGTACCGGCGGGTACGGTGCAGTATCATCGCCTGACCGACCGGCGGCTGCCCGATTGGGCGGTGTTCGAATGGGGGCAGGTCGGCCGCTATTTCGTCGTGAGCTGCGGCAGCGGAAGCTTCACGCGCGTGCTGGATACGATGCAGGGGCGATCGCCGTCGCTGGCGGATGACGCGTGGTACAAGCAGGCGGATGTGCGTTGCCGGGGCGGGACCAGCGGCATTGCCGTGTTCATGGATTTCGCCCGGATCAAATCCCGCCTGGGCGAAGTCGTGCTGGGCCGGCCGGCAGAGGTCTTGCAGGCGCTGACGCTGCAAGACGCCGAACGCCTGCTGTGGACCGTCGGCTTCGACGGCCGGGCGCTGCACAGCGAAGTGCTGGCCCGCAAGCGGGGCGGCGGCGATCACTATCTCATGCTCACCGGCAACGAGGCGACCGCGCCGGAGGTGGCGGCCGCGATCCCGCCCGGTGCGTCGCGATATGCGGCGTTCCATTTTGACGTCGGGCCGGCGTTGACGAGGTTGAAAGATGCGTATCTCCAGAGCCAGTCGCCGGGCAAACGCGAGCGGTTGCGCGAAGGGTGGTCGAAGATAGAGAAGGAATTTGAATTCGACATTCAGACCGGTTTGATCGATCGGTTGGGTGATTATCTGGTCGTGCACGATTTCCCGCCGCATCCGCTGAAGGTGCTGGGGCTCTATACGTTCTGGATTCGTTACACCCGCGATCGTGTTGTCGTCGAGAGAACGATTGATCGGCTCATGATGGCGTTGCAGAAGTATCTCAATCCGCCGGCGCAGACCCGGCCGGCGATCTCGCTCTCGCCGCGGCTGGTCCGTTCCGAGGAGGGGCTCTGGTACCTTCAACTCGGCCTCGTCGGCCCCGCCATTGGCGTGGGTGACGGCTGGATCGTCATCAGTTATTCGCTCGATGCCGTCCGGGTCAATCTCGCCTATCTCCGCAACCGGCAGAACCCGCCGCCGCGATGACTCGCCGCCACCGGCCCGCTATTTCCCCATCGCGCGTTTCCAATTACACTCTGGCCCGCGCTGAACGTACGAACGAACCCTCACCCGCGTTGGAGGATCCATGTCGCTCCTGGTCACCGGCAGCATCGGTATCGACGATGTCAAGACGCCGTTCGGCGAAGCCAAAAACGTCTACGGCGGGTCGGCGGTTTATTTCTCGTTTGCGGCCGCGCTGTATACGCCAGTGCGGTTCGTCGGTGTCGTCGGCGAGGATTTTCCGCCGGACTTCCGCAAATACCTGGAGACGCGGCCCATCGATCTGGCCGGACTCGAAGTCCGCAAGGGCAGCCGGACGTTCCGCTGGTCGGGCTTGTACGAAGGCGCGATGAACGATGCGGAAACGCTCAATGTCGAACTGAACGTGCTGGCCGAGGCGGGGCCGAAGATCCCCGCCGGTTTCGCCGACAGCGAGCTGGTGTTCCTCGCGGCGACGCATCCGCTTTTGCAGCAGGACCTCGTCCGCCAGCTCAAGTCGCCGCGCCTGATCATCGCCGACACGCGCGACCTGTGGATCAATACGCAGCGCAAGGAACTGCTCGAGACGTTCCGCCTCGTCCACGGGGCAATCATGAACGACAACGAAGCCCGCCTGCTCACCAATGAGATGAACCTCGTGCGGGCCGGGCGGATGATCCTGGAGATGGGCCCGCAGTTCGTCGTGCTCAAAAAAGGCGAGCATGGCGTGATGCTGGTGATGCGCGATCGCGTGCTGGTGCTGCCGGCCTATCCGACGGCCGGCGTCAAGGACCCGACCGGCGCGGGCGACAGCTTCGCCGGAGGGCTGATGGGTTATCTCGACACGCAGCGGGACCACGATTTCGACAGCTTGCGCCGCGCGCTGGCCGTCGGGACGATCACCGCGTCGTTCACCATCGAGGACTTCAGCCTGCGGGCGCTGGAGAAGGTGCGACGAGAAGACGTGGAGCGCCGGCTGAAGGAGTATGCGACGATGCTGGCGCTGCATTAGGGCAGATTAAGAAATGGCGTTGCGCCACGCGCTCCCCTTCGGGTCGCGGCTAAACGTCTAGCCGCGACCCGAAGGGGAGCGCGTGGAATTGCGACACGGTAATACCATAACGGGATGATCACGCGTGAACCGCCGCGACTTTATCAAGCTCACGTCCGCCGGTGCGTTGGGCTGTGCCGCAACCGAAGAATCAATCATGGCAGCAGAAACCTCGGCAGCGCCGGCGCTGCCCACGCTCCAGAATCAGCCGCTCCCGAATCTGGGAACACATTGGAAGTTGTTCGAGCAGCTCTCCGCACGCTGCCGGCCTAAGTTAAGTTTCCTGAATGATGAATTCAAAGACGCCGCGGCCTGGACGGAGCGCGGCCGGGCCGTACTGCTGGGCCATTTGCACTGCGCTCCGCCGCCGTGCGCGCCGAATCCGGAAATCGTCGAAGAGGTGGATCGCGGTTCCTACGTTCGCCAGCGCGTCATGATCAACACCACGCCGGACATTCGCATCCCGGTTTACGTGCTGGTCCCCAAAGGTTTGACCAAACCCGCTCCCGCCATGGTCGCCCTGCACGATCATGGCGGCTTTTACCTCTGGGGCAAGGAAAAGATGGTTCAGGTCGATCCCGAACATCCGCAACTGGCGGAATTCAAAGCCAAGCTCTATAGCGGCAGAAGCGTCGCCGACGAACTCGCCCGCCGCGGCTTCGTAGTCATCGCCCCGGACATGCTCCATTGGGGCGAGCGGGCGATGTATTTCGCCGATGACCCGGAACGCATCCAGAAACGATCGTCAGACGTCACGCAGCAGGACGTCACGGAGTTCAACGCGCGTTCGTGGGCGCACGAGGAACTGGTCAGCCGAACGGCGATCACCTGCGGCGCCACCTTTTCGGGCATCATCATCTGGGACGATCTGCGGGTCACCGATTACCTGCTGACCCGGCCGGAGGTCGATCGAGAGCGCGTCGGATGCGTCGGCCTGAGCCTCGGAGCGGTGCGGGCGATCTACCTGGGCGCTCTGCACAAAAATGTACGCGCGTCGGTGGCCGCCGGCTGGATGGCCGAGTATCAGCCGATGGCCAAATGTCATGTCCGCAGCGGGATCGGTTTCACCAAGCTCGTTCCCGGCTTGTATAACGATCTGGATTGGCCGGACGTGGCCGGGCTGCACCTGCCCGACGCGCTCATGACCATCAACGGAACGAAGGATCAGTTGTATCCGCTGGACGCCGCCGAGCACGCGGTGGAAAAACTCCGCCGCATTTACGCCAAAGCGGGCTTGACGGATAAATACGAAGGCGTCTTTTTCGACGGCCCGCACGAGTTCAATGCGGCAATGCAGGATCGAGCGTTCGACTGGCTGTCGCGATCATTGCGAGCGTAGCAATCAGAGCCGCGACCGTAAGGAAGCGGAAGTGACCGATCAGTGGTGACCGCTCCCTTACGGTCGCGGCTCGGTTCGGTTAACCCCATCAGAGGAGGAATAATCATGCCCGAGCGTTCCCGCCCCAGTCGGCGAGATTTCCTGAGCGGTACGGCGAAGTCGGCAGCCGTAGCGGGTCTGGCCGCTGCTGCCGGATGTGCGAGCACCGGCGGGCCGCATATGAGTGCCGAGGCGGGTCCGATGCCACAACCGATCAAGCCGGATCAAAAAATCCGGCTCGGGTTCGTCGGTGTGGGCGGACGCGGCGGCGGACTGCTGAACGTCGCCCTCAACCAGGAGAACGTCACCGTCCGCGCCATCTCGGATATCGATGACAAGAATCGCAATGCCGCCGCAGACAGAGTGAAAAAGAAGCTCGGCGTCGCGCCGGAGCTTTACACCGGCCCCGAGGATTACAAGCGGCTTGCCGTCCGCGAAGATCTCGACGCGCTGGTTCTGGCCACCCCGTGTTACCTGCACGGGCCGATGTACCTGACGTGCTTCGCGGCGGGCAAACACTTCTATGGTGAGAAACCGCTCTGCCTCGAAGTCGGCCAGGCCAACGCCCTGCTGAAAGCGCAGCAGAAGAACCCGCATCTGATCGCCCAGATCGGCTTCCAGCGCCGGGCGAATCCGATCTACCAGCAGAGCATCCAGGCCCTGCGCGACGGCGCGATCGGTCGGCTCATCGCCGGTCGAGGTGCTTACAACACCGGCTGGGGGCCGTTCGGCGTGCCGACCAGCACGACTTCGCCGTGGTTCGGCCGGAGGAAATTCAGCGGCGACTGGATGCTCGAACAGGCTGTTCATTCCTGGGACTCGTTCAACTGGGCGGCCAACGAGATGCCCAAAGCCGCGATGGGGCTAGGCCACCGCGACATCTTCACCGACCTCGACCCGCAGCGCGACATCACCGACTACTACATCGCCCTGCTGGAGTATCCGTGCGGCCTGACCGTGACGTGGGAGCACTCCTGGTTCTTTCCAACCCACGACGAGTACCCGGACACGGACGGCAAAATCGGGCGTTTCACCGGCGTTTATGAACGCATCGCCGGACCCAAGGGCGGCATCGACATGGGCGAGGGGAAGATATATCCGCGCAAGAAGGAGGATAAAGTGGTCACGCTGCCGGCGGCCGGGCAGAAAATCGACATGAACGACCTGGCCTTCAAGGCGTTCCTGAATTCGCTGCGGACAGGCAGTCCGCCGATCAGCGGCGTGGAGAACGGCCGGGCCGCCACGCTGACCGGTCTGCTGGTTCGCAAGTCGGTGGACGAGGGCCGCCGCGTGCTGATGACGGACATCGTCTGACAGGTCTTGCCAGACACTCCCAGCGCCGGTAAACTCAGTTGGTTACGATGATTGGCTTGGCAGCGGAAGAGCCGCTGCGGCCGAACCTTACGCCATATCGAGGTTGAGCAGCCAGTTTTTGACGGTCTGCGAGGTCCTTGAACCCTATGGACGTTTCGCTGGTCATGTTCAAAGAGGATGGGCAGCGCAAAGCCTTTACCATCGATCCCGGCAAAACGGTGATCGGGCGCAAGGAGGATTGCGACCTGCGGATCCCGCTGGGCGAGATTTCACGAAAACACGCCGTCATCATCCTCGAAAAAGACGTGGTCACCATCCGCGATCTGGGCAGCGCCAACGGAACGTACGTCAACAACAAGCGCATCAGCGAGCAGGAGCTTGCGGCCGGCGATCACGTTGTGGTCGGTCCGGTCGTCTTTACCGTGCAGGTCAACGGCCAGCCGCCCGACATCCGCCCCGTTCATACCCGACTGGAGTCACGCTCGGCCACTTCAATACCTCGAAAGGCCGGTGCGGAATCGTCCGCGTTCGGCGAGGAAGACGACGTTTTTGCCGCGGCGGATGAAGATGACCCGATCAGCGCCCTGGAGGCGATGGCCGCCAGCGACGACACCGCCGCCCTGGATATGAGCGATTCCTTCCCCCTGCACGGCGAATAGCGTAATCAACGAGGGGCTTCACCCAGGCTCGGCCAGTTCATATCGCACATGCTTGAAGACTGGTACCGCTCGATCAATTTGAATCCGTATCCAGCCCCGGGCGGATGAATCCGCGCGCTTCCGGCAGCAACTGTTCCGTTGCCCCGCGAATCTGATCCAGGGTGTGCAGGAACTCCACAATCTCACCGCGCTGCCGCGGCAGGTGATCGAGAACGATGCCCCAGGCGGCGATCGAGCGGTCAAGAGCGATCAGCGCCACCTTGATCGATCCGAGGCAGTCCATTCGGGATGCCTGAAGGATGATCGGATCGTCATCCTCATCGTCCTCTTTCTCCAGCGCGCGGCGCAGCTTGACGTTGATGAAGAAATGATACCAGCCCACGATGTCAATCGCGTCGCGCAGGTGGTTGGTCTGGCCACCCGCCTCGGCCGATTCGCTCCCGGCGAAAAGACGCTCGTTCGCGTTCAACCACGCGTGTGACGACATCGCGTAGCGATGGCTCTGTTCGATGACGATCCGGTGCTGGCGGTTCGTGGTCCGCCGCCGCGGCGGTGGGTCATCATCGTCAAGATCGTCCAGATCGATCCCGTGCTCGGCGGCGGCCGCCTCGATCGTCTCTCGCGCCTGACGCAGGCTGCTCGCGATCACGTCCCAGAACGCCTCGTTGGACGCATCGTTGGCCTCGAGATCCTCGGGATCGAACATCTGATCCGCATAGAGCCGGCAGCGCGCGGTCTTCGGGCAGCGTTCGCACCAGCGGTCGCAGTAGTTGTAGATGCCGTCAATGTAGCGATCTTTTTTCGGCATACTGACCTGATCAAAAGTTCCTCACGGATACACCCGCCCCATCAGGCGCGGGAAGGCGATGGTTTCGCGGATGTGTTTGAGGCCGCAGAGCCAGGCGACGGTGCGCTCGATGCCCAGGCCGAAGCCGCCGTGGGGCACGCTGCCGTAACGGCGAAGATCGAGATACCACTCGTACGGCTCGGTGGGCAGGTTGTCCTCGGCCATGCGGTCGAGGAGCGTCTGGAGGTCGTCCTCGCGCTGCGAGCCGCCGATGATCTCGCCGTAGCCGTCGGGCGCGAGCAAATCGAAATTCCGCACCACGCGCGGGTCCGCCGGATCGCGCTTCATGTAGAACGCCTTGCAGCCGCGGGGATAGTGCGTGACGAACACCGGCCGGTCGTGCAGGCGGGAGATAATGGTTTCGTCGCTGCCGCCCAGGTCCTTGCCCCACTCGAAATTGGCAGCCAGCTCGATGTGATGCGGGATGTTGGCGACTTGCTCCTCGAGTTCGGCCAGCTCCTCCCGCTCTTCGATGATCTCGGCGGCCAGCTTCTCCTGTTGATGCTTCTTCACGCCGGGCGAGGTGCGGGCGTTCTCCTTTCCGGCGATGGACTCGCGCAATTCCGCGACGCGAGCAGTCTTGGCCGCCAGATCTTTTTCCAGCATTTCGCGCGCCCGCGGCCCGCGCAGGATGTCGGCGGCTTGCGAATAGGTCAGCCGGTAGAACGGTTTTTGAATTCGCTCCAGGTCTTCCGGGTTGCGCCCCAGAAATTTCAGCTCTTCGCGGTGCTCCGCCAGAACCCGCTGCACGATCGCGACGATGAAATCCTCCGCTACCGCCATCACATCGTCGAGCTCGGCATAAGCGATCTCCGGCTCCACCATCCAGAACTCGGTGAGATGCCGCCGCGTCTTGGACTTCTCCGCACGGAATGTGGGCCCGAAACAGTACACCCGCCCATACGCCAGCGCCGCCGCCTCCAGATAGAGCTGACCGGTCTGGGCCAGATACATCGGCTCGCCGAAGTAATCGACCTCGAACAGGGTCTGCGCCCCTTCGCCTGCTGACGGCGCGAAGATCGGCGTATCGATCAGCAGGTATCCGCGCTCGTTGAAAAACCGCCGCACCGCGTCGATGACGGTGTGGCGAATCTTCGTGATCGCCGCCGGCCGCCGCGACCGCAGCCACAGATGCCGGTGCTTAAAAAGAAAGTCGCTGCCGTGCGCTTTCGGCGTGATCGGATAATCCGCCGCCGGGTGGACGATTTCCAGACCGCTCACGTGCAGCTCGTGCCCTCCGGGCGCCCGCTCGTCGGCACGCACCTGCCCGGTGACCCGCAGCGACGATTCCTGCGCGATCCGCGAAGCCCGATCGAACAGTTCGGCCGGCACGTTTTCCCTGCTCACCACACACTGGCACAACCCCGATCCGTCGCGGAGTACCAGAAACACCACCTTGCTGCCCACGCGCGAGTTGTACAGCCAGCCAGCCAGCGTAACCGTCTCGCCGACGTGCCGACTCAAATCGTTGATGTAAGCGAAATCTCTCATGAGTCATATCCTGTTGAGACCTTCAGCCTCTTGCGAGGCTGATCCGTAGTAGATGCATCTTATGCGAGACGGATCACGCGCGACCAGCGGAGCAGGCGAGCCGTTATCGGGCCGGCGCGGCTGGCCCTTTAATATTTCAACCGGATCGGTCGAAAATCCGCTTGGCATCGGGTATTATGAATGGAAGTCTTCGATGTTCCGGCCCTGTGGCCGTTGTAAGAGTCGCGGCAGATGCAGAATCATCCATTGATGGGCGAGTGGTTGAAGACTGTCTGCGTTCGTGCCTCCATCATCGCGGCCGCTGGGCTCGCCCCGCGTATGGCGATCGCTCAGAACCACTGGATCAGCCATGCCCGCGATCCGCAGCACACCGCGAAATCGTCCGTCGCCTCGCACTGCTTCAACGGCATCCTGTGGCAGACGCCGGTGGACCTGAACCCGCAGTACAGCGGCACGTCCCTGCTCATTCACTATGGCTCGCCGCTGGTGACCACCGCCAATACGGTCATCGTCCCGGTCAAAACAGGTGCCACCGGGAACTTTCGCGTCGAGGCCCGTAACGGGAGCAACGGGGCGCTCATCTGGATGCAGTCAACCGATTACATCCTGCCGCCGGCCAGTTGGACGACCAGCTTTGGTCCCGTGCTGACACCGTCCGAGCGATTGTATTTTCCCGGCGCCGGCGGGACCGTGTACTACCGCGACACGCCCGATTCCGCCGTCCCGGCCGCTTCCGGCCAGCTCGCCTTCTTCGGCATGTCCAACTATATGGCCAACCCCAGCGCCTACAACTCCAGCATCAAAATCAACACACCGATCTCCGCCGATTCCGCCGGCAACATCACCTTCGGCTTTCAAAGGACCGCATCCAACCCGCTCAACCTCCAGAGCGGCCTGGCCCGCATCTCCGCCGCCGGCATCGGCACCTGGGTCACAGCCAGCGCCGCCGCCGGCGACGCGGCCATGACCAAGGTCGTGCATTGCTGCGCCCCGGCCTACACCAACGATGGGTCGGCTTTGTACGTGGCGGTGAACAACCGCGATGGATTCGGCTCCGGTCCCGGGTATCTGCTGAAACTGAACAGCACCACGCTGGCCACCATCGCCAAGATAAAGTGCAAGGATCCGAGTACGGGAAACGACGCGAATCTATCCGATGTAGGTTCCGGGACACCCACGGTGGGGCCCGACGGCGACGTATATTTCGGCGTGCTCGCGAGTAACTACGCCAATCATTCGCGCGGCTGGCTGCTGCATTACTCAGGCGATCTGGCCACGACCAAGACGCCCGGCGCCTTCGGCTGGGACGTCACCCCTTCGATCGTGCCCGCCGCGGTCGTGCCGTCTTATACCGGCGCATCCTCGTATCTGCTGATGACCAAATACAACAACTATGGGCAAGCCGGCGGCGATGGCGTGAACCGCATCGCCATCCTCGACCCCAATGCCAGCATGATCGACCCCATCAGCGGCGCCACCGTGATGCTGGAAGTCCTCATGATCGCTGGGCCCACGCCGGACCCCGCTTTTCCCAGCCTGCCCAATGCGGTCAAGGAATGGTGCATCAACACCGCCGCCGTTGACCCGCTGACGAATTCGGTGATCGCTAATAACGAAGACGGCAAGGTGTATCGTTGGGATTTAACCACGAATACGCTCACGCAGAAGGCGACGCTCACCGCCGGTATCGGCGAGGCGTACACGCCGACGATCATCGGCGTGGACGGCACCAGCTACGCCATCAACAACGCCATCCTGTTCGCCGTCGGGCACGTCATCAAGGCGGACATGGACTGCGACGCCGATGTCGATGACGAAGACTTCGACCTGTTCGCGGCGTGCGCGACCCGATCCACCGTCGGCCCGCCGGCCACCGGCTGTGAAGGCGTCGATTTCGACCACGACAACGATAACGATATGAACGACTTCGGCCGGTTCCAGCGATGTATCAGCGGCCCCGATGTCACGCCGAGTGCGAACTGCGCACAATGAGGAATCTGACCAGCGTGTGTGCCACTGCTCTCAAGCAGTGCGGTGTGATGCCACTGCGCTCAAGCGGTGCATGCGAAACGGCAGGTGGGTCCGCGCCCTGCACCTTAACCCAAGCGGCTTTCGGGAATTATAGGAAAAATGACGCCGATGCCGGATCGTTCTCAACAAAAATGTATCGGAAGTCTCTCCGATCTGGTATCATGACTCACTTGAGTCGCGTGATCGGGCCGCTGTCCATCGAGAGGAAGGGGGTAGAACCGTGTT
>CAYLLT010000031.1:35562-49020 GCA_964384465.1 uncultured Planctomycetales bacterium | reverse complement strand
CGGCCGTCACGTCATGCCGTCACAGCCAAATCCCTTTCGTCACTTCTATCAAACGACACCCAGCGCGCGTGCATCGCGTCCAGGTCGATTGTGATGTGCGCGGGGAAGTCGCCAATCTGCTGCCCGGGATTGAAGAGCCAAGTATCGCCGATGCGGTCGATCCACGAGCCGCCCTTGGCAAACGGCGCATTGTGAATGTGGCCGCCGAAAACAAAGTCGGGCTTGTGACGCTCGATGTACCCGCGCAGGAAGGCGTCGCCGTAGTGACGGCTGCCTGTCCAACTCAGGGGCGATTCTTCCGGCGGCGCGTGGTAAAGCCAGAGCCAGCGTTTCCGCACCCGCGCCCGCTCCTGCTCCAGTTGCTGCTCCACGTCCTGTCGGCTGACCGGGCCCTCCCGCCACGGGCAGGAGGTATAGAGATCACCGTGCAGCGGCACGCTCTGTCCGTCCACCCACACCTGCTCGCCTTGCGCCTTGTGCAACCAGGTGGCGACGAATTCCCCGGCCTGATTTTTGTCGTCGCAATCATGGTTGCCCGAACAAACCAGCAAAGGGATCTTCTCCTGCAACTGCCCCAGGTATTTGAGCACCACCACGATCTGGGCATCGATGGTGGCAAAGCCGGCCATATCCAGCAGGTCGCCGGCAATGATCAGGAGATCGTAGTCTTTAGCGGCGCGCAACAGCCAGTCGAACTGTTTCAAACGATAGTGCAGGTCAGAGACAACCAGTATTCTCATGGCGGCGCTCCGGTCACTCCTGGTCATCAACAGGACGCCGTTCAATACGCCGCGGATGTTTGGTCATCAACGTATCCAGCACTCCATCCAGCATGTGCATGTGGTCGTCGAACTCCTTGAACTGGGACTTGACGTCTACCAGGTAGCGGTTCAACGAGTCCAGACGGCGGGCGAGAATTTCCGCGACGTACAGGGCCACGTCGGGATTGCCGCGCAGGAACTCCAGCGACGCCCCGGCCACACGGAAGGAGGACGGCGTGCACACCCGGACCGTGGCCGTATGTGCGGCGTTGAGCAGGATCGACATCTCCCCGAAGACTGCGCCGCGCTCGCTCACGTCGGCGATCAACGTGCCGTCCTTCAGCACTTCCACATGCCCGT
Source organism: uncultured Planctomycetales bacterium (assembly GCA_964384465.1). Lineage (GTDB taxonomy): Bacteria > Planctomycetota > Phycisphaerae > UBA1845 > PWPN01 > CAYLLT01. The sequence continues at coordinate 47,899 of CAYLLT010000031.1, read as the reverse complement.
CAATCAGGAAATAGAGCTGGTCCGCATGCGTGTCCTGCTCGATGAGCACGGTACCCGCAGCAAACTGCTTCGCCGGCAAACGGTCGATGACATCCAAGAATGCAGACATATTTGTCCTTGCAGACAGCCCACTTCACCGTATCCCTGATGCGGCCGTTTGGGAAGATCGTTTTTCGTATCCGCCGCGCATATCGCCCTGCTGCCCGCGCAGCGCCGGACAGGAACGAGCTGCGGCGTTGGCATCAATGGATGCTTTCGGGTAGACAACCTGCGGGTAAAGTGAGATTAGAGTGAAATCCATGTCACTACCACTTCGCAGGCAATACGAACAATAACGCATGACCATGCTCCGCACGTCCAGCCGCCGGGCCAGGTCCACCGTCACCGCCGTCCCCAGGTAATCCTGCTGATCCGGACGCAGCACCAGGACCAGAATATCGGACATGGCAATGGACAGCAGCGTCTCTTCGTTCACGCCCGGATGGGTGTCGATCATGACGAAGTCGAGCCTGAGCTTCTCGGCCAGTTCGCGGATCCCGTCGTTGAGCCGGGAGATGTCGTACCCTTCGCGCACGACGCGCGCGATCTCCGCGGACTTGATGCTCGAAGGCACCACGAAGATGGCCGGCGAGGGGCTTCCCGACCGGGCCGCGGACCGATCCGGCATCGGCGTGACATCGTAGGCGGCCTCTTCGATCGGACATCGATCCCAAAGGTAATCGTTGAGCGCGCGATGGACCTTCTGCTCGTCCAGCCCGAACAGAACGTGTATGCCCGGCGACTGGATGTCCGTGTCAACGATGCCCACACGATGTCCCCGGCGGGCGATCATGCAGGACAGATTCGCCGTCGTGTTGGACTTGCCCGTCCCCCCGCGGAACGAATGGATGGAGACGACCCTGGTCATATCGCCCTATCTGATCCGAGCCGCGACCGTGAGGGAGCGGAATCCACAGACCGCTCCCTCACGGTCGCGGCTCGGATAAACAGCTACCGGAACGCTCTCGCAGATGTTTCACCTTCGACTGGAGGTCGCGGAAATAGTCGCTCTCCGTGATCTCGCGGACCTGCCGCTCCCGCTTGACCTGGTCGATCTCGATCTTGAGATCATTAATCTTCTGCCGAAGCTGCTGCTCCCGCACGTGCTGTTCCAGCGCTGTCATATTAAGCCGCATCGCTTCCACACCCTCGGCGCGGTCGTCGAGGCCGCTTCGCACCGATCAGTATACGTTCTCAGGCCCAGCCCGCGAACCGGAGCCCGCCGCCGCATGGACAGACTACACCACTTTGAAACCCAGCAACTTCAATGCCGCACCAGAACCCTCATTTTGTGCTCCGGCGGTGCCGTTGCCTGCCTATTATTTGAGCAGCCGCACAACCCTGCCGACTAACAAGGCGTGATCGAATGACCGGGAGCACATGGAATCATTGTTGCTCCACCACCCTCGGGACTCCGATTTACGGTAAAATGGTCGAAGGCATGCGAGCCGCCGGAGGGGCTGAGGTGCGACGACACATCCATTCACGATGGCAGTCCGCACTTTTCGGCGGCATGTTCGCGCTGGCCGCCGCGCCGGCCCAGGCCGAGTGGTTCACGCACATCTACGGCCCGCATTCCGCGGCGATCCAGGCCGAGGGCACCACCGAGCCTGACCCGCAGGTGCAGGAGTCGAGCGGCCTCGTGGCCAGCCGCACCAGCGCCGACATCTTCTGGACGCACAATGACTCGGGGGCGGCCGCGCCGGCGGTGTGGGCCTTTCGCCTCTCGGCGGCGGATCGCGCCGCGGGGACCGCACGGCGGATGGGTTCCATCGTCCTGACCGGCGCCAGCAACGTCGATTGGGAGGACATCGCCGACGGGCCGGGAAACACGATCTACGCCTTCGACGGCGGCGACAACCCACCCTGCGACCTCACCAACAAACGCATCCACCGCTTCGTCGAACCGGCCATCAACCCCAACGGCTCGCCGATCAACCTGACAACGACATTCGACTCGATCCGCTTCGAATACCCCGACTCGACCAACCCGCTCCTGCCCGCCGACAGCAACGCGGAGCGCTACGACGCCGAGTGTCTATTCGTCCATCCCACGACGGGCGATATGTACGTGGTCACCAAACGCAACACCAGCAACGTCGGCACCGCCCGCGTGTACAAGCTGCCGGCCTCCGCGGTGACGTGGAACAGCGCGACGGTCCACGTGCTGCAATTCGTGATCGACCTCACCGCGGCGGTGGGCGGCGCGGGCACCACCGTCACCGGCGGCGACGTGGACGCCTTCGGCCGGCGCGTCGTGATCCGCCGATATCCCACCGCTTACGAATTCACGCTGCCCGCGGGCCAGCCCTTCGATACAATTTTCCAACAGACGCCGGTGTCGCTCAACCTGGCTGGAGAGAATCAGGGCGAAGCCATCTGCTACGATCAGGCCGGTGCGGGCGGGAATCTCATCACCACCTCGGAGGTGATTGCCTCCATCGGCCCGCAGCGGCTCCCGTTCTACATAACCCCGTGGCAACTGGCCAACGTGCGCGCCGAGCCTGTCCGGGTAAACAAGGCGACCATCCGCTGGGACACCTCGGCCGCCCTGAACTCGAAGGTCGATTATGGAACCACCACGAGTTACGGCCAGACGGTCACTGACGCATCGACTGTCACGTCGCACGTGATCACGCTCCTCAACCTGCTGCCCGGAACCACGTATTACTATCGCGTCACGTCGGGTTCGCTGGTCCACCCGCAGCCGGCCGGAGCGGGCGGCGTCCTGTTCACCACGCGGTCGTTCGTCAGCCCCGACTTCGACCACGACAATGACGTGGACCTCTCTGACTTCGCCGTGCTCCAGATCTGCTTCAGCGGCGACGGCATCCCGCAGACCGATCCGGCCTGTGCCGCCGCGCGCCTGGATGCCGACCCGGACGTGGACGCGGGCGATTTCGATTACTTCCAGGGCTGCGCGAGTGGTCCGACTCTGCCGGTTGACCCCAACTGCGAACCCTGACCGGCGGCGGACCATATAGCGAGCCGGCCCGCATGAAAGCCCGCGAGCGCGCCGGTATACTCCTGCCTTATGGCCACTGCCGTCGTGGAATCTCCCTCTGACGCACCGCTCGATCACCCGCCGGCACCCGCCGCTCCAGCCCGGCTCGTCTCGCTCGACGCCTACCGCGGCTTCGTCATGCTGCTCATGGCTTCCGAAGGCCTCCGCATCAAGCAGGTTGCCCGCACGCTCAAGGACAGCCCCACCTGGCAGTTCCTCGCCCATCAGGTGGATCACAGCGCGTGGGTCGGCTGCACGCTGTGGGACATCATCCAGCCGTCGTTCATGTTCATGGTCGGCGTCGCGATGCCCTTTTCGCTGGCCAGCCGCCGGGCCAAAGGGCAGGGGTTTGCCCGGCTGCTCGCGCACGCCCTCTGGCGCGCGCTCGTGCTCATCCTGCTGGGCATCTTCCTGCGCTCCGTCGGCCGCTCGCAGACTTACTTCACCTTCGAGGACGTGCTGACGCAGATCGGCCTCGGCTATACGTTCCTCTTCCTGCTGGCATGGTGCCGGCCGCGTACACAGTTCCTGGCGGCGGCGTTGATCCTCATCGGGACGTGGATCGCTTTCGTCGCCTATCCGCTGCCGGGGCCGGATTTCAATTATCGCAAGGTCGGCATTCCCAAAAACTGGGAGCACCTGACCGGCATCGGGGCACACTTCGACAAGAACACCAACGTGGCCGCCGCATTCGACCGCTGGTTCCTCAATCTCTTTTCGCGCGAGCGGGACAAGCCGTTCGTCTTCAACGGCGGCGGCTACCAGACGCTCAACTTCGTGCCGTCGCTGGCCACGATGATCTTCGGACTGCTGGCGGGCGGGTTACTCCGCGGCGGACTGCCGGCGTTACGCAAGTTCGGGATACTCATCGCGGCCGGAGGTGTCGGACTGGCACTGGGATGGGGCCTCAACGCGATTGGCCTGTGCCCACTGGTCAAACCCATCTGGACGCCGGGTTGGGCCATCTTCAGCACCGGCTGGACCTGTCTGATCCTGGCCGTGTTTTATTGCCTCATTGACATGACCGGCTGGCGGCGGTGGGCGTTCCCACTGGTCGTAGTGGGCATGAACTCCATCGCCATGTACGTGATGTCCCACCTCTTCGCAGGTTTCATCCAGGACAGCCTCAACGTGCACGTGGGCAAAAAGCTCTTCGCGTACTTCGGCGACGCCTACGTCCCCCTGCTGGAAATGGCCGTCACGCTGCTGATCCTGTGGCTCATCTGCCTGTGGATGTACCGCCGCCGGATTTTCCTGCGCATATGACGGACGGACGCTTCACTCCTGCTCCAGCCGCTCGCCGCCGATGTAAACTGCCGCGACTGGCGCATCGCCGCCGAGAATGTCTTCAACGGGATCGCCCGCCGATGGATGATTCAACCCGATGACCGCCAGATCCGCTCGCTTGCCGGGTTCGATCGCGCCGATTTGATCTTCGCAGTGCAGCGCGCGGGCGCCGGCCAACGTGCCCATCGACAAGAGTTGATGGCCGTCAGTCTGCGAATCCTGCCGCCGCAGGAACCGCAGTTCGTCGAGCACCGAGAGGGTGTCGTTGCTGGCCAGCGAATCGGTGCCGATGCAGACGTTGATCCCGCGGGCGAGCATGTCGCGGTAGCGGTGCGGCTCGTGATCGAAGAAACGATGCGTGCGCGGGCAATACGCCACGCTGCACGGCGAGCGGGCCAGCAGATCGAGGTCCGTGTCGGTGACATAGTTGACGTGGGCCAGCAGCGGAGCGAACAGAGGATGGATATCGAACATTTTCAGCATTTTCATATACTCGATCGGCGTGCACTGCGGCGGTGTAAACGAGCCGTCCCACAAGTTCCATTCCTCCAGCAGGTCGCGGAACAGCCCGGTGCCGTCGCGGAGGAATTGAAGCTCCTCCTTCGTTTCAGCAAGATGCGTACACACCATCCTGCCCGCCTGGATCGCGTTCTTATAGATCATGCGGTCGGTGCTGTAGGGAGCGTGAGGGGACAAACCGAGGTGGACGGAGCCAGACGCCTGGTATGCGCGGCGGATGTCGCGCTCGGCCTGTTCTACTGATTGCGAATGCCCTCCCCAGCGCTTCGGCCCCATGCCAAGCACTTCCAGAAATCCAAATACACGAATCGCAGCCCGCTGCCACGCGGCAATAGTGGCTTCGCCGCAGCCGATGTCGGCAACAGTGGTGACACCAGCAGCCAGCGATTCGCGCAAGCCCTGATCCAGCGACGCGCGAAACGTCGCCTCGTCATTCAGTACGACCGACGCTACACGCAACGACTTGATCCACTCAACAAAGGAACCAACGAACGGCACGCGACCGCGCAGGGCGGTCAGCGCCAGATGCGTGTGGGCATTGACGAAGCCGGGCAGGATGACCGCGTCGCCGAAGTCGATGACCTCACCACTGCGGGCCGTCTGCCCGCTGCCGACTTCGATAATGCAATTGTACTCGTCCGACGTGACGACGTAGCCGTTCTCGATCGGCGGCCCGGAGACGGGCGCAACCCATCGCGCCCGCAGTGTGAGTGATTCGCCGCTGGTCATGGCTGCACGTTCGGGCGGAAATCGACAAACGAGCCGGCGGCCACGAAGCCGCAACGCTCATAGAAGCGCTGGGCCGTGCCGTTGCCCGCATCGACTTCGAGGGCGACGGTCCGCAGTGCCAGGCGGCGGGCCAGGGCCAGGAGGCTCTTCATCATGGCCGTCGCGACGCCGCGGCGGCGGAACGGCTCGGCGACATACACGTTGTAGATCCCGCCCAACTCCCCGACTTGCAGCAACGCGGCGTAGCCGGCGGGCTTGCCTTCCACGAGCGCGATCTGCATGTCCATGCGCGGGTCGTCCAGGCGATCGAGTTCGAGCTGGGCCGCGATGTTTCTGAGGGCCGGCGGATGATAGGGATTTTCCAGCACGAGCTGGCGAAGCGCTCGCCGCATGGCCCGTGCGGGCACGATGCGGACGCCCGGCACGTCGCGAAACAACGGGATTTCTTGCAGGCGCATGGCCACGTGTGGGCAGGCGACGTATCCCTGAGCGGTCAGGTACGCTTCGAGCGGGTCCGGGGGCTGCGTGGCGGCGGGGACCCAGCGGCGGCATCGCAGGCCGAGGCCCGAGAAATGGTCCTCCACTTCCGCCTGGGCGGCCGCCATCGAACCGCCCGGCGGGATGACCACTTCGCGGACCTGATTGGCGGTGGCCAGCTCAGGATACTTTGTGGAGGTGAAGGCCACTCCGCACGAGAGGTTGTACTGATCGGTGACCAGCTCGTAGTAAACCTGGTTGCAGCGACGGATCGCAGACAGGCCGTCGGCGGGGCTCACGACGCGCCTCCATTCGCGATCGGCGGCACGCGCGTGTGCCAGTCCGTCCGGAGCTGATACTCGTGCGCGATTCGCAGGAGCTTGTCCTCTGCAAAATGCCGGCCCATCAGTTGCAGGCCAATCGGCAGAGTAGGTCCCGTCTGCCGGACGGGACTTGGCCCCGCCCGGCAGGCGAGGCCTACACCGAAGCCGCACGGCAGGCTGATGGCGGGGATGCCGGCCAGATTCGCGGAGACGGTGTAAATGTCGATCAGGTACATCGCCAGCGGATCGTCGATGCGTTCGCCGATGCGGATCGGCAACGTCGGCGACGTCGGCCCGACGATCGCATCCACCTGCTCGAACGCCCGCTCGAAATCGTTCTTGATCAGCGTGCGGACCTTCAACGCTTTCAGATAATAGGCTTCGTAGTAGCCGCTGGAGAGCGCGTACGTGCCGAGCATGATGCGGCGTTTCACTTCGTCGCCGAAGCCTTCCTGCCGGCTCGCGCAGTACAGATCGATGTAGTCGGCGGGATTCGCCGTCCGGTGGCCGTAGTGCACGCCGTCGTAGCGGGCCAGGTTGCTCGACGCTTCCGCCGTCGCCACCATGTAGTAACACGCGATGGCGTACTTCATGTGCGGCAGATGGACGGGCACGACGGTCGCACCGAGTTTGCGGTACACGTCGATCGCAGCTTCAACGGTCCGGCGGACTTCATCATCCAGCCCCTCGCCGAAGTACTCTTCCGCGTAACCGATGCGAAGACCCTCCAGCGGTGCATCCAATGCGGCCACATAGTCCGGCACCGGCCGATCCACGCTGGTCGAATCGTGCGAATCCCAGCCTGCGATCACGCCGGTCAGCAGCGCGAGATCGCGGACATTGCGAGCGAACGGCCCGATCTGATCGAGGCTGCTGCCGTAGGCGACCAGGCCGCTACGGGAAACGCGGCCATAACTCGGCTTGAGCCCGGTAAGATTGCAGAAGGATGCGGGCTGTCTGATGGAACCGCCGGTATCGGAGCCGAGGCTGCCGGCCACGTAGTTCGCCGCCACCGCCGCCGCCGATCCGCCGGAGCTGCCGCCGGGAGCGCGCTCCAGATCCCACGGGTTGCGCGTCGGACCCACCGCGCTGTTCTCCGTGCTGGAACCCATCGCGAACTCGTCGAGGTTGGTCTTGCCGACGATGATCGCGCCGGCCTGCTCGAGTTTGTCCACAACTTGGGCGTTGTACGGCGAGGTGAAGTTTTCGAGAATGCGAGAAGCACACGTCGTCCGGCCGAACTTCGTGCAGATGTTGTCTTTGATGAGTACCGGCACGCCGGCCAGCGGACCCGCGGGGTTGCCCTGCGCGAGGTCTTCGTCGATCCGCCTGGCCACATCCATCGCGCGGTCGCCGTCATAACTGATGATCGCGTGGAGCTGCGGTTCGAGCCGCCCGATCTGATTCAGCGTGCGCTCCACCCACTCGCGGGAACCGATCTTCCGGGAGCGGATCGAATCGCGAATCTCAATTAGCGTTGGAGCTGTCATGAGAGCTTTCTCAGAGCCGCGCCCGTCAGGAAGCGGTATGTCCGGCGAAGAACCGCTCCCTCACGGTCGCGGCTCGGATCAGTGTGCCCGCACGCTGCTTGCATTTCGCGCTATGCACTGTCCTGATCGAGCACCTTCGGAACAGCAAAAAAGCTCCCCTCGCGCTGCGGAGCGTTGGCCAGCGCCTGGTCCGGCGTGAGCGGTTCGTGCGGCTCATCCGGCCGGAAGACGTTGCTCACCGGCAGGGCATGCGCGGTGGGCGGAACGTCCGTCGTGTCCACCTCGTTCAATTGCTCGACGTACGCGAGAATCGACGAGAGCTGTTCGCTGAAGCGCTGGACCTCCTGCTCGCTCGGCTTGAGCCGGGCGAGATGGCCGATGTGCCGGACCTGTGATTCGTCAATTCGGCGTGTCATGCAAAACGCTGTTTTACGTTGCCCAGCACTTCGGACCAGAATGTCTCGGCGAAGTGGCGGGTGAACGAACCATAACCGATGCGGATGGCCGGGATTCGGCGATACTGCTGCGGCTCGCGGAGGCCTTGCTCCAGGAACTCTTCGGTTTCACGCAACAATCGCGCCCGGATCACCGCCCAACTTTGCAGGCGCGGGGATGTGAAGCGAAGGATCATGACCCCTCCAGCTCGGCCGCGTGTTCCATCCGCTCGGCGGTCCAGAAGCCGGACAGTGCGCCGATGATCCCGACCGCCACGTACTCCACCGGCAGCGGCCGGACCAGGTCGTGTGGCGGCGTGATCGCCAGCAGCGCGTACGGCTGCCAGATGTTGCCCTGTGCCCAGCCCATGTCGGAGCTGAAAAGCCCCACGATGTATCCGATCAATCCGGCGGCGGGGGCGGCCAGAACGTACCACGTGGGGTCGGTCACACGGGTGAAATAGCGGCCCGCCAAAGCGCCGAGATAAAGCCCGCCCGCCACCGAGGCGATGACCTGCCCGCGGGCGATGCCGGCGACCGGCGTGCGGGCGATCGTGCTCCAGATGACCAGCAGGGCGACCACCGTGGTGACCGCCAGCGCGGGCCAGCCGAGCCGCGGTTTGGAAATAGCGGGTGGAGCTGCTTTGGAAGTTTTTGCTGTTTTTTCGGGCTTAACCGGTTCGGCGTCCGGCGTCCGGGGAGGGCCGCCCCACAGCCAGTGCCGCACGGCTGCCACACTGACCCACGCCGCCGCCATCACCGCCGTCCACAACAGGCAATCCAGCGCCATGGACCACATCAGCGCCCGCCGCGGCCCGGCCGCCTCATCGGCATGATACGCCAGCAGCATCTGCATGGACCCGCCGCGAAGGGAGAGCGCGCCCAGTCCCACCGCCGCCGCCAGCGCGCCCGCCTCCGGCAGACGCCGGCCGACAATCGCCGTCCCGATCGCGGCCGAGACCACGGTCAACACCGCCAGCCCCGGCCAGAGCGCCACCACCGCCCGCCCGCTGTGCGTCAACGTGACCGCCATCCGCGGATCGACCGGCTCCGCCAGCCGCCAGCCCAGCGTCCACAGCAGCAGCACCGCCACGCCGCACGCGGCGAGTACGCGCAGCTTCTCCAGAAAGCCTAAAGGTACACCTGGTGTGTGTGGTGTCAGCTCCATCACCCGAAACCTAACCGATTCGAACAGATACGGTCAAATCACTGGATGTGGACTTCAGCTCTTTTCCTGCTGCAATTGCTTCTGCCGGCGGAGGAGGGCCTGGTGGGCCCGCTGATAGAACTCGAGCCGGGCTTGCGGCGAAAGCCCGCGCATTTTTTCGGCGCGCCGTTGCTGAGCTTCGTCCTTCATCCTCACACAATCGAATTTCTTAGCTGTCTTCATATGCAATCATCTCACTGGGCGAGTGGATTGCCAACTCGCGATACCCGAGTCGCTTGTTTACCGCATTGTAGCGGGGGACCTTGTCGAAATGCACGATGTGCCGGAAGTTCCAGCTCACGATGGCGTCTGCTCCTGCCACCGTTGCCAGAGCGACGTGAAGAGCATCATCGCCCCATTTCGTCGTGAGGATGCCCGCGTCCAGATACGCGGCCTGTAGCTCCATCGCAGCTTCGTTGACTGGGATCAGCTCTGCACTCCGCACGTGGTCATCATACAGTTCCCGCACCCCGGAAGGCGCCCCGCCGATTTCATCCGCGACCAGGCCTGATGTGAGGATAACGAATCTGCCTGCTGCGGCTTGGTCGAAGAATACTTTGCTGTCTTCTGCAAACTCGTCGTCGAAGACGCCACCGAAAACGGAAGCATCCACGTATGCCCGTCGGACAGTCTCTTGCCGCTGATTCATACCGCAACCCTACGTCCGCACGTGCCCGCTGCCGGTTACCACCCATTTGTAGGTGGTCAGGTCGGCGGCGCCCATCGGCCCGCGGGCGTGGAGCTTGTCGGTGCTGATGCCGATCTCGGCGCCGAGGCCGTATTCGCCGCCGTCGCTGAAGCGCGTCGAGCAGTTGATCATGACGTTGCCGGAATCGACGGCGGCGGCGAACGTCTCGGCGGCGTGGATGTCATCGGTGAGGATGGCGTCGGTGTGATGCGAGCCGTAACGATTGATGTGCTCGATGGCGTCGTCCAGCGATTCGACGACTTTCATGGACACGATCAGGTCGAGATACTCGGTGGACCAGTCGGCTTCGCTGGCCGGCCGGGCGGCGGGCAGCAACCGGCGAGTCCGTTCGCAGCCGCGGACCTCAACGCCGGCGGCGATGAGCTTGTCGCCGATGGCGGGTACGAATGCGTCCGCGACATCGCGGTGAATGAGGATCGACTCGGCGGCATTGCAGACGCCCGGACGTTGTATCTTGGCGTTGAGCGCCACCGTCTCGGCCCGGTCCAGCGGGCAGTCGGCATCGATGTAGACGTGGCAATTGCCCGTGTAGTGCTTGATGACCGGGATGCGCGACTGCTCGACGACGGCGCGGATGAGCGACTCGCCGCCGCGCGGGATCACCAGGTCGATATCGTTCTCCTGCCGCAGCAGTAACGGCACGAGCTGGCGGTCGATGGTGTTGACCACCTGGACCGCTCCGGCCGGCAGGCCCGACTTGGCGAGCGCGTCGGCGATGATGCGACCGATGGCCATGTTGGAATGGAACGATTCCTTACCGCCGCGCAGGATGCACGCGTTGCCGCTTTTGATGCACACCGCCGCCGCATCGGAGGTCACGTTGGGCCGCGCCTCGTAGACGATCGCGACGACACCGATGGGTACGCGGCGCTTTTCGACTCGCAACCCGTTCGGGCGGACGCGCCCTTCGATGACCTGCCCGACGGGGTCCGGCTGATCGGCCACTTCCGCAACGGCACGGGCCATCTTCTCAACGCGATCGCCATCCAGCCGCAGCCGGTCGATCATGGCGGCGGTCAAGCCGTTCTCCTGCGCGGCGGCCAGGTCGCGGGCGTTCTCCGCGACCAGCGCTTTGACTTGTTCGCGTAAACCGACGGCGATGGCGCGAATGGCATCGTCGCGCTGCTGTCCCCGCACCAGGGCCAGCTTTCGGCCGGCCGACCGGGCGGCCCCGGCCAGTGAAACGGCATATTGCTCGAGTGAACCGTCGTGCATGACCTGATTATATCGACAGTTCAGACTGGATACGATTGGGCTTGCCGCAGCGCTGAGCACCCCGGTCGGCGAGGCGGGTGTTCCGTTCGCCCGGCCCGGAGCCGAGGCGAGGGCCGCGGGAATCCACGGCTTCGTTTGGCGCTTTTTACTTTTCGGTTGCATCACGGCGGTTTGTTCCAGCCGCACTTTCAAAGCGGGACCGCGTCAGCCCATTCCAGGAGAGAACACAACGCGCGTTCCGGTGGCGGCATCGCGAGCCTGTCCGCGTCATTCATAGATTTGCGGCCCTGGTCTGCGCGAATTCCGCTGATGTTCAGCTTTCGTCCTCTTCAGGGTGAACCCGACAAACCATACGAGAAGCGCGCCGATGAGAACGGTCTGCGCGACCGATACCGGCAGCGACGCGGGCACGATTTGCAGGACGGTAAGCGCCGCGACCACGATGGTGAGGATAATGATTGACGGCTGCATGTTATTTCTCCTGATCCGAGTGCGACGATAGAGAAAGCGCCTTTCTGAGGTAGGGGGCGATGAGCAGATCAAGGCCGGTGAGGGGTTGCTTGGCCGCTAGACCCTCACCGGCCGTCTCTGCCGAATCAGTCGTTAATCTTCGTAACTCAGCGTGCTCGGGTTGGTCTGGCCGAACGTCAGGTACCAGGGCTGTAGCAAATTGCTACTGCCGGCGGGTATCAGGACGACGTAGGTTACATTGTTCAAGTCGCTCACGTCGTAACGCCGGACTTCGCCCGTGTTGTTGATGGGGACGTAGAGCTTCCCGCCGGGGCCGAACAGCAGCGCTTGGGCGAAGGCCCGCGGTGCGTCGCTGGCGTGGAGGGCGATCTGGCCCACGGATGCACCGGCCGCATCATAGATGCGGATCGTGTCGGTGTCAGTGGGATCGGCG
>CAYLLT010000031.1:0-35552 GCA_964384465.1 uncultured Planctomycetales bacterium | reverse complement strand
ATAGAGCTTGCCGTCGGGTCCGAACACCAGTCCCTCGGGCCGGTTCAGGTGGCCGACGCCGCCGTCGTCATCCACGAAGACGCTGGCGAACGTTCCATCGGGATTGAACCGCAGCACGCCGCCGCCGAGCCCGTCCTTTTTGAGGCTGCGGACGGAGACGTAGAGCAGGCCGTCCGGACCGAAGACGGCGCCGCGCGGATGATATTCCTTGTTCTTGAAGCCTTTCGCGACGGCGCTGCTGAGAAGATTGCCGCTGGTGGCGTCGTATCGGTTGACTCGGCCCGCCGAGGTGCCGCTGGCTGTGGTCAGGTTGGCCACGAACAGATCGTCCGCGACGCCGAGGACCGCGCCGCGCGGTACAAACGGGGCGTCCTTATCCGTGGCCGCGACCACCGCCCGCACAAAAGCTCCCGTCGTTGCGTTGTACTCCAGCACTTCACCGGGGATGTTGAGGTCCACATTCTGGCTGACGACCAGCAGGCTTTGGCCGGCGACCAGCAAGCCCCGGGGCCCCAGCACGCCGGTGATAATGGGCGCGCCCGGGGCCCCCGTGTCGGCGTTAAAGCGCTTGACGGTGTTGTCTCCACCGTCGCCGATGAACAGCACGTCCGCGCCGCGCGCGGATGGCGTCGCGGCCGATCCACTGAGGACTGCGGCCGCAGCCAACATGACTAACCCATGCAAGAATCTCATCGCCACTCTCCTTGTGTTGTTGGTCTGCGTTAGAATGAAGAAGCCGTCGTCCGTAGCGCACAGACCAGTCGCCGCGGCAGCGGTACCCGCAACGAGCGGGTTTCTGGGCCGGTGAGGGACTTGCTTGCAGGCCAGACCTCACCGGCCGTCTTGTTTTGCGCGATCGGCGCCGGCTACGGCACGGGCGTGAGCAGGAATGCGTGCTGGTTTCCATTCAGCCCGGAACCGGTGCCGACGATCCAGCCGGCGTCGTTGATGCCTGTGGCGTCGAAGATGAGCCGGCCGGGAAAGTCCAGCAGCGTGCTCAGATCCTTCATGACTCCGCCGGTGTAGAGGAAGGCGCGCCCGTTCGAGTGGCCGACGATCTGCCCGGCGGCGTTGATGGCGGTGGCACGGGTATAGCTCCCGCCCAGCGTGCCCAGGTCGGTCATGAGGCCGGCGCTGTATAGGAAAGCGTGAGAGAGGTCGACGCCGGCCAGGAAGGACTCGCCGACCACTTGCCCGCTCGCATTGATGCCATAACCCGTGCTCGATCCGCCCAGCGAACCGAGGTCGTGCATCGTGCCGTCGTATAGAAAAGCGTGGGAGGCCTTGTTTCCCTTCGTGCTGGCACTGCCGGTGATCTTGCCGCTGTCGTTGATCGCAAACGCGGCGCTGTCGCTCCCGCCCAGCGTGCCCAGGTCGCGCATGGTCCCCGCACTGTAGATGAAAGCGTGGATGCCGGACCAGCCTTTGCGCGCGGAGACGCCGACGACCTGGCCGCCGATATTGATCGCGGTGGCATAACTCCATCCGCCCAGCGTGCCCAGGTCTTTCATCACCCCATTGCTGTAGAGGAACGCGCGCATGCTGTTGCTTACGTCCGAGAAGCCCACCACCTGTCCGCCGCTGTTAATGCCGTAGGCGACGCTGCGGTAGCCGGGGCTGGTGTTGTCTCCCAGCGTGCCCAAGTCGGTCAGACTGCCGCCGCTGTAAAGAAACGCGTGAGTGAGCGGCAGGCCGCTATTGGTCCGGGACTCAGACTTGCCGACGACCTGGCCGGTCGCGTTGATGCCGTAAGCGTGGCTCTGACTGCCCCATGCCGTGCCGCCGCTGAGCGTGCCCAGGTCGGTCAGGTGATAGGTCTGGCCCGAGGCCGCGGCAGCCCAGATCAGCAGCCCTACCCCTGTCGCGATCAGCGATCTGGACAGGAATCCGGAAGCCGGGGTCGCCACGATGCGGACAGGTGTGAACGGTTTCATGTGAGTTCTCCTATGCCCGTTGACCACAGTTTCATGCGAAATCGGCGCGGGGTTTGTCTCAGCCAAAGCGGTGGATTTTCTTAACCGGACTGGGAGAAGCCCGATGGTGACTGATCCGGGGCCGAGCCGGCGTGAGCTCGCCTGAGGCTGAACGTCACGAACCACACCAGCAATCCGCCGGTCAGGCCGATCTGAACGACCGAGACCGGGAGCGATTCGGGAAGAACCTGAGTCGCTGCGAGAACCGCAAACGCTACGCTGAGCATGAGGACAGTCGATTTCATGGCATTTCTCCTTGTTGGCCCGCTATTCCATGCGAAATCGGCGCGGGGTTTGTCTCACTCAAAATGGCGGATTCTCTGCATGTTTGGGGTTCATCGGGTCAAGGGTGTGGCGGGGCCACCGGCTGGAAGCTTTCGATCTGCCTGGGGTCGTCGATGATGATCTGGGGCCGGTGGTTGAATTCGCTGACGCGGCCGCGAATACGGACAGTGGCGCCGTTCAGTTTGGCATCCGCATCACCTCCGAAGTGGTCGTCCATCGCGCGCCGGTGCTTCCTGAAGATGACGCAACAGAAACCGTTGGGAGGCTTGACACCGCTGAATTCGATCTGCATGACCGTGTTCGTCGGGTTCCAGATGGCCGATTGAATGGTCCCCTCGACGCTCACTTCGCTGCCCCTGGCGGCGAGAAGGCCGGCGCGGTCTTCCACACGCAGCACCGTCGTTCGACCCGATGGTCGCGGCTGGGAGGTTGGCCCGCCGTCCCGGCTACGCCCCGGCTCGTCGGCCACGGCGCCGGGCTGCGATGAGGCTTCACCGGGGCGAGTCTCCTCGCCGGCCGGGCCTGTAGAGGGTCGAAGGATCTCGATCTGCCTGGGATCCGTGATGATGATCTGCGGCCGGGAGTTGTGTTCACTCAGCTTGCCACGGATGCGGACCGTGGCTCCGGTGAGGGTGGCCGCAGCGTCGTCGCCGAAATGCGCATCCAGTATCTGGCGCTGGGCGCTGAAGCTGGCGCAATGAATACCCTTTCGACCAACGCCTTTGAACTCAATGATCATAACCTTGCCGGTGCCGCTCCAGGCGGCGCTGCGGATGACGCCCTCGATGGCCACGTCCTGGCCCATGGCCGCGACGATCGCCTGCGCATCTTCGGCCTGGAGCACGGGCGCTGCGAGGCGTCCGCCGGTAAGGACACCGGGGGCACCAGACTCGGGCCGTGAAGCGGCCGCAGCTCGTTCCTCAAGGGTTTGATAATGCGCCGCCTGCTCCGGCTTGTTCCACTTACCGTAGAGAGCCACCAGCAACTGCCTTGCGCGCGCGCCTGCTTCCCCGCTGCGGGCAAGCTCCGCGCGCTTGAGCGCATCGAGCAGCTCGCTTTCAGCCTCATCGAATCGCTTCATCCCGATCAGGAGGTCGGCGTAGTCCAGCTCATAGCGTGCGGCCGCCACATCACCCGGGGGCAGTGCGCGCCGGGCCAGATCGACCACATGTTTGCGAATGGCCGCCGCTTCTTCCAGGCGCTTCTCCTCGCGCAGACGGCGCGCCAACTGGTTCTGCGCCTCCAGGCTCTTCATCGTGTCGGCCAGCTCCTGCCTGCCCGCCGTTGGCTCGTCAGCCTGGCCCAGGCCCCAGACCCGATAAAGATTCTCCAGCTTTTCCAGGATCGCCTGATTCAGGCCCGGATCCGTCGCCGCCTCACGCGCGCCTAAACGCGCCATCAGAAGCTGCGATTCCGCCTCCGTGAATCGGTGCGTCGGGATCAGCAGCTCCGCAAGGCTCAACCGGTACCGTATCATCCGCGGGTCGGAAGCGGTCATTTCGCCGGACGCGGCCTCGACCAGCTTCTCTCGCAGGGCCAGGGCCTCCACGATCTTTCTTTGCTGCACAAGGCTCAGCGCCTGCTGATCCATCGCCTGCAACTCCGCGAGCTTTGTATTGTGACCGGTGATCGATCGGTTTCTCGTCAGGATACCGGCGGCCGTCGCTGGTTGTGTGGCGGCAATCGCCAGCACCCGCTGGCTCTCGAGACATTGCTTCAGCAGTTCGGTGGCTTTGTTCGTTCGAGTCAGCCAGGCCGTCTGTTCCGAAGAGAGATCGGCCATCTTCTGCATGCGCTGAGACTCTGACACGGACTGCTCAAGGTTCTCCTTCGCCTTTTGCAGCAGGCTGGCGCGCTGCTGAGCAGGCAGATCAGAGTCTTCCGCCATCATCATCCGAACGTAGCCCGCCTGCTTTAGTTGGTCGACGACCCGTCGAACATCTTTCACCTGCCGAAACAGTTCGGCCGCCTTTTCGGCGTTCTCCACAGATCCGGCCAGGTCGCCCGCATATGCCATCGCGGCGGACGCGCCATTGTGAGTCTCGGCCAGCCACCAGAGCGAGTGCCCGGCGCCATGGTGGCGTTCAACGGTGGTGCGCGCCATGTCCAGCAGTTTCGTGAAGGTCTCGACAGAACCCGCGAAGTCTCCCGCTTTCCCCAATGCGTCCCCGATGCGCCAGATGCTCTCCTCCAGCAGGCACCACGAATCGACATTGCCTTTGTCGAGGTCAACCAGCCGCTGCGCGATCTCCCGGAACCGCCGGAAGGCCGGCAGCGAGCCGGCCGTGTCACGCTCTCTGACCCGAAGGATGCCGGTCTGGTTGTAGATCAGCGCGAGCTGCCGTTGAAGCGGTGCGTTCAGCCTGTCGGCCTCGGCCAGCGGCTCGATGGTTTCACGCGCGCTGGCGAACAAAGCTACCGCCGCGGAGGGATCGCGCGGTCCGCCGAGCCAGGGCCAACTGAGCGCCGTGCCCGCATCGATTCGAGTCCCCGCGAGGCTCAGGCTGAGGCGCGTGCTGTTCGGGCTTGCATCGACGAGCTTCTGATAGGTGTCGATCGCCTTGTAATAGCTGGCCACCGCGCCGGCGGAGTCCGCCTGATACCTGAGATAGTCGCCGATCTGTCGATCCGCGCCCGCCAGCGCTTCCAGCGCGTCAACATTGTTTTTGTCAGACGCTGCGAGTTTCGCGTAGATCTCGCGGGCAGCCCGAGCGTTATCGATGCCACGAACGGACTGAAGCAATGAGCCAATCGCAAGCTGCGGGGCCGACTCATTCGGATGGGCAGCCGCGATGCGGCGAGCGATCTCGAGCCCGGCCTGGTATTCCTTCGATGACTCCGAATGTTTTCCCAGTTGAGACAAGACGCGACCCTGGCCCTGGTGCAGCGCGCGGAGCTCGTCCTGGGCGCGCCAATCGTCCGGATGCGCCGCGGCAATCGGCTCGGCCAGCAGGAACCCGCGGCGGTAGCTCTCCTGTGCTGCCGTCAGGTCGCCCAGCGTCATTTGAATGTCGCCGATCTTTCGGTAGGCGACGATCAGGTCGCGCTGCAGTTCCGGATCGTCGCCGGCCTCGACGGCCAACCGATTCAGGTAGTCCAACGAGGTTTCCACCAGCATCTTCACGGCCGGCGTGGAACCGGGCAGGTTCTCGATCTTCGCATGGAAGTCGAGCATGAACTTGTTGGCCAGCGTGCGCACATCGTTGAAGCGGGCCTGGGCAACCTGCCGCTGCTGCGCCTCCGCCGCGCGTGCAGAGAGGGCAATGTTACGCTGCCTTCTGGCGTTGACGAATCCGGCTGTCGCAGCCGTCAATCCCAGTACGAGCGCCAATACGACCAAAGCCCCTGCTGTTACAGCGCCCCTATTACGTCGGATGAACTTCTTCATCCGGTACCGGCGCGTCGCCGGCCGGGCCTGCACGGGCTGATCGGTGAGATAGTGCTGAATGTCCTCGGCTAATGCGCTGGCCGTCTCGTAACGCCGCTTGCGGTCCTTCTCCAGGCAGCGCATCACGATCCAGTCCAGCTCGCCGCGCACGATCGTCTGAAGCTTGCGCGGCTCGACACCGCGCTGCGCGGCGACAGTCGGCAGCACGTCTTTCAACGTGCTCAGGCGCGTGCTGGGCGCCGGTGGTTCGACCTCGCGGATGATCCGCTGCATCTCCGCGAACGCTTTGCTGCGCAGCTCTTTCGGATCGAACGGCGGCGAGCCTGCCAGCAGTTCGTAGAGCAGCACGCCCAGCGAATACACGTCGCAGCGCGTGTCGATGTCCAGATCGCCTTCGGCCTGCTCGGGGCTCATGTACTCGGGCGTTCCAATCAACTGGCGAAAGTCGGTGAACAGCGTCTTCTCGGTCAGGCGCGCCTGCATCGCCTTGGCGATGCCGAAGTCGATCACCTTGGCCACCGGCCGGTCGTCCTGCGTGGCGACCAGCACGTTCGACGGCTTGATGTCGCGGTGAATCAGTCCCTTCTGATGGGCGTGCTGCACGGCCTGGCAGACCTGTGCGAACAGCTCCAGCCGCTGCGGGATGCTCAGGTTGTTCTTGTCGCAGTACGCGGTGATGGGGGCTCCCTTGACCAGCTCCATCACGAAATACGGCCGCCCCGTTTCGGTGGCCCCGCCGTCCAGGACCTTGGCCACGCTGGGATGATCCATCATGGCCAGCGCCTGCCGCTCGGCCTCGAAGCGGGCCACGACCTGGCGCGTGTCCATCCCCAGCTTGATGATCTTCAGCGCGACCAGGCGGCGGACGGGGAACTCCTGCTCGGCCATGAACACCACGCCGAACCCGCCCTCGCCGATCTGCTGGATCAGCTTGTACCGTCCGATCTTCGCGCCGGGACCTTCCTGAAGCGGGACGTATGGATCAAGCGTGCGAGCCGGATCGGGAGTCGCCATGAAGCTTCCGGCCGCGTCGTGAGAGGCGAGCAGCCTCTCGACGCGCTCGCGCAGCTCCGCGTCACCTCCGCAGGCTTGATCGAGATAGGCGGCACGCTCGGCGGGCGCGGACTTGCTTACCGCCTCGTTGAAAACCGCTTCCACTCGCGACAGTTCGGCTGGCATATGACGTGTCCTGTCAGGCGATGAACGGACGACTTTGTGTCTGAAGTGCGTCCCCTGCCAGTCTGATCGGCTGGGGCCGCTCACCGGTATATGCGAAATATCACACGTCGCCGTCTCAGTCGCTTTTCCGGAAAACGCTTCAATCGCCAGGTGGAGGCCCGTCGGGCCCGCTGTCATGCGTGCCGCCGCCGGTCATCGCATGATGCAGCCAAGCCCGTGCAAACGCCCAGCGTCGATAAGCCGTCGCGCGGGAGATCCCCAGCGCCGTCGCTGCCTCGTCCAGACTCAATCCAGCAAAGAAGGAGAGCTTCACGAGTTCGGCCAACGCAGCATCTTCCGCAGCGAGCCGGTCCAGCGCCTCGTTCAATGCAAGAAGGTCATCGATACCATCGCACGGACACGAGATCGCCGGCAGCTCGTCATTCAGCTCAACCCGCTGGTTAGCACCGCCACGCTTGACGGCTTGTTTGCGACGAGCATGCTCGATCAAAATGCGGCGCATGGCTTCGGCCGCTGCGGCGAAGAAGTGCCCGCGCCCGTCCCACCGTGTAGCGCCGTCATCCACCAGTCGGAGATACGCTTCGTGAACCAGGGCTGTCGCCTGCAGCGTGTGGCCGGCGCGCTCCTGCATCATGTGCGAGCGGGCCAGCCGCCGCAGCTCCTGGTAGACGAGCGGCAGCAGTCGGTCGGCCGCCTGGGGATCTCCGGCGGCGATCGCGTTCAGAATCTGGGTGATATGCTCCATCCTCAGACAGTTTACACGATCGCTGTGAAAGCTTCTTGACAGTCAGTTTGGAAACCCGAGGCGGTCAGCGGCTCGGCGCCAGCGGGACCGGAGAGGCGGTCGCGGTGTCGGACTTCTTTTTGATTCGGAACTTCACCGTTCGCGGCGGCCCCTCGATCTTCACATCTTCAAAGCCCGCGGGGAAAACAAAGCGGACTTTCCGCTCGATCCAGCTCTCCGTGGCGGCAGGCTCGGTGGTCACCACCGCCGGCAGCTCTTTGGGCAGATCGGCATCTTCCACGGTGACATACGCGTCGATCATGTTGCCTTTGAGCTGCCCCGCCTTGGCACTGGGCACCAGCGCGTCGATCGCCTGCGTGAGATGCCCGCCGGTCTCGTCCTGCCACTCGATGTCGTATTGCCCGAAGAAATCCTGTGCCTCGACCAGCACGCTCAGCGTGATCAGCGTGATGCGCTCGCGAACGATGCGATGGGCCAGGCTGGCGGTGACGCGGACCTGGTCCGGCTGGAACGTCGCCTCCACGCCCGGCCACGGCGAGCGCACCGGCAGATCGAACGAGAACGTGCTGCCCATCTGTTCCGACCGGGCCTCCAATTCCTTCTCAATGGAGAGCCGCAGCGGTGAATCGACGGAGATTTTGCTCAGGCTGCTCTCCAGCAGGCGGGCGGTCACCTTGTCCGGCTTGACCATCGGTTTACCGACCAGCACCTGTTCGAACACGCCGGCCGTGACCTCGAGGTTAAGGCTCACGCTGCGATATTGATCGACTTCGAGTTGGACGCTGTCGGGCGAAACGCGCTGAAGCGTCAGGCCGCGGTTGCGCAGTTCGGCCAGCCGGCTCAGGTCTTCAAAGAGGTCGCGGGTGGGCCGCGATCCCGGCCTCAGCCCATCCACCACCACGACGGTCAGCATGAACCGGCCGGCGGCGTCATCTTTTTCGAGGCGGCGAATGGCGGACTTGGGCCCGCGCACCATGAGGTCCGCCCGCACCTGGTCGACCGGCTCAGTCAGCGCGTCGGCCACGCGCAGCACAAACGGATTGTCCGCCCCCGGCGGCGGCACGTAGCGGACGCGGACCGAGATCTGATAGACGTCGTGGCCGGCCTGGTCGGCATAGGCCCATATGAGCACGGTGAGAGCGATGGTCGGCACAAGCAGTTGGAGATACGACTTCATAGCGCCGCCTCGGCTCGACGCGGCTTGATCGGCTTCGGCTCCGTGACGGGTTCGCTCGGCTCAACAAGGTGGAGCGTGTGCTCACTGCGGATGGGAACATTCGGCCCGCCGCTCTCGACGTTTCGACTTGGGTCGTCGACGACCCTTTCGACTTTCGACTGTCGGCTTTCGACTTTCGACTTTCGACTTTCCTCCCGTTCGCTGGCCAGGTGGCGTCGGAGGGTTCCGAATAACGCATCCGGCGGGATGTGCCGATATAGCCGGCCGCGCTCGGCAATGGAGATCGACCCCGTCTCTTCACTGACCACGACCACGATCGCATCCGAATCGAGGCTCAGGCCGATGGCGGCACGGTGACGGCTGCCGATCGAGCGATCCAGCCCCTCGGCATCGCCCAGCGGAAATGGGCAGCCGGCGGCGGCCACCCGGCCCTGCTGAATAATCACGCCCAAGTCATGCAGTGCGGACCCCGGCCAGAACACCGTATTGAGCAACTCGGGCGACAGCCGGGCATCGAGCTTGACGCCCTGCTCGGTCAACCCCGAAAGGCCGATCTGCCGCTCGATCGCGATCAATGCACCGATCTTGTTCTTGGAAAGCTGAGCACAGGCGGTGGCGATGGGACGGGCGATGCGGTCGATATCCGATGGTCTCGGCCGCCGCAGGCGCGTCTCGCCCAATCGCATCAGCCCGCGGCGAAGCTCCGGTTGAAACACGACCAGCGTGGTGAGCAGCACCGTCCATACAAACGGCTCATACAGCACAGCGATCCGTTCGAGGCCGAACTGATCGGCCAGCACGTGCACGACCAGGAAGCCGCCGATCAGCAGCATGAGCAGGCCCTGAAGCAGCCGGGCCCCGCGTGTGCCCTGGAGAAATCGCAGCACGGCATAGACCACGATGCCGATCAAGACCATCTCCAGCGCGATCGTCCAGGGCCGATAGGCCTCTGACTCGAAGAGCGTGCCGAGATAATCGAAGAGGGCTTGCATGGTTCCTGCCGTCGTTTTTACGTCGATCGAATCAGAATCGATCGGGAATTATTTCGAACGTCATGATATGGGAACGGGGATGGAGGCACCGTTCCTCACTAAGTATACGTTCTTAGACAGAGGCCGCCAACCGCGGGTTGGCCGCAAAGTGCCGGTTTCAGCAGTTTTTTCGTCGATCCGAGATCGGGCGCCGGTCCACCTATGGTATCGGACGAGACGTGCTGGAATTGTCAGTCCATCCGGCGAGAATGGGGCGATGTTGGTGAATTGGTGTCACTGCGGGGCGCTCACGGCAGCGGTGCTGCTCGCGCCTGTCCTGGAGGAGGCAGCGGCGGCGGAGCCCCGACCCACGCTGGCCGTCATGGTCTCGATGCGCGACGGCATCAAGCTGGCGACCGACGTGTATTTACCTCGCAAGGGCGGCCCGAAATGGCCGGTTCTTCTGGCCCGCACGCCGTATGGCCGGGCTACCGCGGCAGCCCGGTATGCCGCGGCGACTGAGCGGGGTTACGGAATTGTCATCCAGGACATGCGAGGGCGATTCGGCTCGCGAGGCGCGGACCTGGCCTTCATCGAGAGCGGCTGGGGGGAGCACGCGGACGGCGTGGACACGCTGCGCTGGGTGCTGGAGCAGGAGTGGTGCGACGGCCGCATCGGCACGGAGGGCGCTTCCGCCTTGGGGATCACGCAGTGCCTGCTCGGGGCAGCCGATCCGCCGGGGCTTGCGGCCCAGTACATCGAGGTGGCCGCGCCGAGCCTCTACCACCACGCCGCGTACGTGGGCGGCGGCCTGAGGGCGGGGCTGGTCTTCGGCTGGTTGAGTCAGGCCGAGTTTGATCCGGCGAATCTCTGGCTGGCCCTGCTGCATCCGTTCTACGATGGCCATTGGCGGGAGCTGGACTCGATCGCGCGAGCCGAACGCATCAATGTGCCGGCGGTGCATCGCGGAGGCTGGTACGATGTTTTTCAGCAGGGGACGATCGACGGATTTGTGAGTCGGCAGTATGAGGGCGGGCCAGGTGCGCGCGGCCGGCAGAAGTTGATCATCGGCCCGTGGGGACACGGCGGGCCGAGCGATGACGGGCAACTCGGCGAACTCAAATCCCCCCGCAACTCGCGCAAGCCCCGCCTTTCGTGCGAGCCGGACGACTGGTTCGATCACTATCTGCGCGGGAAGGATACCGGCGTCGATCGGCTGCCGGCGGTGCAGTATTACACGATGGGGGCCATCGGTGAACGCTCCGCTCCCGGGAACGAATGGCGCGCGTCGGATACCTGGCCGGTGCCGAGCACGGCGACCGCTTTTTATTTTCACGCGGACGGCGTGCTCTCGCGGGATTTACCCGATCATCCGGATGGATTGCGCGAATACGATTACGATCCGAATATGCCCGTGCCGACGCGCGGCGGCTGCTTACTGATGCAGCCGGCTGGACCGTTCGACCAGCGAGCAATCGAACAGCGTCCGGATGTGATCACGTTCACCAGCGCGCCGCTGGTGGAACCGGTGGAGGTGACGGGCAGGCTGACCGCCGAGCTCGAAATCATCTCCGATTGCGTGGACACGGATTTCGCCGTCAAGCTCACCGATGTATATCCCGACGGGCGCAGCATGCTGATCGCCGATGGTTTAGCGCGCTGCCGCTACCGTCAGGGGTACGATCGGCAGGCACCTCTCACGCCCGGGCGCGTGGCGATGATCACGGTGGATCTGTGGTCCACCAGCATGATCTTCAACCGGCAGCATCGCATCCGCGTCTCGGTCAGCAGCAGCAACTATCCGCGTTTTGATGTCAATCCGAATACCGGCTGGCCGGGCTGGCCGATGGGTCCGATGCGGCAAGCCCACAATCAGGTGCTCTGCAATCGGCTTCATTCTTCCCGGATCATCCTGCCGCTGGTCACGCGGTAGAATTTGTTCTGGTACCGGGCAACAAAAAAACCCGAAGTGGGCGCTCGCGCGTCTCCTGCAACAGCGAGACGCGAGATCCGACCACTCCGGGTTCGGCCTGCGAACAGGCCGACGGCCCAATGTGCAGTGGGCTCAGGTGGCGTTGCCGAGGCCGCCGCCCAGCAGGACGAGGCCGACCAGGCCCGCAGCGGCCAGACCGATTGGTCCGCCGCAACCACCTGCACCCAAGCCCAGTTGGAACATGATACCGGTGGCCAGGACTGCCCACTTCAAGGATCTGAGCTTAAACATCCGACTACTCCAAACCAGCGCGGGTATCGAAAAAACGTGCCTGCTCCCGCCGCGCCAACACCAGGAGCTGCCCGTCACAGTGGATTAAGTTTTCTCGTCCTTTGCACGCGCGTAACAAGTCGCCTTAACGGGTCGTGGTGCGAGTCAAAAACAGGGGGGGCGTATAACCGGGAAGGTGACGATGGCCGCAATCAGCAGCTTCCATTCAGTTGTAGGCCTTCCTTAACCAGGCGTGCCACGCGGTGCCACGCGGAGACGATGATACGTCTTGGTGATTCGTTGTCAATACCCCGGCAACTCGGGCGCGAAAATCGTTGGGCTACCCTGGTCATAGTACGGATGTGGAGTATCGGGATGATGACATCGGCGTGACAAAGTTGTTATTATTCCCATGTAAAGTTTTCAGAACTGGCCCGATGGGTGAGCGTTGGCGATGTGCCGAATGATCCCGGCGTTCGCCGGGGGCATCTGCAATGCACGCAATTCGTCCACGCTGACCCAGCGTACTTCGGCCACCGAGGCATCCGCCGGCCTTGCGATCCCGCCCACAACACGGCACCGGACGAGATGGAGGACGACCATTTTTCCATCGTGATATGTGGTTATCGACCCGGCCGGCCCCACCGGCTCGACCTGCAAACCCGTTTCTTCGCTCGTTTCGCGGACGGCGGCGGCTTCGGCTGGCTCTCCGGGCATCATCTTTCCGCCTGGAAACTCCCAAAGACCGGCGAAAACCCGTTCGGCAGACCGCCGGCTGACCAGCCAGCGGCCTTCATCACAGACCAGTGCCAAGGCGACTTCAACCCGATCTGCCATAGGGTACGAGATCCAGGAAAGCAGGGTTTGCCCGCTCGCTCGATCGTTAAACCAGCCCAGAGCGGACGACACAAGCCGATACCCACAATAGGGTAATATTGCCCGCGCCAAGGTCCAAAAAAATCCTCAAAATTATGTGCTCCAAGCAACTCCCGACGGGATCGACACTTGCGCCAGAAGCTGGGCGGCAGCCGAAACGACATAATCGTAAGTATTTGAAAAACATGAGCTTAACATTTTAATGCTGGCGGGGAATTTCGCCGATGCATTGATTGACATCGTGAACAGCAGCGTGTTATAGTTCGGTGGTTGGTTCGGAAGGATATGCAGCCCGCCGAACAGGCCTGAAATCATGAAATATCCCGATCTTCGGCTGTCTTAGCCGTGGCGCACTTCCGGGCGGGAACCTGTTCCAGCCCGGAAGTTTTTTTATGGCCCTCGGCCCGTCCATTTCTTCATCATCGCGTCATTTCCAACGCCTCTGTTGTTGCCGGACGCAGACACGCGATACTATTCGCGGATGAAAGTTCCGCTATTCGATCTCATAGCGCAGTTTCGCACGGTGGAAACGGAGCTTCGCAGCGCCATCGATCACGTTCTCGCCTCACAGGAGTTCATCCTCGGCAGTGAAGCGGCCGCACTGGAAGCGGAGATCGCCGGCTTCTGCGGCGTCGCGCACGGCGTCGGCGTGAGCAACGGCTCCGACGCGCTGGTGGCCACGCTGATGGCGCTCGGCATCGGCGCGGGCAGCGAAGTCATCGTCCCCACGTTTACGTTTTTCGCCACGGCCGGCAGTGTGTCGCGCGTCGGCGCCCGACCCGTCTTCGTTGATGTTCTCTCCGATACGTTCAATATCGATCCCGATGCGGTTGCGGCCGCAATCACAGAGAATACACGGGCGATCATACCCGTGCATCTCTTCGGCCAATGTGCCGACATGGAGCCGATCCAGGCGATTGCCAGCCGTCGCGATCTGCACGTCATCGAAGATGCGGCCCAGGCGATCGGCGCGACATACACGAGCCGGCCCGCGGGCAGCTTCGGTGCGGCCGGCACGCTGTCGTTCTACCCGACCAAGAATCTTTCCGCCATTGGCGAAGCGGGGATGATCGTTACGGACGATGCCGCTCTTGCCGATGCGCTGCGGCAGATTCGCAATCACGGCCAGGGCGAGCGCTATTACCATCACCGCATCGGCGGCAACTTCCGCTTGGACGGCATTCAGGCGGCGGCGCTGCGCGTCAAAATGCGCCGGCTGGTGGAATGGACGGATGCGCGGCGCCGACATGCGGCGCGATATGACGAGGCGCTGCGCGGAACGAGCGTCGTCCCTCCGCCGGTCCATCCCTCATGCAAGCATGTTTATCATCAATACACGATTCGCTCGACGCAGCGCGACACATTGCGCGAGCACCTGACCGCCGCCAGCATCGGCAGCGGCATCTACTATCCGTTGCCCCTGCATCTCCAGCCGTGTTTCAGCGACCTCGGATACAAGCCGGGGCAGTTGCCCGTCGCGGAGCGGGCGGCGCAGGAGGTGCTCTCACTGCCGGTCTATCCGGAAATGACAACGGCGCAGCAGGATTACGTCATCGAAACCATCCGGCAGTTAGGCTGAAGCGAGGCCCACGTGGTCATCAGAAACCTGCGGTGGTACATCGTGATTCTGCTGATGATGGCGACCACAGTCTGCTACCTCGACCGGCAGACGGTCTCGCTGGCCCGGCCGGTCATGCGCGAGCAACTGCACATTTCCAGCTCACAGTACTCGGAGATTCAAGTGAGAAGCGAATCGTGAAGATCACGGGGATTGAGACGTTCATCCTGCACGTGCCGGTGACGCGCGGGGACATCGCCGACAGCATGCACCAGATCACGCACTGGGGCGCGCCCGGTGTGATGATTTGTACCGATGCCGGGATCACCGGCTACGGCTACACCGGCACGCATGCGCATCTGCCGACGGACCGGCTGATCGCCGACTGTATCGCGCACACGTACGGTCCGCTGCTGATCGGAAAGGATGCACAGGATGTTGCCGGTCGCTGGAAAGAGCTTTATCACTTTTCGCCGGTGCAGTGGGTGGGCCGCAGCGGGATTACGCATTTGGCGCTGAGTGCGGTGGACATCGCGCTCTGGGATATCAAGGCGAAGGCCGCGGGCGTGCCGTTGTGGAAGTTATTGGGAGGCAACAAGAAGGAGCCGCTCGAAGCGTACAACACGGACGGCGGCTGGCTGAACTGGCCGCTGGACACGCTGGTCAACGACTGCCGGCGGCTGGTCGAGGAGGAAGGTTTCCGCGGCGTCAAGATCAAAGTCGGCAGTCCGGAAGCTGGGCGCGATCTGGAAAGAATCGAAGCGGTGCGCCGTGCGATCGGGTCGAAGGTTCAGTTGATGGTCGATGCCAACGGGCGGTTCGATCTGCCCGCGGCGATACAGTTCGGCGGGCGGCTGGTGGATTACGACGTGCGATGGTTCGAGGAACCGCTGTGGTACGACGATCTCGAAGGGCATGCGACGCTGGCGCGGTCCATCGCGACGCCGATCGCCCTCGGCGAGCAACTCTATACGCCCGACGACTTCCGCAACTTCATCCGCGCGGGCGCGGTCCATTTTGTGCAACCCGACGCGGTGCGGCTGGCGGGGATCACGCAGTGGTTACAGGTGGCGGACCTGGCGCTGGAGCACCGGCTGCCGGTGGTCGCGCACATCGGCGACATGATGCAGGTGCACCTGCACCTGTCGATCGCCCACCGGGCCTGTAACATGCTGGAGTATATTCCGTGGCTGCGCGTCTGTTTCGAGGAGCCGGCGACGGTTGCGGCGGGCAAGTTCGTCGAGCCGCAGCTCCCCGGCGCGGGCACGACGCTGCTGCCCTCGGCACCGGAGAGGTTTAACGTACGATGAGCCACGAAGAATTTCCGATTTAGCGCCCGGCATTCCGAGGGCTATATCAGTCAAAGGTAATCAACAAATGCGTCTCGGCGACTGGTTTGACAATCGAACAGGTTATCGCAAGCTCATGCACACGCTGCTGCACGAGCCGATCCCCGGCGGCGCGCGATGGAACTTCGTGTGGGGCAGCACATTGGTGTTCGTGTTCGCGCTTCAGGTGCTCACCGGACTGCTGCTCATGACCGTCTACAGCCCGTCGGCGACCACCGCCTGGAGCAGCGTGTGGTACATCCAGACGCAACTGCCGCTCGGCTGGCTGATTCGCGGCCTGCACCACTTCGGCTCGCAGGCGATGATCATCCTGATCCCCATTCACATTTTGCAGGTGGTGTTCGCCAAAGCCTATCGTGCGCCGCGCGAGGTGAACTGGTGGTTCGGCCTGGGCCTGCTGGCGATGACGCTGGGGCTGTCGCTCACGGGATATCTGCTGCCGTGGGACCAGAAGGGCTACTGGGCGACGAAAGTCGCGACCAACATCATGGGGCTGACGCCGCTCATCGGGTGCGGGTTACAAAAGCTGGTGGTGGGCGGATCGGAGTACGGGCACCTGACGCTGGCGCGGTTCTTCACCTTGCACGTGATGCTGCTGCCCGGTGCGTTCATACTCTTCCTGATCGCGCATCTGGCGCTGTTCAGACGACATGGCGTGACGGTGGTGGTGAGAGATAGCGATCTGGAAGACGGCCACTTCTGGCCCGATCAGTTCCTGAAGGATTCGATTGCCTGCCTGGTCGTGCTCGTGGGCATGGTCATTGCCGTCGGAATCAAGCATTTTGTTTTTCATGATGAATTGCTCGACGCCCCGGCGGACCCGGCGGCGTCGGATTATCCAGCGCGGCCGGAGTGGTATTACCTGTTTCTTTTCGAGCTGCTCAAGCACTTTGAAGGGCCGAAGATGGAAGTGATCGGGGCGATCGTGGTGCCCGCGGCGGCGGGGCTCGCCCTGTTCCTGGTTCCATTGCTGGATAAGGTGCTCTGGCGATGGCTGGCCCACGCGCTGGCGATCACCATCACGGTTGGACTCCTCGGCGGCGCGGGATACCTGACCTACAAGGCGGTACGTGCCGACCGCGATCCGCCGGCCGCGGTTGTCGCAACGGTCGAACAGATGCAGCGGGACGGCAAGAAACTGAGCGGACAGAATCTGACGATCATGCGCGCGCATCAGTTCAACGCGCAGCGCCGTGAAGCGACGCGGGTCGCCCATCGCGTGCTGGAACTGGCCGCGGCACAGGGCATTCCGCCGAGCGGGCCGCTGGAACTCGTGGCCAACGATCCGCTCATCCGCGGGCCGCAACTGTTCGCGACGCCGGGTAACTGCACATCGTGCCATCGTTTTGACGATCATGATGGCCGCGGCAAACACCCGGCCGAGCCGCCGACCGCCGCCGATCTGGCCGGATTCGGAAGCCGAAAATGGATCCGCGGCCTGCTCGAAAACCCGATGGACCCGCGGTATTTCGGCCTGGCAAAAACAAAAGAGGGCGAGCCGGCGCATACGCGAATGGCCAAGTGGCTGGAAGACATCCTGTCCGAAAATGAATCGCCGCAGGACCGCAAGAAGCTGTTGGAATATTTTGACGCCGTCGCCGCCTACCTGGAGGATGAATCCATTCGTCCGGGGCGACTGGCATCAATGACCGCGGAGACCGCACCCGCCAGTCAGCCGGCGACGCGGCCCGCCGCGATGGAGACGGCCGCCTCCGATCCGCAGGAGTTGCTCATCCGCCGCGGGCGCATCTTCTTCATGTCCACCTGCAACGAGTGCCACAGCTACCAGGGCGAGCGCTCAGGAACGACCAAGGCGCCGGAGATGTTCGGCTACGGCTCGGTCGATTGGATCGAACAAATAATCGCCGACCCGACCCGCGCCAGCCTCTACCGCGGCAGCGGCCGCGGCTCCGCCCAGATGCCGCCGTTCAAGGACAAGCTCACGCAGCGGGAACGCCGGCTCATCGCCCAATGGCTGCACGACAGCAGATCGACTATGCTGACGAGTCCCTGATCCGCGTGTAGTCGGTGGCCTGCATGCCAGGCGGGCAATGCCCGCCAAACTCCCGGTGCGGTGAGAAAATATATGCGGAATTGTTGGCCGGGCGCCCGCCCAACGAGACTGAATTTTATTCATGCAAGACACATCACGGGTCCATCTTCGCGAACCTCATCGGCTCGTGCTGGCCCAGTTGCCGACGCCCGTCGTCGAACTGAAGAACCTGGCCAAGCGGCTGGGTGTGCCGCGCTTACTCCTGAAACGCGACGACCTGACCGGCTTTGAACTCAGCGGGAACAAGATCCGCAAGCTGGAATACGTGGTGGCGGATGCGTTGGCGGCGGATGCGGACACGCTGGTCACGCACGGCGGCTTCCAATCGAACCACTGCCGGGCGACGGCAGCGGTGGGGGCGCGGCTGGGGTTGCGCGTGCGGCTGGTGCTGCGATCGCCGCGGCCGGATGCGCCTTCCGATGGCAATCTCTTCCTGGACCGGCTCTTTGGGGCGGACATCAGTCTGCATACACCCCAGGAATACACCGGCCGGCGTCAGGAGCTGATCGACGCGGCGATGGATGCCGAGTATGCCCGCGGCGGGCACCCCTATTTCTTTCCGGTCGGAGCGTCCATTCCGCTGGGCTGCTGGGGGTATATCCGGTGCATGGCGGAGCTGGTCGAGCAACTGGGGCGGGAAACGCCGGTCAATCTTTTCTGCGCGACCAGCTCGTGCGGGACGCAGGCGGGGCTGATGCTGGGCAGGGCGCTGCTGGGTTGCGAAAACTGGCGGGTGCGGGGCGTTCCGGTAAGCGACAGCATCGGCTATTTTCAAACGGAGCTGCGGCGTCTCGAACGGCAGACAGTGGCGGAGTTCGGGCTGGAGCTGGCTGAGTCCGACACGCCGATCGAACTGATCGACGGGTTCATCGGCGAGGGTTACGCGATGCCGTATCCGGAAGAGATTGAGACCATCCGGCTGCTGGCGCGCACGGAGGGTATTCTGCTCGACCCGACGTATACCGGCAAAGCGATGACCGGCATGCTGGCGACGATCCGATCGGGCGGCGTGCGGCCGGATGCGGTCCCTGTTTTTATCCATACGGGCGGGGCGTTTGGATTGATGGCTCGCCGCGAGCTGTTTGATGCCTAGAATCTATTTGGTGGGGGATGTTAATTGAAAGGACCGCGGCAACTTGTTGCCGCACATCGCCGCGGTTCAGTGCGGCAACAAGTTGCCGCGGTCCTTTGTCAAACAGCATCAGGCGCTGAGACACATCCAGGAGGTGGCGCGTGAGGACCATCATATTAAATGTCAGCGGGATGAGCTGTCAGGCGTGCGTTGATATGCTGAGCCAGCAACTGCGCGCGCTGGATGGCGTGGGCGACGTGAAGGTGGATCTCGATTCCCACACCGCATGGGTCGATCAGGACGAGGAAATCTGCCTGCCCAGCGAGATAGTGGCCGCCGTCCGCCGCGCGGGGTTCCAGGTGGATGAATATCATTTGGCCCAGGCGTAACGCCGATCTCGATTGCGGATTTCAGATTGAGATCCGCGTCATCAGTTCAATCCGCAATCGCTTGAACTCATCTCATGATCAATTCCG
Organism: uncultured Planctomycetales bacterium; assembly: GCA_964384465.1. Classification (GTDB taxonomy): domain Bacteria; phylum Planctomycetota; class Phycisphaerae; order UBA1845; family PWPN01; genus CAYLLT01. The sequence continues at coordinate 16,247 of CAYLLT010000031.1, read as the reverse complement.
AAACCGAAAGAACGTCCAACAACGAGGTCGCCCTGCGGATTGAGGGTATGACCTGCGGGTCGTGCGTGGCACGGGTGGAGTCGGCGCTGCGGGCAGTGCCGGGCGTGAAATCCGCGCGCGTGAACCTGGCGACGGAGAGCGCGTCGGTTGAGACCGGCGATGGCGCGGATGCCGACCGGCTGATCCGGGCCGTGCAGTCCGCCGGTTACGACGCGGTGAAGGCGGGCGGCGGCGCAGGTGATGTCGATGTGGAGCGGCGGCAGGAGCAACGGCTTCGCGAGCGGCGGCAGGCGGTGATCCTCTCCATCGGCATCGGGCTGCCGGTCATGGCCCTGCACTGGCTGGCGCCGATCCTGAGCGGCACGCATGCGGGCGCGCACTTTTGGCCGATGGTGCTGCAAGCGCTGCTGACGGTGATGCTGCTGATCTCGCCGGCCGGCGGGCCGATTCTCGTCGGCGGGTTGCGGGCGATCATTCATCGCTCGCCGAACATGGACCTGCTCATCGCGCTGGGCGTGACGGCGGCGACCGTCGGCAGCCTGGTCGGCTTGTTCATGCCGGGGTTGGCGCAACTCAACTACTTTCATGACGCGGCCATGATCCTGGCCGTAATCAACCTTGGGAAGTATCTGGAGGCTCGGGCGCGGAACCGCGCGTCGGCGTCGCTGTCGGCGCTGCTGAGGCGGACGCCGCGGCGCGCAATAGTCATGAAGGACGGCGAGCCGCGTGAGGTGCCGGTCGATGAGGTCCGGCCGGGGGATATGCTCCGCGTAGCGGCCGAATCGTATGTGCCGGTGGACGGCCGCGTGCACTCCGGCCGGGCGGCGGTTGATCAGAGCATGTGGACCGGCGAATCGGTGCCGGTGGAGGTCGGGCCGGGCGATAGCGTGTTCGGCGGATCCTACGTGCACAACGGGGCGATCACGATCGAGGCGACAACCGTCGGTTCCCGGTCGGCCATCTCGCGCATCGTGCGGATGGTCGAAGACGCCCAGAAGGGCAAGACACGCATGCAGCAGCTCGCCGACCGCGTGGCGGGCATGTTCGTACCGATCGTGGTGGTGTGGGCGGCTCTGACGGCGGCCGGATGGCTGCTGTGGGGCGGAGCGGAAGCCGCGTCGCAGGCGCTCTCCGCGACCGTCGCCGTTCTGGTGGTGGCGTGCCCGTGTGCGATGGGACTGGCGACGCCGACGGCGGTCATGGTGGCGACCGGCAGTGCCGCGCTGAAGGGCATCATCGTGCGCGATGCGGCCGCGCTGGAGCGGGCAGGGTCGTGTGACACCGTCCTGCTGGACAAGACGGGGACGCTGACGACCGGGCGGTTCCACGTGGCAGAGTTAAAAGCCTCCAGCGGGTTCGACAAGCGCCAAGTCCTGCAACTGGCGGCATCGGCGGAGCAGTTTTCTAAGCATCCGCTGGCCAAGGCGATTGTCGAGCATGCGCGGGAGCAGGGTATTTCACTGCTGGAGCCGGACAGTTACCGCGCCCAAGCGGGGCTGGGCGTGACAGCGACGCTCACCGGCAAACAAGTTTTGGTCGGAAACGAACGATTTCTGCGCGAGCAGGGTATCAGTATCGATGGAGACGCTTCAGATCGATTGACGAGGTTGATTGTTGCAGAGCCCGAAGCGCAAGCGAGGGTTTCCCGCGATAAACCCTCGCTTGCGCTTCGGGCTCTGAGTTCTATTGATTCAGGGACGGCGGTTTTCGTCGCGATGGATGGGCAACCGGCAGGGCGGCTTCTGCTGCGCGATACGGTGCGCGAATCGGCGGCAGTGGTGGTCGGCCAGTTGAAGGAGATGGGAATTCGGCCGGTGCTGGTCACCGGCGATCAGGAGGCGGCGGCCCGTGCGGTGGCCGAGGCCGTCGGGATCGAGGAAGTGCGTGCGGGCATCAGCCCCGAAGGCAAGACCGCCGTCGTCAGGCAGTATCAGTCGGGCGGGCGGCGGGTGATGATGGTCGGCGACGGGATCAACGACGCGCCGGCACTGGCGGCGGCGGACGTGGGCGTCGCGATGGGCGGCGGCACGGACGTCGCGGCCGAAACGGCCGACATCACGCTGGTCGGCGATCGGCTGGAACTCGTCCCGACGGCGATTCGTTTGTCGCGGCGGTCGCTGCGGATCATCCGGCAGAACCTGTTCTGGGCGTTCGCCTACAACGTGGTCGCACTTCCGCTGGCGACACGCGGCATCCTCCCCGCCGCGTACGCCGCCGCGGCCATGATGTTGAGCAGCATCTCGGTGGTATTGAATTCGCTGCGGTTGCAGCGGGTGGAATGATTTGATTGGACCTTTACAAGTTGGCGCCTTCGTTCTGGAGAGCCGCTGTCACTGCCTGCTTTACGGAAGCAGCAATCTCGATGGCTTGCCGGGTTTCGTCAGCCGTCACTTCGTGCTCCTCGCCTGGATAACGTGTCGTGATTGCGTACTGCGTCAATCGTTCGGCATCCTCCAGCTTTTTTGACCAGTCCGCCAATTCTGAACATAGTTCCAAAAGGAGGGAAATATTGTGTGTATAAGGAAAGTCGCATTCACGATGTACGAGATATGCTTTGAGATACTTTTCGACGCATTGCTGTGCGTGGTAAGCTACCAGACGATAAGGGCAGCCTGTGGTGAGATTCAACGCATGACGAGCCAGGCGTAAATCTTCCTCGGCATACGCAACCCACTGCCGGACCTTTTGCCCGATCTGATCACGCCGCGCTGTCATAAAGGACTTTACCCTCCAGCCACGCCGGACGTGCCAGAGTACCGGGGATAAGACGATCGCGTTCAAATTCGTCGGGGGTCAGGACAATAATGTCCCTGGCCAGTCGCAAGCCTCGCAGCGCCCGATCCATCGCCAACATCAACTCGGAGCGCCGGCCCTGTACAGCGCACACAACCAGCAGATCAACGTCGCTCTGCGCGTCGGTCGTCCCCCGAGCCTGCGACCCGAAAAGTATGATGCGTTCCGGTCGGAATTGCTCAACGAGACGGCGAGTCGCTTCGTTCAAAATATTCTCGGCAACCATTTGTGACCTCGTCTCATTATATCGACATACCGACGGCCGAGCGCGAATTTGTCTCAAGCAGCACACCTTATGCAATCGGTACCGCCTGCCCGGTGAGCGCGCTTTGCTTCTCCGCCAGCGCGATGGCGACGGCGTCGCGGCTCTGCTGCGGCGTGGAGAGCTTGGGATTTTCGCCGCGCGCGATGCAGCCGACGAAATAATCGATCTCGGCGAAATAGCCGTCCTCGGCGGGCAGCTCCGGCGTCTGTGGGTCTTGGCCCTGCTGGAAGACGGTCAGCGGCTTGCCCGCGTTGAGGTCGTACAGCACGCCCGCCTTCTCAAAAACCGCCGTGAAGCCGTGATTGAAACCGAAGCCGGCCGGCATGTCCCAGTAGCCTTCGAGATGAACGACGCGCCCGTTGCCGTAATTCCACAACGCATGGACGCGATCGAGAGAGCCGGGCGTGCGCTCGTACCCCTGCGCGGTGAGCGAACCGGGCTTGCCGAACAGCCCGATCGCGTAATCCACATCATGCACGTGCAGATCCAGGACGGCGCCGCCGCTCAACTTCGGATTGAGTATCCAATTGCCCAGCGTGTAATCCGGCGCGGAGGCCTGCCGCCGCAGGTGCAGGGCCTTCAACTCGCCGAAGCGGCCGTCGTCGATCGCTTTCTTGAGATACACGTGTTCGGGCCAGAAGCGGATCACCTGCGCGATCATGAAACGGCCCTTCGATCCCTTCGCCGCCGCTAGCATCTCGTCGCATTCCTCGATCGACAGGCCCATCGGTTTCTCGCACAGCACGTGCTTGCCCGCCTTGAGCGCCGCGACTGATATCTCGCGGTGCACGAACGTCGGCGCGCAGATGTCGATCAGATCGACGTTCGGATCGTTCAGCAGGTCGCGCCATTCGGTGTACGGCTTGATGCCGCCCAGGTCGCGCTTGGTGCCCTTGGCGTCGGCCACGTTCCCGCCGACCTTGGACCAGTCGCCCGCCCGGCGGTCGGCCTCCTTGTCGCACAGTGCAACGACGGCGGCGCGGTCCGTCATTTTTTCATACTGATTGAAATGGTTGCGCCCCATGAACCCGGCGCCGATGATGCCCACGCGAATCATGTTCGATCTCCCCTGAAGAAGTTAACCGCAGAGATGAAATCCGAACCCCTCACACCAGTGAGGGGCCGAAAGGTTCGTCACGCCCGGCCCCCGACTGGCGTCGGGGGTTCGGATCGCCTGTTAACGTCTCCGCAGTTAATTGAAACGCGGGATAATCGTACCCTGTGAGTACCGTTGGCGAAAGCCGGCGGCCCGGCTAGCATACCGGCCATGCGAAAGAGAATTGTTTTCCTGGCGGCCTTTGTTTCTGGACCGTTGTTTGCCGCCGAAATCCCGTGGCCGGAGCATCCCCGGCCGGATTTCCAGCGCTCGCCGTGGGTCAATCTGAACGGCAAATGGGACTTCGCGTTCGACCCGCAGAACGTGGGTGAGAAAGAGGGCTGGTTCCACCGCGAAAACGCGAAATTCGAGCGCCAGATTGTCGTGCCGTTCCCGTGGGAGAGCCGGCTGAGCGGTATCGGCGACACGAAATACCAGGGCGTCGCGTGGTATGCGCGGGAAATCACGATGCCCGGCGGCGAGGGCTGGGACGGCAAGGACGCATGGCTGATCGTGGGCGCGTGCGATTTCTCGGCCAAAGTCTGGGTGAATGGTGAACCCGCCGGTGAGCACACCGGGGGGTATTTGCCGTTTGAGGCGAATCTCTCGTGGTACGCCAAGACCGGCAGGACAGCCTGGGTCGTGATCCGCGCGGAAGACCGCACCGACCCGCAGCAGCCCACCGGCAAGCAGATCGGGTGGTACACGCGCACCAGCGGGATATGGCAGACGGTGTATATCGAACCGCGCGGCAGGCTCGCGCCAGGAATAGGCCCTGGTGGTCCGCGCATGGGGACTTTCATCGAAGCATTGCGCGGCGTAGCCGACATTAAGACAGGGACGATGGTCTACACCGTGAAGGTGAACCTCCACCAGCCCTGCTGGTTGAGGCTCACCAGTCCTGAAGGCGAATTTGAGGAAGCCCGACAGAGTGTCACACCCGATCATTCCGAGGTGCAAATCCAGGCCAAGGTCAGGCAGGCCCGGTTGTGGTCGCCCGAGTCCCCGCGCCTCTACTCGGTCCGCTTCGAACTGGCCGCTGGAAACAATCCAAAGGACGTCCGAGACATCGTCGAGACTTACTTTGGGTTGAGAGAAATCACCACCGCGAAAGCTCCCGAGCGAGACTACAAGTACATCTACCTGAACGGCAAGCCTATTTATCTCATGGGCCTGCTGCACCAGTCGTTTCATCCTGACGGCGTCTATCAGTATCCCGACGATGCGACCATGCGCGGCGACTACGAACTGTGCAAGAAGACCGGCATCAACTTCGTCCGCATTCACATCAAGACGCCGATCCCGCGCGAGCTGTACTGGGCGGACAAGCTCGGCGTCATGGTCATGCAGGACATGCCCAACTTCTGGAAGTATTCCGACCAGGCGAAAAAGTGGTACACCGACATGCTCGATGCCGCCGTCGCCCGCGACTTCAATCACCCGGCGATCTTCGCCTGGGTCAATTTCAACGAGACGTGGGGCATCGGCGACGGCGGCTACAACGACGAGCACCAGCAATGGGTCGCGGACATTCAGGCCCACACCAGGCGGCTCGATCCCAGTCGCCTCATCGAGGACAATTCGCCCTGCAACTACGATCACGTGAGCGGCGATATCAATTCGTGGCACTTCTACATCAACGATTACGCCAAGGCCCGCGACCACATTCAGGAGGTGGTCGACAAGACGCATCCCGGTTCGACGTTCAATTATGTCGCCGGCCACATGCAATCCGATGCGCCGCTCATCAACAGCGAATACGGCGGCATCAGCGCCAGCCACGGCGACCAGGACGTGAGCTGGTGTTTCAAGTACCTGACCAACGAGCTGCGCAAACACGACAAGATCTGCGGCTACATCTACACCGAGCTGTCCGACATCGAGTGGGAGCACAACGGCTTCGTCAACTACGACCGCTCGCCGAAGGAGTTCGGGTACGAGTACTGGTTCCCGGGCTTTTCGCTGAAAGACCTGAACGCGGACGATTTCGTGGTTATTGACGCCCCGCCGTACATCGTGATGAACCTCGGCGAATCGCGCGAAATCCCGATCTACATCAGTCACTGGTCGAACCGCGAGGGAAAGAATCTGAAGCTGCGCTCGCGCTTGTATCGCCCAGCCGACGGATTGGATACCTTTGGCAAAGACGAGCAGGCCGTGACCTGGAAGCCGTTCGAGGTCGTCAGCCATCGCCTCACGCTGAAGGCCGGCCTCGTTGAACTTCTCGAACAGCCAGTGGGTCTGAACTCCTGGCAGGTTGAGCTGATAGACGGGGACGAGGTGATCGCGCGGAACTATATCAATGTGGAAATTGGTGGAGACGTCTCCGAATCGGATCAGTATACGAGTTACGGCAAAGATTTCGTCTATCTTGCGTTTCATCCACGTGACTACGCCGACGCGAAGTGGTCGGGATCTTTCACCGCGCCCAGCGCACCCGCTCCGGACAAGGTGAGCGGCGTCGGTGAGGGATACTTTGAATATCGCCTACGGTTGCCCGATCCAATCAAGGTGCGAGACGTCGCGGGCGTGCAGTTCTTCGCAGAATGGGCATCACGCGGGGGAGAAGCCAAGCTCGACTGGCCTGAAAGACGGCGCAGCGGCGACTACCCGCAGACCGACGTGCGCCGGTGGCCTACGCAGGTACGTATTACAGTTAATGGCTGTCGTGCCCATCTGAAAAGTGGAGATGCTGCGATCAAAGGTCTCGATGGCGGGTTGTTCGAGTTGCCGGACGACCCCGCTGATGCACGCGGCGTGCGCACGCACGTGGCGCAGATCGATCCCGGCTCGTATGGCTATCTCGTTCACGCTCTCGCGGAACTGAACGAGCCGAGTAACCCTGAGGGGAACGTGCTCACGCTTCGGCTGGAGGTTCCCTCTGACGCCAAACACAAAGGTGGCCTGAGTGTCTTTGGGCGAAAGCTGGGACGATTCGGACAAGGTCCGCTTTGTCGCGTGCAACTCAAGCGGGCACTTGAGCCCGGTTCAGCCGGATCTTCAGACGAGCGGAAACTCACCCGCGAGATCAAGGAAACGCCGGCCATTGACCGCATGTTCGAGGCCATTCGCGTGTTGATGCCGACGGCTGAGAAAGGTGGCCACACGTGGCGTTACACTACCCAGGCGCCGGCCGCAGAATGGATCGCAGCCGATTTCGATGACATGAGATGGAAGAGCGGCAAGGGCGGCTTCGGCACGCCCGAAACGCCGAACACCATCATCGGCACGCGCTGGAAGACCGCCGATATCTGGTTGCGCGCGGAGGTTGAAATCGACGACCCCGCCCGAATCCAGGCGGCCGCGTGGCGGATTTATCACGATGAGGATGTGGAAATTCATCTGAACGGCAAGCGGGTGCTGAAGCGCGACGGCCACGTGACGCAGTATGAAGATGTGCCGCTGGATAAAGAAACTCTCGCGCTGCTGCGAAAGGGCCGCAACGTCATCGCCGTCCACTGCCATCAAACCGGCGGCGGGCAGAATGTCGATGTGGGGCTCACGGTCACGCGCTCGTCGAACGAACGGAACTGAAAAGCAGTCCGTATTACGCTTCCAGCGTGGCCATGACATCGGCGGGAATGTCGAAGTTGGCGTAGACGTTCTGGACATCGTCCTGCTCTTCGAGGGCTTCGACGAGCTGGAGCACCTTGCGGCCCGTCTCGGCATCGAGCGAAATGGAGGCCGACGGCACGCGCGAGAGGTCGGCGGATTGCAGCTCGATCCCCTCGCGGGTCAGCGCGGCGCGAACGGCCTCGTAGACCGCCGGCTCGCACCGGATTTCCCACACTTCATCCAGCCGGCTGTAGTCCTCGGCCCCGGCCTCCAGCGCGATCCCGGCGACTTTGTCCTCGTCGGCGGCGGATAGAGGTATGGTGAACTGCCCCTTGGGACTGAACATCCACTGCACGCAGCCGGCGGCGCCGATGTTGCCGGCGTTGCGCTCGAAAATCTTTTTGACCTCGGGGGAGGTGCGGTTGCGATTATCCGTGAGCGCCTCGACGAGGATGGCGACGCCGCCCGGCCCGTAGCCTTCGTAGAACACCGTCTCGTAGTTGATCCCCTCCAGGCCGCCGGCGCCTTTCTTGATCGCGTTCTCGATGGTGTCCTTGGGCATGTTGGCCTGCTTGGCCTTGTCGATCGCGTAACGCAGGCTGAGATTGGCCGAGGGGTCGCCGCCGCCGACGCGGGCCGCCACGATGACGTTGCGGGCCAGCTTGCTCCACAGGCGTCCGCGGCGCGCATCGGTCACGCCTTTCTTGCGTTTGATGCGGGCCCAATGTGAATGTCCGGCCATTCGCTCGTTCCAGTCTTCATTTGTGTGGCACAGGTGTCCCGCCTGTGCATGCACCGCCGAGACGGGGGTTCCACAGCAGATCGGCTCTCACGGCGCCGGTCGGGACTTTGGAGCCAGCGGGGCGACGGTTGGCGTCTTGCCACTGGCATTCGCCTCTAATTTGTGTTTCACGCGCTCCGGCATGTCCTTGTCCATGCCCTCATCGCCTTCGGAAGTCTGCTCGTCGCTGATTTCGACCGAGCGTTTCCAGGCCTTGACGGCGGCGTCTTTGTCGCCGAGCCGCCACAGCGCATCGCCCAGATGATCGTAGATCACCGGGTCCTCGCCGTTTTCGACGCCGGTGGAGCGCTGAAGCCAGGTCCGCGCCTCCTTAAAGTCGCCGCTCTTGTAGAGCACCCAGCCGTAGCTATCCATGTAGGCGGCGATATGGTCCTCGCTGACGGCCAGCGTGATCATCCGGCGGGCCTCGTCCAGGTTCTTGCCCGCATCGGCCAGCGTGTAGCCCAGGTCGTTGTTGATGCCGATGTCCGACGGCGCCAGCGCATACGCCTCGCGCAGCCGCTGCTCGGCCAGATCCATCCGGCCCAGCCGCTGGTAAGCCAAGTTCTGCATCCGCAGCAGCTCGGCCCGGCGCTGATCGACTGCCGCTTTGGCCGCCGCCCGCTGCTCGTCGTTCTCGGCGTCCGCCAGCATTTTCCTGAGCACCTCATTGAGCTCCGCCAGCATGGCGTTCAACTGCCGGACGGCTTCCTCACCGCGGCGGGCGGTCATCAGCACCTGGGCCAACCGCTTCTGTAACTCATACACGTACATTTCGGCGTTCTGTTTCTGTCCCTGCGTGATCAGCTCGTGGACGGTCTCGATCGCTTTGTCGTACTGTTTGGCCTGAAGGTACGTGTTGGCCAGGATGCCCATGCGGGCCTGACGATCCTCCGGTTTCTCGGCGGCGGCGACCTGGTTTTTCATCAACTCGATCGCTTCGTCGTATCGGTGGCCGCGCTGAAGGACATCCACCAGCCACTCGAGCTTATTGTTATCATCCGGTCCTTCGGCCAGCCACTCGATGCCGAGCAGGACGGCCTCATCCGTGCGTTTCGTCTGGATCAGCCCGAGCTGGAGCCAGCCCCGGACATCCGTGGCCCCCGGATTGGCGGCCAGCCATTCCCGGCAACGCTGCACATATCGCTCGTAATCCTTGGCTTCGCTGTCGATGCCCAACAGGAACGAACGAAACACCCGCCGGTGGCGATCGTCGTTGCCCGTCTGGGCCAGCCACCCTTCGGCGATCTTCCGGGCCTCATCGAAGCGCCGGGTTTCCCGGTAACTCTTGATCAACTGGGACCGATACGGCAACTCGCGATCGATGTTGCCTTTGATCGTCTTGAGCGACAGCAGGCGCCGGGACAGCTCGATGGCCTGGTTATAATCCTGCCGGAGCACGGAAAGCTCCGCCCACTGGCGCAGCCACGCCTCGCGATTCGGATAGATCGCGATCATGCGCTTGAACTGCTCGTCCGCCTCCTCGAACTGGAGGAGCTTGACCAGCACCGTCGCCATCATCTCGTGAGCGCCGCCGGAGCACGGGTCGCGGGCCAGCATCTCTCCGAGTTCGGTGCGAGCCGTTGCATATCCCCGGAATTCGATCAGGGCTTTGACCAGGTCCTCGCGCGTCTGCAAATCTTCCGGATGTTCTTCGATCAGTTTGTGGAGCGCGGCCAGATAAGGCTCGCGCTCGCGCGAGGTGAGAAACTTGACCAGGGCGGAGCAGCGGACCGTCGCCGGATGTTCCGGGGCAGACCGCTGCATCTCGGTCAGTTCGCCCAAAGCGCGGCTCAGGCTCGCCTGCTGGTCGTTGGCGGCCGCATTAGGCGAGATCCGTGAGAGCAGGTTGCGAATGAGCCATTCGCGGGCGGGCATGCACCTGGCATCGACCGTAATGGCGCCCTGGTACCACCGGTCGGCGTTCAGCGCCTGGCCCGTGCGGTCGTAGAGTTTGCCGAGCATGATCCGCGGCCGGGCGTCCTGATTGTTGATTTGAGTCGCCTTTCCGTAATGATCGACCGCCAAATCCACATCATCGAGCCCGTCGTACGCGCGGCCCAGCAGAATCTCGAGTTCGATGAGAGGCTCATTACCGCCTTTGACGGCGTCGGAAAGCAAACGCACGGTGTCATCCCACCGGCCGCGCTGAAGGTACATTTCCGCGGCCCCGATCATCGCCGGGACGAACTTCGGATTCAGGGCGGCCGACCGCTCGAACAGCCGCCGGGCGTCATCGAGGCGCTCCAGGCGATCGCACATTCGGGCCAGGAGATAACAACGGGCGGAGGCGACGGCATCGGCGGGTTGAGAGGTCGCGGGTTTTTCATCGCGGTTTTTCAAGCTGCGGCCGGATGAGAGTTCCCCGTCGTTCTGTTTCAGGAGCTTCTGTGCGGCCGGATTCGGAATCAGCTCCAGCTCCTGCGATATTCGCGCATAGTCGATGGGTTGCGTGGCGAGCAGCTCCGAGAAGTTGGCCAGCCATGCCGGCCAGTCGCTCCGCAGCCGCTGGAGCTCGACGAGTTTCCACCGGGCGCCGACATGAGTCGGGTTCTTGCCGATCAGCTCATTGAGCGCCTGGATCGCCTCGGCATCCCTGCCGGCGGCCAGCAGCGCGTCGGCGTACAGCATGCGCAGGTCGATGTTGTCCGGCTGTTTGGCGATGACTTCCCGGATCGCCCGCACGCCCCGCTCCGGATGCCCGGCGAAGCGATGCACCGCCAGCAGCAGCTCGAGTGCGTCCTTGTTGCCCTGGCTGTCGGCCAGAAATTGCGTGGCCTCGTTGACGGCCGGCTCAGTACGGCCCGCGCGGACCAGCATGCGGATGTACTCCGCGCGGAGTTCGAGGTCCTTCGGGCTGCGGGCAACGGCGGTCTTCAGCGCATCGGCCGCGGCGGGATAATGCCCCAGCAGCGCATGCGCCTTGGCCATACGGATGGCCAGCGCCGGCCGGTGAACGCGAACGATGGTGGCCAGTTCCGGGTTGTCCGCCGCCTTGTCGCCCAGTAATTGCACAGCGGCTTCGAACGCTTCGAGCTGTTGCAGGGCCGCGGCATAGTAGCCGGAGTCGATGAGCAGATTGCCCAGGTGATATCGCGTCAGGATCAGGTAGTCGCCGTTCGTTTCCGGCGAGTCGCACTTGAGGGCGAGGCGGTAGTAGCGGAGGGCCTGGTCCGCCTTGCCGGCCTTGGCGGCAAAACGGCCCATCACATAGTTGCTCGAAAGGTCGTCGGGCTGAATCGCCAGCGCGCGTTCGGCCGACAGCCGGGCCCGCGCCTCATTACCCGAGAGCAGGCAAGCCAGCGCCATCTTGCGATGGGCCTCGGGGTTCTCGGGATCGTAGCGCAGGGCTTTTTCCAGCTCGAGGATGGTCTCGGTGTAACGCTGTTCAACGAAAAGCCGCTGGGCCTCTTCGAGCCGGCGGCGGGCCTGCTCGGGCAGTTCGCGGGCGGGCGGCGACTGGGGCCTGGCCGGGGCCGGCGGATCATCGGGGATTTTCGACAGATCGAGCTTGGCCCGGTGGGCGTCGAAGCCGGGCGGCGGCGCGAGCGGGCCGAAATCGTTCACATCGCGGGCCTTGGCCGTGCCGCCGGCGGGCCGGGTGGTCGTGCCTCTTTCACGCGGTGTGGAAGAACACCCACCTGCGCAAACCATCAGCAGGGCCAACCCCCAACACATAAAACCGGTAATGGATTCGCGAATGTGCATATCTCATAACCCCTGCTGCTGTGCAACAAGCCTTGCGTCCCGGATGGTTCTACGATCAATAAACTCCCGGGTGGCACGCACAAGTCCTTTTTTGTGCGTGTCGATACGCGCAGGGGCACCGACAAAAACAGACTTGTCGGTGCCACCCATTCGCGTTTGCATCACGGGATCACCTTGTTCAGCGGGTAGACGATGATCCCCGACGCGCCGGCCTTCTGGAGCTGCGGCACAATTTTTCGCTCGACCGTGGCCTCCAGGATCACCTCTACCGCAACGTAGGCTTCGTCGGCCAGCGATGAGATCGTCGGCGAGCGCTCCGCCGGTAATACCGCCAGAACCTGTTTGAGGTTCGCCTTGGCGACATTCAGCTTGAGGCCCACCTTGGCCCGGGCTTCGATCGCCCCCCGCAGCAGCAGGACCAGCGAATCGATCTTGTCCCGCTTCCAGTCGTCCGCGTAGGCCGACTTGTTCGCGATAAATCGCGGCGTCGAAGTCATAATCTCGTCCACGATACGCAGGTTGTTCGCTTTAAGGGACGATCCGGTCTCCGTCACGTCAACAATGCCGTCGAGGAGGCGGGCCTTGACCTCCGTCGCGCCCCAGCTGAACTCGATGCGCACGTTGACGCCTTTGCTTTCGAAGTATCGGCGCGTGCTGTTCACCAGTTCCGTCGCAATGATGCCGCCCTCGAGGTCCTGCACCCTCTGCACGTGGGATTCGTTCGGGACGGCTAGCACCCACCGGGTCGGCTGCGCGGTCGCCTTGGAGTACACCAGTTCGCAGAGTTCGATAACATCGCTGTTATTCTCGCGGATCCAGTCGTACCCGGTCAGCCCGCAGTCGAGCACGCCGTCCTCAACGTAACGGCTCATTTCCTGAGCGCGGAACATGATGCAGCTCAGCTCCGGGTCATCGACGGCGGGGTAGTATCCGCGCGACGAGATGTTGAGATTGAACCCGGCGCGGCTGAAGAGATCGACCGTGGAGTCGGACAGGCTGCCCTTGGGGATGCCGATTTTCAGGACGTTTTTTTCGCTCAAGCCGGTCTCCTGCCTTCTATTTCTTTCGTTTCACGACGGGGCGCTTGTTGGACGATACCGCCGGTTTCGAGCGGATCCTCTGCGCGAGCGCCGGATTGGGGCGCGGGGGCGCAGCCACAGCCACGGGCTTCTTTCGGGCCGATGCGGTTTTCGATTCCGCCGCTTTCTTCGGGGCGGCCACCGCAACCACCTGGACCGGCGCCTTCTTGATGACTTCCGGCGGCGGTTCAGGTGGCGCCGGATGGACCAGCTCTTCCAGTTTCTCCGGCGGCACACGCGCGCTGGCCACATGACGCCCCATCAACTCGACAAAGGCGGGGGCATTGGCGGCGCTGATATGCCGTTCGAGAAAGCCCTGGACCTCCGCGGCATCGGCCGAGGAATCCACGATTTCGTCCTTATGCAGGATGTACAGCATCAGCTCATCGACCGGTATGGCATGCCCACCGAGGCTGTAGAGGACGACGCTGGCCGCCGTCGCGCTGTCCACGCCTTCCAGCGATTCGAGATATTCGCGTGCTTCGCGCCGGCCGCGCTGCCGCAGGAACGTAAGATCGAGCGAATCCTGGCGTTTGCGGATCGCGTTGAGCGCATCGACGATGCGCTGCGCCTTATCCTTGGCCAGCGGCAGCGAGTCGCCGATGGCTTCGGCCAATTCCATCGGCGGCGTCACGCGAAGTTCGTTCAGATCGACCATCTGCTGGCGGAGGCGGCGGAATACGGCCTGGGCCTTGGCGTGAGACGTGCAGGCGGACAGGATGCCGATTATGAGCTGCTCGATCGGATCGACCGAGTCGACGGCGGCGGGCTTGCCGAACTTGCGTATCAGAAGGTTGAACAGCCGCTTGACGCGCCTGGCGTACTCACTACCGTGCTTCATCGTCATCTCCGAACGGCGGATCAACCTCGCGATGATCCTCCTGCGGGCGCGGAACCGGGGGCTCCGCCATCGCCTCGTTGATCAATCGGATGGTTTCAGCGGCGCGCTTGATCGACTGGTCCAGATGAAAGCTGATTCGCGGCACGGTCCGCAGCGGCAATTCCCTGGCCACCATCCGCTGCACCAGGCCGGCCGCCGATTGCAATCCGGCCATCGTGCGCCGCTGCACCGCCTCTTCGCCCATGACGCTCACCCACACCCTGGCGTGCTCGAGGTCGGCGCTCATCTCCACGCGGGTCACGCTGGACAGCGGGGCGATGCGCGGGTCGCTCAACTTGGCGGCAATGGCCTCGCTGACCACCTCGCGGACCACATTGGCTACTCGTTCGGGTCGATGCGACTTCATGATATGACCATCGGGGCCGCAGGCGGCTGATGAAATTCGTTGAACCGCAGAGACGCAGAGAGCGCAGAGGAAGACAGTTTTCTCATTCTTTCTCTGCGCTCTCTGCGTCTCTGCGGTTGCATTTCGCGCTTCTCAAAAGATTTCCACGTCGTAGCTGACCAGCGCTGCCGAGCGATCCAGCCGAACGTAATCGACGATCTTGTCCAGACAGCTCTCGACGAACCGCCCGTCATTGGCGACGATCGCCACCCCGATTTCCGCCTGCTGGCGATGGTCTAGCGAGCCCACCTCCGCCACCGATGCGTTGAACTTGTCCGACAGCCGCTGCTTGAGGCTGCTCACCACGCGGCGCTTGTCCTTAAGCGATACTGACTCGAAAACTGCGAGTTTGATTCGCAATGCCCCGATGACCATGCCGTTATTGCGGATTGCGAATTGCGGAATGCGGATTGACTGTAATATCGGCTTGAATCTTCAATCCGCAATTCGCAATTCGCAATCCGCAATTCCTCCTCACAGCTTTCTCGCCGTCTCGATCACTTCGTAGGCTTCGATGACATCGCCGGGTTTCACATCGTCAAAGTTCTCGACGCGGATGCCGCATTCCACACCCGCGCGGACTTCGCGCACGTCGTCCTTGAACCGCTTCAGCGAAGACAGGGCCCGGCTCCGCTGACGTTTCACGTCCTCATCGGTCGGGACGATGATCTTCCCGTCGCGGACCACGCGGACGAAGTGGGACCGTGTGATCGTCCCTTCGCTCACCATGCAGCCGGCGATCGTGCCCACGCGGGACACGTGGAAGATCTCGCGGACCTCGGCCTTGCCACGCGTCTCTTCCTTGCGGTCGGGCTCCAGCAGGCCTTCGAGCGCCTTGCGGATGTCGTCGGTCACGTCGTAGATCACGCGGTAGCTGCGGATGTCCACGCCCGCGGTTTCTGCCCGTTTCTGTGCGCCCACGTCGCCGGTCACGTTGAAGCCGACGATCAGCGCGCCGCTCGCCTCGGCGAGCACGACGTCGCTTTCGCTGATGCTGCCGATGCCGGCATGCAGGATATGCAGCTTCACCTCTTTGTCCGGCAGCTCGCCGAGCGTCTTGAGCAGTGCGTCAAGCGAGCCCTGCACGTCGGCGCGGACGATCAGATTGAGCTCGGGCAGTTCGCCCGCCTCACGCTGCTGGAACAGATCTTCCAGCGTCTTGGCCTTGGTGAACTTGCTGAGCGAGTCCTGGCGGCGCTGCTGCTGCGTTTCGGTGGCGATGGACTTGGCTCGCTGGAGCGATTCGACGACATAGAAGGAGTCGCCCGCGTTCGGCACCGCGTCCAGCCCGCCCACCTCGACCGGCATGGCCGGCGTCGCCTCCTCCAGCGTCCGCCCGCGATCGTCCCGCATCATTCGCACGCGGCCCGACCCAGGGCCGCTCACGATGAAGTCGCCGACCCGCAGCGTGCCCTCTCGAACCAGCACGCGAACCAGCGGCCCCATGCCGGTATTCATCTGCGCTTCGATGGCGGTGCCCATCGCCGACAGCGCCGGGTCGGCCTTCAGCTCCAATAGGTCGGTCAACGTCGCCAGATGCGCGATCAGCTCCTGCACGCCCTGGCCGGTGGTCGCCGCTGTCTTGACCACGTCCGTTTCGCCGCCCCACTCAGTGGGCGTCAGCTCCTGCTCGGCCAGTTGGCGCGCTCCGTGAACCTCGCGGATTCCACGATCCGCTTTTACG
>CAYLLT010000030.1:33822-52820 GCA_964384465.1 uncultured Planctomycetales bacterium | reverse complement strand
GTAGGTCCCGCCTGCCGGGCGGGACGTGATGTAGGTCCCGCCTGCCGGGCGGGACGTGATGTAGGTCCCGCCTGCCGGGCGGGACGTGATGTAGGTCCCGCCTGCCGGGCGGGACGTGATGTAGGTCCCGCCTGCCGGGCGGGACGTGATGTAGGTCCCGCCTGCCGGGCGGGACGTCGGGGTAGAGAGGGTCCCGTCCGGCAGACGGGACCTACATCATCACGCCAGCATCGCGTCGATTGGCTTGCCCTTGCCGTCCTTGGTGACATAGAACGGCCGCGATTCGGTGAGGTAGCTGGTGTCGGCGGGGATGCCCATCGCCTTGTAGATCGTCGCGTGCACGTCGGTGAGGGGGACCGGGTTCTCGACCGCCGCCAAGGGGTGCGCCTCGGCGGTCTTGCCGTGGACGAACCCGCGTTTGAACCCGCCGCCAAAGAACAGCATGGAGTTGCAACTGCTGAAGTGGCCGTGGAAGCCGTACATCTTCTCGTTGTCGAGCACCAAGTCTTCGCCGGTGTGCCGCTCGGCAAAGCCGTCCGGCTCGACGCCCGCCGCCGGCTGCGAAGCGATCGTGCGGCCGAACTCGGTCGTGATCACCACGAGAGTGCGCTCCAGTAGTCCGCGTTGGTGCAGATCGCGGATCAACTGCGCGATCGGCCGGTCGATCTGCTTTTTCATCTCGACCATACGCTGCCGGCCGAACTCGTGCATGTCGAAGCCCTTGAACGGGCCATACTGATACTCGACCTGCACGAACCGTGCCCCGCGCTCGACCAGGCGGCGGGCCAGCAGACACCCATGCCCGAACCGCTGGCCGTGATAGTAGGACTTGTCGAGCAGCTTGTCTTCGGTGATCTGCGGCTCGTATGCGGCGATCGTCTCCGGCTTTTCATCCTTCTGATATTGGAACGCCTGCTTGACCGGCGAATCCATCATCGCGCGGGCATCGTCCATCGTCTTGAGGAAATCGGCGGCTTTGGACGCGTCGGCGATCGGCTGGTCCGAGAGTTTGTTCAACGATTTCAACAAGGCCTGACGCCGATCCAGCCGCTCCATCTTCATCCCGGCGGCGGCAGACAGCGTATCCAGCCCCTGTGCCGGATCAGGGATCATGAACGGTGCATGATTGATGCCGTAGAACCCGGGGCCGATGTATTCGCTGATGAACAGTTTTTCGTTATCGCTGCTGTCGATGTCCCGCCCGATGTAGATGTACGGCGGCACATTCGGATCGCGGCGCCCGCGCGTCCGCCCGACGATGGCCCCGATACTCGGTGCCTTCACGCCCGCCGGAAACAGATAGCCCGTCATCATGTAGTACTGGGCCTTGAGATGGATCGCGCCGAACTTCACTTCGTTGGTGAGGCTGCGGAGGATGGTGCCGTGATCCATCACGCCGGCCATCGTTTCGAGACCGGCTCCGAGGCGAATACCTTCGGCTGCGGTCGGAATGGACTCGCAGGTGCCGAGGAGCTTGTTGCCTTTCATCCCCTTTTCATAGGGGGTGAACTTCTTGGGGTCCCAGGTGTCCGTCTGCGCGATGCCGCCCGGCAGCCAGATGAGGATCATGGCATCAGCCTTGGGCACAAGAGCCGGTCTGGTGCTCGCCCCCGTCGCTTGCGCTCCGGGCTCTGATCCAATGGCGCGTAACTGCGGCGGGAACGTCATTGCCGCGCCGGCGGCCAATCCCGATTTGAGAAACTCGCGACGATTCATCTCAATATTCCTTCACACACGTTTAGCCGCGAGCGCAGGCGAGCGCGTCCGGCGCGCTCGCCTGCGCTCACGACTAAACATCCTCAGAACATGTACTGGTACTCCGGACTACACAGCAACGCCCACAGCACATCCCGCAGCGACCGCGATGCGGGGCGGGACGCGGTGGGTGCTTCCGGGTCGGACAAAAACTGCGTCGCGACCTTTCGTTCCTTCTCCGACGGCAGCCGGCTGAACGCCGCCAGGTAGACCGTGTCCACCTGCACCGGCGTTTCCAGCGAGGCCACCACACGATCCAGCGCGTCGGTGGAATAGATGAGGCCGTAGAAGTCTTTGCCATTGAGCAGCTCGAGCGCCTGCACGACCGCCACGTCATCCGGCCGGCCGGTGCCGATCTCCGCGCGGGACGTCGGGCGTCCGAGCGCGCGGAAGAGCGGGTTCAGCTCCATCTTGTGGTACAGCCGCTGATCGTCGGGCAAAGCCTGGTTCTTCACGACGTAAATCGAGTCGAGGAGCTGCTCGGCTGTCAACCGCCGCAGAGACGGCGAGCGGTAATAGCGCGGCTCCTTACGCTTGGCGACATCGAAGTGGTCCTCCAGCTTCGGATCGTACTGCAACTGGTACGTGCGGCTGGTGAGGATGAGCCGGATGGTGTGCTTGAGGTCGTAGCCGTTTTTCATGAAATCGTACGCGAGCCAGTCGAGCAGCTCCGGGTGGCTCGGCGGCGTATCCAGGCGAAAATCGTCGGCCGGCTCAAACAGACCCAGACCGATGTACCGCTTCCACAACCGGTTCACGATCGACTTGGCGAAGCGCGGGTTCGTCGGATCGGTCAGCAGCAGCGTCAGGTAATGCAGGCGGCCGTCCAGATCTTTCGGCGCGGTGTCCGGCACGCCGGGCAGGTCGAAGGCGAACTTGCCGGGCACGATTTTGCCCATCGGTTTTTCGCAGCGGATCAGTTCCAGATCCTTCTCCGCGAACAGCCCGGCGAAGCCGAGGAACCGCTCCTGCGGCCACTCGGCGTTTTCAAAGTGGCTGTGACAACTGGCGCATTTCATGCCCGTGCCGAGGAAAACCTGGCCCACGTTGGCGGCGGTCTGGATGGTGTACATGTGTGTCGTGTTGAGCACGAACCCGACCTGCGTGTCCTTGCCGTTCACGTTCTGGAAGGTGGTGGGGCGATGGCCGGGCATGCGCGGGTCGAGCAGTTCGGCCACCATGATGTCGTAGGGCTTGTTCTCCTTGAACGAGTTGAGGATCCACTCCTGGTGGTTGCCGCGGCTGGGAATGCCGCCGACGACGGCGTAGGGGCTGCTGGCTAAAGCCTCTTCCCAGAAGGGCGTCCAGTGGGCGGCGTATTCCGCGCTGCGGGCGAGCAGTCCATCGATCAGTTTTTCGCGCTTTTGAGGCGAAGCCTCGTCGAGGAATTGCCGCGTCTCGGCGAGCGTGGGGATTCGCCCGATCACGTCCAGGTACACGCGGCGGAGGAAGTTGTTATCCGAGCACACTGGCGGCGGATGATCCGCGGCGGGAAGTTTGGCTTCGCGCCACTTGGTCAGGATGAACTTGTCGATCTCGTTGAACACGGGGCCGGGCACGTCAGGCGGCGATGGAGGCGTCAGAACGCGGGCCAGCCGTGCGGCCCGCCGGCGAATCAGCAGTTCCCGCGCATCCGCCATCATCAGTTCATAGAGCGGATCCATTTCTTTCGGGGCGGCCGATTGCATCGGTTGTGTCGTGGGCGCGGCGGCATCGGCCCATTTCGCGCCCTGATCGATCCACGCCCGCAGGATGCCGATCTGTTCGGGCGTGAGTCGGTCGCCTTTCGGCGGCATCGGCCGATCCGGATCGAGCCCGGAGACCAGACGGATCAGCAGACTCTTGCCACTGTCGCCGGGAACGATGGCTGGCCCGCTTTCGCCGCCGTGGAGCATCGTCTCGCGCTGATCCAGCCGCAGGCCGTTCCGCTGCTTTTCGCTGCCGTGACATTTGTGGCAGTTGCCGGCGAAGATCGGCTGAACGTCCTTGAGAAAGTCAACGGATCGCTGCGCAGCGGGCGGCGGCGCATCCTCGGCCCACACTGCGCGCGCCAGGATGAGCGCCGCGATGCACACGGCAGTGGATTGGGCGCGACGCCTTCCTGTGAAAATGGCTATGATCGGGCCCATGACCGCTCTGAAGAGGGATAGGTTTTCGATGACACCCGACGTTACAGCATACTCGGTTTCTCCGCTATTTGAAAAGTCGGCACATCGCGTTACACCATGAATGGAGCACCGGCCCACCGGTTGCGGGACCGCGCAATCGTCCCGTAAGATCGGGTCTTCGACCTTACGCAACTCGAAACGAGGGCGAAGATGAGTAACCGCAAGCTTCAGGACTGGGTCAAGGAAGTCGCCGCCCTGTGTACGCCCGAGCGCGTCCACTGGTGCGACGGCTCGCAGAAGGAATACGACGAGCTGAGCGACCTCATGGTCCGCTCGGGCACGTTCACGAAATTAAACGAGCAGAAGCGGCCCGGCAGCTACTGGTGCCGCTCCGACCCGGCCGACGTGGCCCGCGTCGAGGATCGCACGTTTATATGCAGCCGCAAGCAGTTCGACGCCGGCCCGACCAACAACTGGAAGGACCCGCAGGAGATGAAAACGATGCTCCGCGGGCTGTTCGAAGGCTGCATGCGCGGGCGGACGATGTACGTCGTGCCCTTCAGCATGGGGCCGCTCGGCTCCAACATCGCCCACATCGGCGTCGAGATTTCCGATTCGCCTTACGTCGCGTGCAACATGCGGATCATGACGCGCATGGGCAAGGCCGTGCTGGACGTGCTCGGCGACGGCGACTTCGTGCCGTGCCTGCATTCGGTGGGCATGCCGCTGGGGCCGGGGCAGAAGGATGTGCCGTGGCCGTGCAACGCCGACAACAAATACATCGTCCATTTCCCGGAGGAGCGGGCCATCTGGTCCTACGGCAGCGGTTATGGCGGCAACGCCCTGCTGGGCAAGAAATGCTTCGCCCTGCGGATCGCCTCGTGCATGGCCCGCGACGGCGGCTGGCTGGCCGAGCACATGCTCATCGTGGGCGTCACGCCGCCGGGAGGTGAAAAGAAGTACATCGCCGCCGCCTTCCCCAGCGCGTGCGGGAAAACCAACCTGGCCATGCTGCGCTCGACGATCCCCGGCTGGAAGGTCGAGTGCGTCGGCGACGATATCGCGTGGATGAAGTTCGGGCCCGACGGGCAGCTCTACGCGATCAACCCCGAGGCGGGGTTCTTCGGCGTCGCCCCCGGCACGTCGATGCAATCGAACCCCAACGCCATGCTCTCGCTCACCAAGAACAGCATATTTACGAACGTCGGTCTCACGCCCGACGGCGATGTATGGTGGGAGGGCATGACCGAGCAGCCGCCGGCCCGCTGCGCGAGCTGGACCGGCGAGGAATGGACGCCGGGTTCAGATAAGAAAGCCGCCCACCCCAATGCCCGCTTCACCGCCCCGGCGGCACAGTGCCCGGTCATCGACCCGGCGTGGGAAGATCCGAGAGGCGTGCCGATCTCCGCGATCCTGTTCGGCGGCCGGCGGGCCTCGGTCGTACCGCTGGTGCACGAAGCGTTCAACTGGCAGCACGGCACATTCCTCGGCGCGATCATGTCGTCGGAAATGACCGCGGCGGCGGCCGGCGGCGTGGGGCAGCTCCGGCGCGACCCCATGGCCATGCTGCCGTTCTGCGGCTACAACATGGGCGACTACTTCGCGCACTGGCTCAAGATCGGCCAGCGGCAGGGCGCCAAGCTGCCGCGCATCTTTTACGTCAACTGGTTCCGCAAGAACGGCGCGGGCAAGTTCCTCTGGCCGGGCTACGGCGACAACATCCGCGTGCTCAAGTGGGTGATCGAGCGCGTGGGCGGCGGCGGAAGCGCCGTCAAAACCCCGATCGGCCACATGCCCGCCGAGGGCGCCATCGACACCACCGGCCTGAACATCGCCCCCGCCGATCTGAAGGAGCTGCTGTCGGTCCGCAAAGAGGACTGGGCCAACGAAGTCAGCTCGATCCGCGAGCACTTTGCACAATTCGGCGACCGATTGCCGGCGGCATTAAATGACGAAGTGAACGCGCTGGAACAGCGGCTGAAGGGCTGATGCGAACTTCCGTAGGGCAGGCACTGCCCGCCAATTGACAGCTTCGAGCAGAAAGGCGGACAATGCCCGCCCTACTTCCCTGTCAGATCAAAAGAGTTCCCTGGACCGCTCAGGCATCGCTGGACGAGTCCGAAGTCGGCTTGATCGGCATCGCCGTCCTCATCCAGGTCTGTCGCAACGCACTGTCCTGTAATTGAATGGTCCGGACCGCTCATGCATTGCAGGAAAATCTCAACGTCCTGGTCGTCTACATCGCCGTCGCCATCGAAATCGGGCGGGAATGGCGAAACCACCTGCCCGACGAGCGTCAGGACTAGGTTGACTCCGCCTGTCGCTCCCGGCAAGTCCTGGTCCGAATTGACCAATGTATAGCTGGCGGAGTAATTGCCCGTGACGGTCGTATCCAGCGAGGCGGTGAACGACTGACTGCTACCGGCGGCCAGGTTGGTAAAGGTGACGAGATTTGTCGAGAGTGTGGCCGTATCGCCGCTGCCGTTCACCGCATCGAGGTCGAGCCCGGCAGTGAAGCCCGGCGTCGCCGTCAGATTGTAGACGGCAAAACTCAGGTTCTGCGTTCCGCTGCCGACGGCCACCAGGCCGAAGTCGATGGTCAGCGCGTTCTGATCGGTGGGCGTGGCGAATGTTCCGTTCGCGTGATCCAGCACCGACGCCGAGACGTTGATCGCGTCGTTGCCGTCGGCCGAGCCTTGCCCTGTGCCGGCGGAAGTCAGCTCCGTATCGTCGATGGTGATCGTGCCGCTCTGAGCGCCGGGCGTGCTTGTTGAAGCGATGCCCGCGTTGAGGTTTCGCGACTGCGTTCCGCCGGCCAGGCCCTGGCCCCTGCCGCCTGAGGTGGAGGTCGCCGATCCGCTGACGGTCACGTCATACGTAGTCCCGATGCTGCCGACCTTGTTGAGTGTGACGGAGCTCGACGGCAGGGACGCGTTTATGATCACGGCAAATGAAACACTGCTCGAAGACGTGCCGTCCGATGGCTCGGTCGCACCCAGGTACAACTTTGCGTCACTGTCGCCCGTGCCGAAGATCGTCCACATCAGCTCGGGGTGATCGATGAACGGGTTGCGGTTGCCCTGATAGTAGCCGGGGTTGTCGGTGGAACTGTACATCAGGTGATTGCGCCGCCGCTCACTGAGGGCGACCGGATCGGAGAAGTGCCATTCGAGCAGTTTGGCCAGATCGCCCATCTCATTACTGGGGCCGGGCTGGCCGTTGACCAGCGTCAGATTCGTATACCGCGTGACCATGTAGAACATCGTGCGGGCACAGTCGCCGTGGTCGGGTGCGCCGTGGTCCGGGTCCCAGTAACCCGCGCCGAGGCCGTAGGGCATGTTCCCGCGGGTATTGTTGACGCCGGCATTGCACGGCCGCAGGTTGAACAGATCGTTTTGATTTGTGTTCAGGCTGTCCGGCCACTGATGTTCGCGGTTCCAGTAAGTGACTTGCGGATCCCAGGGCTTGGGAACCGAAGCGCCGGTGTAGATCAGGATGAGGTTGTTCGGGATGTTGGGGTCCTGGTCGAGAATCGGCAACGCCGCCTTGGCCGAATCGTATGACCGCGGAATCTGATTCTGGATGATGTTGTGCAACTCTGTTTTGAGCGTGGCGCCGGTGTACCAGACGCCGCCCGGCCGGGCCGGATCGTAGTATGTCGGCGGCGGATCGTACTGGCCGCCGGGCGTGGCGTTCACGATCCCGATGCTCACGCTGTCGATGGCGGTGTTCGACTGTGGATCGGTGACGGTGAGCGTGAACACATAGATGCCAGTCGCGTTGAGGGTGACCTGTGCGTCCGAAGGTGAGGTCGGATCGACGACGCTGCCGGTACGGTTGGTCCAACCGCTGATGCCGGTTCCGCTGGCCGGCGTCCACGCATAGGTCAGGCCGGTGAGGCCGTCGGGGTCGCTGGCGGTCGCATCGGTCATGACCACATCCACTGAGCCGCCGCTCAGCGTCAGCGTGCGGTCGGGGCCGGCGAAGGCGCTGGGCGCATTTGAGCTGCCGGCCGGCGAGACGTTGATGTTGTCGATGGCGAACGCGGAGCTGTTGCCCCCTGCATCGTTGCCGCGCCAGACGGCCCAGCGGATCTGTACCACCGCCTGATTCTCTGCCGCCGCCGGCAGTGGAATGCTGGCCGATGTGACCGTGCCGACCGTGCCGCCGCTCTGGATATACGGATTGTTCGTCCCGCCCAGACTCGTCCACGCCCCTGACGTGCCGATGCGATACTGGCAGATGACGCCGACCGTTCGCAAGTTGGCGGTTACGTTAATGAAGTCGCAGGACAGCGTGATGTTTGTCTGGCCCGAGGTGTCGATGGCCATGGCGAGCTGGTTCGCGCCGTTGGTCGCGTTGCTGCTGCTGACGATGCCGAACCGCGCATTGCCGCTGTCGGCATAACCGTAGCAGCCACCCGTCCCGGTGGGGGCTGTGCCCGTAATCGTCGCGTTCCCGGTGGGTGTGCTGCTCTCGGCTAGGGCTTGCGTATTCGTCGCGCCGCCGTTGATCCCGTTCCAGGCGGCAAAACCGGCCGGCATGGAGGTGAAATTGCTGCCGCCCCAGTCCTGAGATAGTGGCAAACTCTGCGCGGTTGGGTTGGTCTGGGCAAGGCCTGTGGACGAGCCGGCGGCCAGCACACAAATCGCAGCGGCCGTCGTCCGGCTCAAACACGAGAAGTGCTTCACGATGCAAAACCCCCGCCGCAGCGCATGTAAACGCCTGCCCCATCCCAACATCAGGTTCGTCAGCTACAACATCCTCCGCACTGGGAGTACATGATAGCGGAAAACAGACCGAGCGGCAAAGACTTTTCGGACGAGTACCTGTTTTGAGAACGTTACATAACCCCTTGCGGCATCGGCGTCCCGCCGGTGGGTATGGGAAGGGTGGCCCAGGTTCTCTGGACCTGGGGTCGCGATTGTACCGCGTGCGTTAATGTCACTTCCGAGTCATACCCGTTCCACGTTTGCAATCGCTCCCCCAGGTTTGAAAACCTGGGCCACCCCCGGAAAACCTGAGTCACCCCTCCCCATCGCGTGCGATCCCCCGCGGCGAAGTGCTGTGCGTCGCACCGCTGAACGACTTGACCTTCACACGCCAGCAAATCCGCCGGCTTGACCTCCGGCAGCCTCTCATTAGGATGTATCGCCCGCGGGAGTGACTTACGGCAGTACGGCATCCCGCGGCCGTCATTTCGCAGGAGCTGCACCATGCTATTTCGTTTCGTCGTGCAATGCGTCGTTCTGGTTGTGCTGATCGCCGTCGGTCCCTCCGTAGCGGCCGAGAAATCCGCTTCCCCGCCGGCCGATTCCCGTGCGCAGCGGGTCGACTTCGTGACCGACGATAACATCGCGATTACTGCCGCGTTCACGCCGGCGAAGTTGAAGGGCGATGAGAAGGCGCCGGTTGCCATCCTGCTGCACATGTATCGTTCCGACCGCTCGGCGTACGACCCGCTGGTGCCGAACCTGCACCGGGCCGGCGTGGCCGTGCTGGCGATCGATCTCCGCGGGCACGGAGAGAGCGCGGGCGCCGCACAGCTCGGTTTGGCCGAGCGCGTCGCCAATCGGGACAAGAAGCTGTTCGCGCAGATGTACAAAGATGTTGAAGCGGGTTATCGCTGGCTGGCGGATCGGCCGGATGTGGACCTGTCGCGGCTCGTGCTGGTCGGAGCCAGCGTGGGTTGCAGCATCGCATTGGACTACGCCGCCCGCGACCGGTCGGTGGATGGGCTTGTGCTCCTGACGCCGGGCACATCCTATATGGGGCTGGATTCGCTCGGCCCCGCGCAGAAATACGGACGGCGGCCGATGCTGCTGATCGCCAGTGAGGCCGAGCGGTCGGCCTGCGATCAGCTCGCCAAGCTCGCTCCGAACGCGGTGCTCAAGATCGTTCACGGCGGCGGCGCGGATGGCCAGGCCCTGCACGGCACGCGCATGTTGGGCAAAGTGCCGGACGTGGAGAAGGCCATCACCGATTTTGTCGTCAAATCGGCGGGGCCGCCGTCGCGCGAAGTGGTGGTGGCCAGTGCCAAAGGCGAAGTTTACTACACGTCCGACTCCAGCAACGCCAAAAATCTGAGCAAGGCGAACCTGCGCTGGTTCAGTTCGCCCGACGAAGCCGAGGAGCGCGGCCTGCGTCCGCCGAAGGCAAGATCGACCAAATCCAAGAGCAACCAGAAGACATCCGATTCAGGCGGTGAGGCTTTTCCGGACAATCCCAAGCCGTAGAATGAGCCGGGGGAGGGGACATCGTGGAGGTCGATCATGCGTAACATTCGCGTTGCTTCAGTCCAGTTTGAACATGCCGATGGGGACAAGGAGGCGAACCTCGGGAAGATCCGCAGGTTCGTCCGCGATGCGGCCGAGCAGAAGGTGGAGATCATCTGCTTCCCCGAATATTGCATCACCGGCTGCTGGTTTCTGCGGAATCTCTCAAAAGAAGCAATGACCGCCCTGGCCGAATCGGTATTCGACGGGCCCAGCTCCAGCGTACTGCGCGAGCTGTCGCGCGAGCACGGCATGACCATCGGGGCGGGCCTGGTGGAGCTGGCGGACGACGGCAAGCTGTACAACACGTACGTGGTGGCCATGCCCAACGGCGAGTGCCGCCGGCACCGCAAGATTCACGCCTTCGTCAGCGAGTACCTGTCGTGCGGCAGCGAGTACACGGTGTTCGATACGCCGCACGGCTGCCGCGTCGGCGTGCTCACGTGCTATGACAACAACATCTTCGAGAACGTCCGCATGACCGCGCTGATGGGCGCGGACATCCTGCTGGCCCCGCACCAGACCGGCGGCTGCGACCGCAAGAACCCGCACGCCATGACCATCGTCGATCGCAAGCTGTGGGACAACCGCCGCAACGATCCGGCGGCCATCGAGGCCGAGTTCCGCGGGCAGAAGGGTCGCGGCTGGCTGATGCGCTGGCTGCCCAGCCGGGCACATGACAACGGGTTGTTTCTCATCTTCAGCAACGGCGTCGGCGTGGACGACAACGAGATCCGCACCGGCAACGCCATGATCATCGACTGCTACGGCCGCATCATCGTCGAGACGTGCAAGGCCGACGACGACATGGTCATCGCCGATCTGGATGCGTCACTGCTGGCCGGCTGCACCGGCCGCCGCTGGATCAAATCGCGCCGCCCGGAACTCTACGGCCCGCTGGCCAAACCCACCGGCATGGAGCAGGACACGCGGACGCTGCGAATGGGCACCGGAAAGTGAAAACGAGCTGCGTCCCCCTTTGGTTCACTATATGAGCTACTTCGTGCTTATTGGATCACCAGGTGAACGTGCGGATAACATTACGTTACCGGCGCATTTGAAATTAGTGGCTGCGAATCAGGCTCAACAGTATGTGCGCAATTGTATTCCATTGTGTTTACCCGAATCTGTCTTGGATCCGAGGGGCAGCGTATATCTATTAACATACGAAACGGGTGATACATCTCATAATGTAGTTTCGGAAATCCAAATAGAAGTGAATCTCAATGGTGTTCCATTTCAAGACACTCGCCTTGGTAAGTGCTTGAGCATTGCTTCTGAGCAGGATTGGGTCGTATGTGTCTGGTGGGCGGGGATGGAGTCGCAAATCTTATGGTTTGCAGATATGACAGCATTTTCGGAACATTTGACCACACAAATGTTATGCTGTGGAGGTGATTTTGCAGCGGGTTATCAGCCATCTTAATGGGGGAAGGGAGGGGCAAATGGGTCGGCGCGCTACCGCTTTTTACGCTTCTTGCGG
The DNA here is from genome assembly GCA_964384465.1 of uncultured Planctomycetales bacterium. Taxonomy (GTDB): domain Bacteria; phylum Planctomycetota; class Phycisphaerae; order UBA1845; family PWPN01; genus CAYLLT01. The sequence continues at coordinate 41,199 of CAYLLT010000030.1, read as the reverse complement.
GTTTTCCGGCGACGGTATCCGGGAAGCGTTTTTAGAAGCTCGCGCACATCAAGCATGTCGTGCGGGCGGCCGGCGGCACGTTTGGCGCGGATCAGATCGTTCTTGCCCAGAACATAAATCGGCAGCCCGCCATACGTCGTGCGGACACGGTTCTTCCAGGCTGTCTCGAACCCGACGATCCCGAGGTCCGTCATGAGATCGATCCGGTTCGGTTCCATCCCGATTTGAAAAACGGTATCCGGATTGATGAAATCCTCTTCGTTAGCGCCTGCGAGCGGCGCCCCGAAATGAACCAGAGCCTTCCAGACGCGGGCCGCGTTCTCAACCGAAGGCGCAACCCAGATGTCCATGTCCTTGGTGTAACGCGGCTCAGTGTGATACATGACCGCGTACGCGCCGACGACCAGAAAGCGGGCGCGGGCGTCGGACAAGCTTTGCAACAGATCTCTGTAGTCGCGGTTGACGTCCATCGCCGCCTCGAATCAGGTCCACCTCGCGAATCATCTGCCACGCGGCCGCGAAGCGTCCTTCGGCCCCGACGCGACGCCAGAACTCCCGGTCGAAGCTGCGGTCGTCCTCGCCCAGACGAGTCATTCGGCTCATCACGACTCTGCGTTTGACTTTCCGATGTGCCATCGCCATCTCCGACGGGCGAATCGTGCAGCTTCCGGCAACTGGCCGGCGCGAATTGAAGAAATGCTCACTTCATCACCGACAACGTGTGCCGGCCCCGGCGGCGCTGGCGGTTCAGCAGCTTGCGGCCACTGGAGGTGCGCATGCGGGCACGAAAGCCCTGTTTGCGCATCTTCTTTATACGACTGATCTTACGCGGATAATGCATGGCTGTCTGTTCCTTCTATCAGCGCGATATCCCGGCAGTTTAATGTACGCCGCGTGAACCCGCAAGCGGGGGGCAACAGTCTGTCGGCGACAGGACTATTTGCCCGTCGTCGCCGAGCGGCTCGCGTAGCGCGTGTTGCCGTGGTCGTCGCGGACGCGCAGGGCCACGCGGTGTTCGCCGGCGGCCAGATCGTTGACCGTGAAGGTCACGCTTTCGTTGCGCGAATCGAAGATGTCGTCATCCGCGGCCAGCGGGACCCACTCCTCGTCGCTGTCCACCGTATAACTGGCATCGGTGATCGGCGTCCGCGTGTCGGTCAGCGTCGCATGCACCTGTAAGGATTTCTCACCCTTAGGCTCGACGCGATCGAGCGTGACCTCCGGCGGCGTGTTGTCCACGGTCATGGTGTCGCTGATGCGGGCGCTGCTCAGCTCGGTGCCGCGCGGATTGGAGAGGCCGTCCTTGGCAACCACCTTAAGCTGGTACATGCCGTCCTCGACCGTCCGCGTGTCCCAGATTTTCAGGGACTCCTTGATCTCCTTGCCCATCTGTATCCAGCGGGCGGTGCCGACCTGCCGGAAATAAACCTCGTACTCCATCGTGTCCTTGTTGGGGTCTTCGGCCTTCCACTTAACGACCCAGTATTCATCCGGTCCGGGCTGGGCGGGCCCGCCGAAGCCGGTCGCGCCGACGATGGCCTTCACCATCGACGAGGCCGACGGCTTCTGCGCCTCCTCGCGGGCGGACACGACCTCCAGCGAACTTAATTCCGGCGCGCGGTTCTCCTCGATGCGCGGGATCTGCACCGCGTGCAGCGTCGGCGTGGCCTGCGGATCGCTCGACTCGAAAGTCAGACGATACTGGAGAAACCGCGCCCCCGACGAAGAGATCTGCTGCGGCACGGTCGCGTCCATCTCCGGCGACCACTCGTCCCAGGCGTTGGACTCAACGTCCTCGACGTTGCTGCTGCGCGTGGCGATGGTCAGCTTGGTGCCGGAGGGGACCGTGGCCGTCCACCCGATGCGGCCCCATTTGACCACCTGGCCGGCATCGAGGGCCTTGCTGAGCAGCGTGCCCTTGCCGGCGCGGCGCTCGGGCAATCGGACCAGCATGGCGGCATTGGCGGCCCCGATGATCAACTGCCCGTCCGGCAGATGGAGCAGCGACGTCGCCTGCGACGCCTCCAGCTTGGCCAGCATGGTGACGCGGTCATCGGCGGCATTGATGGCATAAATCCGGCCTTCGTTACCCGTCCCGGCGTAGATCGTGCCGTCGGTTTCCGCCATGGACAGGATCATCACCGGCTCGCGAAATACTTCGGTGACAAAGCCGTTGGTGTCGATGCGATAAATGGCGTTGCCGCCCTCAGGCCCGCTGCGCGAGACCGGCCGGCCGAGGCTCGCCCGCGTCGTGGCGCCCGCCGCGGGCTGACTTGTTGCCTCTTTCGAGGGGGTTCCAGAAGCCGCACCGCCGCTGTGGCCGTTCTTATCCTTCCCGTCACCGGCCGGCTTCGTCTCGGACGACTTCCCCTTGGACGGCGAGCGGTCGGGCGAGCCGCCGGGCTTGTCGGCGACGGAGCGGCCGGGGCGGGCATTGTCGGCTGACGCGGTGGCGGCAAAGACGTTGCCTTCCGCATCGATCACGATCGAACTGATCTCCGCCTCTTTGGCGTCGTATAGCACGAACATCTTGCCGTCGGCGGGATTGATGCGATACACCAGCCCGTCCTCATCCGTGCCGGCGTACAACATGCCGTTAGGCCCGATGGCCAGGCACAACAGACTCTTGGGCTTCACGTCCGCCAATACCTTCCCGTTCTTGCCGTCGGCGTCGATGACGAACAATTGCCCCTCGGTGCCGGTGGCGGCGTAGACTTCGCCGGCCGGCCCGCGGACCATCGCCCACACGTACTTGGCCCCCTTGGGCTCATGGAAGACGGTGGCCTTGCCGGTGCCATCGACGCGATAGATGCGCGCCTGTTTGCCGCCGCCGGTGCCGGCGAGCAGCCGCCCATCGGTGGTAAAAAGAAGCGAAAGCACCGTACCGCCGTCAGCCAGCTTGGCGAACTCGGTCACCTTCTCGCCGTCGACTTGAAAGATCCGGCCGGCGGACCCGGTGGCGGCGTAAATCTTGCCGTCGCCCGCCCGCGCCAGTGCGTTCACCACTTCCGCATCGTCGCCCAACTTTTTCAAAATCTGGGTCTCGCGGCCGAGCATCACCTCGCCCTGCGAGGAGACCACCACGTTCTCCAGCGTCCCGGCGAGGAAATCCTTCGGCTGCTCGTGCTTCCATTCTTCCGATTTGACCGCCCATGCCGGCGCGGCCAACAAAACGATGATGAAAGCGGTAGTGATCGTCACCCGTAATCTTTGCATGGATGGTTGTGTCCTCATTTAAGAATTATTTGACGACGAATCGGCGGGAAAGAGTTTCAATTGCCGATTTCGGATTGAACAGATCATTCGTCGCCCTCAATCCGCAATTCGCAATCCGAAATCCGCAATTTCCAATTTACTGGTCGGCCCGGCGGCTGACCGTGATTTTGAAGGAATGGGACCCGCTCACGGCGAATTCCGTTTCATGTTGTACGACCAGGGCCTCCGTGAATTTCTCGATGTCGCTCCGCTTGGAGGCCAGCAGAATCTGCCGGCGATACGACGGCAGGTCCGGCATCTCCACGCTGTCCACCGCCAGCCCGCCACCGGTCTGGAGCCGCAGCCGCATGTACAGCCGATTGTCCGGGAACGAGCCCAGCAGGTTAAACGTGCTGAGCAACTCCTCCGGCGTGTCGGCGTCGAACAGGTGCGGCTTCTCCATCCGCAGGGCCACGATGTGCGTCATCACAGAACCGACCGTCAGGTCGTAATCGCCGTCCGGCAGATCCCCCGGCAGCTTCAGATCGTATATGGCCCGCGTATACAGCGGATGATGCAGCTCGTGCAGCCAGCGGACGTGAGCGCTGACCGTTTCGCCCGGCTTGTACAACGTTCGCGGGATGGTGACCTCGTCGATTAGACCTGTCTTTGCGCCCTTTTCGATGGTGATTTCGAGGCGGGCCCGCTCCAGCCTGGCCTTGCCGAACGGCGCGTTCATCAGCCCCGCCACCGGGATGCTGGTGTCGCTGGCCACGCCCATGATGCCGGACTGGCTGGTGAGATTGCTCGTGCGGAAGGCGCCGAGTTTCTCGAACTGCGTCTCGATCGCGTATCGGATGGTGTGCTCTCTGGGCAGATCGTTGTGGGCGAAAATACTCTCCATCACGCCCTGCATAAGCAGCGCCGGGGTCAGCATCTGCTCCTGCACGATCTCGTAGTGATACGAGCGGTCGCCGTAGACATCGTGCACGGTCACTTCCAGCGGGACGAACGGCGGCGGTTTTCCCTGCATGCCGAAAATGCCCGTATTCTCGTCGCCCCACAGCGTGCCGACCGGCTTCAAGCCTGCCCCAATCTTGTTCGAACGCATCACCGACGGGATGACCGTGTGCACGAACCCGGTGGCGAAAGGCAGCTCGATATTTCCTTCGCCGAGCAGCAGGTGGCCGAAGCCGAGCACGCGATCGCCATCCACTTCAGTGCACGTGCCCAGGGCCTGCATGATGATGTCGCCGTCCATGAGCGGGATGCACAGGACCGAGCCGGGTTGCATCTTGACGTTGTCGGCGCCGGCCTGCACAGCGGCACTCGGCGCGCCGCTGACCACCGGTTCCATGCCGAACCGCTCGAGCCGGTCCTTGAGCCGGCCCATGGTCCGCTGGCTGGCGCCGGTCACCATCACGGGCGTCATCAGCGGCCGGAGCTGGCCCTCAGAGGACGACTCGGGTTTGGCATCCGAGTGGGATCCGGCAATGTCCTCGTTAAAAATACTGAACCGCGACGCCTTGTCGATCGGTTCGGGACAAACTTTGGCGATGATGTTGCCGATGGGTACGCCGCCGCCGCGCGTGGCGCCTCTCGCTTGCGGGTCGGGCTTCTTGACCGCTTCTGCGCCCGACACAGCGACCGGCTGCGTCTCGGGCGCCGGAGTCTTCTTGGGATCGCGCGTCTCCGGGATCGGCAGCATCTGCGTGATGGGCTGCACGCCGCAGATCGGGTCCTTGTTGAATTGCCAGCCGTAAGCCACCGCGCCGATCATCCGCTCTTTGCCGCTCTCGTCGCGGATGTAGCACGGCGATCCACTCATCCCGCCGATGATGCCGCTGTGTTCGAGGTTCAGGCCCGAGCACCGGATCAGGATCACATCCTGCTTGGCGTAATACGCGTTTCGCATCACGCCGATGATTTCGATGTTGAAGGTGTCGATCTTGGTGCCGGACATCACCGTCCGGCCAAAGCCTTTCATACCCGGCCGAAGGTCGTCCGGTGACATGTAGCGGGAGCGATCGACCTCTCCCAATGCCGGGACGGCCATTGCCAGTGCAATGACCACGAGCATTCCTACCCCCCGGCCGCCTATTCGTTGATCGATTCGATACATCAGAATCGCCTTTCTGGAACGCCCGGATCAGGGCGTCACTTTATCCGCCGGACATTCGCCCCGCAACCAGCCAGAGAGCAGCAGGCCTGCCCCGTTTTTCCAGGTTCCCCGGACTCAATAAGTTACTCAATTTGACTATACGCCACGACGATAGTATGATAGAGCATTATAAACCAGTAGTTACCGATCCGATGCGGAGCGGTTTCGGTGCTCTTGGCCCGTCGCGAATTTCGCACAGAAGGATGTGCGGTCTTCGCCACGGGCCTGGCTACTCTGGCTAGGTTGTTACCGTGACAGAAAGAGAAGCCCTGCAAGCCGTGCAGGAGGCGATCGGGTATTCCTTCAGTAATCCCCGACTCCTCGTCTCCGCCCTGACCCACGCATCCATTGCCGATACCCGCGTCAACAGTAACGAACGCCTGGAGTTCGTCGGCGACGCCATCCTGGGAATGGTCGTCTGCAACGAACTGTATCGGCAGTTCCCGGAGTATCTGGAAGGCGAACTGACCAAGATCAAATCGGCGGTGGTCTCGCGGCGGACCTGCGCGGTGATCTCCAAGGAGCTCGGCCTGCCGCGGTACCTGTTCCTCGGCAAAGGCATGTCCGGCCGGGCACAGTTGCCCAGTTCACTGGCGGCGGCGGTGTACGAATCGTTGATTGCCTCCATCTACCTAGACAGCGGCAGTCTCGAGGTCACCCGCGACTTCATCCTGTGGACGGCCGGCCCGCACATTACGCAGGCGGCCGAATCCGAGCACCAGCGCAATTTCAAATCCCAGCTCCAGCAGTATGCACAGAAGTCGCTGTCCGGTACGCCCCTCTACGACCTGATGGATGAGAAAGGCCCGGACCACAGCAAGTGCTTCGAGGTCTGCGTGGTCATCCGCGGCAAGCGGTACCCCAGTGCGTGGGGCCCGTCCAAGAAAGAAGCCGAGCAGAAGGCCGCCTACCTGGCCCTTCGCGAACTCAATGCCGTGCACATCTCGCTCGAGTTCGAGTCGGAAACCGTCGATCATTGATGGGAATCGCTCACTCCAGCAGGAGGCTCCGTATGGCGATCTGTTCCGCGGAAGTAACACCGATGCCCGCCAGGTAGCTTTCGATGCCGCCTTGTCGATCGACCTCATCGAGCAGATCGATCATGGCCTGTACATCGACCGTGGCCGCGACAAGATTCGACAACAGGTAGTCGTCAATCACGGTCTGCCGATCCACTCCGAGCAGCGTCAGCAGCAGGGCGGTCATGATGCCGGTGCGGTCTTTGCCGGCCGAGCAATGGTAGAGCAGCGGCATGTTGGCCGGATCACCGAGCAACTTGAATGCCTGCCGATAGGATTCGGCGTTGTCCTTCACCGTCTGGACATACACAGCGGTCAAATCCGTATCCGCGTCGCGGACCGGAAGCAACGTCATCTCCGCCGCCTGAAATACACAAAGGACATCGCCGTCAAATAGCGGTGTCGCGGCCAGCCGATTGCGGAGGTCGATCACGCGGCGAACCCCCAGGCCGCGGAATGCGTCACAACCGGCGTCCGTCAGGCTCGACAGGGCGCCGGAACGGTAGACCGTTTTCCAACGGACGCTTCGGCCGTCCGCCGTGCGATAACCGCCGATGTCGCGCGTATTGTTCGCCCCGTCGAGGATGACCCATCGGCCGGCATCGGCATCGGCCGGTGGCAGGACCGTTTCGATGGCTTGCGGGGCCAGGGCATTGCGGCATCCGATGTTCAAAGGGTGCGTGAGAAGCATGGTCAGAGCCGCGCCCGTAAGGAAGCGGTGGAGCGGCAAACCGCAGGAAGTCCGCTCCCTCACGGTCGCGGCTCGGATCGTTCTTGAACGGTTCATTCCTGCTCCCCTTACTTCTCTCGGCGGCGCGTCTTCGACCGTCGCGGATTGTAGAGTCACTCCGCTTCGACCGCTACGACTGCGAATTTGTCGGCATTTTCTCCGCCACCACCTGCATGATGTCGCCTGTGTTGAGCGTGAAGCCGAGCGTACGCGGAATGATCCTGCCGGCGGCGCGGTATGCGCGAGTCCAGCCGAGCCGCAGCACCAGAATA
>CAYLLT010000030.1:0-33797 GCA_964384465.1 uncultured Planctomycetales bacterium | reverse complement strand
CGGGCGACGCCTACCGCGCGGATGTCCAGCACCCGGAACCCGTGATTGCCCAGCAGTCGGGATAAAGTCGCGCGATCGAAATAGTGCAGGTGCGAGGGCGGATGGATCATCCGCCACCGCCGCCCGCGCCAGCGGGCCAGCGCGCTGCCGATGTCGCCGGTGGTGATAAAGAGCAGCGCTCCCGGTTTCGACAGCTCGCCGATGCGGGCGATGAACCGATCGGGGCGTTCGAGGTGCTCGATCACGTCCCACATCACGGTCACATCCACCGGGCCGCCGATTTCTTCCGACGTGGCCTGGAGAAAATCGCCGGTGCGGACATCCAGGCCGAGCGTCTCGCGGCCATAGCGCGCCGCCTCGGGATTGACCTCGTACCCGATCACGTCAAAGCGATGTCGCGCCACATCGAGAAAAAAGCCGTACGCCGCCCCGATTTCGAGCAGCCGGCCGCCCGACCGGCGGCCGAGCAGCCCATCGAGTCGCCGGCGGAAATTTTTCTTGAAGAATGCCTCGTCCGCCCGGTAGTCGAGATATTCCTCGCCCGTAAAGTAGTCGCCTTCATACAGCCGGCGGGCATCGATCGGCCCATCCAGCCGGGCAGTCACGAACCCGCAGCCGGTGCATCTGCGCAGTACGTCCAGGTGCGGAACGAGCTGCGAACCACCGCACACCAGACAGACCGTGTCCGGCATGGCGACGCCTGGCGAAACTGCTTGATCTACACACAAGGGAGCACGTTCCCGGTTGGGCATGTGAGCGGGGTGTCCGGCACGGCTGGGGGTTGACTCATCGACAGGCTCCGGGAAAACGCGGCCCTTCGAGCCGAACAGTTACTTGCACGTCAGTACGCCCGCACGGCGCGCAAGCCGGAGAACGCGGCAAAGTGTTTGACGTTCTGGGTATGGACTTCCACCCCAAGCCGAAGCGCTGTCGCCGCGATCTGGCAATCCGGCCAGTCCACGCCGTGGGACAGATGATAACTCTTGAAAAGCTCCAGGGCGGCCAGCGCATCCGATTCATCGGGCGACAGGAGCTCAAAGCCCGCGAGAAAAGATTCGATCACCCCCTGCTCCCGCTTGTCCCGCGCCCCGGCCAGCAGTTCCGCCGCCACCATAACGTGCGTCACCGCTGCTCCGGCGGCGCTGCGGGCGGCCAGGAAAGCGACTGCGCCGCCGTGGGCACGCAGGCAGTCGATCAGCACCGAGCTGTCGAGGATGCTGCTACTCATCCGTCCGCCGCATCAACCGCTGGCGGAGGATTTTCGATGCTTCAACCGGGTCAGTAGGAAGATCGGTCCGATCCTTCCAGATCCCGATGGCGGGGTGTGCGGCGGGGCCGGCGGGTTTTGGAGCGACTGCCGCCAGCGGCGTCACTTCCACCACCGTCCCCTCCAGGGGTTTTTCACCCTCGAGTACGACCACCCCGTTGCTGACGACTCCACGATAGGTCATAAGCTCACTCCGCTTCTATTTTAGCCGTCCGCCGCTCCCTACGCAAAACCGCCGTTCAGAGCCGCTTACCGGCGCTCATGTTCGCCAGTTGCCAGTTTCCAGTCGCCAGACAGGACGCAAGGAGATACCGTTGCCGTCGTCGGGGTGGGAACTCCCAAGGGGCACGACCGTCGCGCGCCGCCGCAAACGTCATCCGGGAAAACCGGGAGTTTCGAGCGGAAAAGACCGGCTACAATGCGGCGCGATGAAACCTGCGCGTCAACACAAGGGCAGTGCTGAATCCGCCGTGTGGGTCCGCGCGGAGCGCCTGCCGACGCTGGAGGAACTCGCATGGTTGAAATCGCCGGAAGGACACGCGGTGTGCGCCGCCATGGCCGGCGGCGACCCGGCCGACACCCCCGCGGCCGTCCGGCGATGGCGGCAGCGGCTTGAACCCGAGCACGTCGCGGCGGCGTGGATGCAGGTCACGTTGCGCTCGGCGGCGCGAGCCAAGTTCTCGCGTGCCGATCAGATGTTGTTCGACCGTGTCGCTCTCGAACAGGCGACGGACGATGTGATCGCCGTATACAAGGTGTCTCGGTTCGCCGGTATCGGCCGCGTGGTCGATTTCTGCTGCGGCATCGGCGGCGATACGCTGGCGCTCGCGGGCGGGAAAAGGGGTCAGGTTCCTTTTGCCGCGCAGCGGCCCGACGAAGGGTGCTTCGCACAAAAGGAACCTGACCCCTTTTTTCGGCGCGAGGTGGTGGCGATCGACTGGTCGGCCACGCGGCTGTTCATGGCTGAGCACAACGCGGGTGTCTACGGCCGGACGATCACGCCGCTCCAGGCCGACGCCGAATTCGAGCGGCCGGCGGCCGAGGCCGCGCACATCGACCCCGATCGACGAGCGACCGGTCCGCGGCGACACGCCCCGGATGCGAGTTCGCCGGGGCTCGGCGTCCTCCAGCGGCTCATACAGCGTTATGAGAACGTGGCGGTCAAATTCTCACCCGGCGCCGATCTGACGCTGCTGCCCTTTGAGGCCGAACTCGAATGGATCAGTCATCATGGCGAATGCAGGCAGGCGGTGGCGTGGACCGGCCGATTCAGGCAGGCGCAGCGCCGAGCGACGGTGCTGCCCGGCGGCGAGAGCGTGGCGGCAAGCGAGCATGATGCGATCGAGTGGCCCGCGGCGCAGCCCATCAAGGCGGGACAGATCCTGTTTGAACCCGATGCCGCGGTGATCCGTGCGAATCTCGCCGGCGTCGTCGCGCGACGATACGCGCTGGCCCCGATCGATCCGCAGATCGCCCTGCTAATCGGCGGGCAGCCGGCGTCAACGACACTGCTGCGGCCCTTCCGCATTATTGATGTCATCGACTGGTCCATGACCCGCGCCCGTCGCTGGCTGGCCGGACACGCGGTCGGCCACCTTGACGTGAAAACGCGAGGGTTCGCCGCCCGTCCGGAGGACATCATCCGCCGACTGAAAACCAGCGGGAAACGATCAGCGGTGTTGTTCCTGACGCGGGTTGGGCAGCAGCCGACAGCGATCCTGACCGAGCGGTTGACCTGAAACTGTTGTTCACCGCGCGTTAAGACTTCTTCCATCCGGCGATGATCCGCGCGATCCGTTCGGCCGCATGCCCGTCCCATTTGTCGGGCCGCTTGGCCGACGGCCCCGGATTGCCGCGAATGGAACGATAGGCCGAGAGGATTTTTTCCGGATCGAGGCCGACGAGTTGGTTGGTGCCTTCGGTGATCGTGACCGGCCGTTCCGTGTTTTCACGGAGTGTCAGGCACGGCACGCCGAGGATCGTCGTTTCTTCCTGAATGCCGCCCGAATCGGTCAGCACGACGGCCGCACTGCTCATCAGCTTGAGGAAATCGAGGTAGCCCACCGGATCGATGAGATGAAGCTGTTTCATGGCCGCCATTTTCGCGTCGAGTCCACCGGCAGTCAGGTTCTTGCGCGTGCGTGGATGAATCGGGAACACCACCGGCATCTCGCGCTGGATGTGATCGAATACGTCCGCTAAACGGCCCATTACCACCGGGTCATCTACACATGCCGGCCGATGCAGCGTCACCACCGCGTATCGCTTCGGTGAAAGCCCCAGTTGCGAAAGGATCGCCGCCGACTCCGCCTTGCCTCGGTTCTTTTCCAGCGTGTCGATCATGACGTTGCCGACGAAGTGCATGCGATCGGCCGCCACCCCTTCGCGCTTCAGGTTCTCGATCCCGCTCGGCTCGCTCACGAACAGCAGGTCGCTGATCGCATCGGTCAGTACGCGGTTGATCTCCTCCGGCATGGTCCGGTCGAAGCTGCGCAACCCCGCCTCGACGTGAAACACGCCGACGCCCAGCTTGGTCGCCACCAGCGCACAGGCGATGGTCGAATTCACATCGCCGACCACCAGCACCGCATCCGGCTGGTGCTCGAGGACCACCGGCTCAAACCGCTCCATGATCAGGGCGGTCTGCCGGGCGTGCGAGCCGCTGCCCACTTCCAGGTTGATGTCCGGCCGCGGAATGTCCAGCTCTTCAAAAAAAAGGTGGCTCATCTTCTGGTCGTAATGCTGGCCGGTGTGCACGAGGAGCGGCTGAATCGCCGACTCGCCCCGATATGCCTGCATGAGCGGCGCGATCTTCATGAAATTGGGACGCGCGCCGCAGATGTTGATCAATTTCATGCTTTGTCCCGTCACCGTGTTACTGCGAATCGGTCAGTATGATACCAGCGTTTAGCCGTGACCCGAAGGGGGAGCGTCAGATGCGCGTTACTGTTGACAATGGGATCAGTCGAAGAACCGGAACCGGATGATAGCAAAGATGGCTTTGACTCCATCCACCCAGGTGATCTTCTTGCCCTCGGTATAATCGCGGCCCGCGTAACCGATGCCCACCTCGTAAACCCGCAGCCCGTGCCGGGCGACCTTGGCGGTGATCTCCGGCTCGAATTCAAACCGGTCGCTGCTGATCGTGATTTTTTTCAGGGCGTCCGCGCGGAAAACCTTGTAACCGGTCTCCATGTCCGTCAGATTCAGGTTGGTGAACGCATTGGACATCAGCGTCAGGAACCGGTTGCCGACCATGTGCCAGAAGAACAGCACGCGATGCGCTTCCCCGCCCACGAACCGAGAGCCGTATACCACATCCGCCCGGCCTTCGACGATCGGCGCCAGCAAGCGGGGGTAATCCCGTGGGTCGTACTCCAGGTCGGCGTCCTGAACCAGCACGACATCGCCGCTCACCTGGCCGAAGCCGGTGCGCAGGGCCGCCCCCTTGCCCCGATTCTCATCGTGCAGCAGCACGCGAATGGAATGCCCCGGATGTTCGTCTGATATTCGGCCGTAAAGATCCCGCGTGCCGTCGGTGGAGCCGTCATCCACCAGGATCAGCTCTTTTTCGTCTCCGGCCTGGCTGGCCAGCACCCGCCGAACAATCTCCTCAATCGTGGCCGCCTCGTTATAGACTGGAATAACGATCGATAATTTCACAGTGCCGCCTTACCATCGAGCCGCTGGCGCTGGGTCCCCGCAATGGGTTGGCCATGATACGGCAATCGGAATTCTTGAGGCAAATATCGCACTTTTTTGAGGACGTTGGTCGCTCACGAGGGTGTCGGCGATCCGTCGGATGATCCCCGTTTCATGCAACCGGCTATCGTATAAAGAGATATGAGAGCATGCCGGCTTGATTTCACAATCGCCGACAGGCATAACCGGGAAAGCTTTTTTGGCCTGTGAGTTCTCACGGCTCGGTACTGGAATAGGCCGCATTTTACGTTACAATAGCCCAATCGGCATTACACCCATCCGGGGAAGCAGCCGATTGTCAAGCGGTGCGGAGACTCTATATACTCTCGCCGTTTTCGTTCCTGTCCTTAAACATGGAGTGGTCCTGATGCGCTCTTCGGACGTTTCCTCAGTCGGGTTCCGTCGATGGAACTTTCTTGGCGTCAAAAGCCTCTTTGCGACAGCGATCGCGGCGGGGTTCGTACTGACCGGCGTGGCGCCGGCGGCGGAACCGGCGCCGCAACCCGCTCCCGCTGCCAAACCGGCGGCGGGTGCTCCGCCTGTGGCCAGGCCGGGCATGCGCACACCGGCCGCACCGCACCCGGCTCATGCGTTTGGCGTGGCGGCTACTCGCCCCGCGGTGGCGCAGACCCAGCCCACCGGCCCGGCGCCCAAGATTCACTGCGAGAAACCCATTCACGAGTTCGCGGATGCGTGGGCCGGCGAGAAGGTCGAGCACACGTTCATCATTCGCAACGACGGCGCCGCGACGCTGAAGATCCCTCCCGGCGGCGTCAAGCCATCCTGCGGGTGCACGCTGGCCGGCAAATTTGACGACACCATCGAACCCGGCAAGGAAGGCAAAATCCCCGTCTCGCTCAGCACCGCCAAGCAGAACGCGCAACTGATCAAAACCATTCATGTCCAGAGCAATGATCCGATCGCCCCGGACCTGACGCTGACGCTCAAAGGCAACGTCAAGATGCGGATCGGGATGGAGCCGGTCATCGGCGCGGCGTGGGGCCGGGTCGGACCGCAGTCGCCGGCCAGCATGACCATCAAGCTGACCAACAACACGCCCAAGCCGATGAAGCTGCAAGCCATCCCGCTGGCGGAAGCCGAGCAGAAAATGTTCGAGTTTGCTCTGAAAGAAACCGAGCCCGGCAAGGCTGCCGAGGTCGTGGTCACGCTCAAGAAGCCCGTCCGCGAGGGGCAGAACACAGCCATCCTTCGTATCCAGACGGGCATTACCGAAGAACCGGAAGTGACCATTTCCTGCAATGCGTTCATGCCCCCCCTGGTGGAGTTGATGCCGACCAACATCATGGCCATGATGACACCCGGCAAGGAATCGAACCAGAACGTCTCCATCGCCTACAACGGCGAAGGCGAGATGGCCATCAAGGAGGTCAAGCCGAGCGTGTCGACCATCAGGACGCAACTGGCGACGGCGACACCCGGAAAAAAATACAACCTGATGGTGACGCTGCCGGCCGGTTTCGAAACGCCCAATGACAAACCCGCGTCACTGGTGATCGACACCGACCTGAAGTCGAATCCGCAGATCAACATTCCGATCCGCGTGCGGATACCCGCGACGCAGCCGGTGGTTGTTGTCGCCGAGTCGCTCATCGGCAAGCCCGCTCCGATGGGCGCTCTGAAGTCGACGGAGGGCAAAGATGTCACCTTCGGCGCTCCCGGCAAAGAGGTTCTGGTTCTCGATTTCTGGGCAACCTGGTGCGGGTACTGTAAAAAGCAAATGCCCGTACTCGACAAGGTCCGGGCAAGCTATGACGGCAAACCCGTACGGTTCCTCAACGTCAGCGTCGACGCGCAGAAGTCGCCGCAGGAGGTGGTGGATGTCGCCAAAGGCCTCGGCGTGAGCCTGCCCATCGCGTTGGATCCCACCAGCGTGGTTGCCAATAAGTATAGCTCACCGATGCGGTTGCCGACGCTGTTCCTGATCGGCAAGAACGGCATCGTGGAGGCCGTGCATCGCGGCAACACGCCGACGCTGGATGCCGACGTTCGCAAGGCGTTGGATACGCTGCTGGAAGGCAAGAGTTTGCCGCGCCCGCCGGCGCAGCCGCCGATCGCTCAAAACCCCGCTACCCAGCCTGCCCTGGCGATGCGACCGCCGACCACGCCGACCACGCCCCAAGCGGCCGTTCCCGCTTCCCCCGGACCGTCGCTGGGCGTCGATCTTCGTCAGGATATCGGACAGCGCAAGCTGAAGGAGGCGATTCACTACGATATGGTACTTCGCAACGATGGCTTACAGCCATTGGAAGTAAAGTCGATCAAGCCCTCGGATGGGTTGACGATCTCGGACTATACCCACGTCGTGCAGCCTCGATCTTCCGGTTCGGTCCGCTGCGAAATGACGGCGCCCGACAAGCCGGGCTCGTTTTCCAAGAGCATGGTCATCGAATCGAACGACCCCACCCGGGCGACTCAGATGATCACGCTGGCCGGCGCCGTGCGGCACTTTGTCGAAGTGCAGCCGGCCATCGGGATCGATTTCCCGCGCAATCCGCGGACGCAGAATATTCCGAGCCTGGCGACGCTGGTCTACAGCGGGGAAGGCAACATCGAATACTTCAAACCCGAATCGTCTTCGCCCAGGTTTGAGGCCAAGATCGATCCGATCCCCAACGGGCCTTATGCCAAGCTGATCGTCACGGCCAAGCCGCCGTTCGAGGTCGGCGACAACACGGCCGTTCTGAACATCAAGTCCACCTGCAAGGAGCAGCCGATGCTCCAGGTACCGGTCCGGCTCTATTATCCGCCGCGGATCGAAGTGAGTCCGGCGGAAGTGACGGTGAACGCCAGCAGCCGGCTCCAGCGAAGCGTGGTCTCCATCCGGAACAACGGCGAGAAATCGCTGAGCATTCTCGGAGTGATACCGAGCAGCGATCAGATCCGCTGGCAGTTCTATCCGGATGGGGATGGGATGTCGTACAAGCTGACGCTGATCATTCCGCCGGCCTCTGAAAAGGACGCCAGCAAGGCGAATGCCTCCGAGAAGGTCACCATCCGCACGGACGATCCCGAGTTCAAGGAGATTGTGATTCCCATCAAAGTGAGCACCGCCAAGGCCGAACCGTCGGACAAGGTGTCGCGCGCCAACTGACCACAGGTGCGCGTTCTGAAACAAGCCGGCGGCCGACGTTCACGCAAGTAAACGTCGGCCGCTTTTCTTTATATGATCCGAGCCGCGACCGTAAGGGAGCGGTATTCAATGAGTTCCGCTCCCTTACGGTCGCGGCTCGGATGCCAAAGACGCGCAGAGTCAAAGTGTGATCGGTGTCAGTACCCTTCCATTCGCCACGGGGAGCGTTCGGCGGGAATGAGGTTCCGCCAGAGGCAGAACCGCCGGGAGCTTGAGACCAGTCCGATCAGCGACAGCAGCCACAGGCCGACGTTCTCAGGAACCTTGCGGCAGATGTACACTTCGCCGCTGCCGCAACCGCAGTCGAATTTAATCGCGCAGATAGCGATATCGCCGGCGTGGTAGATGCCCATCGCGCGGCTGATGATCGCGGCGGTAAAGACGGTCAGCAGGACCAGCACGATGAGAAAGACGCCGCGCACGGCGATGCCGGCCAGCAGCAGCAATCCGCAGAAGACTTCCAGCCAGGGCAGCAGCGCGGCCATTGAATTCAGCAGCCACGGCATGCCTTCGGGCACGATGTTGTAGAGCCGGATCAGCTTCAGAAACTCGGCGGGTTCCGCAATTTTGTTGAACCCCATCCAGACGAACATGCCGCCGACCACCAGGCGGGCAAGCAGCAGCGGCACGCCGGTCTCGTCCAATCGTCGCAGCAGGCCGGGCGCAGGGGGGTTACTCATTGGCCGGCCTCCGTGATGTCGCCGCTGCCGCGCGGGCCCCGTTCAAGCGGGCCCTTGTTCTTTTGCCATTCCTTCATGCCGCCCACATACACGAAGATCTGGTTGATCGGCACGCCGTTGTTGCTCAGCAGCACGGCAGCGTCACGGCTGTCCTCGCAATCGCCGCCGCCGCAATAGACAACAATTTTCTGAGCGGGCATGAGTATCGGCAACAATGTTGGGAGGAACCGTTCCGCGTAAAAGTGGTGAAACTGGTGGGCGCCGGGGATATGTCCCTCGGCGTAGTGCTCGTCGTTGCGGGCATCCACGAAGACGTAAGCCCCCGCGGCGTATAACGGATCCTTGTACGCAGCGAGAACGTCTGCGTAGTGTATGACTTGCAGACCTTGGGCGATCAGCCGCTTCTCGACGGGATCGGTTATCTCCGCAGGCGGCTGGGCTGTTGAGCCGTTGTTGACGGGGGCCGTATCAGGATTCGAGTGCCGTTCAACAGGCCGGCTCGCCGGCGGCGTTGACCTGGCCGAGTTGATCTGGAGTATCGGGGAATAGTTGTTCTTTAGCTTCAAGCCTTTGGGATGCATCGCATTGGCGGTGAGCGCCAGGGCAAGCCCCAGCACGCCGACAACAACGAACTCGAGCGATGTGCGTTTCACTTCGTTCATGGCGTGTTATTCCCCGGCGAACAGCGGACCACCCATGATGATACACCCAGAGGCGGGGCGGTTTCAAACCCCGTGTCAGACGTCAGTTCATAAACGGACTTTTGACATTCTGGAGAAACACCGGCGTACCGGTTACTGCGATGGCGGATCCCTGCCGCGTGATAGTCTGGTCGTTGAGCGTACGGACCCGCCACCAGCCGGGGATCAGCTCGGACGAGGGATCGTACGACTCTTCTTTCCAGAGTATATAGATGGGTTCGCCTTTGCCGGTGAGGACATAAAGCCCTTCGCCCCGGCGGGCGACGCGCGGCCGCTCGGACAATTCGCGCAGGAGTGTGGCCACGGCGCGAAACGCCGGTTTCTTCGTGGGCACCTCCCCGCCGGCGGCTTCGCGGACCAGGCCGAGGTTCTCGCCCGCGCCGGCGCCGCCGGGCCAGTGATAATCCCGCAGGCAATATAAATAGACGCGGTCGATGCCCAGCGCGCGGGCCTTGATCGCCCACTTGACGATGTTGTCCTTCTGGCGGTCCTCTTCCTGCGTGCCGCTGTTGAAGCCGTATTCGGTGAGCCAGACAGGCAGGTTGAGCTGGCGCGCGGCCATCGTCTTGCGGATGTAGGCCAGCGCGTCGCTGAATTCCGAGCGGCCGGGATAGCTGCTCGGGTAATTATGGAAACTGACGACATCGAAGTAAGGATACTTCGGGCCGGACAGCGACGGCTCGGCCAGCAGGCGCTCGAGATACGTCGGGTAGTCGCCTTCGGGCTGGCTGACGGTCCTGATGCCGGGGCTGCGCAGGCTCCCGATGCTGACCATCGCGCGGGAATCCTCCGCTTTCACCGTCTCGTAGAACAGCTTGAGCCACCAGGCGTATTCACCGGGCGGTACGTTCTCCATCTCGTTCATGAACTCGTAGGCTTCGATGGGGCGCCGCAGGCCGGACATATCATTCAAGCCGTCGCCGTCGTACCGATCCACGAACTTGCGGACGAACGCCTTGAAGGCGTCGGCATGCGCGCGGGCGGGGACGCCGAAATCGATCGACGGACCGGTGGATGTCGCGGCCGCCCAACGCGGAACCGCCCAGCACACGGCCAGGATTTCGGTGTGCGCGGCCTGGGCGCGGCGCACCAGATCATCGCTGATTGCGAAATCGTACTTGGCATCCGGGGCGGGCTGCGCGCGGGCCCAGCTCATGAACAGGTCGCGAATCTGCGTCACGCCCAGTTCGGAGACCAGGTCGAAATAGATCTGCCGGTCGCGCTCGGTGGTTTTGGCGGCGGGCCAGCGCCCTTCGAGATCGAAGTGACCGAGTTGGGTGTTCAAGCCGAACCACGCGGATTTGCCGGAGGGTTGCGCGCAGCCGGTGAGGATGGCAGCAGCGAGAAGCAGAAGAACAGCTCCACGGTAAGAAGCTAAACACATCGCGCGCTCTCCGCGGTTCGCAAAATCGCGTTTGGACACGGTCATAACGCGGGCATGATTCTCACTGATTTCCATACGTCCGCCAAGCCTCAACGGTGCAAACGACAAGCGGCGGCAAAAATTGAACATCAGCGGGAAGGCGCGCGGCGTTTCACCTGGGCGCGCGGGTCGTGGAAGGCGCTGTTGGCCGGATCGAGGGACCGCAGGGCGATGACCACTTCGATGAGCAGCGCGCAGGCCCATGCGTGCGGTGCGGCCCAGTAGTCGAAACGAACCTTGGGGATGAGTTCGGGCAATTGGCCCGTGGGGCTGGTGTTGGAGAGGGCCACGCGAACGTCTTCCATCGCGCGGGCGCGCTGATCGCGGCGTTCGAGCGGATCGGCCGCGGTGGCGGCCAGCCGCAGCCGGCACAGGGCGAGCCAGAGCGTATTGACGCAGCCCGGCCCGCCGCCCATGTACGATTCACCTTGAAAGCGCAGGATCGCGCCGCCGCCTTTGACGCTCGACCGCAGATCGCGCGAAATACCGTCGAGCGTCCCGATCGCCAGGAGGCGGTCCGCGGGCTGGGTCACGTCGAGCACGGACCACGGATCCACGAGTCCCATCGCCGACGAATCGAGCGTGGCGTCGGGCTGGCCGTCGGGCGTGATGTGCCGGAGCCAGCGGCGGCGGTCGGCATTCCAGAACGTCCCGATGAGCCGATCGCGAAGGGCGGCTTGCACGGCCGGGCCGGTGGCGGCGGGCGAAAGGTCGAAAACTTCGCACGCTTCGCGCAGCGCGGCGATCACGGCGGCCTGCGTGTAGGCGAAGGTGCCGAGGCTGTTCTCCCACAGGTCCGTGGCGGGCAGGTGCAGGCCGTCGGGGCCGATGGATTGCAGGATCGCCCGTGTGGCCCGTTCGGCGGTAGGCCGATACGCGCGGACAAACGATTCTGTGGCCCGCCCGAGGCGCCGCGCAAAGAGTCCGGCGGCGTGAACGATCGCGCAGGTCTGATCGAGCTGGATTTCGCCCTCGCGCACACACCACGACGGCGCGAGTGAGCCGTCGGTCCAGTAGCGCTGATACCAGTGACCGCTGGGCAGTTGCGTGCGCGCGGACCAATCGAAGAAGCGTCGGGCCTTTTCCGTCCGGCCGATCTGCTGCATGGCCAGCGCGCAGACGGCGGCATCGCGTGGCCAGCAGTATCCGTATCCGCCCGAAAGTTCATAGCCGGGATCGAACTCCGGCGCGGCGATGAAGGTTCCATGTGCTTCGTCAAAGAGGTCGTGAAGCGAGATCACCGCCCGCTGGTAGGCTTCCGCCAGGTCGGGCAGCGGGCAGGGGCCCGCATCGCTCAGCTCGTCGGCCACGCGGGCGTTGGCCCGGCTGACGGCGGACTCAAAGCTCCCGGCGAGCACCCGCGCGGCTGATGTGCATGCGGCATCGGGCGAGGTGCCGCCGGCCATCACCAGCGTGGTCTGCCACTGCGGCGCCACCACCGGCTCGAACGCGACCGCGAAATCCACGCGGCCGATCGCCTGCGGGAATAAGCCGACCCGCCCCGCGTGCATCGCGGTCTTGGTCGGTGATTCGACGCCGGGCTTGGTCGAGCTGCAGTGCGCCGCGAACGGCCGTGTCGCGCTGACGGCAATAGCCAGGTTTTGAAAGTGCTGGACGACCACGTTCCGATCGGCGTCGGCCTGCACGGCGTTGCGAGCGGCCGTATCGCCCAGCCCCATCCGGAAATAGTGCATGAACTGTACCGGCCCGACGCGCGGGCCTTTCCGCACGACGACCCGCCGCAATAACGCATGCTCGCCCGGCGGCAGGCAATCGCTGATTTCGAGGCTCAGATCGAGGTCGCGGTGAGTCAGCCGGGTGATGAGGACATTGCTGGCCCGTTCAAACGATTGTGCGACCCGCCAGGACTCGTGAAAGCACCAGAGGAAGACCGCTTCACCGGAACCCGTCACCACCCGCACGGCCGGCATGCCTTCCCGGACATTCTGGGCGAAATCGATGCGGGGATAGAAGAACCCCATGATCTCGCCGGAGCGGCCGAACGTCGCGAGGCTCAGTCCGTTACCGGCGGCGGCGGTGGGGATGAAAAAGCTCATCTATCGGACTCACCACAAAGGCACGCAGACACGAAGAAGCAGACAGTCAGACTTAAGAAACACGGGCCGCCGATCACCGATATATTGTACGTCTGAAGCGTGGGCCGATTCGGGTACAGAGGATTCGCTGAATGCGTAGCGTTATTATCGGTCATCGACTGCTGAACCTCCGCCGATCGCGGCGCGGCGTCGCGCTGATGCTGGCTATGATCGCGATCATTGTAGCCGGGACGGTGGCGTACTCCTATGTGGGCTCGCAAAATACCGCCATCGCGCTGGCCGGCAATATCAAGAACCACGGCCAGGCCCGATATCTCGCGGAGACCGGTCTGGATATCGCGCTGGCCGCCATCCGGACGAACAGCACTTGGCGCACGCAGCGGCCGAACGGCGCCTGGATCACCGATCAGGCTTTCGGCGCGGGCACCTACACGATCGTCGGACAGGACGGCGTGGACACCAACGGAGACGGCGTGGTCGATGGCGACGGCAGCCTCTCCGACGATCCGACCGACCTGCTCACCCTGACGATCACCGGGAAGGTGAGCGGCAGCTCGCATATCTTGCGCGCGGTGGTTACACCGGTCGCCAACGAATTGATCGTTTACGGTCGCAACGGCAGCAACACGCCATACTATCGAACGTGGTCGGAGACCAGTTGGTCCTCTGCCCAGACGGCAAACACGATCGGTTCCAACCCGGCCTGGATCGTAGCCGCCATGTGCCCGGCGCGCCATGAAACCGCCATGGGCGCGCTGGGCAGCGATCTGCATCTGAACGTCGAGTTTTATACCGGTACAAGCTGGTCTTCGGCGTCTCAGCTCACCGCCTCGACGTCGCAGAACGCGCAGCGGCCGTTCGACATCGCCTATGAACAATCGTCGGGCGATCTGCTGATGGCCTATCGGACCAGCGCGGACAGCAACCTGCACTACCGAACGTACAGCGGCAGTTCGGTGTCCAGTGAATCGAGCTATACCCTGCCGAGCGTCGACGCATTGGACTGGGTGCGGCTGTTCCCCAAGACAGCATCCGACGAGATCCTTCTGATGACTGAGGATGCCAGCAAAAACATCTGTGCGGTCATCTGGAACGGGAGCAGTTGGAGCAGTGGGGTCACCCTGGAGACGAATAATGCTTCCGTTTCAGGCGAGGGGATTGCGGCCGCCTACGAGGGTCTCAGCGGCGATGGGCTGGTGATCTGGACAGTGAACGGCAAACACCTGTTCAGCTACCGCACCCGCAGCGGATCGAGCTGGTCATCCGCGAGTGACGGCCCGACGCTGGGCGGCAAGGAGTCGCTCTGGCTGCGCCTGGTGGCGGACCCGGCCAGCGACAAGATCATCGCCGCTTCCCTCGATGGCAATAACGACATTTACGTCGTCGTGTGGAACGGCTCATCGTGGGGGACACCGCTGGCGGTGGAAACGAATGCGCCCGACGCGACCAGCCGGCAATTCGACATTGCTTTCCAGAAACAAGGGAGCAGTGCCCTTGCGGTGTGGGGGCGAAGCGCGGTCAACAATTTCTTCTATCGCACGTGGAACGGGTCGAGCTGGTCCAGCGAGCAGACCGGCCCCGGGCTGGCCGACAAGGTGGCTTTCGCGCAGACTGTCACCGGCAGCGCCAATAGTCAGATCTTTGTGACCATTCAGAACAAGCAATCGCCCGGCCAGCTCGAGTCTTTCCTCTGGGACGGTTCGTCGTTCAGCTCGCTGACGACGGTGGAATCCACGCTTTCGGGCTCCAGCACGCAGGAAGTGTTCATGTTGTCCGCCGCCCCAAGCAGTGGAACTGCCGGTTACACTTACGCGGTCGATTGGCGCCAATGATCGCATCCGCGGTTTTGCAAACCGCCGCTGAACGTCAGCTCACGAATCTTGCTTTTATCGATTCGATGCTTGTGCCGCTGGGGGTCACGGAAAGAATGCGGTAGGCTTCGGCCAGCGGGCCTTTCCATTTCCACTTGCCGTGGGCCAGTTCGACGACCAGCAGGCCGTTTTCATCCAGTTGCGAGTTGGCGGTGATGTTGGGCGAGCCCTGTTTGAGCCGGACCAGCTCCGAGTTCATCGCGTTGCGCCACGTCTCGTGTTCGCGTGTATAGGTCCAGCGCAGCTCGGGCATTGAGCGCTCCTGAGATTCCATTGCACTGCTTGAGAGCAGTGGCACTATCGCGGGGCGGGCCTGGGGCACCCTGGCACGGCCGTCAGTCACGGCGAGGCCGTGCCTCGACGGACGGGCCGTCCCGCGGCAGGCATCATCTGGAAACCGGCCTGTTTTATCAAGTTCTCAGGGTTTTGCTTGCCCGGACGCTCCGTGTGTGCGAAACTTGCCTCCGGGCGGAGCCGATACCTTTCTGATGAGATGGGCTGACCGGGGGAGTTCGATGTTTCGACGTGCGCTCGCCGGGGTGCTGCTGACGGCGGTCGTCTGCGGTGCGGGATGTCCGCTGACGCCGGATGACGACGGCGATGGCGTGGTCAACTCTCAGGATGCGTGCCCCAACGATCCGGCCAAGCAGGAGCCTGGCGCCTGCGGCTGCGGAACTGCGGATACGGATGCGAACGGCAATGGCACTGCCGATTGTCTCGATCCGCCGCCTCCGCCGCCTCCGCCGCCTCCGCCGCCACCCCCTCCGCCCCCCGCGACAGCGATAATCTCCGGCCGGCTGTCCGTTCAATCGGACACGGCTTTACCGACGTCGGTGCCCGGCCAATTGCTGGTGACTTTCGATCCGGCACTGGGCGCCGCACAGCGGGAGCAGGTGCTGGCCGGATGCGGCCTGCACGCGGTCGCCCACTCGCCGTCCGGTACTTCGCTCGTGTCATGCCCCTTAACCTCCAATAACCAGCAACAGCAACAGGCGGAGACGCTCTCGGCCGCCGCGGCACTCCGCCGTCAGCCGGGCGTCCGCCGGGTCGAGGGGAACCATCGCCGCTATATCGCCCGCACGCCGAACGATGAGTTCTTTCATTTGCAATGGCACTACGACGCCATCAATCTGCCCGACGCGTGGGACATCACCATCGGCAGTGACGAGGTGATCGTGGCGGTGGTCGATACCGGCATTCTCAGCGGGCATCCGGATATTCAGGGCCGGATCACGAAAGGTTTCGACTTCATCTCCGAGCCGGCTTCGGCGCGCGACGGCGACGGGCTTGACGACGACCCCGAAGATGCCGGCGATCTGTTCGGCGGCCCCGGGCAGAGCTCGTTTCACGGCACGCACGTCGCCGGGATCATCGCCGCCGCGACGGACAACACGGACGGTGTGGCGGGTGTGACCTGGCGTACGAAGATCATGCCGCTGCGGGCACTGGGCACGAACGGCGGCACGTCGTTCGACGTGTCGGAAGCGATCCGCTACGCGGCCGGCCTGCCGAACGTTTCCGGCAAGCTGCCCGATCGGCCGGCCCGCATCATCAATCTCAGCCTGGCCGGGCCCGCCGGTGAAATGGTGTCCGACCGGGAAGCCGCCGCCGTCAGCGAAGCCTCAGCCGCCGGATGCCTCATCGTGGCGGCAGCGGGCAATGAGAACTCCAGCCAGACCACGTTCCCCGCCGCATTGCCCCAGGTGATCAGTGTGGGGGCGGTGGACATCCAGCTCAAACGGGCATCGTATTCCAACTTCGGTCCGACCCTGGGGCTGGTGGCGCCGGGCGGGTTCAATGGAACCGATATCAACGGCGACACCTTCGGCGACGGCATCCTGAGCATCGGCGGGAGCGACGCCGACGGCATGGTCAGTTTCGAGTTCATCTTCGGCAACGGGACGAGCCTGTCCTGCCCGCAGGTGGCTGGCGTCGCCGCCCTGATCATGGCGGTGAATCCCGCGCTGACCGCCGCGGAAGTCCGCGACATCCTGGAATCCACCGCTCGCGACCTGGGCACCTCCGGCCGCGACGATCAGTTCGGGTTCGGACTGATCGACGCCGCCGCCGCCGTCCGGGAAGCGCTTCGCCGTGCGGGCACGACGCCCAGTGCCGAGCCCCGCCTGTCACTAAGCACCAACGTGCTGGATTTCGGCACCGGGCAGGCGCAGTTCCAGGTGCAGGTAACCAACTCCGGCGGCGGGTTTCTCCGGATCACCTCGGTGGTGCCGGACGAGCTGGACGGCAGCGGCTGGCTGAGCGCTGAACCCACCGGCTCGACCGCCAATGCCAGCGCCGCCCGGATCATCGTGAATGTCGATCGAACGGGACTGGCGGCAGGCGCCTTCCGCGGCACCGTCACCGTGAGCGCGGATGGCGTTGCGCCGGCGGTCATCAATATTATCATGACGGTCGGTGAGAGCGCACCGGACAACGAGACGATTTTCGTTCTGGCGGTGCGGCCGCCGCCGGACCTGTCCTCCGTCGCCCAGGCGGAGACGGACGAGGCGCGGAACTTTGAGTACCGGTTGACCGATCTGCCGGCCGGAGACTATGTCATCTATGCCGGCACGGATCGCAACAACGACGGGATCATCTGTGAGGCAGGCGATCTCTGCGGGGCGCTGCCCTCGACGATTCAGCCCGAAATCATTTCAGTCCAGGCGGGCCAGCGATTGACGGACGTGGATTTCAGCGTGTCCAAGGCCGTGCTGGAGCAGGTGATCAGCAATGAGCGGAGCCTGCGGCCCGTGCTCCGGCTGCGGTGAGTTAAAACCGCCAAGGCGCCTTGGCGGTTCAAATCCACGCCGTAATCCAGCGGGCTCCCGCCATCAACGAGGCTTCGGCGCGCCTTCGCCCCGCGGGACCGGCACCAGATAGGAGAGCGGCGCCAGCATCTGGCCGTTGGGCATCTTGCGTTTGATGATTTGACCGTTTTCCGAAATGTGCCGGAACTCGGCCTCATTGCGGGCGATGAACTGCTCGACCCTGGGCCCCAATTGCTGTACGTCGTTGTTGACGACAATATCCGTCTGCTCGAAATCGCCTGCGAACACGTAGCTGCGCAGCGTCTCATGCCGGCAGTAGGCGGTGTAGCCCGCTTCGCGCAGCAGCCGCACGTATTCATTGGCCGCTTCCTGACGCTGTGAGAAGGTCGGCGTGTTGTAGAAGACGGCGATCTGAAGCGTGTAGGCGCCTTTGGCGTTGGAGACGTCCCATTCGCCGCCAGCCGCGACACCCGGCTTTTCCATGGGCTCCGGCTCGGCGTAGAAGAACGGCTGGGCCTGGCCGGTGCCCAGCGCGCGGATCTGCTCGATGTCCCGCTGGAACTGCGGCGGGAACACCAGCCGGCCGCTCTGCTGTGAAGCGGCTTTAACGTATTCACCGTAGTAGATCGTGCTGCCCTTGGCATCGGTGACGACGCGAACGTCTTTTGCCCGCAAACCCTGCACCTGTTTGAGCTGTTCGGCGAGATTGCGGGCGTATTCCGCGTGGCCGGGCGCTTCCGAACGCATGCAACGGATGGTCCATCGCTCGGTCGTAGTCGGCGCGGAACTGAACAGCGGCTGATTCGTGCCGCTCTTGGTGCCGGCGGGCGATTCGCACCCGGCGAGCGCGAGGATCAGCGACGTCAGTGCAAAAAGACAGAGAGAGGGAGAGACAGAGAGATGGAGAGAAAAACCGTAGCAATGCGTCGTTCTTCTCTCCGTCTCTCCGTCTCTCCGTCTCTCCATCTGCTTTTTGCCAGGATCGCGATTCATGCTCTCACCTTCGAACAGTCCGTTTCGCCAGCGCTTTCTTCTGCGCCGCGAGCAATTGCCGGATGCCCGCGCCGGCCGCACGCAGCATGTGGTCCAGGTCCGCCCGCGTGAACGGCTTGCCTTCCGCACAGCCCTGCACCTCGACGAATTCGCCCGCGCCGGTCATGGCTACATTGAAATCCACCTCCGCCCGAACATCCTCCGCGTAATTCAGATCGACCAGAATGCGGCCGTCCACTTTGCCCACGCTCACCGCCGCCACTGAACCTGTTATCGGCGAAGCGGCGATCTGTTTATGATTCATCATCCAGCGCACCGCGTCGCATAATGCGACATACGCTCCGGTGATGGCCGCCGTTCGCGTGCCGCCGTCCGCCTGGAGCACGTCGCAGTCGATGTAAATCGACCGCTCGCCGAGCGCCTCAAGATTCACCACCGCCCGCAGCACGCGCCCGATTAGCCGCTGGATTTCGGTCGATCGGCCATCGACGCCCTTGCGGCTGCGCTGCCGCCGCTGGCCGGTCGAGCCCGGCAGCATGTCGTATTCCGCAGTCACCCACCCGCGGCCCTTGCCCTTCATCCACTCCGGCACCTTGTCGTCCACCGACGCCGTGCAGAGGACAGCGGTATCGCCGGTGCGGATCAGCACCGACCCCGGCGAGAACTTGGTGTAGCCGCGCACGATCTGCGCCGGCCGAAGCTCTTCCGCCCGCCGGCTATCCACCCGTTTCATTTTGGATCGAGTTGGCATATATGGAAGAAGAAAAAACCAGCCACAGAGGGCACAGAGATCTCCGAGAAAAAAGAATTGAACTCGTTCCTATCTGCGTCAATCCGCGTCATCTGCGGATTAACGGTCCAGCAGCACTTCGAGCAATGCCCGCTGGGAGTGCAGCCGATTCTCCGCCTGCTGGAAGATCATCGATTGCGCCCCCTCGACGATCTCATCGGTGATCTCCAGGTTCCGGTTGGCCGGGAGGCAGTGCATCACCACAGCACTCGGCTTGGCGCGTTTGAGCAACGCTGTATTCACTTGATAGCCCGCAAAGACCTTCTCGCGCTCGGCCCTTTCTTCCTCGTGGCCCATGCTCGTCCAGACGTCTGTGTAGACCGCATCCGCGCCGGCGACGGCTTCGTTCGGATCGGCGGTCATCATCAACTCCGCGCCGGCACCTCTGGCCAGCGCGGTGCCGAACTCGACTAACGCGGAATCCATCTGGTATCCCGCCGGCGAGGCGATCGAGTAGCTCACGCCCAGCTTTGCACAGGCGTTGAGCAGCGATCGGGCGACGTTGTTGGCGTCGCCGACGTATGCGAGCTTCAGCCCCGGCAGCGAGCCGAAGTGTTCCTGGAGCGTCATCATGTCCGACAGCGCCTGGCAGGGATGGGCCCAATCGCTCAGGCCGTTGATGACCGGCACGCGGCTCGCGGCGGCGAGTTCGACCACGATCTGATGGGCGAATACCCGCGCGACGATGGCGTTGCACATGGATGCGATCACGCGGGCCACGTCGCGGATGTCTTCGCGTTTGGTGATGCCGATCTGGTGATCTTCCAGGTTGACGGCATGCCCGCCGAGCTGGGCCATCGCCGCTTCAAAGCCGAGCCGCGTGCGCAGCGACGATTTCTGAAAAATCATCGCCAGCACCTTGCCCTTCAGCACCGGCTTCAGCCCGCCGCTCTTGAACTCCGCCTTTCGGTGAATGGAGAACTCGATCAGCGCTTTGAGCGCATCCGGCGACGTGTCGCGAATCGCCAGGAAGTGCTGCATATTCCGAAGCGGCTCGGGAACATCGGTCCTCATGCGCTCACCGCCTCGGCTGAGCTCGCCGATGTCAGCTTGCTTTCCGCCTCCCGCAGCGCGCCGGTCAGCATGTCGAAGGCTTCATCCACCTCCGCGGTCGTGATCGTCATGGCCGGCAGCATCCGCAGCACGGTCTCCTGCGTGCAGTTGATGCGGAGGCCGCGTTCCAGCGCCGACGCGACGATGGCCGCGCCGGGCAGCGATAGCTCGATGGCGATCATCAAGCCGCGGCCGCGGACCTGCTCGATGAAGCCGAACTGCTGCTGTAGCGATCGCGCTTTGTCGAGGATGTACGCCGACGTTCGCTGGACCCGCTCCAGCAGGTTCTCCTGTTCGATGGTTTCGAGCATGGCAATGGCCGCCGCCACCACCAGCGGATTGGCCCCGTAAGTCGTGGCATGCGAGCCGGGCTTGAGCGCCGCCGCAACGTCCGGCCGGGCGACCATCGCGCCGATCGGAGCGCCGCCGCCGAGCGCCTTGGCCAGCGTCATGATGTCCGGTTCGATGGTGGTGTGCTGATAGCCGAACCATTTGCCGGTCCGCCCGCAGCCGGTTTGCACCTCATCGAGGATCAACAGCAGGCCGTGGTTGTCGCAGAGCCCGCGCAGCGCCGGCAGATAATCGTCATCGGGAATTCGCACGCCGCCCTCGCCCTGGATCGGCTCGACGAGGATGGCCGCTGTTTCCGGCGTGATCGCTTTGGCAACGGCATCGACATCGTTGAACGGCACATACACGAACCCCGGCACCAGCGGCTCATGCCCCTGATGAAACTTGGACTGCGCGGTGGCGGACATGGCCCCAAACGTCCGGCCGTGGAAACCGCGCTCCATCGTGATGATCTTGTAACGCTCTCCCCCCCTTGCGAAGGGGGGGCTGGGGGGGGTCGCGCCGCGATGCTCCGTCTGTCCGGTGCCCGTATCGCGGAAATACCGCCGCGCCAGTTTGATCGCCGCCTCGATCGCCTCGGCCCCGCTGTTGCAGAAATAGCTCTGCCCGCCGAAGCCCTTCTCGTACAGCAGCTCGGCGAGCCGCCCCTGCTCGCGCGTGTAGAACGTATTATCGACGTGAATGATCCGCCCGGCCTGTTCGCGGATGGCCGCAACCACGCGCGGATGGCAATGCCCCAGCAGGCTGCACCCCCAGCCGGGGAACAGGTCGAGATACCGCTTGCCGTCGGCATTCCACATCTGCGAGCCTTCGGCCCGCACGATGACCACCTGCAACCGCCCATAGTTGGCGATCACGCAGCGTCCATACTGATCAATCGTTTCCTGCGAGGTCATTCTCACTTCCCATTTGTCGAATTATCCGAGCCGCGACCGTAAGGGAGCGGTGCCTTCCAAGAACCGCTCCCTCACGGTCGCGGCTCGGATCAGAATTCTCCCACCCGAGGTCTGCAAAACCGCGGGGGAGTCGTGCCCAGAATCGAAGCGACCATTGTATTCACCCGCCGCCGCCGGGCAAATCGCGATCGATCGGTGTCCCGCATTCCGGGCACACGCCGGAGACATTGCCGGTCAGGTCATATCCGCACACCAGGCACCGACCCTCGCCTCGAATCCTCAGCCCCCTACGGACAAAGTAAAACGCGAAGAATGGGCCCGAGAAGATGAACACGGCGCTGGCCAACCATAGGACGGGTGGAGCGGGTGAGTTACGTGACCAGAACGATGAAATCAGGACTCCGGCCGCGGATCCGGAATAATAAATGAGTTAGGTATCGCACTGGACGGGAGAATGCCCTTTTCGCCCCAAATTAGAAGTAACAAGAAAACCCCTGCAACGTGCTGTATTGCAAGGGATTTGTTGCGATGGGCAGGGCCGGAATTAAACCGGCGACACACGGATTTTCAGTTTGAACCGACCTCGGCGTTCGGCCTGGCGGGTTTTTTTGTCAGCAGCCGGGCCTCCGCCCAATTCGCCTCGCGGAAGAGAATGTTATTCTCTTTGTGCACGTGCAAATGCATGTCCGTTTCCAGTTCCGCCAGTCCGTCAAGCATCGCTCGATAAGTGTTGCAGGCCTCTTCCGATGGCTGATACCCCCTGGTCAAGGCGCGCATTCTTTGCAGAGCCGAACCCGCGTTTTCGTGCTCGTGCACCATCACGCGGATCGGGTTGCTGATGCTCCCACAGTGGAACGCGGGCAGGGTTTTCGCCGATTCCAATACACGAATCAGGGGAAATAGAACCTGCTCCTCGCGCTCCATGTGCGATTCCAGTTCGGCCCGGAATTCCGCGAACACCGCCTCCAATTCACGGAGCCCCGGTTCACGCTGGCCATGAGCGGCCGCGACCTTCATGGTCATGGCCGTCAGCCGGGGCAACTCTCTCCTCAGATAAGCGTGGTGCGTGGACTCGATATGATCGGCCAGTTCGCTCATGGTGGCTGCGGACCAATCCCGTTGCTCATCCGAAGCGTGGTTTTCAGCGGTTTCTGTGAGCTCACGGAGAACCGCTTGTGGATCGAGGCCCTTATCCTGACAGGCGACGGACAGGGGGTTTGCCCCACCGCAGCAATAGTCGATCCCCAGCCGTTCGAAGATTCGGGCCCGGCTGGGTTGCTGGGTCCCAAACTGTCCAACGGAAGCGTCGATATCCAAAAGGTTCATCATCGATCTCCTTGACCCACTTCTCAATCATGGTGGGGTACTATTAAGGATATTCACATATATTTATCCTTGACTAGGATAAGAATATCACATATATTATGGATGTCAAGGTCTAGATGTCTAATTTTTGAAAGACGGAGCAAAAATGGTCTCCCAAACAGCGGAATATGCCTTGCGGGCGGTGGTCGCTCTTGGAAATCAGCCGGACGCCCCATTGACCGCCCAGCAAGTCGCCAAGGTGACCCACGTTCCCGCGGGATACTTGTCCAAAGTGTTGCAGGCGCTGTGCCGTGCCCGGGTGTTGCACTCCCAACGCGGTCTTCACGGGGGCTTCACGCTGGCGCGTTCTTTGGATGATCTCACGGTGTTGGATGTGATCAATGCGGTGGACCCGATCAGGCGGATCGAGCGATGCCCGCTGGGGCTGAAAACACACGGGGGCGATCTCTGCCCGCTGCATCGGCGAATCGATAATGCCATCGCCATGGTCGAAAAGGAGTTTCGGGACTGCGCCGTCGGCGATCTGCTGGGAGAACCCGGCGGCATCAAGCCGTTGTGCGAATCCGGAGTCAAGATTGGTTTATTGTCGAAATGACTGGGGCATTTCATGGTGACTGACACGCAAATCGAACCGCTGGTTTCTCCTGATACCTTGTTGCCGGACCTGCTTCGCGAACATCCTGAAGCGCGGCCGGTATTCGATCGCTACGGTCTGAGCGGCTGTGGCGGTCCTTTGGGGCCGGTGGAGTCGATTCGCTTTTTCGCCCGCGCTCACGGCGTCGATGAAGCTCAATTGCTGAGTGAAATTGCGCAGGCCGCGCGGCAGAAGGGTGAGTCACACGATCCCGTCCAAGCGATCCCTCTACCGATCAAGGTTGAACGGGCGGACACCATTTATCGCCGGTTTTTTGTCGGTGGTATCCTGCTGATCCTTACCGCCGGAGCCACCTGGGGCGCATGGTTGCTGTGGAAAATCGGCTTCAGCGGCGCGTTCACCGGCATTTCCATCCACGATGTCAATGCCCACGGTCACGCCCAGATTTTCGGCTGGGTCGGGCTGTTCATCATGGGTTTCGCGTATCAGGCGTTTCCGCGGATATGGCACACCAGGCTGGCGGCGCCGATCCTGGCGGCGGCGGTGTTTGTCCTGATGGCCGCCGGGTTGATCGTGTGCACGCTGGGCATGACCCTGGCCGGCAGTTGGCGGTATGCGGTGCCGGCGGCCATGATCGGCGGGGGAATGGAACTGCTCGGCGTGTGCATCTTCGCGGGGCAGATAGTGACCACCTACCGGCGCAGCGATGCCAGGATGGAGCCTTATATCGGTTTCATTCTGGTGGCGATCGGCTGGTTCGTGGCCATGACCGGCATGAACGTCTGGCACACCTGGAACACCATGACCGCGCCGGCCAGCGAACAACTGCTCTATTACGTCAAGACGTATCAGGCCCCGCTTCGCGACTTGCAGATTCACGGCCTGGCCCTGTTCATGATTCTGGGCGTGGGTCAGCGGATGTTGCCGGGCTTGTTCGATGTGCCGCGCATCAACGATCGCCGGGCATGGTGGGCGCTGGCGGTGTTGACCTTCGGGGTGATCGGCGAAGTCGCGCTGTTCGTTGCCTACGGCTGGACCGGCAATCACGTTCTGGCGGCGACCTTGATGATCCCCTGGATCATGCTGGCCAGCGGGATCGTCATGGTGGCCTGGCCGTGGAAGCTCTGGCGGCCCTTCGCTACTCCCGATCGCAGCGCGAAATTCGTCCGCATGGCTTACGCCTGGCTGGCGGTCTCCATGATCATGTTGTTGCTTCTGCCGGTGTATCAATACCTCTCGGGTATTGTGTTTAGCCACGCCTATTACGGCTCAGTTCGTCACGCCATCACCGTGGGGTTTATCTCGCTGATGATCATGGGCTTCGCCGCCAAGGTGGTTCCGACGCTGAACGGCGTCGATCCGCGACAACTCAGCGCGTTGTGGGGCCCGTTCATTCTGGTCAATCTCGGTTGCTTCCTGCGGGTTTCGACGCAGACGTTGACCGACTGGTATCCCGGCTTCTTCGCCGTCATCGGGATGAGCGGCACACTGGAGGTCGCCGGCCTGGCCTGGTGGGGGATTGGCTTGATTCAAATCATTCGGCGAGGTCGGGCGGCAATGCAAAGTGATGTCGTGAGCGGCCCGCGACCGGCCCGTATCGAAGGGCATCACCGCGTGGCCGAGGTGCTGGATTGGTTTCCGCAGACCGAGCCGGTTTTTATCAGCATGGGTTACTCGGCTCTGCGGAACCCGGTGTTACGCCGAACCGTCGCCCGGCAGGTGACCATCGCACAGGCGTCCACTTTACACCACATGCCGCCGGAACGGTTGCTGGAAGCATTGAACGCCGTTATTGTCACGCGCGGAGTGACGGAAAGCTGCTCTTGTTGCGAGGCGCCGGCCGAGCGGTACTACAGTCTTGAGGGGCCACAGATCAACCGCCCGGTTGGATCATAGGGGCGGTTTGCTCATGGCACGACTGGGTACTGAATTTCGCTTTCACGCGAGTCACAAACCCGTATCAGATGCCAAGTGTCGACCTCACCGCTGACTTGACGAACAGTCCGAAGATGCCGGTGACGAGCGATTCGGTGCTGGTCGCCGCTACGCCCAGCACCTGCGTCCGGTCGGGACAGCCCGTGGTGGGTTGAAAGAGAAACACACCGGTTCCGATCAGCAGCAGCCATCGCTGGATTCTTGAAGTCATGAATTGAACCTCCACTCGGATGTTAGAACTGATAAAGATACATCAGGTACAATAGATCCGGGTCTTCACTTCTGCCCGTGCCGGAGATGAAATGGCTGGTCCACATGTGCGAATAGCCGAACAGCAGCGATAAATGCGGGTCCACCAGCCATTGCAGCGTGAAGTCCAGTTCGTTCCCGATTTCATCGCCGACCCGCCCGCGGACGCTGCGGCGCACCGGCATGCCGGCCGCGTTGTACAAGGCGTCGCGGTTCTTGTCCGTCCAGAAGGTGTGCCAGGCCGTCTGGGCCGTGACCTTGTCATGCGGTTTCACCGTCACATTGACATTCTGCGCCCAGATGTTCTGGCGGCCGACCTGATCGAGGTATCCGAAGAAAATATGCCCGGTCGGAAACAGTTGATTGAACGTGCCGTGAATGTCGTCGAAGGGATTATCGTCGCCGCTGGCGTAATCGAAGCCGATTCCGATGCGCGGTTTCCACGGGTAGTTGCTCACGGTGTAACCGGTATCGGCGGACCACATCCACGCCTGGATGGTGTCGCCGGAGGCCTGACCCCATTGACCGGCCAGCTCGGTGTCATAATCCCACGCGTGCAGGCCGATGGGCATTTTGCCGAAGAAGCGGCTGCCGACGGTATGCACCGTCAGGTCGTCAATATCCCCGGTGCGCCAGTTGGCATTCGTGTATCGGCCGCTGTTTCGCGCTCCGAGGTAGTACAGGTCGATCCCATGATTGGGGATGCCTTTGTAGGTGGCGTAAACACCGTAGAAGTGAATGTCCTCATCGTAGTCGTCCACGCCTTTATTCTCGATGACTACCGGCCGCGCGTACCAGCCGTCCACGTTCCACGTTTTGTCCTCCCATAGGAGTTTGACGCCGTCCCAGGTGCGCTGCACGTTGGTCCAGCCGAGCGGCCCGACCAGCCGCTGCTTGCCGTAGAGGAGTTCCTGCCGGCCGACACGAAGCGTGAGCGGCACCTGCTCGCCGAGAACGCGGAGATCGAGGAACATCTGGTGGAGATCGAAGCGGTCCTGCCCGTTGGGCACCGGCGTGCCATCAACGTCCTCCTGCCACGCATTGACTCCCTCAATAAAGAACCGCGCCAATTGCCGGTACTCGATATTGGCGTGGTAGTAATAACGGTGCAGAAAGAGCGTGTCTTCGGTTTGTATCTCGTCGCCGTATCGTTTGTGGGTTACCGCCTCGAGCCGGCCTCGAGTATCTCCGCCGAGCCGGACGCGGATATCGTCACCGATTTTGATTCGCTTGATGGGGTCGAAAAAGTCCGGCGTATACGTCCCGGGCGGCCCGTCGAGATAGCGGAAGTCATCGTTGTAGCGCAACGGCGCGTATCGCGGGCCGGGCAGCGGCCGGGGCGGCGTCCGGGCTGGTTGGGACGTGGGCGTGGCAGATGATTCAGCAGAGGCCGGCTGTGTCGAAGCAGCCGGGAGTTGAGCAACACTTCTCGCCCAGACAAGCATCGTGATGACCGTCAGCACGTTCACGCCTTTACGTTCGGACGAGACGACTGGCTCGTAGTTTTTCGCTTGGCCATTGGTGGTCAAGACCTCAACCGCCGAGTTGAATCATCGGGCGAGTCTGTCCGCGGCCGGTCGGAGCTTTAGCCTTCAGCACGACTCTTATCATTATGCGGAGAACACAGGAGGGCTCCTCCGCCCACAGGTGTGGGGCCAGATCGACGCTTTGGGAATCCAGCAGGCAGGGGAACAGCCGGCCCTCCGAGGATAATCGCATCCGCCGGCAGTCACCGCAAAACGGTGCCGATACCGGCGCGACGATCCCGACCTCAACGCGCGATTTGCCGCTGGTCAATGCGTATCGCCGCGCGGTGGCGCCGGGGGATCTTCCGAGATCACAAA
Source organism: uncultured Planctomycetales bacterium (assembly GCA_964384465.1). Taxonomy (GTDB): domain Bacteria; phylum Planctomycetota; class Phycisphaerae; order UBA1845; family PWPN01; genus CAYLLT01. The sequence continues at coordinate 6,145 of CAYLLT010000030.1, read as the reverse complement.
CCTGGTAATGACCGGCTAAACTGCTGAGCATCTCATGCTGGCTGACGAAATGCTTCCGGTTGAATTCAGCCGCCGGGCCAATGGGCATCGCTTCCAGGAACCGCATCACGAATCCGCGTTCCGCCGACCAGCGGACCAAGCGGCTCAATTCATGGTGATTGATGTCGCGGAGCACCACCATGTTGATCTTGATGGGATCGAATCCCTCTTGAGCGGCCTGGTCGATGCCTTCCAGGACCGGCTTCAAATCGCCTCCGGTCAGGCGGCGATAAACTTCCCCGTCCAGCGTATCCAACGAAATATTGAGCCGATCCAGGCCTGCGGCACGGAGCGGCTTGGCCAACTGTTTGAGCCGCTGCCCGTTCGTGGTCATCGCGATATTCAAATGGGGGGCAATTTCCCGCGTGGCGGCGATCAACTCGATCAGCGAGTGATGCAGCAGCGGTTCGCCGCCGGTGAAGCGGATTTGCCGCAACGCGCATTCGCGGGTGAGAAAATCGATCAACCTCAGTCGCTGCTCGTCAGTCAGCGATGGATAGTGGAGATGACTTGCGGACGGCCGGCAGTACCGGCAGCATAGATTGCAGCGATCGGTCACCGACATCCGCAGATGATCCACCCGCCGTTCGCAGCCGTCGACCAGCGGCCGGGGAGTTGAGTGGTCAGTTGAATCCAGCGGGACGCTGACCATCATTGCTCCAATGCCAATGGTTGCTCAAGCACTGGAAGGGTCGTTGCCGTCGACGGCATCGACCCAATGCCCGGCTGTGTCGCCCAGGCCATCAACTGCGGGTGGGTCAAATGGGGTGTCTCGAAGATGGCATCGAAGGCCGATCGAGCCGCTTCATCCGCTTCACATTTGAACAATCGGGTGAACATGTCCCTCAACCGGGCGATGGTTCGTTCTTCTCCCTGACCGTTGCGGTGCAGGCGGGCCTCCACGTAAATGTCCCACAACAGGCGGTAACGATGATGGACGAGATTCTGCCGCGCGGGCGTGCCCTCAAACTTTTGCGGTCGATATTGAAATTGCGGATCCAGCATGTCCGCGACGTGCGACAGTTCCCGGCGAAAAAACGGTGTGATCCCATCCGGTTCGAGCAGCGACGATGCCGCCACTTGAATGATGAGCGTTTTCTCAAGGGTCGTTGCCGTCGACGGCATCGACGACCCAAGCCGGTAAGGTGGGTCAAGACCCACCCTACTGGCCTTTCGGACGAACAATTCGGCGGATTCATTCGATCGTCGGGCCGCCTCGCGAACGATGCATCGGTCAACGCTCCCGGCGATCAGCGGTTGTTCGGCGAGGAGCCGATCCATCAAACCATCCAGGCCATACCGTACAAATAGAGAGGCATGCGTTTTCTGGAAGGCGGCTTCGCGCTGCCGGCCCGGCGGCATTTGATACAGCGGATCGATGGCCTCGTGGAGAGCGCATTCCACTCGCCGGTCGCGGCGCGCGGCCAGGAAAACCGCCTGCTCCATCAGCTTGGGATCGTATTCGACGCGCATGACCGGTCAGCCCCCACCGCCCAGGGCGGGATCCAATTGAATCTGGACCAACTCGTCGTCCCGGCCGCCCGGGCAATTCTCCTCAGCGCCGCAACGAATCGCCGCATCCGACGTTGGATCCACGCTCCTCAAATCCAGCAGTTCCGGGCCGATCTTCACGTCAAACGAATTGCACTCCGCGGCGAGAAAGTCGGCGGCGAAACCGGCGAGCAGGCCATAAACACTTTCCGGAGGGTCGTCGACGACCCGAGCCGCTTCGCGCACCCGCCGCATGCACGCGGGCAGCCATCGTCCCAGATGATCGTTCAAAAACGTTGCCTGGGCCTCGCGGTAGACCTTTCGGGCGTGTATTTCGTCGGTTTCCAGTGCATGTCCCTCCAGCGCGGCCAAAATGCTCATGAATTCACACTCGACCGTGAGGTGGTCCTGCCGTTCATGGCATTCCGTTGTGGACGTGAGCCCGAATGCGGCGTAGAAGCCGGCGATGTCGGCCAGGAAGGACGCCTGTTGAATGATCTCGCTCTGCCCGTACTCCAACTCGTATAGCGGGCAGGCGCCGCGTACGGTGTGCCCAAACAGGTTGATGTAATGGTGCTCAAGTGTCGTTGCCATCGACGGCAACGACCCAAGCTCCGAGACCGAATCGAGCGATCGGGTCAGATCGATCAACCTGGAAAGCGGCTCGCCGCACTCGGGATAGACCTCCCGCAGGATGTCCGGCCACATCTTCCACGTTGCCGGGTCGTGCAACTGCCGCACCAGCGTGGGCGTCGGCCAGCGAAACACTTCGGCGATCAGCCCATAGCCGAAACTGCGGGCACGTGCGAGATGGGAATCTCGCACGGGCGGGTCAACCTGATTGATGTTCGTGCACTCCGACAGCATGCATGCCTCACTTAAATCGAGTTCGCGTGGGCCGCGGGCCGAACGTGAACCGGTTCCTCCACCTGGGTGCGAAAGATCTCCTTGCCCTTCCGGTTGAAGGCGATGATCCGATCGTTGTACATCTCGTATTGCTTGCCGTTCAATTCGGTTTCGTAGACCTTCGGTCCCTGCTCGATCTCGTACCGGGCGATGATCTGATTGGAGCGGCGGAACAACTGCAAGACGGCCAGCAGTTCGCGGTCGGGATTCGTGTAGCGCTCGACCGCCTCGCTCACGCCGGGGCCGAACATTTGCTCCAGATACGGAGTAGGTACCCAGCGCGGCGGAATGTAATATCCGTTGGTCTCGGTGCCGAACTGCGGGTACAGCGGCAGGGCCACCTTGGCCACGTGAATCAGGTAGTACAGCGGGTTCTGCCGGTCTTCGATCCAGAGGTTCTTCTCATCGACCTTGACGAGGCCCTGCATGCGCACCTGTCCGATGCAGGCGGCCATGCAGCGCGTCTCCATGGGTACGCCTTCGTGCTCCGGGTCGGTGCCCTCGATGCGCGGGTAGCAGGCGATGCATTTTTCACTGGTCCGGGTGGAGCCGCGATACAGGGACTTTTTGTAGGGGCAGGCTTCAACGCATTTACGGTAACCGCGGCACTCGCTCTGATCGATCAGAACGATGCCGTCTTCGGGCCGCTTGTAGATCGCGTTGCGCGGGCAGGCGGCCAGGCAGGCCGGATACGAGCAGTGGTTGCACAGCCGGGCGAGATAATAGAACCACGCGCGGTGCTTTTTGTCGCCGGCGAGCGATTCGCCTTTGCCGAAATCCATCGGCTTGGATTGACCGTGCTGGACGGTATCCTCGAAGCGATTGGGGGCGGACCATTCTTCGTCCGCCGGCAGATAACCGAGCACGAGGTTGGGTTGATTGCTGCGGGCGACGACTTCGGGCGCTTCAAAAATGGTCTTGCCTTCAAACGAGCCGTAGGGCGTCTGGTTGCCCTCGCTGATCTCGCCGCCCCAGGAGACGCCTTCCGGATTGGCTTCGGCGAGCAGGCTGAGAATCTTCACGTCCCAGTGATGCGGATAGCCGCCGTAGGGCTTGGTCTCCACATTGGTCCACCACATGTGCTCCTGGCCGCGGGAGAAGGTCCAGGTGCTCTTGCAGGCCATTGTGCAGGTCTGGCAGCCGATGCACCGGTTGATGTTGATGACGAAGGCGAACTGCTCCTTGGGCGAAGCCGGCGGATACGGATAGCGCATCTCGCGGCCCAGTTGCCAGTTGTATACGGACGGCATAGCAGCCTCCTAAACGTCGAAACGTCAAAAAGTCGAAACAGCCGGGTGGCATGGGCAAGCGTACTCGCTTGCCCGTGGACGAAGCGCCCTACACGCTCGCCACGGGTAAGCTCCGCCGAGTACGGCTACGCTTACCCATGCCACCCTACCGAGGTAATTCCCAACTCGAACTTCTCATGTATCCAGCACCATCAATCCAATGTCACCGTTGGGGCGATGTTCAAATTCGGCACTTCGATGTTTCTCAGCGTGAGGACCTCGTAAGCGGACCTGTTCGTCGATGATCGCTTGAATGGCCGATTCGCCCAGCGCTTCATACGCCATGCGCGGGCCGGCGTAGCCTTTGATCCGGAACAGGTGCAGCACGCGCTCGGCGTCGAATCCCATCCGCAGATACTCCTCGACGAAGCACGCCGCCATGTTGCGCATCGCGTCGGGATCGTCGGTTTCAACACCGACGCCGTGCAGCGTCATGGGGTCGGTTGGATCGGGATCGTCGTAGGGCATTTCAACCTCAGTAGGTCCCGCCTGCCGGGCGGGACTTCGACAGGTCCCGCCCGGCAGGCGGGATCTACTCACGCCTCGGGTTCGTATTCACCGACGAACCCGCCGGCCAGGTATCGCTTCATGAGTTCACTTTCATTACCCGGGGTCATACCGGTCGTCGCCGGCGCCCAGAGACCCTTGCCCTCCAGGCCGCCGTCCTCCGCTTTGGTGACGCGGACCAGGGTTTCCTTCGGCACCGTGTTGACCGCGTGATTGTCGGCCTCGCCGCCGAAGATGAAGCCCATGAACACCTTGGCCTTGTGGAACAGCGTGTCGGTCTGGTGCATGGGCATGTGCCAGTTGCGGGTCAGGCTCTGCTGGCTGCCGAAGCGCAGATTCGCCTGATAACCGTCCTCACAGAGCGCCCGGCCGTCCTCGCGCGTTTCCTGAGCTTTGACGCTCTTTTCGGTGGCCATGTAGGGAGCGTGCTTCATCATGATGACGCTGTAGGGATAGGCGGGGTTGTACACCGCTCGCAGCATCAGCCGGGCCACCTTGTAGAACGGATCATCCGGTGTGTGCCCGATGTACGGCCGGTCCGCCGGGTTGGCATCGATGTACACGTAGTCGCCATCGTTGATGCCCATGTCGCGGGCCGCCTGCGGGTTGATGTGCACCTGGTGCTCACCCACATAGGGCATCCGCTTATCGATGCGGTAGGGATCGCCGAAGCTGCTATCGTAGATCATGTGCCAATCGACGTTGCTCCAGGACGAATGCACGCGATGCCGCGTTTTGGGCGTCAGGCAGTAGAACTTGAAGCCGCGCTCCCACAGGAAATTCCGCGTCTGCTGGACTTGCCGCCAGGGCATCTTGACGTTGCGGACGGTTCGCTCGTCCCAATGCTCGGCTTCAACGGGGATGCCATAATCGTTCGGCCGAACGTACGGGTTGCTGGACACGATCACATTGGGCAGATAAGGCGTCGCTTCGGTGCCCTCGCGATGGACGATGAAGTTCTCGCCGTATTCGATCGCTTCGGGCACATCCGCGTAGGCATGCAGCCGGCCGGTGTCGGTCAGGAACGGCTCGCTGTCGTGGACCTGCTCCCAGAAGGGGATGCGCGGATATGTGCGGAACAGCATGAGGGCGGCGCCCGGCGGGCCGTACTTGCCGGCCATGATGTCGGTCAGCTTGTAACCGGACGTGGTCGTGCAACTGTCCAACAGCCGCTGGATGTAGATGCCGCGTTTGCCCTCGTGCTCGAATTTGAAATAGTCGTAGAACCGTTTGTCGCCGATCTCCTCGCCCAGCGCCTTGGCGATGTTGGCCAGGATCCACAGATCGTCCTTGGAATCGAAGACCGGCTTGATCCCGCCCTTCCAGATCTGAAGGAACGGATTGGAGCAGGACGCGGTGATCTCCAGGTCCTCGAACTCCACCCAACTGTTGGCCGGCAACCCGATGTCCGAATACTGCACCGATGAGGTCATCACGATGTCCTGCGCGATGATCATCTCGATGTTCGGATTGACGTTCTTGAACATCTCGTAGGCGTGCTTGGCGTTGTTGAACAGGTTGACGTTGGTAAAGTGCAGCGTCTTGGTCGGCGTGGGCATGTGCGTTTTGCCGGTGAACACCTTTCGGCCGGCCTTGGGAGTTTCGACGATCAGCGGCCGGTCGCCGTGGTTCCAATATGCGGGCTCTTCGTCCTTGGTGTAGGCGTGGGCGTGGATATCCTTTCCAGAAGCATTTTCGTCCAGATTCATCTGGAAAGGGTCTTCGGCGACCCAGCCCTTGAAGCCCGGTCCGGTGATCTTGCTGCCCTGGAACAGAGCGGCCTTGTAATTACCCGCCCAGCCGTGGACGCCCGTGCCCGGCTTGCCGATGTTGCCGGTCAGCATCATCGGCAAGTAGGCGGCCCGGTTGGCTTCGGTGGCGTGGAACCAGTGATTGATGCCCTCGCCCTGGTG
>CAYLLT010000029.1:0-53780 GCA_964384465.1 uncultured Planctomycetales bacterium | reverse complement strand
CTCCCTCACGGTCGCGGCTCGGATAGTTCGACCGCTTCTCACACACCCTCTCACCCGCATCGACAGCGTTCGGGAACTGGAGAAATGCCACTTTCCGGATCCGTTGAGCCCCGGCCGCTATCAGGGTCTGGCCGAGGATGCTGACGAATTGATGAACCGGCGTCAGGTGGGGTACATCCTGGGACGGAATGCGCCCGATACCCTGGCAGTCCGTGGTAGAAGTCCTCTGGGCGGCGACAGTTGATGACTCACGCCGCAGCCAGCGCGCGGCGGTCAGCAATGAGCCATCGTTTTGTCCAGACGGTCATTCGGCCGATCGCCCGTTTCAGGAGCCGCTGGAGCACGACCCAGCGCCGCCAGAATGCGCGCAGCAAGCCCCTGCAGGCCGCGGGCGGTACCCACACCGAGCACTTGGCGCATCACCCCCTCCAAGTTGAATCCGGCCACATGGATCAGCAGGCGCTTGAGGATATTGCGGTGTCCTTTCAGGTGCGTGCGCCGCATGCCGCCGGTGTCATAGCAGTGGGCGAAGCTGCGTTCCAGAAATTCGCCGCGCTTCTTCATCAATCGTTTGCCGCGGCGTAGCGAGGCATAGCCGGGTCGCCCTGACGAGCGACTTTCGATTTTCGACTTTCCCCACACGCCCATCCTGTTCAACGATACGCCTCGACCACGCCGTTGTAGATCGCTTCGGTGATGACGCCCTCCTCCTGGATCTGGTCGAGCGAGGCCTTCATCGTCTGCATGCCGTAGCGCTGGCCGGTGGTGATGATGTTGCGCAGGTGGAACGTGCCGCGGTTGCGCATGACGTTGCGGACGGCGTCGGTGGCGACGAGGATCTCGCAGGCGATGCGCTTGCCGCCGTCGATCGTTGGAAGCAATTCCTGGTGCACGATGCCGCGCAGGGCCTCGGCCAGCAGCGTGCGGATGTGCCCGTCGCCGCCGTCGGGGGCGTAGGAGATCAGCCGCTCGATGATCTTGTCGATCGAGATGATGTGCAGCGTGGACAGCACCAGCACGCCGGTCTCGGCGGCGGTGAGCGCGATCTTGATGGTGTCGTAGTCGCGCATCTCGCCGATGGCGATCACGTCCGGGTCCTGCCGCAGGGCCGCCCGCAGGCCGCGCATGAACGACTGCGTGTCCTTGCCCACCTCGCGCTGGCGGATGACCGACTTCTTGTTGACGTGCACGTACTCGATCGGGTCTTCGATGGTGATGATGTGCTGGCGCTGCGTGCGGTTGATCAGGTCGATCATCGCCGACATGGTGGTGGTCTTGCCCTGGCTGGTGCTGCCGGTGATGAGGATGAGGCCGTTGCGGGCCAGCGGCAGCTTGGAGACGGTCGGCGGGAGCTTGAGCGCTTCGATGGCCATCGGCTCGCTGGGCAGCAGGCGGATGACCGCGCCGACGTCGCGGTCGTTGTAGCTGATGTTCACGCGGTAGCGGTGCTTCTCGGCGTCGGAGGTCATGAAGTCCAGATCGAGCGCCTGCTCGAACTCGGCGATCTGCGCCGGCGAGAGCAGGGCGTAAGTGAGGTCCTTGGCCAGCTTGGCGGTGAGCGACTCCTTGGTGATGGGCATCAACTCGCCCTCGACGCGCAGCAGCACCGGCGAGCCCGACGCGATGTGCACATCGGTGGCCCGCTTGGTCCGCGCCACGTTCAGGATGCTTTGAATGTCCACCATGCCGACACCATCGCCCGGTGCGAAAGCAATCCGCTGAAAATACAAGTATACCAGAGACTTGCATCGAAGCAGTCGTGCCGCCCTCGTGCCGCTGGCGATCCCTGCGGGCGACGGCGGGCGACGGCCTCCGCAGGTGGCCGCCGAGGCTGATCCGGCTCCTTGCTGGCGAATAAGAAGAGGGAGAGCCGGAGCTTTGACCCCCTTGTCCCCCCTTCCGAAGGGGCCACGGGGGGGCCATGGGCCGGGCAAGGATTGCGGTATACTTGCCGGTGCGGGTTGTGGTATAATTCCGACAGGTCGGCGGAGTCTGTTCGTCCCGCAGATTATTTCTCCACTCCCCAATGCGGTCGCGGGCCCAGTGATGTATCAAGTCGTAACCGTTCGCCCGCCACCGGCGGGTTGGAACTGTCCTGGAAGGCCCCGGTCGTGCGGCGACTCTGCCTACGGCGGGATTCGCTATGGCCAGCGCGAGGTTCAGACCACATCGCTGGAGGTGGGTCATGAAAGACTACGTAGCCGTTGTGGCGGTGTTGGGCTTCACCCTATCGGCCGGCAGCGCGTGGGCTGCCTGTTCCGATCCCGGCGTGCCGTGCGATATCGACGCCCCCGGCGACTATGACGGCGACGGCGATATCGACAATGCCGACTATAACTTCTTCAAGAATTGCGCGACACGGGCCACCGTGCCTGCGCCCAGCGCGAATTGCGACGGGACCGATTTCGACGGCGACGGCGATGCGGACCCCTCGGACTTTGGTACTTGGCAACTGCTCTATACAGGCGCATGCGATTGCGGGCCAAACCTCAAGGAACCCCCGGTTGCACCGCCGGCTCTCCCAGGTGCGCCCGACGACCTCGCCTGCTGGCGGCCTACGCAGGAACCTCGTTCCGTGAGTGGGGTTTACGCGTTTTCGGGTGAATTTCACATGGAGGCCGAGGATCTGCGGATCCCCGGCCGGGGGCTGGATGTCGTCTGTGCCCGCAAATACCGCTCGCGGCTCGTGATCACGCCCGGGCCCAACGCCGCCATGGGTGTGATGGGCAAGCAATGGGACTTCTCCTACAACGTTCGGATCGAGGAAGCCGGGCCCCATCTCAGGCTCTACGACGGCAACGGCCGCTCTGACGTCTTCTACCTGCAACCCGACGGCACGTGGCAGCGCCACAAGTTTTTCGCCATCATCGACCGGAGCAGGGCCAGCTACAAAGCCACTTTCGCGGACACCAGCCTGTGGAACTTCCGCGACCTGGACGGCTCGCCGGCGGCGGGCAAGATCGCCTCGAGCGTGGACCGCAACGGCAACACGCTGACGTTCGATTACGACGCTCTGGGTCGGCTGGTGACCATCCACGATACGCTGGACACGGCGGCCCACGACCGCGATTTCACCATCGCGTACAACGCCGACGGTTATATCGCGTCGGTCACCGATTTCGCCGGGCGGACGGTGACCTACGCCTATTACCAGAACACTGATGCCGGCGGCTCGGCGGGCGATCTGAAGTCGATGACCACGCCGCCCGTCACCGGCACGCCCAATGGCAACGACTTCCCCACCGGCAAGACCACGATTTACACGTACTCGAAAGGCTTCGCCGATGAGGCCCTGAACCACAACCTGCTGACCATCACCGACCCCAAGGGCCAGACTTACCTGACCAACGTCTATTCCAGCAGTCCCGATGCGCCGCCGAATCTCCTCTTTGATCGCGTGACCCGCCAGGTGCTCGGTAGTCCGGGAGACAACATCGATCTGGTCTACAAGACCCAGGCGCCGAGCGCCGGGAACAATTTCGCGACGGTCAAGGCGACGGTCAACGACCGCGTCGGGAACGTGAGCGAGTATATGTACGACAACTTCAACCGGTTGGTGAGCTACCGCGAATACACCGGCCGGGCCAACCCGGATCAGCCCACCGACCTGGACACGAGCACCAATCCGCCGACCAGTCCGCTGCGGCCGACCGACCCGGCCTTCTTCGAGACGCGCTACGAGTACAACATCGACTCGTTGCTCACCCGCGTCGTCTATCCCAACGGGAATGACGAGCAGTTTACCTACGATTCGGCCAACCCAAGCCGACGCTCGCGTGGCAACCTGCTGCAGCACCTGATGCTGCCCGGCACGCTGGGCGGCGACCAGTCCCAGATCGCCGAAACGTTCGAGTACAACCCGGCCATCAACTTCGACACCAACTTCGTGACCCGGCACGTGGATGGGCGCGGCAACCAGACGCTCTACACCTACGACGCCCGCGGCAACCGCCTGCACACCCAGCACCGCATCCCGACCATCGTCGAGGACTTCGAGTACAACACGTTCGGCCAGATGACCGCTCGGATCTGGCCCGACAACGGCAGCGGTCATCGCCGCAGGGATGAATTCAGCTATTACGATCCAGGGCTTGGCTGCATGGGCGGCTACCTCAAGGAGCGCATCATCGACGTGCCCGGCTTCGAGCTTACGACCACCTACGAATACGACTGCCTCGGGCGCCTGACGCGGAGCATCGATCCGCGGGGCAACGACTCGCTCTATACCTGGAACCCACTCGACCAGGTGGTGAGGACCGCCTCTGCGGAGACCCCCGGCCCGGCCGGACCGGTCCGTTACCACGTCGACTATCACTACGACGCCAACGACAACCTCGTGCGGGTGGACGTCGAGAACATCGACGATCAGGGCGTGCTCCAGCCCAACACGCACTTCACCACGACGTACGAGTACGACATCCTCAATTACCTGACGCGCATCACCCGGGAAGTCGATCCGGCCGATGAGGCCGTCACCGAGTATGCCTACGACGCCAACCGCAACAGCACGCTGGTCCGCTTCGGCGAGGCCGTGAACGGCAACCAGGCCGCCAATAAGGTTCAGATCCTTTATGATGAACGAGACCTTGTTTTCGTGGTCACCCGTGCTCCCGGGAATGCGGGCCAGTCCTCGAACCAGTACGACTACGATGCCAACGGAAACCTCAAGAGAACCGCACAGGGCCTCGAGGGCACCAACCGGATCTTCGCCTACACCTACGACGGTTACGACCGTCTGCTCCAGACCACCGATCCGATGGGCAACCAGACGTTCTGGCACTACGACGCCAACGGGAACGGTCTTTCGCAGCGGACCGAAGGTCAGATGGTTGATATTCCCGGCTCGTCCGGCAATGTTCGTCTGGCCGAGGCCTCCCACACCTACGACGCGATGGACCGCCTCACGCGCCAGGACCTCGCCTTCTTCAACCCGCAGACGCAGGCACCCATCGGCGATGGGATTTCCAGGACCGATTACTTCTATAATGACAACTCGCAGGTCGTCCGCATGGTGGACGACAACAACACCGATTACGCGTTCCTCTACGACACCGCTAACCGCATCGGCTACGAAGTCGACGTCAAGGACAACCGCAAGACCTACACCTACGACGCCAACTCCAACGTCATTCAAGTCGCCGAGCTCGACAAATCCGACCTGGGCAACCCCGATCAGGCCATCATCACCGGGCGTGTCTACAACGCGCTCGACCAGCAGACCAAGCTGATCTCCAACCTGCTCAAGACCACCCAATACAGCTGCGACTCGCGCGGCAATCTGGTCCTGCTCACCGACGCCCGCGGGAACCAGACCCGCTACGCGTACGACGGGCTCAACCGGCTGACCGAGACGGACGCTGCGCTGTCCGACACGGGGGACGGCTCCGGCACCGTGATCGGCACCATCACCACGCAGCAGACGTGGGACGACTCATCGCGCCTCACCGCCCAGATCGATGGCAACGGCCACTCGACCGTCTACGAGTATGACGCGTTGGACCGCCGCAGTCGCCGGACGCACGCGGACACCACCCTGCATCAGTTCACCTACGACGTCCACGACAACCTGACGCAGATGACCGACTCCAACGGCACCGTCATCATGGCTTCGTACGATCTGCGCAACCGGCTGACCGCCAGGAGCGTCCTCCCGGGCGCCGGCGTCGTGGGGACCACGAACGAGACCTACGTCTATGACGGCCTGTCGCGCCGGGTCAGCGCCCAGGACAATGACACCGCCGTCACCTTCGCCTACGACTCACTTTCAAACGCGACCCGAGAGACCCAGCAGCTTCTCGGCTCCCCCCCGGCGCCGGCACAGATCATCACGCGGTCCTACGACGGGCTGGGCAACCTGCTCTCATGCACCTATCCCGGCGGGCGGGTCATCACCCGCACCTATGATGCGCTGCACCGCCTGGCCGGCGTGACCGAGCCGGGCGCCCCGATGCCGCTGGCGACGCTCAAGTACATCGGCCCCTACCGGCTCGAACGCATGGACTATGGCAACAACACGCGGCTCGATGTGACCTACGATGGGGATCGGAGCGAGCTACAGAGATTCCACGCTCGTTTGAGTCCGACTCCTCAGACGATCGATGTCCGCGTGAATGGGTGGGACCCCAGCTACAACAAAACGCAGGTCCAGCAGCCGCAGGCCTCCCCGCCGCGGACCACGCAGTACGCGTACGATTCGGTCAACCGCCTCGGACGCTCGCAGATCGGGTCGGCCACGCCTGTCGTCTATACGTTCGATAACGCCGGCAACCGCACCAGCGTCAGCGGCCCCGTAGATCCCGGCACCTATGTGATGAATCCGACGCTGCCCGAACCCGCCGACGCTCAGGTGAACCAGTACACCAGCACGCCCTTCGACAGCCGTACGTACGACAAGAAAGGCAACCTCGTCGGGACGTTCAGCTCACCCCGGCAGTTTTCGTACGACTACCGCAATCAGCTCGTGCAGTTCACGGACGCCGCCGCCGGCGCCAACGCCACCTATCAATACGACCCCTTCGGCCGGCGGATCGCCAGGACGGTGAACGGAGCCCAGACACGCTTCTACTACGACGCGACGGCCGAGATCGAGGAACAGGATGCATCGAACGCGACCCAGGCGACATTCGTGGCCAGAAATGATGGCTACATTCAGATGGTCCAGCTTGCGCAGGAGTCCTTCTTCCACACCGACGATCTGGGCAGCACGGCAGCGATCACCGATGCCGCGGGGAACGTGGTCGAACGGTACGAGTACCAGGATTACGGGCGGCCCGCGGTCTCAGTGTACGCGCAGTCGCCCGACGCCAACGTCGCGTATCTCTCCGATGCCGATCCGCATATGGGCATCGCGCAGATCGTGGCTGACGACTTTACTTTCAGCCGACCGGTGCGGATCACCGGACTGCGCTGGTGGGGCAGTTACGGGTTTGGAGCGACGCCCGCGAGCGACGATTTCACCATTAGGATCCATGCGGACGGCACCGCCGGTCCCGGACCCGGCGCGGTGCTGCACACCGAGCATCCGGGCGGCGACGTGTCGCGAACTGCGACCGGCCGGACGATAGCCGTCGGCAATACCCCGGAGTATCAATATCAGGCCGAGCTGGCGACGCCTTACCAGGCGGCCCCGGGCCAGATCTTCTGGCTCGAGCTGACCAATAACACCGCCGGCTCACCCGCCACCTGGGGATGGGTGAGCAGCGTAGCGGGCAACACGCAACTGTACTACAACGAGAACGGCGGGCCGTGGCAGCCGGAGCCCGCGGATACCGCCTTCGAGCTGTTCACGGACGAATCGTCGATTGGCAACCCGTATCTGTTCACCGGCCGGCGCTACGATCCCGAAACCGGCTTCTACCACTATCGCTCACGCTACCTGGATCCGTACGCTTACGGGGATACCGGAAATCACGAGATGGGCCATGGGCTTGGCATGGCATCTTCCAGCTACCTCGACCCGCGCGCCGGGCGCAGCGCGTCCAAGGGGATCAACTCGCCCAATCTGCTCATCAGTTGGGCGGGCAACAACCCGACCAGCGGTACCCGGATGAAGGGCGACTTCAGCCGGGGTCACCAGCCCGATCACAAACGCGGGAGCGCGGGCGGGTTCTCATTGCGCGACTATACCGTCCAGTACCGCGAGAGCGACTTCAACTTTGCCTCCCGCCTGATGGAAGAGGAGGGCGTCTATTACTTCTTCCAGCACACTGACGTGATTCTGTACGACGACCGCCGGCGGCGGTATTACCCCTATGTCTCGGGGTGGCCGGTGCCGATGGGCCCGCCCCCGCTCTCGTCGAACCCGAACCCGGGCATTCTCTCCGAGCCGATGCTCCTGCGCGTCCGCGGTGGCGTGATTCCCGCGTCCGCGGCTGCCGGCCCCTATATCAAGATGGGCGACATCAAGGGCGAGAGCGAGGGCGCCGCCGGCACGCAGGACGCCATGAAGCGCGTGCTTTTCGGCGCCGCAGGCTTCTTTCACGATGGCGGCGCGGGCGGAGGAGGCGGAGGCGGAGGCGGCCGGGTGAGGGTGAATATGAACGACTTCAGCATCCCCATCGTCATGGACAAGTCCAGCGTCAGGTTTTTTAAAAACCCCTCCACCACCCGTGGCGGGAACATCGGGAAGATCGATCTGAGCGAGTCCGGCAGGGCGACCCCATTCGGGGGGGGCAGTGCCGGCGGCGACGCGATCCCCATCGAAGAGATTTCGTTCAACTACGCCAAGATCGAATACTCCTACAAGCCGCAGAAGGCGGACGGATCGCTGAGTGGGAACAAACCCCTTAGGTGGTACGATCCTAAGCAGAAGTAATGAGGGTCGACATCACCGGCCGGCGGACGGCGCCCTCAAATCAGGCGGCTCCGTCCCGTGGCAGAAACACAAGATGTGGTGATGCTGCCGGACGCAGACCCGCCCCGCCCGAAAGCCGATGGGAGGTGTCAGGCGCCAGATGCAAGCGACCGCTCGGGCGCGGGCCTCCCCGCCACGAAGGGGGCGCTCGACTCCAGGGAAAGGGCCGTGGTCCGAGACGGTCAGCACGACGATCTGGAGCGTAAAAAACTCAATTCGCGCGCGGGGTTATCTCCTTCCGACGTTATAATGAACCGCTGTTCAAATGCCACTCTGGCTGGAGGAGGAAACATGCGCACTCGACTTGTCGCCGGTTCATTGTTTGTCTTTCTGGCGGTTTCCGCTTCATGGGCGGACCCGCTGGGCACGGCCTTCACCTACCAGGGCCGGCTCAAGAGCGGCGGGAGCCCGGCCAACGGCTCGTTCAATATGGACTTCAAGCTGTATCCCGTCCCGGCGGGCGGCACGCTGTTGGCGAGTCAGACGCTGCCGGGCGTCTCCGTCACCGACGGCCTGTTCACCGTCCAGGTCGACTTCGGGGCCGGCGTCTTTGACGGAAATCAGCGTTGGCTGGACGTGACGGTGAACGGCACGCCGCTCGTGCCGCGCCAGGAGCTGACCGCCGCGCCCAACGCCCTCTTCGCCCTGAACGCGTCGGCAGCCGCCACGGCAACGACGGCGACGAATGCCACACAACTCAACGGGCAGCCCGCGGCGTTCTACCAGAACGCCTCGAACATCAACAGTGGCACGCTAACCGACGCGCGGCTGTCGAGCAACGTCGCGCTACTGAACTCGGTGCAGACCTTCAGCGCGGGCAAGACGTTCTCGGCCGCCCCGTCGTTCACCGCCGCCGGTTCGCCCTTCTCGGTGACGAGCACCACGCTGGTGACGAACCTCAACGCCGACCGGCTCGACGGGCTGGACTCGACCGCGTTCCTCCAGTCCGTCCCCGTGCCGCTTACGCTGAGCGGCTCCAGCACCACCCACATCATCAGCGGCGAGAACTCCTCCACCTTCAGCGGCGCCTCGGCCGTGTTCGGGATGTCCTCCCCCGCCACCGGCCTCGGCATCGGCGGGCGTTTCCAGAGCAACGGCACGGACGGGCGCGGGGTCTTCGCTGAGGCCACATCGGGCACTGGCGCCACTTACGGCGTGTATGGGCAGAGCATCAGCATCTCAGGAACGGGCCTTTACGGCAAAGCGATCGCCGCCAGTGGCCTCACCTACGGCGTGTACGGCCAGAGCGCCAGCACGACCGGGCGCGCAGTCTATGGCAACGCCACCGCCGGCACCGGCAACACCTACGGCGGGTACTTCGAGAGCAGTAGCCCGACCGGGATCGGCGTGTACGGCATTGGCGACACCTACGGCCTGTACGGCTTTAGCAGCAGCCCGTCCGGGCGCGCCGTCTTCGGCTGGGCCAACGCTGGCACGGGCACCACCTACGGCGGCTTGTTTACAACGACGAGCACGGATGGGAGCGGCGTCTACGGCCAGGCCACCTCCACCACCGGCAACGCCTACGGCGGGTCTTTCCACAGCGCCAGCACCTCCGGGCGTGGCGTCTACGGACTGGCTGACGCCGCTACCGGCAACACCTACGGCGGGTACTTCGAGAGCAGTAGCACTTCCGGGATCGGCGTGTTGGGCATTGGCGACACCTACGGCCTGTACGGCTTTAGCAGCAGCCCGTCCGGGCGCGCCGTCTTCGGCTGGGCCAACGCTGGCACGGGCACCACCTACGGCGGCTTGTTTACAACGACGAGCACGGATGGGAGCGGCGTCTACGGCCAGGCCACCTCCACCACCGGCAACGCCTACGGCGGGTCTTTCCACAGCGCCAGCACGTCCGGGAGAGGCGTCTACGGCTACGTTGACGCCACCAGCGGAGAGACTTACGGCGTCTATGGCGAGAGCGAAAGCACGGGAGGGCGCGGCGTCGTCGGCCTGTCCAACGCCGGAACCGGCAGTAACTACGGAGTGTACGGTCGGAGCAGTAGCACCAGCGGGCGCGGCGTCGTTGGAGTGGCCACCGCCACCGGCGGCACGATCTACGGTGTGTACGGCCAGGCGAGCACCGCCGCCGGCGGGTATGCCGTCTGGGCCCAAGGCGACATGGGCGCCAGCGGCGTCAAGCCCTTCCGCATCGACCATCCCGACGACCCGCTCAACAAGTACCTGCTCCACTACGCCGCTGAAAGCCCGGAGGTCATCAATTTCTACCGCGGCACGGTGCTACTCGACGGCGCGGGCACGGCCGTTGTCGCACTGCCGCACTACTTCGCCAAGATCAACAGGGACCCGAGCTACCAACTGACCGCTGTCGGTACTCCCATGCCCATGCTGCACGTGGCCGACGAGATCAGCGAGGCCGCCCTGAGCGCCGGGGCGAAAGCCGGGGCGGGTGAGTCCGCGCCGGCCTGCTCGTTCCGCATCGCGGGCGGTGCGCCCGGCAAGAAGGTCTCTTGGCGCGTCGAGGCCCTCCGCAATGACAAGTGGGTCCAGCAGCGACACGCACCCGTCGAGGTCGAGAAGCAGGGCCGCGAGAAGGGCACCTACCAGCACCCCGAGCTTTACGGCCAGCCTGCCGAGAAGGGCATGAACGACGACGCGACGCTGAGCGAGAGAGCGGCGAGGCCGGCGGTGTCCGACGCGACGCCACCCTGACGCTTCTTGTTTGATCCCGATGCTCTCGCGGTGCGAGACGAGTCAGCATGATCCGCACGATGCACCTGCCGGCACCAGGATCTGGAAGTCCACCAGCCGGCGGAGCAGGCTGTCGTCCAGTATGCGGCCCTTCTGCATGGCGATCTCCTGCACGACCGCCTCGGTGCTCCGGCCGTCGAAGTGGGGCAGCGCGTCCATGATCGCCTTGGGCACGTCCAGCGGATCCAGAGCGCTGTACGAGCGGATCCGGTAATGGCCGGTCGTCACCTGGACGATTTGAAAGGAACCCACGCGCAGGCGCGCCGGTAGGGCCGTCGAGCGCAACTGTTCGTAGGACAGCCGGACCAATCGTTCCTGTAGCTGAAGGTCCGAGCCGCCCAGCTTGGACACGTCGGACCAGCTCAATCCCTCGACCAGCCGTCCGCACGCCTGGAAAAACGCGCGGTCCCGCCCGTACCAGCGCCCCCAGACCGTCTGCCGCGTCGCGTCGTCCATGCGCCCATCGAGCGCGCCGCTACGCACCGGATCGGTGGGCGCAGCGTCCGCGCTGGGCATGCCGAACAGGCGTTCCAGGGCTTCGTTGCCGGGGTCCAGCTCGCAGATGCACCACTGCGCCAAGTTCACCTCGGTGGTCATCAGAAGCTGGAGCAGCGTTCGCCAGAAATGGAACCCCACCGCGCCGCGGACGTACTTGCAGAACCAGGTCGCGCAGATCGAGCTGCGGTGCCGCCAGATCCCGCAGTTACCCGCCTCTCCTTCCAAATAGTGGGGGCAGCGCAGGTCCGGGTTGCGCCCGAAAGCCATCGCCTGCGTAGTGAGGGCGTACAGGAACCGCTGCGTCGGCGAGCGCCCGATGCCCAGCGGCGAGATTCCCAGCCCCTCGGCCAGCCGCTTCTCGACCGTGGCCCGCCCGGCGGCAAAGGCGGGGTCATCATCGCTGAGCATCCGGCCCACCAGAAAGTTGGGCAGCTCGGGGATGTACGTGCAGCACTTGGTGCGCGGATCGAAGAAGTAATCCGATCCCGACGGCCGGTGCGGCCCCTCCGGGCACATCGCGCAGTTCTCGCACGTCGCCTCGGTCTCGGCTGGAATCGGACCCTCGAGTAAGTCGTCCATCCAGGCCGCGTACAGCGGCGGCAACACGTGAGGGCTGGGGTTGAGCACAGTCAGCCGCACAACTCATCTATTCTACCTTCTGGAGAAAGCGGGAGGTAACGCACGAAGTAGATAAGAGGGAGAATGCCTCCAGCACCGACCGCCAGTGTGCCGATCATTCAACAATCGTGGAAATGTTGAACGATCGGCACGATCCGCTGGACGAAGCATTCAAGGCCCTCGCCGATCCGCATCGGCGGCGGATTCTGGCGGCCGTCTGCGAATCGCCCATGGCGGCCGGCGATCTGGCCCGCCTGGTCAGGCTGGCGCCCAACGCGCTATCGTTCCATCTCAAATGGCTGAAATCCGCCGGGCTGGTGGCCGCTCAGCGCCGCGGCAAGTTTCTGCATTACCACCCCATTCCCTCCGCGCTGGCCAACTGGCGCAGCCACGTGAATAGTTGCTTTAATGGAGCCGGTACCCCCGCTGTTTCGACGACACCGCCACGGGACGAGAAACCCCGCATCCCCCGGCAGCGAAGGGGCCGCTCACTTCAATCGCGAACAGTGTTCCAAACCGCATCAGCGGATGCCTTTCGCGAACCCCCGCTCCCTACCGAATTGCTGTAGGGTCTGACCTCTCTCAGGAACTAGCCAAACAAGGCGGGCATCGACCGCCCATTGGAGCGTTGCCGCAGAAAGGCGGGCAGTGCCCGCCCTACGTCGCCGCCATTCAACACCCCTTAGAACCGGCAAACTCCACCTAGATATACAACCCTCTACACCAATCGTAAGTATTTTCAGAATCAGCAGTTGCGAACATGCTCAGATAATCCATGCCTTAACGCCCTATGGAACGGGCATTGCTTCAATCCACACCTCACGAGGGAACAGGTTCTCTCACGGGTCCTCGATCTGATGTTTTGTGGGGATCGAAGTCATGACCGTGGCGGTCCACAACTTCTTCGCTCGCAAGATCAAGATTCTCATTCTGGCCCTCCTGACCTACGCGGCCCTTTGCTAGGCGTGCCGCCGGCGGGGATGAACGGGCGCTGCGCGGCGGGGCAGGCCTGCACACACTCCCAGCATAACCCCGTGATCTGAAAGCGGTGGGCGATGGCGTGGAACTTGTGCTGCGCCGCCAGCACCGTCCGCAGCCGCAGCACGTCCGCGCTGTCGAACTCGATGATGCGCCGGCAGCGGCGGCAGACCATGTGGTCGTGCGGATCCTGGCCGAAGGTGTGCTCGTAGCGTGTCAGCTTGTCGCCGAACTGGATCTGCCGGACGATGCCGCAATTCACCAACAGCGGCAACGTCCGATAAACCGTGGCCTTGGCCACGCGTTTGCCGGCCTGACGCAGCGCGATCAGGAGCTGCTCGGCCTCAAAATGCTCGTCGTTGCTGAGTACCTCGCGCAGGAGGTGCTGCCGCTCGGGCGTGTATTTGAGCCCGCGGTCGCGCAGGTACTCGCGGAAAATGTTTTCCGCGGTCTGAATGCCTTCATCGGTGAGCGGTTTGGCCATCGTCCCACGATTCATTTATAGGCCCGGGCATGCCCGGGGGCGAGTCATCATGCTGCGACCCTCACTTGGATCCGGGCGGGATCTCCTTCATCACTTCACGGACGAATTGTTTGGCCCGCTCGGGGCCGGCCGGAAAGCGATCTTCCTTCATAATCGCGTCGAGGCGATCGGCTTCGGCGGAATAGCGATCCAGTTCTTCGCTCAATCGCGTCTTGATCTCCGCGGGCCAGCCTTGCGCCTTGCCCATCTGCCTCAGAAAGAAGATGTATATGTGCCCGCGCCAGACGTGAGCCCATTGAAGTTGCAAACCCAGCGCACGTTTCAGCGCACGATAATCTTCACGTTTGAACTGGTTAAAAGCAGCCTCGACCTCCTGTCCTGAGTTATAGAAAATCTGGATCGCCTCGTCCTTCTCGGCCAGGACCTTGCGGAGGAAAGCTTCATCGGGATGCAGAATCCCGTCCCAGGTCTTCTTCAGTTCCGGATCCGGGTCCCACTTCGTGAGCGCCTCCCCGAAGACGTCGCGGATCAGGTAATCGTCCATCTCCTGGAGCAAGGGCAGCCCGCCCTTGGCGGTCGTATCCACCCAGTAGCCGAAGATGTGTTTCATTTTGAAGACCGCCGGCTGCGTGCGGCCGAGGATCTCCGCCGCCAGGTCGGCTGCTCCTTCGCCGAAACGCTTCGCGCACCACTCGCGCAGGATTTCGCGGCCATCGCGGGTCGGGTTGCGCGTGAGAGCCTGACACGTATAGAGGTTCGCCTCGTTGAAGTTGCCGAGTGCGGTATGGTCGGTCCAGGCGACGTAGCTGGCCAGGCCGGCGATGTTCTTGCTGCGGGCCCGCGCTTCGCGCAACCGCTGGGACATGAACGCGGATTGCACGAATGGGTATGCCCCCTGCCCCCAGTTCTCGCCGCAGGAATCGAAGCCGAGGATCTCCGGATGCGGCCCTACGCGGCCGATAGAAGGATTGACCAGCTCATAGAGTCCCCAGTCGTTCGGGCAGCAATACTGGAGGACGGCGAAGCCGGGATCGGGCGGCAGCGAGCGCAGCGCTTCGGCGGTGGCCTCCAGCATCTTCGGATTGTGGATGAATGTCGTCACCATCATCTTGCGTTTCTCAGCCTTGCAGCCCTCCCAGCACGCGTCGATGAGCCTGCGGGCCCGGCGGGTCTTGGACGGCTCGCTGCCGGGCAGGTCCTCGACATCCAGCATCGGCCCTTCGGTGAGATACAGCACGTACCCGGCCAGATCGGGCACCGTCTGGAACATCTCGCGGAGGCGATCGCGGATCAACGCCCACAGTGCGGGATCGTCATACGACAGCGGCCCGAACGACTGCGGCGCATGCACCTCCGGGCACATGACGTAACAATCGACGCCTTGGCGGCGGGCCTCGGCGCTGATCCGGCGGTATCGGGCGCGGAGCTTTTCAACTTTGGCCCGGCCTGCTGCGTCGCGGCGGCAACGATCGGAGAAATCGTAATTGCACAGGCCGCCCGTGACCTCGCCCCAGCCGACGTCTTCCAAATCGTTTTCGAGGATCATCGCGTTGACGCCGAACTCGGGCGCGCGCTCCAGTGCTTTCATCGCCATCGAAGCCCGCGACCACCAGGCGTGGACCGGCAGGGCGGCTACGGGCTCGGCATCGTCGGCGAATGAGGGGACATGAATAAACAGGCAAAAGAAACCGCCGATGCACGCAGATAAACGCAAAAAATTTGGATTCGTTTTCATCGGCGTTCATTGGCGTGCATCGGCGGTTCCCATGTCCGCCTGAGCGACGACGACGATGCCCAACTGGTCGGCGCGTTGGGTGAGTTTTTCGCGGTCGATGACCAGCGTCTTGCCGGCCTCGATCACGATGGCTTTGCCGCCGTGGCGATGGAGGTTCTCGATGGTCTCGGGTCCGATGGTGGGCACGTCGAAGCGCGGATCCTGATCGGGCTTGGCGACCTTGATGAGTGTCCAGCCGCCGTGGCGGCAAAGGTTGCCGGCCCGCTCGATCATGCGGTCAGTGCCTTCGATGGCTTCGACGGCGATGACCTCCTGCTCCTTGACGGCGATGGACTGGCCGATGTCGAGGCGGCCCATTTCCTTGGCGATCCGCCAGCCGAAAACGATGTCGCGCTGCTGGGCGGGCGTGGGTTGCCTCCGGGTGAGCACGCCGCCGCCGGCCAGATGGTCCTGACAGTATTGCACGGAGTCGGTCAAGATGATGCCCTTTCGCTGCATGTGATCGGCGGTCGCCCGAAGCACGGTGTCGTTCCGACGGTCGGCCACTTCGAAGAACCACAGCTTGAAGCTGGTCCAGTCGGGCAGAAATCGCAGCAGCCGGAAACGGTCGTACATCACCGCCTTGCGGACAGAGCCGGCCATGATGGCTTCCTGCACGCCGCATCGCCGGAAGATGCGAATCCACTGCCCGAGCCGCACGATGCCGGACCAGTAGAAGCGGTCGGCATGATCTTGCAGTGCCGGGTCGGCGAGGCCTTTCAGCCCAACGATGATAACCGATCTGCCCGCCATGCGAGCGCCTTCGGCGACCAGGAACGGAAACCGCCCGGCGCCGGCGATGATACCCAATGGCCCTGAAGTCGAGTCGGACATGCCGGAAGTGTAATGCCGATCGCGGGAAGTATGAAATGTGCGGGCCAGGTTCCGCCGAGGGTCCAATATCCGGCGTGCGGTTTACCGGGAAAGCGGGTGTTCCGCGGAACGGGCGTAGTGGGTTCGTTTGGCGCCGGCGTTTGTTGCGATGGCGGGGTAAAACCGCGTTAATGGCCGGGAAAACGAGGGTTTCGTGTTTGGGAAAAGGAAGCGGGCCGCAGAGGACCGCTCCCTCACGGTCGCGGCTCGGATAGTTCGACCGCTACTCACACATCTTCTATGGGGTGGGCGATCGACGGCGACGACGGGCGAGGGGCAGCAGGCTCAGGGCCAGGAGGGGCAGCGTGGCGGGTTCGGGGATGGCGATGACGGTAACATCGAGTTCGTCGTTACCGCATGAGGGCCGCCAACTGAGATGTTGAATGGTTTCGCCGCTGAAGAATTGCAGGGGGATGGACAACTCGATGATGGAATGTTGTGTGGTGACCGTGTCACGGGTGAAGACATAGTCGGCCATCCCCAGCTTAGTGCTGGCGCCGTTGACGGCGAACTGCACCGGGCCTTTCGGCGCGATCGGATCGAGCAGCCAGGTGGCGTTTTTCCACAAGGATCCGGCAGTCTGACGGTCGTCGTCGGCATCGGCGTATTTCTTGGTAAATCCAGATTTTTTCATGGTAAAAGTTGATCCGTCGTCTCCCTCGAAGATAGCGGTCCCAGCGCCGCCGCCTTTTCCGCCGCCGAGCTCGAGGCCGTAGGTGCCGGCGTTGGTGATGATGCGGAGATCACCTGGAGCATAGTTTTTGAAGCCATTGTCGGGGCGCTGCCCGGTCACCAGCATGACATAGAGGGTGCCGTTCTGTTGGGCGACGGCCATGGCCTCGGCGTCGTAATTCTGGCCGCCGCGGTTGGGCCCGAGGAACGCCGAATTACCGTCGTTATCGCCCTGATCTTCCAGATGTGAGCCAAGCAGACCGATATTGGCCGGGAAATTGAAAGTGCTGGCGTTGTTGTCCGAGACAACAACGCCCCAGTCGCTCAGGTCACCATCGATAATCAGCGCGTAGGATTGCCCCGCGGCGAGTGAAAAGACTACCGCCACGGCGCACAGATTCCGTGTTCTCATCTCTCTCCCTGCTTGTACGAACGCTTCCTTCTGCTCTCGCCCGGTTTCCGGTTAACGATTTATGCGATCACCGAGAATCGAGACTCCCTTACTTTTACTTTATGAGGAACGACCGGCCCAATCAATAAAAAAACGGAGAATGTGCTCCAAACTTCCCAGATTCACCAGATTGGGACGTCGGAAATCGTGTTGTGTTGTATAGATACTCAAAAACTGTGGGCTGGGGCTTAGGATGGTCATTGGACCGGCCTGACAGCAGGTGTCAGAATACGGTTCACGATGAACGATAAATTGTTTTTTTACAATGTGATATACGCATGTTGACCGGTGTGCCGCCGAGCGCCTGGGGGCTGCGGCAGCCCATGCCGGGGAACTCGTCGGCGAGCATGATGACGATGCGTGATTTGACAATATGGTTGTATGTACACTATTGAAGCCCCAACCCGGTTGTGTTTCAGCAAGCTTTTTCATGGAGGTGCGTCCATGCGAGGACGAGACCGAATGACGATTGCCGGCGGTTTGGTGTTCATCGGAAGCCTGACGACAAATGTGTTTTCCCACCCGGGCCATGTTGTTGATGTCATCGAAGGGCAGGAGCGGTCGCCGGGCATGTCCGGTTGGGGCGGCGATGAACCCGTGTTGCTCGCATTGGCGGATACAGACAGTGCGCCTTCGGCGGCGGCTTCGCAGCCGGCGATCACGGGGCAGGGAAAGTACCGGTTCCGGCTGCTTTATTCGGGCGATCATCTGCCGAAAGAGGCGGTGGTGGTTTTGAAAAAAGCGCACGGCGGGTTTGCGGTCGATCGACGGCCGCGAAGAGGGGAAATCTACTTTTCGCTTCCCGGCGCGGGGATCATCCAGATCAGCCGGGACCTGAAGTCAACCAAACTACTGGAGACGCCGCCCGAGGTGCGCGATACAAACCAGCATAATACGCTGATCTGGTACCCGGAGGGCAAGCCGCCTTACCTGACGTTTCCCGCCAACGAGAAGGCACAAGTGATTACGACGACGCTGGAGGGAAAACTCGTCCACATCCTGGAGACGCCAACAGCAAAGGACGACCTCGGCGCGGAAACGGCGACGGAGTATTTCCGCAAGGGCGAAAAGTTCATCCCGACGGACGTTGAAGAACTGGACGGACGGTATTACATCACGACCGGGTATTCGTCGCTCGATTACGTGCTGACGGCGAAGATCACGCTCGAGCCGTTCGGGGCGGTGTGGAACAAATTGAGCTTCGGCGGAAAGGGCAACGGGCCGGGGCAGTTTCAAACGGGTCACGGCATCACCGTGCCCGGCGGAATGAAGCGTCTGGACGTGGCCGACCGGCCCAACTCGGAAATAGATCGCTTCTCACCCGACGGGAAATATCTGAGCACGCTGGCGCTGCCGAAGGGGTCATGGCCGTGCGACACGTTCTATCAGGGCAAGCTGTTGGTTGTGGGCTGCCTCCACGGTCCGGACAGAAGCAAGGGGGCGCCGATCTATATCCTCGAAGACGAAAAGCTTGTCTCCACGCTCATGCCTAAGGAGGATCTGGGCCTCGAGAACTTCCAACACGTGCACAATGCCGTGTGCGTGGTGATCCGCGAGAAGTTGTACATCATCGCGCAGGCCTGGAGTCCCGGTGATTTTGCGATCCTGGAACAGGTTGTCGAGAATTGATCTGATCGGTGTATTACCGTCCACTATTGCAAACAGGGTATTCCGGCATTGTCGAAACCCCGGGTTATTGGATATACTTTTTAATATGGATGCCGATACCATCAACGAGTTGCTGAATCGTCAGCCCTTCTCCCCATTCCGGCTGAAGCTCTCCAACCAGGAACCGGTGGATATTCACAATCCCGCACTGGTCGTGGTCATGAAACGAGACATTTTCATTGCGGACCCATCCCGCGATCACTTTCACATCTACTCGTTGTTGCACGTAGTGGGCATAGACACTCTCCAGGCCGCATGATAATCCAGCTTTCGGGGCTTCAATTCATTCGCCGGGCTGGATCCATTTGCGATAGGTGACGGGGCCGTTGAAGAGAGCGGCTTTGGTCTCGTAGGGCGTGCCGACGGTGGCGGCGTGGATGAAGCCGTTCATGTCGCCGACGAGAACGGTGTGGAGGATTTTATTCTGCGGGTTGGGATGCATGATGATGTCGAGGCGACCGTCGAGGCCGATGGTGCGGGCGTAGGCGTCGGCGGGCTTCCCGGTGAGCTTGACGTCTTTTTGCAGACGGTCCAACATGCGCTGGGTGGCCCGCCAGGTGCCGCCGGTGGGGCTGACGACGGGCTTGCCGTCGAGCGTGATGTTGCGGTCGTCGTAGCAGATGACGCTGAGAACATGGCAATTCACCGGCGAGACGCCGGTGCCACACTGGAGCCATTCGATGAGCTTGTCGCCATGTTTGAGCTCGTCGCTATAGCCGTAGTTGCTGTCGAGGAATGAGATGCGGGTGACGCGGGCGGGGATGCGATCGACGCTGTCGATGAAGCCGAAGACGAAGCTCCCGCCGCCGCTGTGGCCGGTCAGATGCAGCGTGAGATGCGGCGCGTCAAGCCGGCCGACAATGGAGTCGATGATCTTCGGGATGAGCCGGCGGTAATCGGGATGTTTGGTTTTCCACGCGGGCCAGCTTTTTCCTTCGGCCTCCACATAAGCCACGACGATGTTCTGGTCGGTCATGATTTCGCGCAGCCGGCGGGTCTGGGCGCCGATGTGCTGAATTCCGTAATGCCAATCGACGCCGGCGGCGAGCTGGCGGCCGACGGTCTGGGCGGTGGTGTTGCCGTTGGGCAGGGCATAGATGATGAGTTGCGTCGGTTTGCCGCGGTCGAAGCTGGCCGCGGCGGGGGCGTTGATGTGAATTTTGACCTGCGGTTCCCACAGATAGGACTCGACCTGCTCAGAGAAGTAAATACTGGTATCGAATCCCGGCAGGCGCGCGGCAGACCGGGTCGCGGGGGATGCGCCCAGCAGAAGTACGTGGAGCGCGATTGCCGATGGCCACATCATCGTTTCAGACCCATCACGGTTTCCCCAATACGCTCAGGTTAACGGATCGAAGCTCGACAGGACCGCGGCAATTTATTGCCGCAAGCCCGTGTCTGCAATGCCAGAGGGGCAATAAATTGCCGCGGTCCTGCGGATAGGGGTTCCCCGGCCCTCCGGAAGTGTCACACACTTAAATCTGCTGGTTATCGGCCCGCCGGTCGGCACTCATTGGCCCAACGTTCGTCATCTGTCGGCGCGGCTCATCTGCGACCTCTTGTAAAGTGAGGTAGGCACCCATCCGATAGCCTCCTCAGCCGGATATCGTACCGGGCGATACGGGTCTGCCAGTTGGTCCGCCAGCGAGGGGGCCGTCTGCCGATTTCGCGGAAGCCTGGGGCATGTCCTATGAAAGGGAGACAACATGCGCGTTCGAAAAGCTTTCACACTGGTTGAGGTACTGGTCGTCGTGATCATCCTGGGGATTCTGGCAGCCATTGTGGTGCCGCAGTTCAGCAATGCCAGCAGCGACGCCAATCTGACTTCGCTGAAGACGAACCTCCAGACGATTCGCGGGCAGCTCCAGCTCTACAAGCTTCAGCACAATGACACATGGCCGGCACTGGCGACGTTCTCCGATCAGATGACGCTGGCCAGCAAGGCGGACGGCACAACGGCGGCGCTGGGCACCGCCGGCTATACGCTGGGGCCGTACCTCCAGGCCGTTCCACAGAATCCGTATACCAGCACCAGCGACGTGACCGCCGGTGCGGTCGCTTCGACTAAAGCGTGGTACTACAACGAGAGCACCGGCGTGTTTCGGGCGAACAACGACGCCGCTTATACGGGGTATTGATTGACGATGGATCGAGGCATTGTGGGCGCTTGCCAGCGCTCGCCTGCGCTCGCGGCTAAACGGTTTCGGTTTTATTGCACACAAACGGGGGTTACCACATGGGCGTTCGCAAAGGTTTCACGCTGGTTGAAGTGATGATCGTCGTGATCATCCTGGGGATTCTGGCAGCCATTGTGGTGCCCCAGTTCAGCGATGCCAGCACCGATGCCAAGCTGACTTCGCTCAAGACAAATCTGCAAACGATTCGCGGGCAGCTCCAGCTCTACAAGCTCCAGCACAACGACACATGGCCGGCGCTGGCGACGTTCTCCGATCAGATGACGCTGGCCAGCAAGGCGGACGGCACAACGGCGGCGCTGGGCACCGCCGGCTATACGCTGGGGCCGTACCTCCAGGCCGTTCCACAGAATCCGTATACCAGCACCAGCGACGTGACCGCCGGTGCGGTCGCTTCGACTAAAGCGTGGTACTACAACGAGAGCACCGGCGTGTTTCGGGCGAACAACGACGCCGCTTATACGGGGTATTGACTGGCAGGCGCTCATGCGCTGCGTTCCGCGCTCGCCTGCGCTCGCGGCTAAACATGTGGATAGCGATCGGGCTCGTCAGACCGCCGGGGGGGCGGCCTGTCGAGCCCGTTCTGTTTTGTAACGGGTTAATGATCCTGCGTCTTGCTTAAGGAGGCAGACCATGAATGACTCGATGAACGTGCGCTGGTTGAGATGGACGCTGACCGCGATCGTCGCGCTGCTGGCGGTGATCGCCGTCGAATTATCGGCCCTGATCGGACCGCTTGGGCCGCGGGCGATGGCCCAGATCCCCGACAGCGGGCTCCAGCGAAAGCAGCTTATTGATGCCCAGGACAGAGGCAACGCGCTTCTGGACAGCATTCTGCAACATCTTCGGACGCAGACGATTAAGGTCAAGGTGGTAGGTACCGATAAAGACACCAAGGCAGAATCGAAAGCGGCGCCGCGCGCGGTCACCAAATAGTGAGCGCGGGCGTTGCGCTTCAGTTCCAGATGGGAGGCAGCGTGAATCGTCGTCGTTCTTCGTGGGTGCGGCGAGGGGTAGATCCGATCGCCATCGATTTCGGCGCGCGCTGCGTGCGCATGCTGCAACTGGCCCATCAAAGCGGGCAGACGACGGTGATCGGCTGCGCCGAGCGGGTGATCCCACCCGGGCCGCACACGCCGGCGGACATGCAGCGCATCCGCGAAAAGGCGGTCGGTGAGATGCTGGCCGAGGGGCAGTTCGTCGGCCGCGAGGTGGTGAGCTGCCTGGGGTGGGAAGACATGCAGGTCCGCAACCTGCGCATTCCAGTGATGCCGGAGAGCGAAGTGGGCGAAGTGATCCGGTACGAGGCGGCCGAACGGCTTGGCGTGGACGCGGACCAGACGGAGCTTCGGTTCATTGTGGCCGGCGACGTCCGCCAGGGCACGGATATCCGGCTGGAGGTCATCGTTTTCGCGGCGAACCGCTCGGTCGTTGAGGATCACGTGCGGATGCTTTCCAGGATGGGTCTGCGGCCGGCGGCGATCGATGCGGGGCCGTGTGCGCTGTTCCGCGGGTTCGAACGTTTTCTGCGGCGCGACGAGGATCAGAACGCGGTCAACGCGGTTGTCGATCTGGGCTACAGCGCTTCGCGCGTGGTCATGTCGCGCGGCCCGGAGATTATCTTTTTCAAATCGATCCCCATCGGCGGGCAGAAATTCGACGAGATGGTCAGCGAGCAAATGGACATGAGCATTGTCGATGCGGCCGACCTGCGGGTGCGGCTCCATCGCCAGCATACCGCGGGAATGACCGACCAGGAGGCGGAAACTTCGCAAGAGCACGCGGTCAGCGAGAACGTGAAACGGGCGGTGCTGGACACGCTTCGGCCGCCGCTCGAACAGCTCGCGAAGGAAATCGCGCTTTGTTTGCGGTACTGCTCGGTGACGTTTCGCGGGCTGCGGTCGGATGAAGTGACGGCCATCGGCGGTGAAGCCTGCAA
This sequence comes from uncultured Planctomycetales bacterium, assembly GCA_964384465.1. GTDB lineage: Bacteria > Planctomycetota > Phycisphaerae > UBA1845 > PWPN01 > CAYLLT01. Next base: position 30,568 of record CAYLLT010000029.1, on the reverse strand, counting down.
TGCCGACCTGCTGCAAACACTCTCCGATCACGTGAACCTGCCGTTCCGCGTGGGTCGGCCGATGCGGCACCTGCCTTCGGAGCCGGATTTCGGCGGGTCCGACCGCCGGACGGGGCAACCGGAATGGGCGACGGCGCTGGGTCTGGCCCTCAAGCCGGTGCCTTCGATGGAGCGGGCGGAGGTGGCGGCATGAAAGAGATCGATTTCCTGCCCAGAAGCTTTCATCAGGCGATGCTGCGGCGATACCGCACGCGGCGCAACGTGATGCTGTCGGTCGTACTGCTGGCCGCCCTGGGATTCTCACAACTGATCATGACTTCGCGAATCCGGTCCGTCGAGGGATCGCTGATCGCGGTCAGCGGCGGGGACGGCCAGCGCCGGGCGCAGCGCGAACAAGTCAGCGCTCTTCAGGCCCGCAAGAGCGCGCTGGAGCGTCAGGCCGCGCTGATCAGCCGCCTCGATGACGACGCCCCGCTCGATGCTGTGATCGGTCAGATCAATGCGCTCATGAGCGACTCAATGTCGCTGCGTTCGATCACGGTTGAGACGGTCCCTCTGCTTGAGAGCAGTGGCACAAGCAACTCCCCCCGGCCCGCCCTTCAGAAGGGGGGGAGCGGGGGCGTGGATGCGCTGCTGGACCGAGGCAGGACAGAGGTCGTGCTGCGGGCGGTGGCGGCGACGGATGTCGAAATCGGCATCTTCTTCGGCAAGCTGACCGCGAGCCCGCTGTTCGATGACATTCGTCTCGGTTTTTCGCGCGAGATGGAGCACGCCGGGCGGGCCATGCGGGAATTCGAGCTGAAGATCGCGGTGAAACGCGTGACCTTGGTGCATCCGCAGGGTGGGTCATGACCCACCTTACTTGCTTGGAGCCTGCGAGCTGAGAAACATGCGCTTCGATAAACAAACCATCGTCTGGACCGGCGCCATCGTGGCGGTCGTGATCGGGTTTTTCCTGGTGGTCACGCGGCCGCAGCTTCGGCGGATTCGTGAGCTGACTGCGACGATGGAGACCGAGCGGGCGGAATTTAACGCGCGGCGGCAGGGGCAGGAATTCCTGCCGGCGCTTCAGCAGTCGGTGAACGCGCTTTCCGTCAAAGTCGCCGACTTCGATGCCAAGATTCCGCAGCAGGAAAGCCTGGGACATTTTTTGGAAAGCCTGGCCCGGTCCGCTCAGGCGCATCATCTGCGGCCGGATGCGATCGAACCCGGCGCGGCGATTCGTGGAGGAGCCGGTTTGTCACCAGCCGGTTCTGCCGCGGAGGTGGCGGCGCTGCCGATCGCTTTGCGGGTCCGCGGCCCCTTTCGTGATGTGTACGGGCTGATCCAGGACATCGAGCAGATGCCGCGCCTGACGCAGGTGGAACGATTCAAGGTGGAAGCCGTCGAGGACAAGCCGGGCAGCGTTTCCGTTGAGATGCATTTGAGGATTTTCTTTCGAGCCGCCGTCGACGGCGGTCGAGCGTCCTGAGCTCTCAGAACCCGGCACGCGAGTGCCGGGACCGGCCCTGCCCTGGCGGGCGGGGTTCTGACGCCCGGTCGAGTCCAGATATGGGTTCCGGAAAGCTGCCACTTTGGGTCATCATCCGAGCTTCCTTTCGTGCGGACGCGCGAAAGACGGCGGCGCTGGCCGTACTGGCGGTGGTGGCGGCAGTGGTTTATGCCCGGCTTTTCTGGAAATCCGGCGGGCCGAGCGAGGCGGACGCCCAGATCAGCGTGGCGGTGGTTCCAGCGGTTGGGGCGGGCACGGCGGCTTCGACAACGCCGGTCGCGACGGAACGGATCACGCTGACCGAGCCGGTGCCGCGGGAGTTGAAGAAGGATCCGTTCGCCGTGGATCCGCGGATATTTCCGCCGGGGCAGGGCAAAACGAAGGAAGGCGCGGCGTCGGCGACCGCATCGCCGGGGCGATCGGTGGATGATGGCATTCGAGAAGACGCCAGGCAACTGGTTCTGCAAAGCACGCTGTGCGGGCGATTGCCGTCGACGGCATCGCCGGCGGCGTGCATCAGCGGTCAGGTTCTGTCGCCGGGACAGCAGATCGATGGTTTCGTGCTGAAGCGGGTGGAACCGACGCATGTGGTGCTCGAACGGGACGGTGTGCGGATCGCGCTGTTTTTGAAATAGACCCGATGCCGAGTTTCCGGCGTGCACCTGAAGGAGTGTTGCTCATGCAGAGCACATCAAGGATGAGACCAAAGGTCCGCATCTTATCGGTGCGGTGGCTCATGACCAGCCTGGCAGCCGTGGTGCTGCCGGCGCTGGCTCAGGACAAACCGTCCGTGCCGTCGATGCCGTCGACGGCAACGGCACCCCCGCCAGCGAAGTCCGCTGAGACCGTGCAGGCCGACCCGGCCGATGCCGTCGACGGCAACGGCAACCCTGCGTACGCCGCGGCGGACCCCGCCAAGCCGGTAGTCACGGGCGATCCGATCACGTCCGAGCCCGCTGACGAAGAACGGACCAAGCCCGCGGACGTTCGCGTCAGCCCGCAGGGCCGCGTCGAGATGCACGTGCGCGATCTGGACCTGGCGAGCGTGCTTCAGATGCTGTCCATCCAGAGCCAACGGAATATTGTCGCCAGCAAGGACGTATCCGGGAAAGTCACGGCGAACCTGTACAACGTCACGTTCGAGGAAGCGCTGACGGCGATTCTCGACAGCAACGGGTGCGGGTGGCGCGAGCAGGGCCATTTCATTTATGTGTACACCGCGGACGAGTTGAAGCAGATCGCCGCCGACGCCCGGCAGCGGGTCACGCGGCTGTTCCGCCTGAGCTACACCCGTGCGCTCGACGCGCAAGTGATGGTCCAGCCGCTGCTCAGCAGCGAGGGCAAAATCTCACTGACGCCGCCGGCAGAGGTCGGCGTAGCGGCCAGCTCCGACGCGGCGGGCGGCAACGCGTTGGCCGGCAGCGATACGCTGATGGTGGTCGATTATCCGGAGCGGATCGAGTCCATCGCCAAGATGATCGCCGAGATCGATCAGCGGCCCAAGCAGGTGCTGATCGAGGCGACCATCCTGCGGGTGCGTCTCGATGAGGACAACGCGCTGGGTGTCGATTTCAACCTGGTCGGCGGGGTGGACTTCCAGAACCTGAGCTCGACCTCCAACGGCATCACCGATCTGAACACGGGGCAACTACCGTCCAACGACCTTCAGAAGACGACGTACACGGCGCGCGGCGACTTCACCGAATCGGTACCCAAGGGAGGTTTCACGTTCGGCATCATCAATGATTCGGTGGCGGTGTTTGTGCGGGCGCTGGAGCAGGTGACGGACACGACCGTGCTGGCGAATCCGAAGATCCTGACGCTCAACAAGCAGCGCGGCGAAGTGATCGTGGGCCGGCGCGATGGATATCTGACCACCACGGTGACGCAGACGTCGGCGATTCAAAGCGTGGAGTTCCTGGAGACCGGCACGCAACTGCGGTTCCGCCCGTTCGTGGGGGACAACGGGTTCATTCGCGTCGAAGTTCATCCGGAGGACAGCACGGGCGGGTTGACCGCCGCCAATCTGCCCTTCGAGCAGACGACGGAAGTCACGACCAACATCATCGTGCGTGACGGGCACACGATCCTGATCGGCGGCCTCTTCCGGGAGGTATCATCCGCCGCGCGGGCCCAGATCCCGCTCATCGGCAACCTGCCGGTCGCCGGGTCGCTGTTTCGGAGCACCAAGGACAATACCCAGCGCGAAGAGGTGATCATTCTGCTGACGGTCCACATCGTCAAGGATGATGAGAAATCGTTGTCGGACGCGAGCGAGAAGTTGAACCAGGACGTGGAGCGATTCCGCGTGGGCATGCGGAAGGGCCTTCAGTGGTTTGGTCGCGAGCGGCTGGCGCAGGCCCACTATCAATGGGCGGTGGAGAACCTCGAGAAGGGGCACTTCAGCCGCGCGCTGTGGGACCTCGATCTGGCGCTGAACAACAATCCGAAGTTCCTCGCGGCGATCAAGCTGAAAGAACAGCTCCTGGATAAGCGCGAATGGGACGACGATACGGGCGCGATCCGGGGTTTCCTGACCGAGCTGATCATGAAGGAGCGCGGGCAGGTGACGCCGATGTTCGGGCGGCCGGGACCGCCGTTCGAGTTCCCGCTCTTGCAGGGGCCGAGTGGATTTCAGGAGGGCGAGGATTCACCACGGAGACACGAAGACACGGAGAAATCAGAATGAGGAAGATGGAGAGAATGAGAGAAGGAGAGATGGAGAGAGTAACCGATGACAGATTCTCTCCTTCTCTCCGTCTCTCTATCTCTCCATCTCTTTTTCCGCGGAGGATGATTATGAAACGGATTTCTCTCGGCATTTTCTGCATGGGTCTGCTGGTCCTGGCGTCCTGTTCGTCGGTGATTTTCCCGCCGGATTCCAAGAAGGAAGCCAAGGACCGCTGGAGCCAGATGCGCGGCAAGCTCAAGTACCAGTTGGCCGTTGAGACGTTCACCGGCGGGCAACTGGATGAGGCGCAGAAGCATCTGAATGAATCGATCGGTCTGGATCCGACGGCGGCGGCGCCGTACGTTCTGCGGGCCAAGATTCTGCTGGAACGCGGCGAGACGGGGTCGGCTTCGGACGCACTCGATGAGGCGCTGCGGCACGGCGGCGATACGGCCGAGACGGACTATCTGAGCGGGCTGATCGCTCAGCGCTATGGCCGGTTCGGGGATGCGCTGGCGTGGTACGAGCACGCTTCGACGCGCGAGCCGATGAACGCTCCGTATGTCGTCGCCGTCGCCGAGACGCTGGTGGCGCTGGATCGTGCGGCCGACGCGCTGGCAAGGGTCCGCAGCCGTTTGACCGACTTCGAGCAGAACGCCACGCTGCGGGCGCTGGCGGGCGGCATCTACATGATGCTCGATCGGTATGAGGAGGCGGCCGACGCCTACCGCGACGCGGCCCGGATCGTCCCCGACGATCAGCGGCTTCAATATCAACTGGGGTTGGCCCTTACCCTCAGTGAGAACTATCAGGAAGGCGCGGCGGTACTCGCGGCGGCCGTCAAGGCCGAAGACCCGGCGGCGCCGGTGGAGGCATCCGCGCTGTCGGCGCTCGCCCGGTGCCGGCTGGCGATGAACCAGCCGGAGGAGGCCAAGGCGGCCATGCGGCGGGTGGTGGAGGCCGATCCGAACAGTCCGCGCAACTGGGCGCTGCTGGCGCGGGCCGCGCTGGCGGCCAACGATCTTCTGAGCGCCCGGCAGGCCGCCACCCGCGCGGCGCAAATGGCGCCGGGGGAAGCCGATCCGGCCATCCTGCTGGCGTACATCTGCTGCGAGCAACGGGATTTTCCGACGGCGATCGGAATCCTTCAGGGCGTGCTGCGTGCTGCGCCGGACGATTCGATGGCGCTCTATCTGCTCGCCCAGAGCCATACGGCGCTGGGGAATGCCGCGGCGGCGCAGGAGTGCGCTCGACGGGCGCTACGGGCCGATCCACAGGCCGAGTGGGCCGGGCATATGCTCGGCAGACCTGATCCGCAGATGAACGCAGATGGACGCAGATAAACATGAATTGCGGATTGCGAAATGCGGATTGCGAATTGAGAAGGCGCGGCGGATGCGTGGCCTTCCCATCCGCAATCGAGAATAGACTGACAAAATGGGGAGCACGGGGAGAGCCCCGTTGCTAAATGAGATGGCCGTGAGTGCAACCACCTCCTGGGCCTCTAAAACGGATTCGCCGCCACGGGTTCGACCGAGCAGCGCGGTTTCTCTGTTTTCACCCCGCCGGACGACATACCTCATTCTGATTCTGCTGCTGGTGGTGGCCGGAGCGGTCGGTTACGGGATCATGCGCATCCAGGCGAAAGATCAGTGGATGCACGAGTTGATCGCATGGTCCACCTGCGGGACGCTGGTGTCGCTGGCGATTGCCGTCCTGCTGCTGGGACGGCACATGATGCAGCGGTCGCTGAGCCATGTCGAACAGCAATTGTCGCTGCTGAGCCGGGAGGATCGCATCGACGCGCTCGATACTCCCGTTCCCGACGAACTCAAGCCGGTCATGACCGCGCTGACGCAATACGTGGACCGCGTGCGGGCGCGCGTCGACCGGCTGCGCCTTCAGAAAAAAGAGCTGGATATCCAGATGCGGATCGCGGATGCCGAGCGCCGCCACACGGAGGCGATTATTTTCAGCATCTCGGATGCGGTGCTGGTGATCGACTCGTACGGCGAGCTGGTGCTGGCCAACAACGCCGCGGAAAATCTATTCAACTTTCGCCTGAATGAGTGGCGGCATCGACCGGTCGAACGCATCCTCCAGGACGGGGCGGTGGTGAAACTGATCAAGGAGGCCCGGGCCGCCGTCGATTCCAACGTGCGCCGCGTGGAATACAGCACGATCCGCGGCGACACGACGCAGACCTTTAATATCACGCTCTCAACGGTGGTGGATGCGGAAGGGACCTCGCGCGGCGTCGTCGCCATCTTCCACGACATCACGCGCGAGCGCGAGATCAGCCAGATCAAGACCGATTTCGTGTCGGCGGTTTCTCACGAGCTGCGTACGCCGCTGTCGGGCATCCGGGCGTACGTGGAAATGCTGCTGGATAACGAGGCACGCGACGAGCAGACTCGCCGCGACTTTTACAAGATCATCGATTGCGAAACCGATCGCCTTCAGCGGCTGATCGACAAGGTGCTGGACATCTCCCGCATCGAGGCGGGCGTGATGGACATTCACAAGGCGGTCATCGAGCCCAACGACGTGGTGAAGGAAGTGCTCGATATCAGCGCGCCGCAGGCCCGCGAGCAGGAGATCGCGCTCGAATGCGAATTGGGTGAGAACCTGCCGGGTATCCATGCGGATCGCGATCTGCTGTATCAGGCGGTGCAGAACGTGGTCGCGAACGGCATCAAGTACGCCCGGAGCGGCGGGCGCGTGAGCGTGCGGACCGGCGTGGATGAGGAGACGAAGCATTTCACGGTATCCGTCGCGGACAACGGCATGGGCATCCGGGCCGAAGATCTGCCGCGGATTTTCGATAAATTCTTCCGCACCAAGGAGGGCACTGCCGCCGCCCGCGGCACCGGTCTGGGGCTCAATCTGGTCAAACACATTGTCGAGACGGTCCATCAGGGTGAGATCACCGTGGCGAGCGAGCACGGCGTCGGGACGACATTCGTACTGCGATTTCCGTTGATCCGGCAGCAGGAAAACTCACCACGAAGACACGGAGGCACGGAGAAATCAGATGAAAAGAACCATACTTGTCGCGGATGACGAGACCCACATCCTGAATGTGGTCTCGATCAAGCTTAAGAATGCTGGATTCGATGTGGTCACCGCCGAGGACGGCGCGGAGGCGTACGCGTTGGCCCGATCGGTCCGGCCGGACCTGGTGATCACGGATTACCAGATGCCCCGCCTCAGCGGGCTTGAACTTTGCAGCAAGCTAAAGGCCGACCCGCTCACCTGCGACACGCCGGTCATCATGCTGACCGCGCGGGGGTTTGCTCTGGCGGAAGCGGACCGGACCGGCGGGAATCTGTGCCAGGTGGTCGCGAAACCGTTCAGCCCGCGGCAGATACTCGCGTGCGTCTGTGAACTTCTGGGTGAACCTGCTCCAGCAATGTCCGTCGCCGAAACGAGAGGAGAACCGCGATCCGGCTAGACGCCCCCTCAACCAGCCAGCAGCTCGCATCCGCATTCCCGCGATGGGCGGAGCCGTGGGCGGGCCTGGGTCTCTGGTTATCGTTATGGGACGAGCAAGGGTCGTCGACGACCCAACCCGCGCGGCTTGACGCCGACGAGGCCGATGAGAATGTTCATCCGTTCTGGGAGACGCTCTCGCTTCACTCACGACGTTTCCAGCAGCGCGCCAAACAACTGACCCGCCACGCGCTAGGGTCGTCGACGACCCAGGGGCAGCGGATCATGTCACCGCTCGACCCGCACTGCGGCGTGAGCGCGACGGTGATTCCCATCCATCAGAAGCAGCGGGTGATCGCGTCGGTCCTGGCCTGCGCGTTGACGGACGAATTTTCGGATGAAGAAACCCTGGCCCGGTTCTGTAGCAACTACGAGCTGGATCAGGCGGTGATTCGCCGGCTGTCGGCGGATTTGCCCCGGCATTCGGAGCAGACGCTGGAGAGTTATGCCGGGATCCTCGGCAATCAATTCCGCTCGTTCAGCTCGGAAGTTCTGGCGATGCGGGATGTGGCGGACCTTTCGTCGCATCTGGCCCAGGCGTATGAGGAGCTGAATCTCATTTACCGCGTGAGCACGAATCTGACGGTGCTCAAGCGCCCCACCGCGCACTTTGAGAACCTCTGCGAAGAACTGGTTGGATCCACGGTGGTCGACAGCTTTGCCACGATCCTCGATGCCGTCGATGCCGTCGACGGCAACGGCAACGGAGGCGCAGATTGCGAATTGCGAAGGGTCGTCGACGACCCAATTTCGGATTGCGGATTGAAAGACGGGCCGGCGGCACCGAGTGATCAATCCGCAATTGGGTCGTTGCCGTCGACGGCATCGACGACCCTTCGCAATCCGAAATCCGCAATAACCCGGCCCACGGTGATTCGAGGCGGGCCGCTGCGGGTATCCGACGCCGACCTGCTCCGCCTCTATGAGCAGATGAAAGGGGCCAGGATTCATTTGGGCGAAGTACCCGGAGGGCCGTTCCGTCAAGGGTCGTCGACGACCCAAATGAATCCTGACCCCTTACGGCGCAGCGTCAATCGGTCCATCGTGGTACAGAACAATATCCGCGGCGATCCGGCGTTTGCCTGGGCCGCGGAGTGGCTCCAGCAGTGCGTGTTATTCGAGCTGTCGCGCAACGGGAAAATCTTCGGCGGGGTGCTCGCGCTCAACCGCGTCGATCGGAGCGACTTCTGCTCGCAGGAGATCCAGCTCATCAACGCGGTGGTCGAACGCAGCTCGGCGTTCCTCGAGAACGTACAGCTCTATGACGATCTCGAGCAGTTGTTCATGGGCCTGCTGCACGCCCTGGTCAGCAGCATTGACGCCAAGGATCCGTATACCTGCGGCCACTCGCAGCGGGTGGCCTGGCTCAGCCGGCATATCGCCAATCTCACCGGCCTGACGGATGAGAAATGTCAGCGCGTTTATCTGAGCGGGCTCCTGCACGACGTGGGCAAGATCGGCATCTCGGAGTCGGTGCTGCGCAAGACCGGCCGGCTCACGAAGGAGGAGTTCGACGAGATGAAACGGCATCCGGAGATCGGCGCCCGCATCCTGGAAAACATCCGGCAGGTTCAGGACCTGATCCCCGGCGTGCTGCATCACCACGAACGGCTCGACGGGAAGGGTTATCCGAGCCGGCTTTGCGGAGACGAGGTCCCATTTCTCGGACGTGTGATCGGGCTGGCCGACAGTTTGGACGCCATGACCACCAGCCGCACGTACCGGCAGGCCCGGCCGGTGGAGATCGCGGCGGCCGAAGTTCGCCGCTGCGCCGGGACTCAGTTTGACCCGCTGCTGGTCGATCTATTGCTGGAGGAAGATCTCGGCACGCTGCTGCGGGAGGCGACCGAATCCGCTCAGCAGACGGTGGTGCGTTATCCGGGCCTGACGGCGGTCGCCGCGGTGGACTGACAGGAGTTGACCGGTGAAGCTGAAAGCGACCGTAGAGAAGGGGGTCACGGTTATCGCCCCGGCCGGGGAGCTGAATCTGGACTCCGTGTCCAAGTTCAACGATGCCGTCGACGGCAACGCGGTTGCGGCCGCTTCCGAGCCGGACCGCCGCGATTTTCTCATCGACTGCCGGCAGCTCACCGGCATCGACAGTGCCGGGCTGGAGGCGCTCACCGCCCTTCAGCGGCAATGCGACGAGCAGTTGGGCATGTTGCGTTTTGCCGGGGCCGATAAAACGCTGCTCAAAATACTGGAGATGACCCGGCTCGATCAGCGGTTCTCGCTGCATAAAGACGCGGACGAGGCGCTGGCGAGCTTCGGCACTGCTTGAGAGCAGTAGCACACAGGTCCGAACCCCTCACGCGAGTGAGGGGCCGAACGTTTGAGACCGGCTAGGGCCCCCGACTGGCGTCGGGGGTTCGGATCGCGGGCCCGAACGTCGCGGTACCGATGGAGAAGAGGATGGCGACAGCAACCGCTGCACCTCCCCGCCAGGTCGGGCGCGTCCTGATGGACAAGGGACTGGTCACACATGCCCAGGTCGATCAGGCCCTGGCCGAACAGAAAAAGAGCGGGCACCGCAAGCTGCTGGGCGAGACCATCATCGAGCTGGGCTTCTGCACGGAAGATCAGGTGGTGGAAGCATTGGCGGAAGCGTACGGGATGCCGTACGCCAAGCTGACCCCGAAGCTGTTCGATGCCCGCATTATGGACGCGCTGCCCCGCGAATTCATCGAAAAGCAGTGTGTGCTGCCGCTGTTCAAAGTGGATGACGTGCTGACGGTGGCGGTGCACGAGCCGGCCAACCTGTTTCTTATCGAGGAGATCAGCCAGTTTGCCCGGTGCGCGGTGCAGATGGTGGCTTCCACCGCACGTGACATCAAGGCCTGCCTGCTCGTACACCATCAGGATGCGAACGTCTTCGGCATTGACGAGCTTCTTCAGGACGCCGCCGCCGACACACTGGAGACGATTGAGGCGCCGGGGATCGCATCGTCGCATGAACTGACCGAAGCTTCCGACGGCTCGCCGGTCATCAAGTTGGTGAACTACCTCATCTTCAATGCGGTCCGCGACGGGGCGAGCGATATTCACATCGAGCCGGATGACGGCCAGCTTCGGGTCCGGTATCGCGTCGATGGCCACCTGCACGAAAAGGTCAGTCCGCCGCCGCAGATGAGCGCGGCGCTGGTATCGCGTATCAAAATTCTGGCCGGGCTGGACATCTCGGAACGACGGTTGCCGCAGGACGGCGCGATCCACGTGAAGATGGAGGGGCGGCCGGTCGATCTGCGCGTCTCCGTGCTGCCCAACAAATTCGGCGAAAAAGTGGTGATACGCGTCATCGACAACCGGAACGTGCTGGTGAATCTCGAACAGCTCGGCTTCGATCCCTCAACGCTGGAGAAATTTCACCTTCAGATCAACCAGCCGCACGGGATGCTTTTGGTCACCGGGCCTACGGGCAGCGGCAAGAGCACGACGTTGTACTCGGTGCTGGCCGAGCTGAACACACCTTCCGTGAACATCTGCACGGTCGAAGATCCGATCGAGTTCAATCTGTCGGGCATCAACCAGTTTCAGGTGAACGATAAGATCGGGTTCACTTTTCCCGGCACGCTGCGTTCGCTGCTGCGGCAGGACCCGGATGTCATCATGATCGGTGAGATTCGCGATGCCGAAACGGCGAAAATCGCTGTGCAGGCCGCCCTGACCGGGCACATGGTGTTGTCCACGCTGCACACCAACGATGCTCCGGGCGCGGTGACGCGGCTGTACAACGTCGGCGTCGAACCGTACCTGATCAGCGCGTCGCTGGTGGGCGTGCTGGCCCAGCGGCTGGTGCGGCGGCTGTGTCCCAATTGCAGCGAGGAGGTGGCCGCCACCCCCAGCGTGATTCGCTCGGCCGAACGTCTGGGCCACACGCTCAGCCGTGTGTTCGTGGGCAGCGGCTGCTCGAAATGCCGTAAGAGCGGCTTTGCCGGGCGGACGGGGTTGTATGAGATGCTGGTGCCCGACGATGAGATGCGCGATGCGATCACCGCCGGCGCGACGCTGAATGATTTGCGCGGGCATGCCAAACGCACGGGCATGAAATCGCTGATCGAAGACGGGTTCGAAAAAATACGCAAGGGAGTCACTTCGGCGGAAGAAGTGCTCCGTGTGACGACGGCTTCCTGAGGAACGGCATGAATCTCGATGAACTTCTGCGGCAGGCGCGTGCGGCGAAGGCTTCGGACCTGATCCTGGTGGCCGGCAAGCCGCCATCGGTTTACGTGCATGGGCACTTGAGGCCGCTCGTCGAGGAATGCCTGACGCAGCAAGCGCTGGACACGATGCTGCACCGCCTGTTGACCGAGCAGCAGCGGGCGAAACTGGACAAGACCGGCGATGCGGATTTCTCTCACGGCAGTCCCGGCATCGGGCGAGCCCGTGTGAATGTGCATCGGCAGCGCGGCTCGTGCGCCGCCGCTTTTCGATTCATCAACACAGAAATCCCAAGCCTGGAACAACTAAACCTGCCCGCCAAGCTCAGCGAACTGGCCCAATTGCCCCGCGGGCTGGTGCTGGTGACCGGCGCGACCGGCTCGGGCAAGAGCACCACGCTGGCGGCGATGATCGAATACATAAACCAGCGATTCGAGAAGCACGTGATCACGCTGGAGGACCCGATCGAGTTCCTGTTCGAGCACCGCTGTTGCGTGATCGAGCAGCGCGAGATCGGCGATGATTCGCCCACTTTCGCCAGCGCGCTGCGCCACGTCGTGCGCCAGAAGCCGGATGTGATTTTGGTCGGCGAAATGCGCGACCGCGAGACGATCGCGACGGCGCTGACCGCCGCCGAGACGGGCCACCTCGTGCTCGGCACGCTGCACACGAACAGCGCCGCCCAGACGATCGAGCGGGTCATCGATGTGTTCGACGGCGGTCATCAGCCGCAGATCCGCGTGCAACTCGCGAACACGCTGAACGCGGTGATCTGTCAGACGCTGCTGCCGCGCGAAGGCGAGCCGGGCATGGTGCCGGCGGTCGAGATGATGGTGATGACGCCGGCGGTGCGGCGGGCGATCCGCGATAACGAAACGCACCTGCTGCCGGGCATCATCGAAACCGGGCAGAAGTTCGGCATGTGCACGCTGGATCAGGCACTGGCCCAACTCGTTGCGGCCGGAAGGATTTCCGCCGAACTGGCCCGAGCGCACGCTTCCGATCCGGAAAAGATCGAGCGCCGCGTCGCGCACGTGCGCACGCGCTAGCCCCGGCGGGCGGTGCCGGTTTCCGCGTCATCGCATGCCGCACCGCTGGAGCCGGAGCCGGTGCCGGCGTCGTCGAAGCCGTGGCACTGAGTAGGGCAGGAAGATGAGAGGATGGGATGAGAATTCTGGTAGGACCGCGGCAACTTGTTGCCGCTCTGTTTGATTGGTGAAGATTGCGGCAATAAATTGCCGCGGTCCTGAAATACTGCTGAACTCGGTCGATGGGGAATATGAAGTCTCGAATTTGAGATCTACGAAATGCCCAAGTTCAACTACATGGCCCGCAATACGAAGGGCGTGGCACTGAGCGGTGAGGTGGTGGCGCGGTCGGATGCCGACGCCATCCGGCTGCTGCGCGGGGAAGGCAAGTTCGTCGTGCGGCTCACGGAGCTGAACGAGCAGGTACAGGCGGCGCTGACAGGCCCGCCGCAGGGGCGCAGGCGAGTCAAGACGGATGAGATCATCTTCTTCGCCAACCAGTTGTCGGGCATGGTGGACAGCGGCGTTACGCTCGCCGACGCACTGGAAGCGACCATCGACCAATCGCCGCCGGGGGCGTTCCGCCGCACGATCGAGGATGTGATTCAGCGCGTGCAGGGTGGAACCGATCTGTCCGCCGCTCTGGCCGTGCATCCGAAGGTTTTCATTCCCTTTTTCGTCAACATGGTGCGTGCCGCGGAGACGACGGGCACGCTGGGGCCGACGCTCACCCGCATCGCCGATTACATGATGAACCAGCGCGACATCCGCAAAAAAGTCAAAGGCGCGCTGGCTTATCCGGTCTGCATGATCTTCTTCTCTCTCGGCGCGACCATCTTTCTGCTCACCTACGTGCTGCCGAAGTTCGCCACCATTTACGGCAACAAGAAAGCGGTGCTCCCGCTGCCGACGCGCATGCTCATGAATACGAGCGACTGGATCGTGCAGAATTGGATCGCACTTCTTGTTGGTATCGTGCTCTTCGTGGTTGGCAATGTCGTATACTTCCGCACGGCGCGCGGCCACTACACCGCCGACTGGCTGCGGCTGAACATGCCGCTCCTGGGCAAGATGTTCCACAAAGCGTGCCTGGCCCGCATGCTGCGCTCGCTGGGGTCTTTAATCTCCGCCGGCGTCTCTGTGCTCGATGCGATCGTGATCGCCCGCGATGTGGTCGGCAATCATCTCTTCGGCAAGATGCTGGACGAAGCACATCAGCGATTGCAGCGCGGCGAGCAGCTCAGTCAGGCCCTGCTGGATGCGCCGTATTTGCCGCGTCCGGTGTGGCAGATGATCAACGCGGGCGAGCGCACGGGGCAGATCGGACCGTCCATGGATCGCGTAGCCGACCTGTGCGAGAACGACCTCAAGCACACGATACGGGCACTCACCGACTTCATCGAACCGGCCATGATCCTCGTGGTTGGAGCGGTCGTGGGCGGCATCGCGCTGGCCATGCTGCTGCCGATATTCCAGATCTCGCGCATCATGGCGCAGTAAGCCATTTGACATCCCTGGGCAGTGGCGCAACAATCGCTGCTGATGAAAGGAGCACTCTTTGGACTGCTTGGGATCGGCCTGCCATTGCTGCTGATGATGGCGGGCTGGAACCGCTGGCAGAACGCGGGCGAGCGGACGCCACCGGACAGGCCGGGCGTGCGCAAACCGGCAAGCGGCGACAAGCCGGCCAATCGTGCTGCTTCCGGTTCGACTGTTGAAGCGCGAGATACAGACGTTCCCCGTTCCGCTGAAGAATTCATCGACGCCATCGAAGACGCCTGGCACTCGCTTCATCTGGCTGTTCGGGTGTCGCCGTCTCGATCGTCGGGTGACAAGGCTGCCGATGAGCGCCGGACGGCCGCGGGACTCCTGACGCAGCGCCGCTATGATCGTGCCCTGCCCGCGTTCGATCGCCTGATGGTTCGGGCGCCGAACGATCCTGAGCTGATGCTCGGCAAGGCGATGGCGCTGGAGGGGCTGGACCGGCATGACGATGCCCTCCCCCTGCTGGAACGTGTGATCGAGCTCGAACCGAAGAACCTGCCGGCCCGTTTCAACCTGGGCGTGGCGCTGATGCGGCTCAATCAACGCAAGGAGGCCATCCAGGCATTTGAAGAGATTCTGCGGCTGGAACCGCGACACCATCGGGCCGCGTTTAATCTCGCGCTGCTGTATCAGGCGGCCGGGTGGTTCAATGATGCGATCGACATTTGGCGCGGGGTGACAGATGGCGGCTCGGGCGTCATCACGCGGCCGACGACATCGCTGGATCAAGCCCTCAAAAGCCCCGGCCCGGCCTGCGCGGGGCTGGATAGCGTCCGTTGCGGCGACGCCTGGTTCCATCGGGGCGAAACGGCCATGAGTCTGCATCGTAGCGATGAGGCGGAAACCTGTTTTATCAGCGTGCTGCAACTCCAGCCGGACGATGTCCGCGCCTGGTGCAACCTGGGGATCGCCTGTGCCGCCGGCGGGCGACGGAAGGAGGCCCTGGTCGCGCTCGAGCGGGCGCTCCAGATCGATCCGAAACGGTTGCCGGCGATCAATCAAATGGCGTTGCTGTACGCGGATGTTTACCGGGAAACACAGGACGCGGCGAGCAGGGAGATGGTGCTGAAGCTCTGCGATCGCTCGCTGACGATATCACCGCATCAGCAGAATGTCCGCGAGTTGCGCCGCGCGCTGCCGGCGATGGCGCAGACCAAGCCGGCGACGGGCGGGCTGAATTTGCCGAATTGAAGTCTCGGCGAGACGGTTGAAACGATGATTTCGGTCGTCCCTCCGGGACTATGTTTCACGCGTGTCATCCCTTCCCAGCGTTGAAACGCTGGGCTATTTTCATGTCGTGCCTCCGGCACGCTGAACAACATGACCTTGGCATAATGAAAGAACGTGCATTGAAATCATCGACCTGCACGAACGATTGTTGGGCCTTCTGCGATGCGATCCTGCCGGAGGTTTCACGGTCGTTCGCGCTGATTATCCCACGATGCCCGCCGCCGATCGACCACAGCCTGTGTGTGGCCTATCTGCTCTGCCGGATCGCGGACACGATTGAGGATGAACCCGCGCTCGATGACCGCGGGCGGGGCGAACTCTACGATCGATTTTTATCCGCCGTCGATCAGCCGGCCGACGCCTCATGTGTCGCAGGCTTTCAGCGGGCGTGGCCGGCCATCTCAGACGAGAGTTGCGCGCGGCTCATCGCCGGCGCTGGAGAGGTTCTCGCCGCGTTTCAGTCGCTGCCTGCTGCCCATCAGACGCCGATTCGGCGATGTGTGCGGGAGATGATCGCCGGCATGCGCACGATCCGGCCGGTGGAGTGCCGAAACGGGACCTCTTTCTTCTGCGGCGATCTCGACGCTCTCGATCGCTATTGCCATTACGTCGCCGGGACGGTGGGCATCATGTCCACTGAACTGTTCGAGATGCGATTCGCGACTCAGGGTCGCGGCGATTTATTGCCGCAAGCAAAATCGCCTGTGTTCACTCCATCGCCGCAGTGGCGCGAAGAGGGCCGCCGGCTCGGTCTCGGGCTCCAGATGACCAACATCATCAAGGATTATCGCGTGGATGCCGCCCGCGGCGTGAGCTTCATTCCCGCCGAATACTGGGACTGGACGAGCCGCGATCGGCAACTGCTTCCATCCGGAAGCAGGGAATTAATCCATCACGCGATTTCACACCTCGATGCGGGGCTTCGCTATGCGCTGGCGGTGCCGCCGGACGAGACCGGTATCCGCACGTTCCTTCTGGGATCGCTGCTGCCCGCCATTGCCACGCTGGAACTCGCCGCCCGCGGCGATTCGCACCAGCCGAAGATCAGCCGTTCGACGATGGGCGATATCTTCGAGTTGATCGATCGGCAGATCTGTGATAATAAAAAGCTGAGCGCCGCCTACGCCGGCTATCGTACTCACCTTCAATTTTGAAATTGGGGGTTTCAGGTCCGAAGCGGCAAACCCGGCACAGTTTGTTGACGTAGTATCCAGAACTGAAAAATCCTTTTTTCTCGGACATTCGAGCGGACTTATGGCTCACGATCATCTCAAGGACTCCATCGAGGCGCAGACCGGCCGATCCAGTGTGCTATTAATCGCCACGCTGATGGGCGGCCTGCTGGTGCTGAACTCGTTCCTCGCCCAATGGCTGTTTGAGGACGAGGAGTATTCGGCCATATTCGCCCTGGCGGGGGCCCTACTGCTGGGGGCGCCGCTGGTCGTGCATTCGATGCGTCACCTGCTGCAAGGCCACATGCACATGGACGAACTGGTGGCGATGGCGATTGTGGCGGCGATTGCGATCGGCAAGTATCAGGAAGCGGGCGTGATCGCGTTCTTCATGATCATTGCCACTTTAATCGAGACGCGGACGGCACTGGGCGCCCGGGCCTCCATCGAGTCGCTGATCCGGCTGACGCCGACGCGGGCCCACCGCGTACGGCCGGACGGCACCGAAGAGGATGTCGAGTCGCGGCTGCTCCAGCCGGGCGATGTCATCCGCGTGCGGCCGGGCGATAACATCGCCGCCGACGGGGCGGTGGTGGCGGGCGTTTCCACCGTGAACCAGGCCAACATCACCGGCGAGTCGCTGCCGGTGGACAAGGTGATCGGCGACGAAGTGTTCAACGGCACGAACAACATCACCGGCGCGCTGGACATTCGTGTGACCAAGGCCGGTGCCGAAACGACACTCGGCCGCGTGCAGAAGCTCATTCTGGCGGCCGAGGGCACGCGCATCCCGCTGATGCGGCTGATCGATCAGTACGCCGCGTGGTACACGCCGACGATCCTGATGCTGGCGGGTATCGTGCTCTTCTTCAAGCACGAGGCGGACGGGATGAGCCGGGCGATCACCATGTTGGTGGTCGCTTGCCCATGTGCGCTGGTGCTGGCGACGCCGACGGCGATGGTGGCGGCGCTGTCGTGTGCGGCCCGGCTGGGCATCATGGTGAAGAATGTTGTCACGCTGGAGGGTGCCCGAAACCTGACGGCGGTCATGTTCGACAAGACGGGCACGCTGACGACGGGGCAACTCTCGGTGACGCAGTTGAAGCCCGCGCCGGGTGTGGACGGCACGGACCTGCTGCGTCTGGCAGCGTCGGCGGATCAGTATTCGAAGCATCCCAACGCGCGGGCACTGGCTGCGGTGGCATCGCGAGCACGTCTGAACCTGGGCGCGCCCGAGAAGTTCAAAGAGGAATCCGGGAAGGGCGTTTCCGCACTCGTTGAAGGTCAGGAAGTGCTGGTCGGGCGGAGCACTTGGCTGGCCGAGCGCGGCGTCGATCTGGCGTTAACCAACGACCCGGACTTCAAAGAGCCGGAAGGTTTGAGCGTGCTGTACGTCAGCCGTGGCGGCAAGCTGATCGGATGGATCGGACTGGAAGACCGCACGCGCGACGAAGCCCGCGAGGCGATCAACGAACTGCGCGAACTGGGCGTGCGGACACTCACGATGGTGACCGGCGACAAGTGGTCGGTCGCCCGGCGCGTGGCCGCCGAGATGGGCTGCACGGATGTTCATGCTCAGGTGCTACCCGGCGAGAAGCTGGATCTCGTGGATGGGTTGAAACGCAAGGGGCATCGCGTGGCGGTGATTGGCGACGGCGTGAACGATGCACCGGCGCTGGCGGCCGGCGACATCGGCATCGCGATGGGCGCCGCCGGCAGCGACGTGGCCATCAACTCCGCCAGCATCGCCCTGATGAACAACGACCTCCGCCGGCTGCCGTTCCTGATCCGCCTGTCGCGGGCCACCACCCGCGTGATCTGGCAAAATCTTCTGTTCGGCGTCAGTTACATCATCTTTTTAGAGGTGCTCGGGGCCATGGGCAAGATCTCGCCCATGTTTGCGGCGTTCCTGCACATGGTGGCCAGCGCGATCGTGATCTTCAATTCAGCCCGGCTGGTGCGTTTTGGCGAGCATCTCCAGGCCGCCCCGCTGACGCTGCAACGGGCTCCGGCGCGCACATCCGCCCCCCCGACACCGGTCGCCGCCGCCGTGCCGGCGTAAGACACTCTGTCAAAAACAGATTCGATACAATTCTTCGTTTCGTTCACGGCTCCGACCGTTCGGGGTTGAAGAGTTCGTTCGCATCGCGGGCCCAGTAAGGCGACAAGCCTTCGATACTCATCACTCTGGCGCCGGAGATCTCCAGGCCCCAGCCCCGGACGCGGTCGTCCACGGGGGCTTTGAGTTCGAGCTCGTATCGGCCGGGATCGCCGAGATCGACGAAGTGCCGCACGGCCGCCACCGGGTTGCCGCCGGGGTCAAAGAGCGTGGCGGTGTAGAAACCCTCGCCAATAACCTCCAGGCGGATCTTGATCTCTTTGGCGCCTTCCCGAAGGAAGCCTGTTGCCCGCGGATACAGGGCGGAGAGGAAAGCCCCGGCAGCGTCACGGACGGTGACGCGCGTGCCGGCGTCATAGTGCAACTGCCACGCGCCCGAGTTGTCGCTTTGCAGGCGCAAACGATACGTCCCGCCGCCGGGCGCCAGCGAGAAGGCCGCGGGCTGGAAGGGCCGCCCCTCGTCCTTGAACTCAAACGTGCGGACCGTCACGCCGGCGGGATCGAGCAGCTCCGCCCGTCCCTGGCTGAGCCCTTCGAGGATCAGCAGCAGGTTCGACGGTGAATCCCGGCGGCCGCGCAGGTACAGCTCCACGCGCTGCGCGCTGAGACGCAAACCCTTCCACGTGGCCGGGTCCGGCAGGGCCTCGGGCGGCTTCTCGAACAGCGGAAACAACTGGTGCTTGGCGGCGAAGCAGGTGAACTGCCACGCATGGAGTTCGCCCCCGCCGCCGTTGCGCCCGATCAGGTAGGCGAGCGACGTCCGCCAAGTGCGTTCGATCGCGTCCAGATAGCGCGGGTCGCCGGTCCGCTGGGCGGCCCAGCAGAAGGTGTTGAGCGTGCGGCAGGCATATTCGGGGTAGAAGCCGAGCATCCGCCGGGCGGTGGCCAGGACGGCGCGGGCGGTGGATTCGTCGTGCGTGAGCTGGTAGACGCTCAACATGCCGCTGGTGGCGATGCCGTTGAAGAAGGTGATGCGGTCGTCCCAGCGGAGAGGTAAATCAAACCTTCCAGTGGCTAATTGTTCTCCAGCCAGCTTGCCGCACGCGGCCGCGGCGGCCTCGAGATAGCGCGGCTCGCGGGTCACTTCGTACAGCGCGGACAGGCAGTAGAGCGGCCAGCCGATCTGCCGCCCGTTGACCATGCGTTCGAGCTTCTGGACCTTCGGGGCCATCCAATCGCCGGCTTGCCGGGCCACGTCGAGCGACCGGCGCTCCCCGGTAATCAGGTAATGCAGCAGGACGCCGCGGATGAAGACGTGGCCGAACTCGGCCTCCTCGGTGGTGTGCAGCGGGCTGTGCTTCCAGATCATGCCGGTGAGGTTGTCGATATCGACATCCACCTGGTGTCGGACCTGCACCTCCGCAGCTTCCAGATACCAGGTTTGACCCGTTTTCAGAAAATCCAGAAAGTAATAATAGGGCACGTCGTATTCGAGGTTGGTGTAGGCGTTCTTGCCCTTGTAGGGGCCGCCGAAATAGGCGTCGCCGAAGTCGCGCATGCCCGAGGGCATGCTGCGGATCCAATTGCGTTTGGCGGTCTCGAGCATCAACTCCCAGTAGGGGAACTGCTCGATGGCCTCGCGGCCGCGGGGCAGCAACGGCCCCAGTGCCTCACTCCCGCACGCCCATGCCGGTGCCATGGTCGCCCGCAGCGGGTCCAGCACGACGCATGTGCCACTGCTCTCAAGCAGTGCTCCTGTCCGATTCACCTCTCCACCTGTCGTCACTGCTTGAGAGCAGTGGCACGCACTCAAATCGAGCACGATCTCGTGCGTCTTGGCCAGGCCCGCTTCCCACGCGAACGGCGCTTTGCCCGCCCAGAGCTCGACGCCGAGGCTGTGGTCGGTGGCCAGCAGCGCCTTCGGATGGTTCTGCCAGAAGTGCCGGACGCCCAGCGTCAGGTGCCCCCATTCGCCTTGGTCGGCCAGCCAACCGGCGGCGCGGGTGCCGGCGGCCACCGGTTTCGCATCCTGCGTCACGGTGTAGTGAACTTCGTCCGGCTGGAGCAATTCGATTCGCCCGTCCGGCGGCAGCGTGTGCACGCCACGGTCGCCCCCGATGAGCACCTGCGACGCCAACGGATTCAAATCGAAGCTCACGGACGCGCCAGCCACCTGAATGACGGGCGCGGGCGTGTGATACGGCTCGTGGCGCTGGGCGGCGTGGACCAACGTGAGTAGCAAGTTGAGCCGCGGCGAACCGGCCCAGGCGTGGATGCGGAGGGTGTAGCGGAAGGGCGTCTTTTCCTGGTTCGGACCGGCGAACCCGCCGCGCAGACGTACGACGCCGTGCAGCGGCCCCGCTTCCTCGACTTCCGCTTTGTCCGCCGGCAGCGCGACGAATTCCGCCGGGCCGTGCGGCGTCATCAGCTTGAGGCGCACCTCCATCGGGTGGGCCAGAATGGAAGCACCTATCGGCCCGAACGCACAAAGTCGCCCGTCGCGGATCGTGGCCGTGGCGACGCCGGTATCCAAGTCGATCCCGGCGGCGGACGACACGATCTTCAATGTGTGCGGCGTGGGCGACGGTGCGTCGTTTTCTCTGAAACGCAATTCGCAGGCTTCGCCCGCGCGGGCGGGGAAATCGACCAGTACCCAGCGCGGCGAGCCGTCGTCCCAGGTTTCCAGCACCGCCGACTGTGTCGGGCGGGCCGTCCCGCCAGAAGAAGTGGCGCGGATGGACTTCGTATCCTTCAAAGCGCCCAGGGGGAAGGGAATACCCGTCCGGACAATATCCTCCTGGCCGGGCGCTCCGACGATCGTCAGAGGGACCCGCCCGTCCTTGATGTAGCCGGCGAATTCCTTCTCGTATGGCAGCGTGACGGGCGGATGCAGCGATGCCTGTAAAAGCTTCTCGGCCTCTATGATCCGCTCCTGCGATTTGTAGGGGGGCGTGCCCGGCTCCACGTCCTGGACGCAGCGGAAGCCCAGCGTGTCGAAGTCCCCATAAGGGACGAGCCGCGTCCGGGCCGTGCAGCGGGCGGAGTTTTCGACGCCGTAGAATTGGATCGCCCCGCCGCCGCGAACGACCTTGTACTGCCGCCCGAAGTGAACGGAGCGGGCCGAGGTGCCGGGGTAGGCGTCGAACCAGTCGGCCGTCCACTCCCACGCGTTGCCGCCCATGTCCAGGCAGCCATAGGGCGATGCGCCGGCCGGATATTCGCCGACCGGGTGGAGGCCCTCGGCGGTGTCCACGTTCGCGCGCGAAGGGCCGTCGGCATTGCCCCAAGGGTATCGCCGGCCGTCGGTGCCGCGGGCGGCTTTCTCCCATTCCGCCTCTGTCGGGAGTCTTTTACCTGCCCAGACGGCGTAGTGCATCGCGTCGAACCAGCTCACGTCCGTCACCGGGTCATTCTCGCGCTTCGGCGCGGGCTTATCTCCATTCCAGTTCAACGGCGGCCGCGCGCCGGTCTCGGCGAGAAAGCGGGCGTACTGCGCGCACGTCACCTCGTGGCGGTCGATGTAGTAAGCCGACAAAACAACGACGTGCGGCGGAGACTCCTCCTCGCTGCCATCGCCGGAGCCCATCACGAACTCACCCGCCGGCACGAGGAGCATCTCGCCGCCGTCTTTACCCGTGATGGTGGGCGCCTGCGCGTGGGCACGCAGGGCCAGTCCCAGCAGCAATGTCAGGCTGAGAACGGGGACCGTCCGTATTCGATTCGTCATGTTCACTCCTGTAAGTGCCCGTGGGTCACGGCGGCTGGTAAGCGGATGGCTTCGGGTCCAGCATCTCGACGAGCTGGTTCTTGATCGCAAAGGCGGTGAAGAAGTTGCCCAGCGGGTTGTAGTGGCCGATGTAGTACCGCTTGAGATACGCTTCTATGTCGATCTTGAAGTCGGCGAAGTCCACCAGGTGGGCCTCCATCAAGTCGATGTACGGCAGCTTTTTCGCCTTCAGGAAATCGACGAAGGGCTGATCGAAGCGCTGGCCCTCCTTGACGCGGCGGGCGATGGTCTGCGATCGAAACGACAGCACGTAGAGCACCTTTTTGCCGTGGGCTTTGGCGAATTCTTCCATCCATTCGACGATGCGCTGCGTGGCCAGCAGCGATGCCCGCGTGTGCAACTCCTGGGCGGTCGTGCTGAGTGTGTCGCCGCGGTCGATGGCGGTGTTGATGCCGTGCGTTTTGGCCAGATCCATGAGCGCCTGGTAGGCGCGTTCGGGGTTGCCCTGCCGGGCGTTGGCGTGGGCGAGCATGATCCCCAGCGTGAAGTCGTCGCGGAAGCGGCGCTCGACCCAGTCCAGGTCGCAGAGGTTATAAAACGATTCCCGCGTCGGGCATGGGTTCGGCCGCTTCTCGCACTCGCCGGTGGACAGATTCACCTTCAAGTACGGCAGCGTCGGATCGATGAAGAGTTTGCTCTTGCCTGTCCGCAGGCCGCGCCAGGCGTCCAGGTTGCGGTAATGATCGTCGTCGAAAATGTTGAGGATGATGTAGCGGGCCGGCACCCGCGGTTCTTCCCGCAACATGCGCAGATACGCCTGGTACACCGAGTACCCGCCGACGCCGAAGTTGTGGATCGGCTCCTGGAGATGACTGGCCAGTACCTCCTGCCAGGTCTCGCCGTCGCTGACTTGGTGGCACTGCGTGAAGCTGTCGCCGTAGGTGTTGATCCGGCAGGGCTGGTCGGCATAGGCGATGGTCCGTCGTTCGTCGTATTTGCCCTTGTAGGAATAGACCGACGTCGAGCCAATGATGCCGTCCGCGTAGCGCGAGTCCCGCAACAGCCAGCCCAGCTCGCTATCGTACCGGCCGAACTGACGGGTCTTGCCCGCGAACCAATCGTCCACGTCCTGCCGCATGTAGATGTGATCGGCGAGGTACTTCCGGGCGTCGATCGGCGGGTGATCGCTTGCTCTGGATTCAGCACGACTCCTGACCGCCGGCCCCATCGCCGCCAGGCCGCCGCCGATCGTACGCAAAAACGCGCGCCGCGTCGGTTTCATGACCATGCCTCCATAGTAGATCGAAGCGTTTAGACGTTACCGCCCGCTCGAGCTTGCCCCTGAAATTGACTGTCGTTGCGGAAAGGTATGCCGTCTACTTGTTCAATGATAAGCTGGCAGATTGGAGCGCCTGGAGTGAGCTGAATAGGAATCGGCCCTAAATTAATCAGTTCGAGAGTTATCGTGCCACGAAAGCCGGCGTGAATTGTGGGAGCCGTGAAGTGTACGAGCAGTCCGCAGCGCGCGTATGAGCTCTTTCCTTCGACCCGCGCGGCCAGGCAAGGCTTATCCGAGATGAGAGGCAGTTCCACGCGTTCAAGCGTTTTGCCGAGCACGAGCTTGCCGGGCTGCAAAACGTATGGCTGGTCAGGCGTGATGGTTCGGGTCTCTGAATTCGGCACAAACAGATCTGTGAAACCACCCCGTCGAAGATCGATGGTAATCGGTAGCCCTTCTTTGAAAAATGCCACCTCGTTCCCGAGGCGGAGGTCGACCGCGCTCGTCGCATATGGGCAGTTCTCGTTGTCGGCAAATTTGCGGCGGGGTGAAGGCTCCGGATCGATAACGAGCCATTTCTTGTCCAGAGCGGCTTGGATGCTCGTGTTCGAGAGAATCACAGAGCCACCAAGTCGGCCTCTTCGACGACGATGACGCTCTGATCTTCGCTTGGCAGCACGGCCCACGTTGTGCCGTTGGACCGGAAATAGTGGACTCGCACCTGGCCTTCCTCGCCGGCTCCGCGCTTCACCTCGTTCTTGTGAACAAAAACAGAAGCCTTGTCACGGTAGTTGACGGCCAACTCGTCGCTGAACATGCCTTTGAATACCTGGCATTTGAGCCAACCTTCGCTCATGGTTCAAACCTCGCTATATCTCTCGAACCCATGTCTTATGATATAAACTCCGAATGAAGAATCAATTCTGATACCGATTCTCACCAGAGCAAATACTCCGCTCCCAATGTAGACCGGCTCCCGTCAACTCGGCGAGCGGATGTTGCCATCCTCAACTCCGCACGCGGATGGGCAGGATGACCATGGTCATGCCCTGCCACTGGAGGCGCTTCTGGATGGCGAAGGCGGTCTGGTTGTGCAGGAAGCGGTGGTACCAGCTTTCGTAGCGGAAGATGACCTGGCCGGTGAAGAAGACGCACTGCGAGAGTTCCTTGCTGATTTCGAGACAGAGTTTCTCCGCTTCGCTGACCACTTCGGTGCCGATGACCATCCGCGCGGCGGCGGGGAAGCCGAGGCGGTGGGCGAGCTGCACGTATTTTTCGAGCATGGCCTCCGTATCCGCCTTCAGCGCGTCGATCTCGTCCTCGCCCTTGAACGCGCCGGAGTCGATGACGGCGATGCTGACGAACAGGAAGTTCTTGAAGTGGCTGGGGAATGCCCGGTAGATCTGTAGTATCGTGTGGATGCCGAGTCCGCTGTAGGAGCCGACCAGCACAACGGCGGTGGGCTTCTCAGGATCGGGCCGGCCCGACGCGGGAGTGGTGGCCGGCATCGGCATCCGCTCGATGAGGCTCAGGTCCTTGTCCAGTTCCACGAACCGGGCGGCGAGCGTGCGGTAATGCCTGCGAATCAGAAAGCACAGCGCGACGAAACTTCCGGTCACCAGTAATGTAATCCAGCCACCTTCGAGGAATTTTTCATGCACGGTGATGATCAGGATGGTCGCGCACAGGACGAACCCGGTGCCGAAGAGCGCGGTTCGCCGCAGCCACAGCGGCTGCGTGGCCCGCGATCGGGACCAGAACAGCAGCATGCCGAACATCGAGAGCGAGAACGTGAGAAACACGTTGATGCTGTACATCACCACGATGTGCCCGACGACGCCGCCCGTGTACAGCAGGGCAGCCAGTGAACAGATGCCCATGAGCACGATGCCGTTCTGCGTGGTGAGCCGATCGGACAAGGCGGCAAAGCGCCGCGGCATCCATGAATCCACCGCCATGTTGGCCAGCACGCGCGGGCCATCGAGAAAACCCGCCTGGGCGGCGACGACCAGGAGGGCTCCTTCAGACAGTAACGTGAGGATCACAAACAGATGGCCGAGCGGAATACTCTGCGTCAGACGCTCGGAGAGAATGGCGTTGAGCGTTTTGATATTGAGCAACTCGGGATCGTTGGTGGGCACCTGCCAGAGCAGATAGCAGAGCAGCAGGCCGGAGGCGGTGAATGCCAGCGAGAGCGACATGTACAGCATGGTGCGCTTGGCGGTCTGGACGCGCGGCTCGCGCATGATCGGCAGTCCGTTGGAGACGGCTTCGATCCCGGTGTATGTGCCGCCGCCGAGTGAATACGCGTGAACAAACACCAGCAGCATCCCGCCGATGCCCAGCGTGCTCATGCCGCCGCGAAAACCCGTGCCGACCGACCGGGCGGTAGCGGCCATCTCGCCAGTGTGACCGATGATCCCGCCGCCGATCAGGACCACATGGGTGATCAGGAACAGGATGAAGATCGGCGTCAGCGCGAGCACCGACTCGCGGACGCCGCGGATGTTGAGCGTGGTGAGCCCGGCCACGAAGAAGATTTCAACCGGTAGCTTCAGCGGTTGCCAGGCCGGGGGTAGCAGGCTGAACAACGCATCGCCGGCCGCGGCGATCGAGATGGTGATGGTCAGCATGTAATCGACCAGCAGCGCGCAGCCGGATACCACGCCGATACGTTCGCCCAGCAATTTGGTGGCCACGACGTAACCGCCGCCGCCGTGCGGAAACTGCTCGATGATGCGGCTGTAGGCTGACGAGATGATGAGTACGGTCGCGGCCATCATGGCCGCCAAAGCCACCGCCAGATACGTATGCTGGCCCAGGGTTTTGAAGGCTTCGGCGGGGCCGTATGACGATGAGGAAAGCCCGTCGGCGCCCAGACCCACCCACGCCAGGAACGGGATCAGCGAGAGGTGATGAAACAGCCGTCGGTCGCCCAGATCGCGCGGCTTTCCGATCAGCATCCGCCCCACGCGCGCGAACCATGACTTGTTTTGAGAAGTATCGGGTGGAAACGGTACGTCGGGTTCCAGTGGATCGGGCAGCATAGAACATCCCGAAGCCGCGCACCGGGAAGTGACGTTCGGCGACTCCGAAAAGTCCTTCTTCAACGCCTGCGAGGTTAGCTGACGGGCTTGGGCCGAAGACTGGCCCTACGCTGACGCGATTCGCCCCACAATTGGGTCCCCCGCTCCCGCCACAGCGGGACTCGGCGATGGGTGGCTATGTCGCAACCATCATAGCTGTGGGTCGAACCGAATCAACCCGACATCCAATCGGCACGATCCCGCCCGCAGTTGAGGTTCAAAGCGGCGCCCGATCATCCGCAGGGGGCCGTAAGCTCACGCCGGCCGAGAAGGAGCGGAAGAATCACGACCGGCAATCCGACACTCTTGAGCCGCCGCTGGATGGCGTAGGCGGTTTCATTATGCAGCAGCCGGTAGTACCAGTCCGTTTTCTCGAACGCGAGCGTTCCCGCAATGAAAAGGGCCCTCGGATATCGGCGCGAGACTTCCACGCACATCTCCGACGCGGCCTCGACCACGTCCGTACCCAGCCGGAAGACATATTCGGCTGGGGTTCCCATTTTGTGCGCCACATCGATGTAGCGCTGTAGCATCTCTCGCGTCTGCTGTTCCAGTGATTGAAGGTGATCCTCTTTCTGGAAGAAGGTGGAGTCGATCACGCCCACCGAAGCGAAGACCACATTGCCGAACGACTGCGGAAACAGGCGTTTGGTGGACATGAGCATATGCATCCCCAACCCGCCGTATCCGCTGACTAGAAGTACGGCGGTCGGGGCGGACGGGTCGATGGTGGCCACAGACCTGTTCGTGCCGAGCCTCTCCGGCAGGTGGCGGAACGTCTCATCGACCTGCTGGAGGGCCCCGCGGATCTTGCGGTAATGCGATCGGATCCAAATGCACAGGCCGATCAGGGCCGAGGTCGCCGCCAGCGTAATCCATCCGCCCTCCGAGATTTTTTCAATCAGCATCACACACAGGATCGACACGCACAGCACCAGGCCCACGCCATGAATCGAGATGTTCCGCTTCCAGCGAGGCTCGGATTTGCGGTGGCGGATCCAGAAACGCACCATGCCCGTTTCCGACAAGGAGAACGTGAGGAACACGTTGATGCTGTACATGACCACCAGGATGCCGATATGCCCGTGCGTGTAGCCGAGCGTGGCCATGGCTGCGAACCCCATTAGCAGCACGCCGTCCTGCGTCGTGAGGCGGTCGGACAGCGACGAAAATCGGTGCGGCAGCCACGAATCGACGGCCATGTTGGCCATCACGCGCGGGCCGTCGATGAAACCGGTTTGCGCAGCGACGAGCAACAGGACGGCCTCGGAGAAGATCGTGATGAAAACGAAGCCGATGCCGATGGGCAAACCACCCATCCGAAAGTTTCCCGCGAACGCATTCGCCAGGACGGTATTCAGCGTCTGCCCCTCCTGCGGCCGAACGTTGACCAGCATGTAGCAGAGCAGCAGCCCCCCGGCGGTGAGAGCCAACGACGTGGCCATGTAGAGCATGGTCCGCTTGCCGGTATTGACGCGCGGCTCGCGCATGATGCCGATCCCGTTCGAGACCGCCTCGATACCGGTGTAAGTCCCGCCGCCGAGCGAATACGCGCGCAGGAACAACAGGAACAGCCCCCATCCGCCGAGCTGTGCCGCCCCGTGGTGAAGCCCCTTGCCGACGACCCGCAGTGTCTGCGGCAGATCGGGCACGTGTATGAGGATGCCGCCCAGGATGAGCAGAGCATGCGTGCCGATGAATATGAGGAAAATGGGAACGAGTGCCCCGACCGTTTCCTTGATCCCGCGCATGTTCATCAGCATGAGCAACGCGATCGCGCCGAACTCGATCGGGAGTTTATACAGGTGAAACCGCATGGGCAGCAGGCTGAAGACGGCGTCACCGCCCCCGGCGATGGATACGGTGATGGTCAGAACATAATCGACCAGCAGCGCGCAGCCTGAGATGATCCCGGCAGACCGCCCGAGGAGCTGCGTCGCGACCAGATAGCCGCCTCCGCCCTGCGGGAAGTGCTCGATGATTCGGCTGTATGCGAAGGAGATGATGAACACGGTCGCAGCGGCCGCCAGCGCCAGCAGCAGGGCCAGGTACGTATGCCCCCCTAAAGTTCTATAAGCCTCCTCAGGCCCATAGGCGGAAGAGGAAAGGCCGTCGGCCCCCAGCCCCACCCATGCGAAAAACGCAACCAACGAGATCTTGTGCCTGATTTGCGGGTCGCGAACATCGCGAGGCCGCCCCAGAATCAAATGTCGGAACCTGGATGTTGTTTTCTCAGGCAGATGCGGCGCGCGATTGAAATCTGACCCGGAAGGAAGTGGATCCATGGGGGAACCTCCGAAAGCAGCCCGAAAGAGGGATACCATCGGGTCTGTCCGAAAGGTTCCTCTTCGACGCCTACGGGGTTAGCTGACGGGCTCGGGCCGAAGATTGCCCTACGCTTCAAGCGATTCGCCCCACGTGATGGGTCCCCCGCTCCCGCCGCAGCGGGACTCGGCGATTGGTGGCTTGTCCTATGGAGAAGCATAGCTCGCCTGAGAGCGGAATCAAGCGGCTCCAACGTGATCGGGCTGACCAATGCCCCGCACGTCCGGTAATTGTCGAATCTTGCCAGTGCGAATGCCCAATATTTAAGCAATTGTGCCACCGCGAGACTGAAATGGATGTAATTCGGGGTTTGGCTGCTTGAAATAGCCTTGTGAAAAATGTAACATGCCTATCTTTGGGTCGTTGGAGGAACCTCTGGCGTGTCGCGAGGGCTATATGGAATCCGAATTGAACATTCTGCGGGAAATCAGTGAGATCATGAGCAGCTCTTTGCAGCTCAATGACGTGTTTGACCGCGTCATGCGCGTGCTCGCCAAGCAGTTGGGCATCGAGCGCGGGCGGCTGGTCATTTATGACGTGGCCAAGGAGCAGTTGAAGATCCAGACGGCGCACGGCCTGTCGCCGGAGGAGCAGAGCCGCGGGTTTTATGCCATTGGCGAAGGCATCACCGGGCAAGTCTATGCCACGGGTGAAGGCCGCGTGGTGCCGGACGTGCGCGAAGAGGCGGATTATCTCGATCGCACCGGCAAGCTGAAGGGCCGGGCGGAGCCGTACAGCTTCATCTGCCTGCCGATCACCAGCGAAGGCCGGACCATCGGTGTGCTGAGCATGGACAAACGCTTCGTGGATCAGGATTCGCTCGAGCGCGACCGGCGGTTGCTCACCATCATTACGGCCATGATTTCGCAGGCCGTCCGCATTAACTGGATGGTGCACATCGAGAAGGAGAATTTGATCGAAGAACTGGCCGAGCTGCGCAAGACGATGCACGACCGGTATCACTTCTCGAAAATCGTCGGATCGAGCCAAGCCATGATGGAGGTCTACCGAGTCATCGATCAGGTCGCCCGGACGCGGGCGACCGTACTGCTGATGGGCGAGACCGGCACCGGCAAGGAGATGATCGCCAAGGCCATTCACTACAACAGCGACCGCAAGGATCAGCCGTTTATCCGCGTGAACTGCGGCGCACTGTCCGGCCAGCTCCTGGAAAGCGAATTGTTCGGCCACGTCAAAGGCGCCTTCACCGGCGCGATCCGCGACAAGATCGGGCGGTTCGAGGCGGCCGACGGCGGCTCGCTCTTCCTCGACGAGATCGGCACGCTGGATATGACCCTTCAGGT
>CAYLLT010000028.1:34379-54181 GCA_964384465.1 uncultured Planctomycetales bacterium | reverse complement strand
ATACCGGGTCGTTGCCGTCGACGGCATCGACGACCCTGTCGTCAGGCGTGGATTCGGACGGTGTTGTGGAAGGCGTTGACCAGCGGGCGATGCTGCTCGTTCAGCATTTCCGCCCAGCGTGAGCGGATGGTGATGCTGTAACCGAGCGGGTCGCCATCGGCATCGAGTTGGAATTCGAGGATATCGCCGCCGTGAACTTCGGGAATCTCGAGCGGTATGCTGAAACGGAGTTCTTCTCCGCTTTCAGCTTGGAGGATGCCGCACCGCCTCGCTGGTACAAAAAATCGCACGCGCCCGATCACGAGTCACCACCCGCCTGCCGCCGCCGAATTTCCTCAAAATAAAGATGTGAAACGACCGCACGTCTCAGTATGCCATCCATACCCGCCTAAAGCAAGCAAATTCACCAAATTATCAGACGATTTTTGCATTTTCGTCTGTGAATATCAGCTTAGAGCCGCATGGGACGGCCCTTAAGTCGCCGGTATCTCATTGACGTGTCTATCGCCGAACGAGGGGTGACCGACATAATTACTCACAAAGGTTACAGAGGTTGGCAAACTGTGGAGGTGGGGTAGAGTTTATCGGAACCTGAGCGTTGAGCGAGACGCGGCCAGGAGGGCCGGCTGACGTGGTTACGCTTTTTCATCGCCTTCCACTCGGACTTCGGCCGGGGGGCGGGCGACCGAAGATGCGGGAACAATGAAGTTCTTCCCGCAACGGCCGCATCGAACCTTCTGGCCTCGAACCTGCTCGGGGACCTGGAGCACGCTGCGGCAGCGCAAATTCGGGCAGATGATGGTGACTGTGGTCTGACTTTCTGCCGCCAAGGCAAATCTCCTCTATCGCTTGTCTGTCTGAATCGGGTCCACACGCCTCAAGCCTGAATTAAAAAAGCTGTCAGCCGTGGGATTCTCTCGTGGATGGTCCGAGAATAAGCCCGGTTACGGATCGGCGCCAAGTTGACAGCCTTGCTCATGGGGTTAGAATGGGCAGGAAGTTTTGGCATCTGGGAACAGAACTCTCCGGAAGGGTCGTCGATGCCGTCGACGGCAATGACCCAACCCGTGCGTGAGGCCTCGCGTGACCGGCACTGCCGTCACCGTACGATCGCCCGCGAAGATCAATTGGACCCTGCGGGTGCTCCGGCGGCGGGACGACGGTTATCACGATATCGAATCGCTCGTCTCGGCTGTGACGCTCTACGACGAGTTGACCTTTAGTGCCGTCGATGCCGTTGCCGTCGACGGCATCGACGGCAACGGCACGGACGGCGTCAGCTCCACCGTTGAGTTGGTCTGCAACCATCCCGCTGTTCCCACCGATGATCGCAATCTGATTCTGAAGGCCGCGGCGGCGTTATCTGGGCCAGCCGGACGTCGGCTGAAATTGAGATGCAGTTTGGATAAGCGTATCCCGGTCGGCGGCGGGCTCGGCGGCGGGAGTTCCAACGCGGCGGCGACGCTGCTGGCGCTCAATCGGCTGTGGTCGCTCAATTGGTCTGTCGAGCAGCTCATGCCCGTCGCGGCGGGATTGGGCAGTGATGTGCCGTTCTTTTTGCACGGCGGGTCCGCGGTGATTCGCGGCCGGGGCGAGCAAGTCGAGCCGGTGCAGGTGGAGTGGGGGGGATGGATTGTGCTGCTGCTGCCGGTGCTATCGATCTCGACGGGAGCGGTATACGCGGAGTGGCGAACGGAGGGGGAACTGAAAGGTACCCATCAGGATGAGTGGCCTATAATCAATACTGTCGGGCGTATGGAACATACGTTCAATATGCTGGAAGAAGCCGCCATGCGGGTTTGCCCTGAGCTGCGGGAGATGCTGGGGCTTTCGACAGAACTGGCGGGGCGGCCGGTGCGTCTGTCGGGCAGCGGATCCAGCATGTTCTCCGCGTTCGACACGAGGGAGGAAGCCGAGCGGTTTTCTGAGCGCGTGGGGCAGGGGCTCGGCCTGCGGACGTGCCTGGTGCAATTGTGGAGATGACACCCATGGAGATCACTGAGGTACGAATCAAACTGGTGGAGCGTTCGAGTGAACGGCTACGGGCATTCTGTAGCATCACGTTGGACGGCGATTTCGTGATTCGCGATCTGAAGATTATCGACGGCATCAACGGGGCCTTCGTGGCCATGCCGTCGCGCAAGCTGGCGGACCGTTGTCCCCGATGCGGATGCAAGAACCATTTGCGCGCCAAATTCTGCAACGAGTGCGGCAATAAGCTGAACGAAAACCGCGCTCCGAAGGATGCGCAGGGCCGGGCGAAGCTTCACGCCGATGTCGCCCACCCGATCAACGCCGCCTGCCGGGAGCGCATCCAGCACGCCGTCATCGAGGCGTTTCAGGCCGAACTGGAACGGGCCAAGTCGCCCGACTACAAGCCGCCGAAATACGATGACTTTGAAGACGACGTGGAGGAAGCCATCGCGGATGAAGGGTCGTCGACGACCCAAGTCGCGCCGCCGGCGCCGGTCCGGCACTCAGGGTCGTTGCCGTCGACGGCATCGACGACCCCAGCGCCCAAGCCTGCGCCGCGGCCGGTACCCAAGGCTGCCGAGGAAGAGGGCGATGATGTCGGAGATTACAACTCGCTGATTGCCGAATTGAAGCGCGATGCCGCCGATCGCCGCGAACGTCAGGACGAACACCGGGGCAGTTGGGGCTCTACGCCCGCAGGTGAAGGGTCGTTGCCGTCGACGGCATCGACGACCCAACGGCGGGGTCCGGTCGGGACGAACCAGCCGGCCAACCGGGATCACCGCGAACAACCGGAACAATTTGAAGGCGCCTCATCGGCTCGACCCCCGCGGGATCAGGATGCCGACGCAGAGCCGGTCCGGCCGGCGCCCGGCAAGCCCGCGGATCAAGGGTCATCGACGACCCAACCGCACCGGACGCCGCCACCACCACCGCCTGCGCCGAAGCCCTTTACGCCGCCTCCTCCTCCCGTCCCCGCCAAGCGGCAGGAGCAAGACGACGACTTCGCCGCGGGTCTATAAACGGGTGAATCAATGCATCTCGCCCTCCGGGCAGGCCAGCACGCCGAACCACCGCTGGCTGTCGGCGGCGGAACCGACCACTTCGAACGAAGCCGGCTTTCCCGGCTGAAGCCGGCCGGCATGCACTTCGATCGCCAGAACCCCCGTACTGTCTTCCGAGTTGTTCTGCATCACCAGGTAATTCATGCGCACTTTGCCATCGGCGCTCTGCCAGGCGGCGTCGTTCAGCGCGACATCAAAATCGAGTATGGCCCGCCCGTTCATCCGCAGCATGAACTTGCCCCGCGGCGCGGAGGCCCAGCCCATGGCCGCGGCCAAACGGAAAGCATGCAGGCTGTCCGGCTTCAAATCGGCCGGTACCGGAGCGGTCTGCCAGGCGACGCTGGCGGTGCCGTCCGTCTGGCGGCAGTAATGCATCGGCAGCGTGCCGAGCCAGCTCGGTTGCTGGAAGACGTCGAACGACGACAGGACTTTCATGAGGCCGTTGTGGCCGCTCGCCAGAAATGCATCGCGTGCCGCGTGGACCTGCTCGGGTGTGGAGCTGCCCAGTTCTGTCGGCCCGCTCTGTACGTACGCGATCAGGTCGGCCACTTCCTGCGGGGTCATGCCCTGTTCGAGACCTTCCGGCATCATCGACACATTTGAACTCCGCAGCTCGGTGATTTCCGTCCGCAGAATAGTGTCGCGGACCTCGTTGCCCTGTGTGAGCGTGATGCCGGCGGCGGTCTCGTCGGTGATGATGCCGGTCAGCGTTCGGCCGTCGGAGGTTTCGACGATGTAGTTGGTGAATTTTCCCTCCACCGCCTTGTTCGGGTCCAGGATGGCGGTCAGCATCGCCGGCGTACCGCGGTCAGTCAGCGCCGCCAGATTGGGCCCGACTGCATGGCCCTGCCCGCGGAACGCGTGACACGTTGTGCAGGTCTTCTGGAAGAGGGCGGCCCCGTTCGAAGCGTTGCCCTTCAACGCGAGCACGCTTTTGAAATCTTCGATGGCTTCGGCCCGGCTGGAGGGCCGGACCGCGGCGAGCAATTCGGCCGATCGCTTGCGGATGGACTCGCTGCCGTGTTTGAAGAGCAGTTCGCGATGGGCGGCATCGATCTCGGCGGGCAACACGCCCTCCTTTTCGACCGCCGCAAGCAGCGGGCCGATCCACTCTTCGCGGCTCATCAGCGTATCGAGCATCCGGGTCCGCAGCGACGGGGATGCATTCCGCCAGTTCCTCAGCAGAAGTTCCGCGACCGCCGGCGTCCGGTGCCGGGCGAGTGTAGCGACGGCGGCCGACTGCATCGCGAACACCGTCTGCGGTTGTAGAAACCCGGCCAGCAATTCCAGATCATCATTCTGCCGATCGAGTCCCCGGCCCAGTAGGCGTATGGCGGCGATACGCGCGCCTTGGCCGGCCCCCTCATCCAGCGCGATCGTGCGGGCCCGATCGAACACCGGCCTCAGCCGCGAGATGGCTCCACCGAGCGTCTCATCCGAGGTGCTCAAGCTGGCCAGCGTCAGGTTCTTTCGTTCCAGCGCGTCCAGCGTGTCGGCGAGCGCGGAAATCTGCCAGCCCGCGATCGTAGCCTTATCCGCGGGCGCGATCGCCAGCACCACTTTGCGCAGTACAACGATGTCACCCGATGCACCGGCTACCGCGATGAGTTGCCCGGCCATCTCGTTGCGTTGCGGGCTTTCCTTGGCGTCAGATAACAGTGCCATCAAGATGTCCGAAGCATGTCGCGTTGCTGAGGTCATCACCGCGGCCCGCATCCAAGGGTCGTCCAATCCCGCAAGGGTCGTCGATGCCGTCGACGGCAACGACCCAACCGCCAGTTGCCCCAACGCCTGTGCGGCCCGCGGATCGTCCCACTCGCCCAGGCTCAAAGCGACCTGATACCGCACGCCGATATCGGAATCCGTCGCCAGTTTCAGCACGGCCGGGCCGAGTTTTTTAGGTTCACTCCCGAACCGTGGCTCCGAAAGTCGAACCGCCTGACGGCGCACACCGGGCTGGGCATCCGAGAGACCCTTCTGCACATCCGTCGCCGTGAGCGCCTTCAACCCATCGAGCACGCAGAGCGCCTGCGCCCGGCAGGCGGG
Organism: uncultured Planctomycetales bacterium; assembly: GCA_964384465.1. Taxonomy (GTDB): domain Bacteria; phylum Planctomycetota; class Phycisphaerae; order UBA1845; family PWPN01; genus CAYLLT01. The sequence continues at coordinate 49,097 of CAYLLT010000028.1, read as the reverse complement.
GCGCTCGCTTTTCGCGGCAAGCTGTCGTAGCACCTCGGCCGCATCTTGGTCCCCACGATTGACCAGCTCGCGATGCACCCCATCGCGGAACGTGCCGCTGGGGTGGTCCAGCGCGGCGGCCAGCTCGCGGTTCGTCAGCCGGCTGACATCGGGGATCGCGCGCGGTTTCCTCCCCTTCGGATAGATGCGATAGATTCGGCCCTTGTCGGCTCCGGCTCGGACGTCCAGCGTGGCCAGCCGCTCCGGCGTGATCCACCGCGGGTGCTCGATGACAAAGCGGTAGATATCGACCACCCACAGCGCACCGTCCGGGCCGCAGCGGACCTGGGAAGGGCGGAACCAGTTGTCCGTAGAGGCAAGAAACTCTGATTTCATGTTGTCCGGGCTTCGATGGGCAGTAAAGGTGACGCCCTTCGGCTCCAGGATCAAACGGTGGACCAGGTTGTGCACCGGCTCGCAGATGAACGCATTGCCGATGAATTCATCGCCCAGCAGCTCGTCGCGATAGATGGCCGGGCTGCACGCCGAGGTGACGCGATTCGCCCGCGCGGGATCGTTGAACCGCTCCAGCGTCTTGCTTGCCGGGAACAGCAGGTCGGTGTCCGGCCCCTGCGGCAGATACACGCGGGGGCCCGGCGGGCTCGCGTGAGGGTTGCGACGAACATAGTGGTCGGGGAGAGGAAAGTGCCAGATCAGTGTGCTGTTGTCGTTGCCGAACCAGTTTCCCCAGTCGTCGCGGACGCGCCCGTATTGGGTCAAACCGGCCGCCGGCTCGAATGCGCCGGTGTCCGGGTTCATGCGGAAATCGCGCCCGCTGGTTTCCACCACCTGACCATTGATCGTCCCCTTGATGCTGCCGCCCAGAAGCCCGCTGGAGCCGTAGATCCAGTTGTCCAGCCCGAGCTGAAGACTGTTCACGCGGGCCTGATAATTCTCCGTCGCGAATCCGGTGAACAACTTTTTACGCACGTCCGCCCGGCCGTCGCCGTCGGTATCCTCCGCATAAAGGATGTCCGGCGCGGCACAGATCAGCACCCCTTTCCGCCACGGCAGCACACCGGTGGGGAAGGGGAGGTCCTCGATGAACACCGTCGCGCGGTCGTAGCGGCCGTCGCCGTCATCGTCGCTGAGCACCTTGATGCGCCCGCCGGGTTCCCAATTCTCGTTCAGGCCGGTCGGGTAGTCGTGCATCTCCACGACCCACAGCCTGCCGTCCAGACCCCACTCGATGGCCACTGGATCGACGATCAGCGGTTCGGACGCCACGAGTTCGACAGTGAGGTCGTCGCGCGTGCGGAAGGAGGCCAACGCTTCCTCGGGCGTTTTCGACGGCGGAAACTCGCTCTTGGCTTGTTCGGTACGAAATGATTCCGGCAGTAGTTCATGCACAGCCCGGACGATCAAGTTCTCGACCGCGGGCGTGAGCCGGGTGGGGCGGTCGTAATAGACCATCGCACCTTCGGCTTCATAACCGCCCTCGGTCAGGACGCGCCTGGATGGGATGTAGCAGGGCACGTCATTGGAATACGCGCTCACCCACAGACGGTCGGCGTCGAACTCCTTTTTGAGACGCAGCGAATAATCGACCACCACTTCGCCGGCCAGGAAGACCATCGCCAGGTCGTCGCCGAACGTCCACGTCTGCACGATGTAATCGAGTTTCGTCGGCACCGGTTCGCCGCGAGCCAGCCGCGCGAGCACGCCGCGGGCGTGATAGCCGATTTCATTCTGCTGCCTGGCACGCTCTTCCCACTGCTCGCGGGTCGGCAATTTATCGAAAGGGATGTCGAAATGTTTGACCCGGCCGGTCAGTTCTCCGGTGATGGGTCGAAGCTCGCCGCCGAGCAGCCGATCCACTTCGGCGACGATTTCTTTCCCATGCTGCTGAGCGAAATTCAGGCCCGTCCGCGGCTGCGGGTTGGAGTCGGCGCCGCAGCCGATCGTGATCAGTGCGACCGCGCCCTCGTGTGCGGCCTCGATATACTCCGACGCATATCCGGCCCAGTCGCCGCAGGTCTTGTTGAATTCCGGCCCCAGCGTCGTGCAATGGCACGCATAGTTGACGACCACGCCACGCAGCTTCCCGCCGGTATCGGTGATGCGCAGCATCGGCATCGCGTGGTCCGTCGGGCCGCCCTTGGTTCGGCGGTTGCCGGCGAACTTCACCTCGCCCTGCGACCACGACAACCTGGCCGGCCGCCGATCCGCCAGCGCATCCAACGCCGCCTTTTCCAGCAGGTCGGTCAGCTCGTTCGTATACCGCGCGATCCTGGCCTGCTGCTCGGGCGGAATATCCATCGCGAAGATGTTCGGCAGAATCCCAGCGAGGCACGGGCCAGTGTGCGTATGCGTCGAGCAGAGGACGAATCGCTCGCGCTGCACGCCCGCTTTTTTCTTCAGCCGGGCAGCCACTTCCTCGGTCACAGCGGCCGGTACGCCACAGTTCTCCACCGTCACCATGATCGCCGGACCCTCCTTGTCGCTGCCGATGGCTAAAGCCCGCGCCCATAGACGCTGCTCAACCCCGTCCATCTCCGTGCGCCGGTCACGATATCCGCACAGCCGCACAGGATAGCCCGGCGTGATGTCGATCCTGGCCGCACCGACGGCATAGGTCTGACGATCCGGCCCGGTAACGGCCGAACACCCCGCCAGGAGGCCGCAAATCAGGATGACCCCAAAGGAATGACCGCGCATACGTTCCCTTTCCCCATCGAAACAGGCCGCTCAAAGAAACGCAGGAAACGGGATTGTCGCTGAACTGCGGGTGTGTTCAAGACCCGTATCCAAGGTGGCACCGATCCGCCGCCGCGGATTTTTGTTGGTGCATTGGGGCACATCCGCACGCACAAAAAACAGACTTGTGCGTGCCACCCAGATTGACCTCCGTCAGTTATCCATCAATCTGAGGATCAATAGATGTTCACGGATAGCACGTCGGGCTGGCGAGAATATTCGCGCCCGAGATACACCGCTGGAAGTATCCGAAATCGACATGATCGATATAGGCATTCAGGTCGATATTGGCATCTTCGCAGCCGACGGTTGGAGCACCGGTCACCGGCCCCGTCCGGCAATTCTTGAAATAGTTGAAGTCGTCCGTATCCACGTCGATGTCGCAATCGAAGTCGGCCGTCTGGTTCACAACCGCCACCACCTTCGCCAGCGGATCGCCGATCACGATCTGGGCCCAGCTCAGCGCGGGAATGGACGTCCACGCCGCTTCGGCCCAGGTCATGCCGTTGACGAGGAAGTTCACCACCACGAATTCGTTGTCAGGTACAGAGAAACTGAACGGCTCCCAGACATTGCCGACCCCGAACGTCCCGCCGGCAGCAATGAAATCGGCGATCTGCTCCTGATTAAACAGCGTACCCAGACCGTTGAACCCGCGGCCGTTGTAGCTCTCGATCGTATTGAAAATGGCCCCGCGAGGGAATTTGAATCCGTCGATATACGTCCCGTTTCCCGGCGGATTCACATTGTGATTCTCGCCGTAGCTGGCATAGGCAATCACCGGCCGCGTCTGCTCGGTCGACTCAATAAAATTGCTCGTATTATCATACCGCACGTGCCAGCCCGCCGCAGTCATGGCGTTTCTTGTGTCTTCGTAATCGGAGCCGGCCCCAAAGACGGCGGGGGTGAATAGATCATCGTCATCGATTTGATCGGAACGGGCGTCTTCATCTAAGATCACCCACGTGTACTTGCGATTCACCCGCAGATTCGCCGCCCGCGTGATGATGGCCTGAGCATCGGCGACGGAATTGCCGTCGATGCGGGAGACCAGGTACATGTCCCCGGGTGTGAGTTGTCCACTGGTCGGTGGGAGGGTGGTTGATTGCCAGGCTACGTGAAAGTTGCCGATATCGAGGAGCGTTTTCTGCGTCTTGATGTTCGAGCGGCTGAAACTTTGGATGTTCGTACTGCTGGTGTGATAGGGATTGTCGATCACGTTGTCGGACTTGCTGTCCATTTGCCCACCCGCCTCGCCGATCTCGAGGTCCTGCCACAGCAATACCAGCTCCGAATCCACTGACGCGGAGGTGGCGTCGCCACCGAGCGTAGTGGGGGGCATTGGTGGGAAAAACTCCGACACCTGCCCGTTCGGATTATCCCCAACGGTGGGGTTGTCGGTGTCCTGAATGCGGTGGGGGATACCGCGGATGAGCACGATGCTGATGATGCTGGTGGCGGTGGGGGGGTTGGGAGCAGCGTCCAGGAAAGTGCGAATCGGGTTGCGGATCTTGTTGATGAAATCGGTGTAACTGATGTCCGCCACCCCGGCGATCGTAGCGTCGTTCAGATTGAACACGTTCGCGGCCGGGATCGTCGGATGGGCCGCCAGGTAGCTGTCTTTGATGGTGGTAGCACCGCTGGCCTGACTGTTGTAGACCACCAGCACCTGATCGGGGTTGATGGCCGCCTGTGTTGATGCCGCGGTCACGAATCCGACCAGCAGGGCGGGCACTGCCCGCCGCCCGGCGGAAAAGAGGCGGGCCGTGCCCGCCCTACGGTTGCTGCGAACATGGTAGTTCGGAGTGGACGTGCCGCACCTCGCCCGGTTCAGGCTGGAACTGCTGATGGTAGTTATGTCGGAAACGGAGGCCCGCCCAGCCCTCGCACCGAGCGGCACGCCCGCGACTCAAGCATATTCTATCACAGACTGCCCATCGCGGACAGCTTAAATATTGAAAAAATGTCACCTGAAGGGCGTCTTTAATCACGCTCAGGGCCGACGTTTGCGACGCTGCGCTCCATTCCCCGCGAATTGACCGAACCCGCGCGATGGGTTATAAAACGGCATCAAGGATGCTGCGTCGTAGTGAACCCGCCGCGGCGGGCCTCGCCTGGCGAGGGTTTTATGGCCATTGAAGAATGATTGTTGATTGCCACACCCACGTTTGGGAATCAGTCGAGCAGTTGGGGCGGGGGACAGGTCTGTGGGATGCGCGAAATCGCGGCGGCCGGGGGTTGCCGGGCCCGCCCAAGGCGGCGGCCAGCGACCACCTCGCGGCCACCAAGCCCGTCGATAAAACGTTCGTTCTCGCATTCAAAAGTCATTATCTGAAAGCGGACGTGCCCAACGATTACGTCGCCGGTTACGTCCGCAAACACGCCGACCGGCTGATCGGCTTCGCGGCCGTGGACCCGTCTCGGCCGCAGGAAGCGATTACCGACCTGCGCCGCGCTCATGGCGAACTGGGCATGAAGGGCGTGACCGTCTGGCCGGCGGCACAGGATTTTCATCCGGCGTCCACATCGGCGATGCGCGTCTATGCCGAGGCGTCGCGGCTGCGCGTACCGGTGATGTTCCATCAGAACGTGCTGGCGTCGCCCGTGAGCAAGATGGAATTCGCCCGGCCCTATCTGCTCGACGAGGTGGCCCGCGAGTTTCCCGATCTGAAGATCATCATCTCGCAGCTCGGCTATCCGTGGATCGACGAGACCATCGTGCTGCTCGGCAAGCACCGCAGCGTGTTCGCCGACATCAGCGGCCTGCTGCACCATCCGTGGCAGGCGTACAACGCGCTGCTGGCGGCGTATCACGCGGGGGTCATGGACGGCCTGCTGTTTGGAAGCAATTTCCCGTATACCTCGCCGGCCGTCTGCATTGAATCGCTCTACAGCATCCATCAGTTCTGCCACGGCACGAACCTGCCCACCATCCCCCGCGAGCAGTTGCGACAGATCGTCGAACGCAACACGCTCGAGCTGCTGGGCATCGAATCCTCCAAGCCGCCGCCCTCCCGCGAGCCGGACACCACCGTGGTGCGCACGGAGGACTGACTACCACGCCGTCAATTTGCAGGGTAAAATGACGGCATGGTAGACAACCCGCTGTATCCACGCATCCTGCAAACGCCCAAAGCAAGTTTCTTTCTCTTCGGGCCACGGGGGGTCGGCAAAAGCACTTGGGCCAAGACCCATTTTGTCGATGCTCATCGCGTGGATTTGCTGGATGAGTCGCTTTATCAGTCCTTACTGGCCGACCCCGCGCTGTTCGCGGCGGAGCTGCGGGGTCTGGAGCCGGGCAGTTGGGTGATCGTCGACGAGATTCAGCGCTTGCCTTCGTTGCTCAACGAGGTTCATCGGTTCATCGAGGAGAGGAAACTGCGGTTCGTGCTCCTGGGGTCGAGCGCGCGCAAGCTCAAAGTGGCCGGGACAAACCTGCTTGGTGGAAGAGCTTTGCGAAAAATCATGTACCCCCTCCTTCCGGAAGAATTGGGCAACGACTTCGATTTGAAAGAAGTTCTACGTTTCGGCAGTCTACCGGTCGTTTGGCGGTCGGCCGATCGAAAGGAAGCGCTGAATGCCTACGTTCAGCTCTATTTGAGGGAAGAGATCAAGTCCGAGGCTTTGGTCCGCAACCTGCCGGGGTTTGCGCGCTTTCTTCCCATCGCCGGACTCTTTCATGGGCAGATGATCAACGTATCCAACATCGCCCGGGACGCGGGGATCGCGCGCACGACCGTGGCAGGGTATCTGGACATTCTCGAGGATACGCTGCTCACTTGCCGCTTGCCTGCTTTCGAAGGGCGACTCCGTGTTCGGGAAAGACGACACCCCAAACTGTATTGGATTGATCCGGGGCTGGCTCGCGGGGTCAAGAGGCAACTGGGTCCAGTGGCCGCCGAAGAGAGGGGGCCGTTGTTTGAGGGCTGGGTGCTCAACCTGCTCCGCGCGTATGCTCAGCGGGACGAAATCTATGATGAGGTGTATTACTGGGCTTCCGCTCATGGCGGGAATGTGGAAGTGGATTTCCTGCTACAGCGGGGCAACGATTATATGGCCATCGAAGCGAAGTCGTCGCAGAAGTACTCTTCCTCGCATCTGGTGGGACTGCGCGCGATTGCCGATCTACCGCGCGTAGTTAAGAGAGTTCTCGTGTACACCGGAAATCGGGCGCTGACCAGCCAGGAAGGCATTCTGATCTGGCCGCCAGAGAAGTTTGCCGATGCCGTCGCCAAACGGACCTTGTGGCCGTGATGCAGACAGGACATGGGGCCCTTGCTATCCATCGTCTGGCCTCATTACACTAAAGCGGATACTGGAGGTCCACATGACCCAGGTGAATCTCGAAGACGCGACAGCGAACCTCAAGACTCTGGTCGAGCAGGCCCGGGCCGGAGAGGAAGTCTTCATCGAGCAGGAGGGAAAACCGGTGGTCCGGCTCGTGCCGGTCGCCAGCGGTACTGACAAACGGCAGTTCGGCTCCGCCAAGGGCAAGATCTGGATGTCGGACGACTTCGATGATCCTCTCCCCGAGGAACTCCTGCGAGAGTTCTACAAGTGAACTATCTGCTCGATACTCATGCCTTCCTGTGGACGGCCATGGACGACCCGCGCTTGTCGCAAACGGCGAGAGACATTATTCGGGACCGGCAGAACGTTCTTTATCTCAGCGCCGCGAGCGTCTGGGAGATTGCGATTAAGTGGAGTCTTGGCAAGCTCCGCCTGGAATTGGTTCCTGAAGTTTTTATTCGTGAAGAAATGACCCGAAACAGTCTGTTGCCTCTCAGCGTCGAAATCGGTCACGCCCTTCGGACGCTCGCTTTGCCGCTCCATCACCATGATCCATTCGATCGAATTCTAATTGCCCAGGCCCTGCAGGAGGGCTTCCGTCTACTCAGTCGAGATTCCATCCTGGCCCGCTACGACGTGGAGGTCGTCTGGTAAGGTCGGAATGCTTTCGCACACCGCACCTCGCTTGTAGACTTCTGGCATGGGTACGATCCGTTCCGCTCGGCCGGTGAATCTCATTTGCGGGCTTATCTCCAACGATCCCGACCTGATGGCCCGCGCGATCAGGATGCTGAGCGAATATTCAGGTCCGACGGACGAGACCAGTCAGCTCTGGCCGTTCGATTCGACCGAATACTATGAGCTGGAAATGGGCGAGAACCTCCAGCGGCAATTCGTCTCATTCGAGCGGCTGATCGATCCGGCCGAGCTGGCCAGCTTGAAAATACTCACCAACCAGCTCGAGAGGCGGATCTGCTATGAGTGCGGCGTCCCGGCCGAACAGCGCCGCGTCAATCTCGACCCCGGATACCTGTCACTCAGCAAGCTGGTACTGGCCACGACCAAGGACTATTCACATCGCATCTATCTGCGCGACGGCATCTACGCCGAGAGCACGCTGCATTATGAGAACGGCGGCTGGGTCGCCTGGCCGTGGACGTACCCGGATTTTGCCGATTCCCGCTATCACGCATTCTTCGACAGCGTACGCGAGCGGTTCAAACAGAAATTATCTTCCCGCGGCGGCGAACCCGCACCATCGAGAGGGGATCGCGCGTGATCTCCACCCGCGTTTTCATCGCCGGAGCCGCCGCGCTGGGGACTTCTTTTTTCATCAGCGCGATTCTCACGCCGTTCATCCGCCGCTGGGCCGTGCAGCGCGAATTCGTCGATCATCCCGCCGGCGCCGCCCACAAAGCACACAAGCGGCCGGTGCCGTTCGGCGGCGGGATCGCGATCACCATCGCCATTTTGCTGCCGATTGCCGCCGTTCTCATCGCCGCCATGGTTCTTCAGCGGCTCAGGCCCGAACATTTGCAGATGCTGACCGAGCGGGCGCCGCACTGGCCGGACTGGATCGGCGGCATCGTCGCAAAAACGCCGCCGGCGCTGGGCGTCATCGCGGGAGCTTTGCTGATGCACCTGCTGGGCATCGTGGACGATCACCGGCCGCTTTCGCCGATGCTCAAGCTCATGATACAGACGGCCGTCGCGCTGATGCTCACCGCCGGATTCGGCATCCGTTCCGGCACCGTCCTCGGCCCCGCGCCCTCGATCGTCATCAGCACGCTCTGGATCGTCGCCCTGACCAACGCATTCAATTTCATCGATAACATGGACGGTCTGGCGGCGGGCGTCGCCTTTCTGACGGCGGTCGTGCTCGCGATATCGTCGTTTCTGGCCGGGCAGGTGTTCGTTCCCTGCGCGCTGCTGCTGGTGGCCGGGGCTGTGCTCGGGTTTTTGATCTACAATTTCCCGCCCGCCTCGATCTTCATGGGCGATGCGGGCAGCCTCGTGATCGGATACCTCCTGGCCGTGTGTACCATTTTGACCACGTTCTACGACCCCCACCAGCAGCGCACGCCGTTCGGCGTGCTGGTGCCGATGCTGGTCTTTGCCGTGCCGCTCTACGATATGGTGAGCGTGATCGTCGTTCGTACCCGCGCCGGCACGAGTATCTTCCGCAGCGACCGCCGCCATCTTTCACATCGCCTGACGCGGTTGGGGATGGGGCCGACCGCGGCGGTGCTCACCATCTATCTGGCCACGACGGCCACCGGTCTGCCCGCCATCCTCGTACCCATGTTGAGCTGGGGCGGCGCGCTGGTCATCTTCGCCCAGAGCATCTGCGTCGTGGCGATCATCGCGATTCTGGAATCGGCGAGGGCGGAGTGTTGAAATCCTCATCCATATCCACTTACCTGGACACCGCCGCTCTGTTCGTCCTTTTGCTGGTAGTCGCGATGCGGCCGCTGTTGTCGGAGACGTACGAGTCCGGCCTGCACGCCATCGTGCGGGCTGCGGAGAGTCCCGAGATCGCGACATCCGCGACCACCGCCTGGTTCGACCTGGCCATCTGGTCGGCGGCCGTGATGGCGACGGTATCGGCCGCGCTGCGCCGCGCGCGATGGCAATGGACCGGAGCGGAGCTGGGCTGGCTGATACTTCTCATCGCCGCTGCGGTTTCAACGCTCAGCGCGAGCAACCGCCGCGTCGCCGCCAACGCTTCCGCCGACTGGCTGACCAGTCTGGCCATGCTGTTCGTGCTGGCGAATCTCTGCCGCGATCGCCGGCGGATCGCACTGGTGCTGGCCGTCATCACCGCTTCGGGCGCAGCGTCCGCCGCCCGCTGCGGCATGCAGGTCGGCACGGAGTTCGCCGAGACCTGGGCCCAGTACAACGAAACCAGGAGCGAATTTTGGGCGAAGCAGGGGGTCCCGCTCGACGATCCGCGCGTCGAGCTATTCGAGCGGCGGATGAAGGGCAATGAGGCGTATGGATTCTTTCCACATTCCAACACTGAGGCGGCGTTTCTTTGTCTCGCATCATTTGCGGGGCTGGCGTTGTCGGCGTTCTTTGCCGGATCGCGCGTCGGCGCTCTCATTTTTCGTATGCTGGCATTGGCCCTGTTTGCGGCCATATTGACCACCGGCAGCCGGGGAGGTTTGGTCGCCGCGGTGGTGGGGGGGGTGCTCTGGTTTGTTCTGGGATATGTGGGCGACACGCTTCGGCGGCATTGGCGGGCGACGCTGGCCGGGGCGGCCGCACTGGTGATCGGCGGTGCGCTGGCTGTGGCGGTGATTGGTGCCGCTCGCGGCGGCCTGCCGGGGCGTTCGCTCGATTTTCGCTGGCAGTATTGGAAAGTGACGCGAGAGATTATCGCCGAGCACCAATGGACCGGCGTCGGAGCGTTGAATTTCGATCGGGCGTATCTTCTTTACAAGCCGATCGAGTACCCGGAGGAGATCAACGACCCGCACAATTTCGTATTCGCGATCCTGGCCGAATGGGGCATGTCCGGTGGGATCGGACTGCTGCTGGTGATCGGCGGACTAGCGTTGACAATCGCCCGGCGTAGTAGGCCCCGCCTGCCGGGCGGGGCCAGGTTCCGTCCGGCAGACGGGACCTACGGTGGGTGGGAGGAAGGAGAACTCACCGCCACAGTCCCGGAGCCGATGAGCGCGCGACCCGCTTACGGACGGCTCGCGGCGCTGGCCGCCGGTTTTCTTGTGCTGCGTCTCGCTCTCTTTCGCGATCTGCTGAGCTCGGGTGATCAGGGCGCGCGGGCGATGGTCTTTTTCGATCTGGGTGCTTACGGCTTGCTGTGGATCATTATTGTGGCGATCACGCTGCTGGCCGTGCGGCGAAGCGACGGGGTGGATATAGACCAGTACAAAACCGCCTGCCTGTGCGGCTGCCTGGCGTTCCTTCTGCACAACACCATCGACTTCGCCATGTTCTATCCCGGCACGCTGACGCCGTTCGTTGCGCTGGCGGCGATGCTGCTGGCGGGGCGCCAATCAGCGCCGATCTCGGCGCACGGAGCATTCAAAGCATGGATAGGGCCGGTGATAGCGGTGGGGGGGAGCATCTGTTTTCTTGCGGCTGTCTTCCTGCCCGTTGTTAATTCATCTATTTTCCTCAATTTCGCGCGATCGAAAGCGGCAAAAGGAGATCACGTTGCTATCAAGTTGTATCATGCTGCGGCTGGAGCAGATCGACTTGATCCGACACCACTTGTAGAACTGGCGGGACTGTACACGCAGTCAGCCGAGCCGCAGAACCTTGACCATGCGGTGAAGGTGGCCGATCAAGCGATATTGCGCGATCCCGGCGAGTTGTCGCTGTACCGCCTGCGCTCGCGCATCCTGGAATTGCGGTATCACGCGAACGGTTCACAGGCCGATCTGCTGGCGGCCATCGGCGCGGCCCGGCAGGCGCTGTCGTTGTACCCGAGTTCGCCCGACGAGTATGTGAATCTGGCTGACCTACTGGCCCGTGCCGCCAGGGAGCGGGACTCTGCCGAATTCGCCGCCGACGCGATCGACTGCTATCGGAAAGCGCTCGCCCTCGACGCCGCCCGACCGGAGGGCGAAATCCGCCGCCAGCCCGCTGAATGGCGAAAACGCATTCAGCGTCAGATCGATGAACTGGCAACGCGGCCGGCTACACAGACCGCCACTTCCAATTCTTGGGAGAAGAAAAGGTGAGAAGAAAAGCTGCCAGGATGATTATTCAGCGCCACAAAATTCTTCCTGACACCTTTTCCGGCCTTTTCCGGCCCACCTTTTCCGGCCATCGCGGTAGCATTCACGATGTGACGTGTTCGGCGGGTCAAGGGAGCACCTGATGAGAAAACCGCGCCACGGTTTCACGCTGATCGAAGTGCTGGTCGTGGTGGCCATCATCGCGCTGCTCATTTCGATCCTCCTGCCATCGTTGAGCAGGGCGCGGCGACAGGCCAGAACGGTACAGTGCCAGGCCCATCTCCACCAGATCGGCCTGGGGCTGTTCATGTACGCCGAACAGCACAAGGGCAAGACGCTGAGCGTCTGGCCCAACCGGTATCGCGGCGCGCCATACCTGTGGGACTATTCGTATCACAGCATGCTGCCCCGGTTCGTCGGCAACAGCAAACAGGTCTATTTCTGTCCCGATCGCCCGAAGCAGTCGCACGTGACCAAGGCCGGCGCCGGGTATGGCACGGTCCCGGATATTGCCACCACCTACGCCTACAACGAGTCCGGCTGGTCGCAGTCGCCCGGCTTCGAGGGCTACCTGTGCGACGGCCGGCCGCTCCCCAGCATCGACCGGCCCTATGACAAGATCTGGGTCGGCGACGCCTCGAACATCGCGCCGGAGCGCGACGGCTGGCAGTTGGGCTACAGCATCGACGGATTCTGGGGCCCGAATCCGCCTCCTTACCAGCGGCTGACCTGGAAAAACATTTACAACGCGCCCGGATGTTTATTTCACTCGCTCGTTGAGCCGGTCCGTCATGGGAAAGGGAACAACTGCCTGTTTTATGACGGGCGTGTGGAGGTTATGGTTGAAACGCGCGGCCGCAACTGGCGCGTGAAGTTCTAATGCGGAATCACCTTTGGATCCGCGCTTCGCCCAACAATAGGACCGCGGCAACTTGTTGCCGCAACGTGCGAGCCTAACAACGCTTGCGTCAACAAGTTGCCGCGGTCCTTTTTAGAGATACGAATGACGCAGCGACAAACCAAATGGGTGCTGGGCGTGGTTGTGGCCGTGCTCGTGGTGCTGGCGCTGACGCTCACGCTGCGGACCGCGCTGGATGAGCCCAAGGTTTTCAGCCCGCCGGAGTGGCAGAATCTCACTTCCGAGCAGCGCGAGCAGAAGCTCGATGATGAGGAGCGCAAGCGCCGGGCATCGGGGCGCGGGCCCAGCCGCCGGCGACTTCCCGAAGATGCGGCCGAGAAAAAGGAGTGAAGAAAGAAAGTCAGGTAGGGCAGGTCAACGACCTGCCGCGACCATGTGACCCCCTATCGACCTGCTGACGCGTAACGCCTTCAGTGTAGAGCACGGGCGGTGTTCCGGGTCCGATTGAAAGTTGCCACTGAGCGCTTGTATAATCGATCATGATGCAAGGGTTTCGTGGCACGCGCGTGCCGGTGACCATCGTAGTGGGCAGCGTGGCGGCCGGAATGAGCTTTGCCGAGATCGAGCGCGAGTATGAGGTCACCGCCGATGACATCCGGGCGGCGCTGGAATTCGCCAACGATCTGGTCGAGCGCGAGCAGTACCACCCGCTGCCACAGTAAATCCGCTCGAAGAGGATCAGGGATGATGGTTCGGAGACTGACGACATGAACCCGTTTGACCGCATCACCATCGATCCCCACATCATGCAAGGCAAACCCTGCGTGCGCGGAATGCGCGTCAGCGTCTCGCTGGTGGTCAATCTCGTTGCCGCCGGAATGACCAAGGAGGAAATCGTCCGCGCCTATCCGTATCTGGAGCCCCAGGACATCGATCAATGCCTCTCTTACGCTTCATGGGCAGTGAAGGAAGAGATGAACTGAGGCGCGATGGAACAGGAATTTGATTTTCGTGCGATCGAGGTCGAGGTCACTGACGATCAGCTTTGCGTCACATTGAATGATGGCAGAGAGATCAGGAGCCCCCTGGAGTTTTATCCCCAATTGGCCCGCGCGGATAAAAAGACGAGAACGAACTTTCGTCTGATGGCTCAAGGCATCGGCATTGAATGGCCGGACCTCGATGAGCATTTGTCCATTGAAGGCATCGTTCTGGGGCGCAAACCGATCGATTGGTGAACGGCATGGCAGCACCCCTCCACATGACTTTGCCCAGCACAAGAGCACCCACAATGACAGACTTGTGCGTGCCACCCGCCTGCGGCGACTTCGGATGGATGTTGGTGCGGCAATCGCGGCTCGCCTTATGGGCAGGCGGCCTGGCAGAAGCGGACCGCGCGCCGTCTCGAGCTCGAGTCGAGCCTGCGCGACCCCTGGCGGCTAAGGACCAGGAAGGCTGGTCCCATGAAGTAAGCCTGACCCTCTTTTTCCTCCGTTTCCCCGACCTAAGCGTGCGACTTGCCTGGCTTCGAGGCCGCATGATAGAATCATCGGCAGGAATCGCAGGAGTTTTCCGATGCTGTCCTCCACCGCCGCGACTGCGCATATTGTGATCGACGATCAGGGCCGCGCTTGCGTGGCCGGGACGCCGTTCCGTGTCGAGCAGCTTGTCATCGAACACACCGCGTATGGCTGGACGGCGGAGGAAATCTACGTGCAGCATTATCACCGGCTGGCCCCGGCGCAGATTCATGCCGCCCTTGCGTTCTACTACGATCATCGCGCGGAATTCGACGAGCAGATCCGGCGCGACGACGAGGAGTTCGATCGTTCGCGCAATGAAGCGGGGCATTCGCGATTTGCGACGCGCATGCGTTGCGAAGGCCGCCTGCCTTGAGTGAGAAGCTCTACATGGACGAGCACATACCGTCAGCGGTGACGGTGGAACTTCGAGTGCGCAATGCTGATGTACTGAACGCCGGAGATCGGGATCATCCCCATCATTCCTCCGATCAAGGAGTACCATTATGTGTGCCGAGGTTTTCAATGATGTCGTGTCGATTAAGCTGCGGTTGACCGCTGTGGAGCGTACGAATCGTCGTCTGCAAGCGGCATTTGCTGGCGGGCT
>CAYLLT010000028.1:17347-34369 GCA_964384465.1 uncultured Planctomycetales bacterium | reverse complement strand
CATAGGAATTGTCGCCCTGATGATGGGGCAGTCAGCCCCAGCAAAGCAAAACGATTCGGATACAATCTGCGCCCGTCGATTCGTAGTGCTCGATGCTAATGGAAACAAATGTGCAGTTCTGGGCCTCGAGTCTGGCTCACATCCTACATCGTGGCGGCTCGCGAGAAACGCCGTCACAACCAACCGCATAGCCCTAGCCACGCCCGGATTGTTTCTATACAGTTCTAAATCCACGTTGCCGTGCGCGGAACTTTCGCTTGGGGACGTGGATGGAGTGCCTACTGGCGTGCTCGCCCTGCAATCGACAAATGAACCATTTTCAAAAGAAGTCGACAAGGTGATTCTGACCAATCGATACTTCTTGAACGGAGGGCCTGTGTTGCAGTTACAAAAGTCGGGTTGGGATCAGGATGGGATCGAACTAGGTTTCCGACGTCAGGATAGTTTCGGGCTTAACATTCGGCGTCGAGTGGAACTGCCTAAGCGTGCGGTCGAATTAGATGGCAAAGTGGTGAAGCTGGCAGACGTAAGCACCCCCGAAAAAATGGAGGCATTCCAAGCGGCGGAAGAAAAAGCAGATGCCATCAAACTCGAAGTGAGCAGCGACGGAAACTCCTCGATAAACATGACGGATAAGAGTGGAAAGAAACGTGCCGAATTGTGGACGGACGAGGATGCGGCGTATCTCCAGATTCTGGATGCCAATGCCAATCCCCGCGCGACTGTGGGCACAGCGCATGTAGTCAAACCCGACGGCAGCAGAATAACATTCCCTGAGGCATCATTGCTGCTTTGCGATCCCGAAGGCAAAACGATCTGGCACGCTCCATGAGGCATTGAGAGCAAGAAGTGGGCGAAATGAGGTCATCTCCGGCTCTCAATGCAAGCAGCCACAGAAGATCTTTTGGCCGAGCTATGGTTTTGCATCAACTTGGATTTTCACGCAATCAGCGTTGTTTCGCCGGAATGACTGAATGGAGGTTAACGGTGGCATCGAGCCACCAGATTGCTTCGAATTGCGGTGTTTTTGCGGCCGCAGTTCGCTTAACAAGCTCGATCGCCTCTTCCAGGTCCGTCGGAAAAACCCTGCGCGAGAGGGGCCACCCATCGCTGTGAAGGACAAGCCAAATGGGGAAAGCTTGCGCAGACTTCTGGTAATGATCTCCAAGCTTTTCGAATTTCACCTCCACGCAGCGGATGATCTGCTGACGATCCAATGCCATATGGCGGGCGCGAACTGATGTTCTAATCTCCGGAAGGAAATCATGGCACCACGGCATAAACCTGAGAGAGCGGCAAAAGTAAGCCACAGTCGGAAAACAATCGGGGTTCATGGCGACATGCGCCTGCTCGGTCTTGTACGTTGAGATGGAGGGATGGGACACGAAGCAGATGCGTCGGTCTTGCAAAACAACAGCATTGCTGACATCGTCCGCAAGACGAAGAATCTCCGAGATGAATTGTTGCGATTGCTTTCCAGTTGGTATTCTGGTCCTTCGGTCACCCGCGAACCTCTTTCTCTTGCGGCGCGGCTCTTCACGCCAGTTGAGATGAATCTCATAACGTGGCAACGCTGTTTGACTCAGTGCGTCTGAGAGTGCGCGCTGTAGTTCGATGTCTCCGGTCTCAACATCGTGAGATTCGTCTCTTTGAATATAACCGACGAATTCGAGGAGTATGTTCTCCCCATCCACATCGATGAGCGCGTCGACACCATGGCATTCGGAATTGATGAAAATCGCTTTCCGTCCTTGACCGGCGGAGTATGCTTCACAGAATGCCCGAGCCACACGTTCGCTACGGACGGAGTGCTTCTCTACTGGATTATCGAGAACGAAGTGAGCTGGTTTCGCTGAGCACATCGATTACATAATAGATCGCGCTGAGGCATAAGAAAAGCCGGGTTCGATGCATGGCCTGCATAAGAATCGGGATGAGTCTGAAGTCAACAAAAGGGTCGGGAGTCGTTCCGCGGGAAGCGTCGCTCACGGCAGATACCTGGTTGCTGCCACTCTTGCAAAGCGTTAGCCTTTCAGCGTGCCCAGGCGACCGCGACAGGCTATGGGCGGACCTTTTCGTCAAAGACGCGCTGCGCCGCGGATCACCTCCGCGCGGGGAGTAACCGGATGGACCGGGCGGCGCGAGGGTCCGCCTGACTGAGTTCCCAGTTCTTCTGGAGGTTGAGCCACAGGCCTGGCGATGTGCCGAAAGCCTTGGCCAGGAGAAGGGCCATCTGCGCGGACACGCCACGGCGGCGGCGGCAGATCTCGTTGATGCGTGCCACGTCAGTGCCCAGGTGCCGGGCGAGATGAGACTGTGTGGCGCCGCGCTCGTCGAGCATCTCCTGCAAAATGTCGCCAGGGTGCACCGCGATCGCGAATTCACCGGGGTATTTAGGCATGGCTGCTGCCTTAGTGATAATCGGTAACCTCGACTTCCTCGGCATCACCCGCCGCCCAGACGAAGCAGATTCTGTATTGGTCGTTGATCCGGATCGCATGCTGCCCACGGCGGTCGCCCCCCAATGCGTGCAGATTCAGCCCCGGCCTCGCCAGCAGGTCCTGCAGCGACAATGCCGCAGCCAGAAACGCCAGCCGGCGTCTGGCGAGTTCGTGCAGCTCAACTGGCAGGGCGCGACGGGCGGCTTTGGAGTTCATGCCAGCGGCGATATCGCGCGTACCTTTGTCACGGTAGTTGCGAATCGCCATCTATAATACTTTAGCGCATTACGCCAAAACCAGCAAGGGCAAACAAAGGGGCGCGACTCGTTCAGGTCACGACACGCGGCATATCACCGGCCAGGTGGGCCTCCGCGCGAGCCCCTGGCACCGCGCCCAGTTCAACAATGTGGCCCATCCGCCCGGAACAACCGCCGTGTTATCAAACGATTGGGGCGAAAGGTCTCCGGGTGGGGGAGCACGGACAAGCAAGAAAAAGCGCCACAACCAAACAAACCCGTTCACAGAACACACCGAATCCGCTCTCCTGACCTCGCCAACGCGGTTTTCCCCCGTACGCCGCAGACAATCTTTCAACCAAACGAAGCCGTGGACCCCGACCAGCCATTCTTGAAAAGCCCTCATAGAGGCCCTAAACTGAGCCCGGTTTGAAGGAAGTACACACCACGGCAGGGAGTAATTCAGGACTATCTTCTCCGTGCCTCCGTGTCTCCGTGGTGAATTAACCGGAAAGGACGCATGATGGCCGTCACTATGTATTACGAGAAGGACGCCGATCTCTCCCACCTCAAAGGCAAAAAGGTGGGCGTCATCGGCTACGGCAGCCAGGGTCACGCCCATGCCCAGAACCTCCGCGATTCGGGCGTCGAGGTGCTGGTGGCCCAGCGGCCGGGGGGCAAGAACCATCAACTGGCGATCGAACACAAGTTCAAGCCGGTCTCGGCGGGTGAAGCCGCCGAAGCCTGCGATCTCATCATCATGACCATCCCCGACGAACTCGCGCCGGCCCTCTACCGTAGCGAGATTCATCAGCGGCTGAAACCCGGCAAGACGCTCGGCTTCACGCACGGGTTCAACATTCACTTCGGCCAGATCACGCCGCCCGACGGCGTGGATGTCATCATGATCGCGCCGAAAGGGCCGGGCCATCTGGTCCGCAGCGAATTCGTCAAGGGTGGGGGGGTGCCGTGCCTGCTGGCCATCGAGCGCAACGCCTCCGGCAAGGCCCGCGAGCTCGGCCTGGCCTGGGGCCTGGGCATCGGCGGGGCGCGGGCCGGCATCCTGGAGACCACCTTCCGCGACGAGACCGAGACCGACCTGTTCGGCGAGCAGGTGGTGCTCTGCGGCGGCGTGACCGCGCTGATCAAGGCGGCCTTCGAGACGCTGGTCGAGGCCGGCTATCCGCCCGAAATCTGCTATTTCGAGTGCCTGCACGAGCTGAAGCTGATCGTCGATCTGTTCTACCAGGGCGGCATCACCTACATGCGTTACAGCGTCAGCAACACGGCCGAATACGGCGACCTGACCCGCGGCCCGCGTATCGTTACCGAAGAAACGCGGAAAGAAATGAAGAAAATCCTGGACGAAATCGTCAGCGGCCAGTTCGCCCGCGAGTTCATCCTCGAGAACGTCGCCGGCCGGCCCGTTTTCAACGCGCTGTACAAGAAGGACTACAACCATCCCGTCGAGCAGGTCGGCCGCAAGCTCCGTCGGATGATGAAGTGGATCGACGCGAAAGAGGTTTAATACAGATAAAAGAGTAAATAAATAGCAGAATGAACTGTTGTAGAATATCTCTAAATATCTCTATAAAGTATATAATAAAATTATATGGAACTATTGGTAAATACCATATTTATCCATTTTAAGAGGTTTTATAACTCTTGAGCGCGGTGGGGCGGCAATGGCCGGGCGAATCGAGCTGCACGACGGACGAAAAGACCGGCGCCGCGATATGGCAGATCACGCGGCATCCCGGCATCAACCACAATCTGTATTTCCTCACCAGCTCGTTTCTGCCCGATGAACGGTCGTTGATCTTCGCCAGTTTCCGTAGCGGCTCCGCCAATTTCTATCGTGCAGAATTTCCCCACGGCCCCATCGTTCAGCTCACCGATTCGCCGGAGATCAACAGTTACTCCGCGGTCATTTCGCCCGACGGATCAACGCTGTTCTTCACGCGCGATTCGAGCATTGCGGCCGTCGATCTCGCGGATTTGACCGAACGCACTGTCGCCGAATTCCCCGGCGGCAAGCTTGGCGAGGTCGATCTGTCGGCCGACGGGAAGTGGATTATCACCGCCATTCGCATGGATGGAGGCAACGGCATCGCCGTCGCCGCAGCCGACGGCGGTGGGGGGGCGATCATCCACGAGCAGCAGCGGACCCTCATCCATCCGCAGTTTCATCCCACAGGCGCCAATGTTATCGAGTATGCCTCCGATCCCGCCCCGCGGATGCATCTCATCAACCGCGACGGCAGCGGCAACCGCTGCCTGTACGAACACGATAACGACGAATTCGTCGTGCACGAGACCTGGCTGGGCGATACCGGCGACCTGGTGTTCACCGTCTGGCCGCACGCCCTCAAGCGAATGCACATGCCGTCCGGCCGGATCAGCACCATCGCCGAGTTCAACGCGTGGCACATCTGCCCGAGCCGCGACGGCCGATTCATCCTGTGTGACACGAACCACCCGGACATCGGCATTCAGCGCGTCGAGGTCGCCACCGGCCGCCGGCAGACCATCTGCCATCCCGCCGGCAGCAACCGCGGCTCGCAATGGACGCAGAGTCGTTACGCGCTGATAGCCGACTTCGAGGCTGCCGCCCGCGCCGGGGCCGGCGATCTCGGCCAGGAGTTGTCATGGATGGAAATGAAGGCGGATACGGTCTACGGCCCGCAGTGGACGCATCCGCATCCGGCCCTGAGCGATTCCGGCCGGTACGCCACGTTCACCAGCGACCGCACGGGCACACCGCAGGTGTATGTTGTGCAGATGCCGCCGGTTTAACCGCCCCACCGCAACGTCCCATAATGTATGTTATGTTGCGTTCGAGTTCGTCGGCCGATCTCGAGCCATTCAGGCCGGTGCGACGACCACCGCCGCCAGGTGCCCGCCGAAGCCCAAAGATGTCTTCAGGACGGGTCCCGGAGGGAATCTGAACGTGTTCCGCGGCAGGTGCAGCGGTTCCAGTTCAGGATCCGTATCAACCAGCGTGTTGTTACCGGGGCATCTGCCTTCCCGGCAGGCCAGAACGGCCAGTGCGAGTTCCACCGCGCCGGCTCCGCCGAGCAGGTGGCCGATGGCTCCTTTCATCGAGACGATGGGCACCTCGGCCGCGTGTGGACCAAACGCCTTACGGATGGCCCGCGTTTCGACCAGGTCGTTCGTCGGCGTGGCCGTCCCGTGGGCGTGGATGCAGCGAATCTCCGCCGGCGAACAGCCCGCCCGGCGGCAGGCCAGCCCGATCACGTGGGCCAGCGACGATCCGTCGCTCTCCAGTTGGGCCATTCCCGCCGGATCGGTCCCGCTGGCGTGCCCGGCGATGCGGGCGATCGGCTCCGTTTTACGGTCCCGCACCGATGCGTCGGATTCGAGCACCAGGATGCCCGCACCTTCGCCGAGGGCGAAACCGCTCCGCGTCGTATCGAACGGCCGGCAGGCCCAGCCCGGCCCGAGCTGCGGGTGTGCGGTCGCTAATACGCCCATCTGCTCGAATGCCGCGAACCACAATGGCTGCAACGACGCATCCGCTCCGCCGCAGATCACGGCGTCGGCTTCGCCGTCTTCGATCATCTGCACGCCGCGAATGACCGCCAACGTGCCCGTACAGCACGCGGCGACGGTGGAATGCACACCGCACGCAACAGCCAGCCTTGAAGCCACTCTCCGCGACGGCGCATCCGGTGTAACATCTTTAAGAGTATTTAGATATACAATAGATCTTTTACGATTATATAAGAGTGAATTCGTTATCGTAGTAATAGATTCTAATCCACCCTTACTACTTCCTATAGATACTAACAGTTTATAATTCACTTTAACTCTAAAAGGAGTTATGCCGGCCGACCGGACCGCTTCCCGCGCCGCCGCGGCCGCCAACTGGCACAGGCGGTCCCAATCTTCGGTGCCGGGCGACGGCTCGAAACCCGGCACTTGCCCGGCGAAGCCCGTTCGACAGCCCGCCAGATCGAGGCCGATGATCGGCCGGATCGATCGCTCTCCGGCCAGCAGTGAGGCCCACGCGGTTTGTGTATCGCAGCCGGCCGGGCAGACCACGCCGACGCCGGTGACGAAAACATCATGTGACATGTTCGAGATATTCGACTCGATTCATCGTCGGGGCCGGCAGCGGCGGCTCCGACTCGCGGAAGTTTTCGATCCCCAACCCCAGGTCGCGGACCATCTGGCGGTCGTGCTCCGGCTGGCGGCCGTAGGTGGTCAGATAATTGCCGATCAGAAAGCTGTCCGCCCCGGCGAAGAAGATCCAGCTCTGCAAATCGCGCAAATTGACCTCCCGCCCCCCCGCGATCTTGATCTCCTGACGCGGCAGCAGAAAACGATATATCGCGATGATCTTCAGACACTCCATCGGCGGGATCGGATCGCTGCCGGACAGCGGCGTGCCGTCGATGGCGATCAGAAAATTGAGCGGCACCACGTCCGGGTCCACCGCACGCAGATCGAATGCCAGGTCGAGCCGGTCCTCCCAGTTCTCGCCCATACCAAACAGCGCCCCGCTGCACACGCTGATGCCGTTGGACTTCAAATGCCGCAGCGTCTGGAGACGTTCGTCGTAAGAGTGCGTCTTGATGATGTTCGGGAAGTGCCGGCGGGAGGTCTGGAGATTGTGATTGTAGCGCATCATGCCCAGATCCTTGAGCCGATGCGCCTGTGTCTCGTTCAGAATCCCCAGCGATGCGCACGCGCGGATTTCGCCGCTTTCGCGGATTCGCCCGATGGTCTGCCCCCAATGCTCGACTTCCTCATCCGTCGGGCCGTAACCGCTGTTGACGATGCCGAACGAATCCGCCCCATTCGCCGCCGCCCCCAGCGCGGCCTCGAACACCTCGTCCCGCTGAAGCACGGTCAGGCCCTTCACCGGCGTCTTGTAATGCGCGGATTGGCTGCAAAACGCGCAATCCTCGCTGCACCGCCCCACCTTGGCCGCGACAATGCTACAGCAACGGACACTCGATCCGACGAAATGCTCCCGGATCCGGGACGCAGCGCGGAACAGATCGAGCAGGTGCGTATCGTCTATGCCGACGAGCCACGCAGCCTGCGGGCGGGACAGCGGTGTCCCGGTGATGACCTGCCGGGCCAGGGCCGCGATGGTGTCGGCCGCGCCGCCGGACGTTTGGCTGTTCATCTGTACCTCCCTGTACCTCTTATTCGCCGAAGAGGAGAAACGACGCCGCCGTCCGCTACCGCCCCGGGCGGGCCGGTTTCGGCTTGGCCTGTTGTTGAGGGCGAACGTCGACCCGCTGGACCAGTTGCAGAACGTCATGCAGCGCGTCGATGCCGTAAACGTTCATCTTCTGCGAGATCGTATCGAGAATCACGACGAGTTCAGTATTCTCGTCGAGCCGGCAGGTGGTGATCACGTATTCACCCGCATGTGTCGAGATCGCGCCCGCCTGGGCCGCCTGTGGCGAGACCGCCTGTATCAAGACCAGTCCCGTAAACAGAATCACCGCCGTGACGCTCAGTACCCCAATCGCGAAATCTTTGCCGTTCATCACTTACCCCCTCCCCGGACGCCGAAATCCTGGGCCAGATCGCGCGTGGCAAAGAAGTACACGTGCACGGGTTGGCCCTGGATGTGCGGGAAGTTCGTGCGAAAAACGTGCAGTTGCCGCCGGCCGGAATCGAGCAGATAGATCGCGTCGTTGGCGACCTCGGCGTTCGCGGTCACCAGCAGATACTCGCCTTGCTGATCCGGTGCGGCCGCTGCCTGGGCAAAAGCCGCAGGCGGCGTGTAGGCTATAAGCACCAGCGCCGCGAGCAGCACCAGGTTGAGGCCGACCAATAAGACGATGAGGATTCGTCTGCTCATCCGGTACTCCGGATTTGTATACCTGCGCGAAGATACGCGATCCTGCCGCTCGCCGTCACTATTGCAGGTTCGACCGCTTGGCGGGTTTGAACGCGACGGCCAGGCACCCGACCAGAAAGACCATGCCGTAGAGCCATTCCCACATCATCGATTGCTCACCCACCGGCTGAGGCTGAGGCGCCTCGTACTGCTGAGCCCAGGCCGGCAGAGCGGTTGCCCAGAATGCGAGCCAGGCGGTGATGCCCCAATGCTTCACAGTTGCGTCACTCCACAATAGCCGCGCCAACCATTTGAATTATAACTCCCGCACGTCCCGCGTAAAGCCGCGCGCTCAAGCCTGGGCCGCTCCGCACAACTCAACCGCATGAACGATCTGCCGGAAAGTCTCCGCGCCGATCGAGACGGTATCCCACTTCGCGGATCGCCGCCGGCAGTGCCGCTGATAGTCGGCCAGCGTCACCGCGAAGAACGCGTACTCGTTGCCCTCGAACGCATGCGGCCGAGCCGGCGGCCACCGGTCCGGCGGGCCTTCCAGCACGTAGGCGAAGACGAACCGCGCCTCGAACTCCTCGCCGAATACCGTCTGCCATTCCAGCATGCTGTCGATATCGCCCTGCGAGACCCAGTTCTCCCAGTAACGCTTGCCGCCGCGGCGAGTCAGATAAGGAAACTGCCGGCCCTTCACGTCCACCAGCCAGTGCCGCTGCCCGCCGGGATACACCAGAAAATCGAACGATTTCATCTTGTCGCCGGCGAAGATCATCCGCCGGGCTTCGTCCACCGGCACATAGGGAACCGCCCTGCCGCGAAGGTAATCCTCGAAGGCGGCCTCGTAATGTATATGACGCCGGGCCATGCCTAACTCGTCGAAGTGGTTTCAGTGCCGGACCACGCCAGCGGGTCCGACCAGAACGCCTCAATGGGGACTTCTACTTGTTTGCCGGTCGCTAGATCTTTGACCGTCAGCAAACCGCGCTGCTTATATTCGGCCCCGATGATAACCGCGCGAGCGGCCCGGCAGTTGCTCGCCTGTTGGAGCTGCTTGCCGATGTTTTGCCGGCGATAGCTGAATTCGGCCGCAAAGCCGCTTTGCCGGAGGCGCGAGACGCTCGCGACGACTTCCGGAAAGAGAGCGGGATCGACGTCGATCACAAAGAATTCGAGCCGTTTGGCCGTGCTTCCCGGTTCAGGCAGACGCTTGACATCAGTGAGCAGGTCCAGAATCACGACGTCACTCGTTCCGAATCCGACGCCGGACATCGGCGGACCACCCAGGACCTCCAGAAGCCGATCATACCGCCCCCCGCCGCAGATCGCCCGCTTCAGTTCGCCCTTTCCGAATCCCTCGAACACCACTCCCGTGTAGTAAGCCAGCCCGCGCACCACGCCCATGTCGAAGGTGCAGTAATCCGCCACGCCCATCGCCGAAAGCTGCTCGAACAACTGCCCGAGCCGGACCAGTTCCGTCCTGGCCGCGTCATTGCCGCTGGCCACCCCCTCCAATTGCTCGAGGCCTTCATTTCCACGGGCCTGGCCGATGGTCAACAACGACGTTTTCTCCTTATCGTCGGCCGCAACCTTCCTGATCTCCCCCTCGAACGCTTCCGCCGGAATCTTGTCGCGCTTGTCGAGCACGGCATAGATGCCCTCGTGCCGCTCGGGTGCAAAGCCCCGCGCGGTGAGCAGCGCCGACAGCAGCGACCGCGAGTTGATCTTCATGACCACGTCCGCGGGCATCAGGCCGATCTCGCGGAAGAACTCGACGGCCACACTGATGCACTCGGCATCCGCCAGCACGTCATCAACGCCGACGATATCGATGTTCCACTGGAAGAACTCGCGTAGCCGCCCGCGCTGCGGCCGTTCCGCCCGGCACAATCGCGGAACGCTGAACCACTTGATCGGCCGCGGCAGCGATTGGGCGCGTGCGGCGATCATCCGCGCCAACGTCGGCGTCATTTCCGGCCGGATGGCCAGCTCGCGCCCGCCGCGGTCCTCAAAATGAAACAGCTCGGAGACGATCCCCTCGCCGCTCTTGGCGCGATAGAGGTCGAGGTATTCGAAAATCGGTCCGTCGTATTCCTCAAATCCAAACCGGATCGACACCCGCCGCCACGCATCCATGACCCAGTTGCGCAGGGCCATGTCCGCCGGATAGAAGTCGCGCGTGCCTTTGGGTGCCTGAAACTTCATGTTGTCAAGCCGCGTGCCATCACGCCGTCTTCAGCATCGGGATCGCAATGCCCTTCCGCGCCAGACCCCGCCGGCTCCTCCGGCTGGGACCGGTCCCGCGAAGTGCCGGCCCGTTGCTTCCGGATGTCCTGCTCACCGTCCGCCCGCGTCGCCGCGCTGCCGTTCGGCGCTTCCGCTTCTTCGCGAGGTACTCCTTCGCGAACGCCGCGATTTGCTCGGGCTCGGTGAACAGATGATCGTAGTCGTACTCGTCCGCGTGCCAGTCGCAGTCGGTCGTCTTGTACTCCCGGCAGATTGCCGGCCGGTTCTCGTAAACCGCGCAGCGATTGTCCGGCAGCAAGGCCTTGCACTTGCGGTTTACCTGGATGTACCAATCCCCGTCCTCGACGAAGACGATGCTATCCTCGTGCAGCACGTACCAGCGGAGGTCATCGAAATCGCGCGCCGATGTCGGCGCGTCAATCTGAAACGCGTAATACCGGCAGCACAGGGCCACGCACTGATTGCACAAGCTGTCGGTATTCGAGAGTACGGGCAGTTTCATGCAAGTCCTTTCTGAAACCAGGGCGTCGATGAGCGGATTGTACGGAGAACCAGCAGCGGCAACCAGTATGCGTGAACGATACTCGTGGGACGATCCGAGCCGCGACCGTGAGGGAGCGGAAACCTGGCGACCTGGGCAACCGCTCCCTCACGGTCGCGGCTCGGATCGTTCACTTTCTAGTCTCACGTGTCTCGTCTCTTTATACTCCATCGAATGAGAATCATTGCCGGCGAGTGGCGGGGCCGACGGATCACGGCACCCCCGGGCGAGCGGACCCGCCCCATCCTCGACCGCGCCAAGACCGTCCTCTTTGATGTCCTCTGTCATCGGCTGGCCGAGCCGGGGCGTTTACCACCATTGTCCGTGCTCGACCTCTATGCCGGCAGCGGGGCACTCGGCCTGGAGGCACTCTCCCGCGGGGCAGATTACTGTCTCTTCGTGGAACAGCACCGCCCCACCGCGGCCGTTCTACGCTCCAACCTGCATACATTGGGCATCATCCGCGAGGCCCATGTCGTCGAAGCCGATGCCGCCAGATACGACTTCTCCGTCCCCCCACCGTCCGCCGGCCCCCCCGGCCGGTATGAACTGGTGTTCGTAGACCCTCCCTACCGCCTGCTTCAGAGCCCCATCCCGGACCCGAGTATCCGCAAGCTGCTTACCCGGCTCAGTACGCATCCGGCCATCGCTCCGTCAGCCTACATTGTCGTCCGTCACGAACGCCGGCCCGCCGGCGCCGAACCCGACCTGTCGCCGCTGATCGAGCGCGAACGCCGCGATGTCGGTAACATGACGTTTCGGATCATGTCCCCCCTACCGGTCGGGTCTGCTGTGCAAGACGTTAAGGAAGCCAATGGCTGAGCGAATGACCATTCAAGAGGCGGGGCTGGCAATCGTCCGCCGCCTGCGCGAGCACGGCCACCAGGCGTTGTGGGCCGGCGGCTGCGTGCGCGACATGCTGCTTGGCCTGCCGCCGACCGATGTCGATGTCGCGACCGATGCCGTGCCGGACCAGATCGTTTCGCTCTTTCGCAAAACGCGGAAGGTCGGCGCGCAGTTCGGCGTCGTGCTGGTCCGGCAAGGCCCCTACTGGATTGAGACGGCGACGTTCCGCTCGGACGTGGATTACGCCGACGGTCGACGGCCCGAGCGCGTGGTCTTCACCACCGCCGAGCATGACGCCCAGCGCCGCGATTTCACCATCAACGGCCTCTTCTACGACCCGCTGGAAAACCAGGTGATCGATTACGTCGGCGGCCAGGCCGATCTGACCGCCGGCATCATCCGTGCAATCGGTGACTCTGCGCAGCGCTTCGCCGAAGACCACCTGCGTATGCTGCGGGCGGTTCGCTTTGCCGCCCGGTTCCATTTCCAGATCGAGCCTGCCACCGCGGGAGCCATCCGCGAGCACGCGAGCAAGATCACACGCATCAGCGCCGAACGCATCCGCGAGGAACTCGACAAGATGCTGTCGCACCCCTCGCGGGCAACGTCACTGCGACTGATCGCCGACCTGAATCTGCTGCCCCACCTCTGGCCAACAGATGCAGCGGCTGACATCGACGCCAATGTAGCGGCCGGGCTCCGTACCGGCCGTTCTGACCCCGCAGCATCATCCGAGCCTGGAGCGTCAGCGACGGGTTCCGCACTCGACGCCGCCATCCGCCGTCTCAACGCCCTTCCGGATCGGGCCGACTTCGTAATCGTGATGGCCGCCTGGCTGGCCGATCGCGATCCCGTCAACGTCCGCCGCATCGCCCGCGCTCTGCGATGCAGCAATGAACAGACGGATGATCTGGTGTGGTTGGTCTCCCGACAACACCAGCTCGCGGATGTGGAACGAATGTCGCTGGCCGAGTTCAAGAAGCTGATGGCCCACCCGCGCTTTGACGATCTGCTCGAATTGCACCGGGCGGTGCTCGTCGCCGACACCCGGCCGCCGGACACATACGAATCCGCCCGCGGCCGCGCCGCCGGTATCCCCCCCGCCGAGGTCGCCCCCCCACCGCTCGTCACCGGTGAAGACCTGATCGCCGCCGGCCTCCAACCCGGCCCGCGCTTCAAACAAATCCTCGACACGCTCTACGACGCGCAGCTCAACCTGGAAATTACTGACCGAGCTGCAGCTCTGGAGCGGATGCGAGCGATGGTTAATGCGTGAACTTTGGGAGTTACGCGTCTGACATAAGCTCGCTTCAAAACGCTTCAATCGGCACTTCAAGCGTGCGTTTCGGAGAGGAACCGGACTTGAGTATGTCTTCCACGCGATGGAGTATCTGGGCCGCGTGGTAATGGGCGCCGCAGCGATCGCACACGCCGATGGGAACATTTTCGAGAATGACGATGCCGCGATGGTGCGTGATGGGCTCGCGTTCGAGGACCTGCTCGCGGACCGTGCCTTCACAGTATTCACAACGAAAGCCGTACAGATTCATCCGAACACCTATGTATTACCGAATCTCTTTTGGAAGTAATCCCCGCTATCGAACAGCACGCGGCGGGCGAGTTTTTCCCAGCTTTCGATTGGGTTGAAGCTGAGGTCGAGCCAGGCGGGCGGGAGCTGGGCGTAGATCTCTTTCGCGGAGCTGTAGAGCGTCAGGTCGGTCAAGCCCTCGTCGAACGGTTTGATGACGGGTGGGCCGGTCAGGCCCAGCTCGTGCAGTTGATGGGCGTAGATGTGTTTGATTTCGATCAGTGTGTCAATCCGTGCCCGCCAGTCGATTTCTCCCCCTCTCCCCTTCTCCCCCTCTCCCCCTCTTGAATCGCCGATGGCGTCATTCGAGACCAGACGATCCAGGATCGGCAGAACCCGCGGGATGCAGCCGCCGAGCGTGTGGAACAGGCGGTATTGCCACTTCGGATACGGCGCATACCGCCGTTCGAGGGCAAAACCCATCTCCATCACCCGCCGCAGCGCCACTCCGAAGTACATCTGGCAGGCCACGCGGTCCCCCCGACGGCTCACGCGGTACAGGTTGTACGGCGAGTCCCGGCCGGAGACGTACATGCACCAGTCCGCCAGCCGCTTGTGCCACACGCGATCGGGATAATAGTTCAACCGTTGTCGAATCGCGGACCACTCGCCGGCCGAATCGTGGAATACCTCGCCGCCAGTCATGTGCAGCAGATCGGTCTCGCAGAGGGCGAACCAGTCCTCATCGCGCTGCGGAACCGAAGCAGTACCCAGGAACCAGTGGAGGTAGCTGCTGACATGATCGACGCACACCCCGGTGCGGTTCGACGCGTCGTGGTGGATCGGGTGACCCTCGAACGCGGGCGGACAGCCGGCGGCCAGCGTATCGCGCACGGCCTCCACCTGCTCCGCATCCGCATCGAGCAGCAACACCGCCGCCCGCGGCCCCCAGTGGTGATCGCGCGAAATAACGTCATCCAGCCCGAGCACGTCGCTGCCGGTGCCCATCACGCCGACGGCCAGGCGATCGACGAGCGAGCCGTGCCGCTTCCGCAGCAGCGGCAGAATCTCCTGTTGGCAAAACCTTCTCGAGATGTCGATGGCGGTGGTCATGGTCATCCACCCGATGCACGGGGTGCGCGTGCGGCCCATACGCTCAGCCAATCTTCGTACAGCCGCCGGTGTTGCGGTGTGGGCCAGTTGAGCTCATCGGCCCGGCCCCAGTAGAAACTAATCCAGCCGGCCGCCCGCGGGCAAGTGCCTTCCAGCAGCGCATCCAGCATCCGTTCGAGATCGGGTTTGGCGAAAGGCCACATGGGATAGAATTCCTCGATGATTACGGGCTTGTCCGCGGGCAACGCCGACAGGCGCTTCCGCCATCCGCGCGCGTTTGCCGCCGCAAAATCCTCACCAGAAGCGGCCGGCCCCGGGTACAGATGCAGGCAATAAAAATCGACCGCATCCGCCATCACGATCGGATCGAGCGCCCCCACCGTCACCAGATGCCGTGAATCCTCGGACCGGATGACACCCACCAATCGCCGGGCCCACTCCGACAGCAGTTGCCAATGAAACGCGACGTATTCCCGGTATCGCGGGTCTTTGGCGTCCGCGGCCGGGGCAATCGACGACCAGGATTCGCCGCCGCGCGGGTAATCCGGCCAATGCGACCGTAGCGCTGCTTCGTCCTTAAAAAACTTATCGTGGATGTACTCCGTCCAGCGCTTTCGAACCTGTCGATAGTGCCGGTGCACGTAGCAGAAACGTTGCCCGCCGGACATATTGAAGCAGCCTTCGACCAGCGCGTCGCTGTCTGACGAATGCACCGCCGGCTCATTCTGTAAATCGTAGGCGAAGATGGCCGGCTCGGACCGAAAATGTTTCGCCACCGCCCGCCAGAATATCATCTCGGCCCGGCCGATGGTCTCATCATCGGCCTCGCGCAGCCACGCCGGTGACGACGCGGGCCGGATATTCGCCAGGCCGGTCAGAATCACATGAAGTCTCGCGCTGCGGGCGGCGTCAAACACTGTCTCCCACCGCCGCAGCCCTTCGGCATCGACCTCATCCGGGCCTTTCAGAATGTCGGCGATCGGCAGGAGCACGCGCACCGTGTTGCCGCTCAGACGCTGCATCGCGGTGAAATCTTCCGCGATTTTGCCCGGCCGCTCCCGCAGCACGTCTTCAATCAGCACATCACGCCCGTCGATGACGGTGCGATCGTAATTGAATCCCCACGGCACAAAACGGATCGTGGTCGCGCCGTCGGTCACGGCAAAATGATCGCCCTCCACGATTATTCGTGAAGCGCTACGATCGCCGTTGATTTCGCCACGACGTGATTCAGACAGACAACCGGTAAGCGTCAATCCCGACAAAGCGCCCAAAACCGTCACGCTGAACGCCGGCATCGCCAACTATTGCTCCTCCAGCATCCAATCGACCACCTGTTGGCTGACCGGATCGAACTCATACTCCCGCAGCGCCACGCGCGGCACCCAGCGAATCTCCCCGTAATAACGATTGTTGATCGCCTCGCTCTCGCCGCCCTGCTCCTCGCCGCCCATATCGCAGAAGTAAAACCGCCAGCGAGCCAGGATGTTGTCCCACCGCTGATCGAACGGCGGCTGACCCTGTATGATCTCGACGCTCGCGTTCAGTTGCTCGCGCAGGATTCGCCGCAGGGCCGCCTCCGGCGATTCTCCGGCCTCCGCCGCCCCGCCCGGAAACGTCCACTTGCCGGGAAACGGCGCCCGCGCCGACTTGGCGATCATCATTTCGCGCATGCCCGCCCGCGTGCGCTCGATGACCGCGCTGCATCGCACGGGGATATCCTTTCGCTTGGCCACCCTGATCCCTGCCACGACTGGTCAAACTTCCAATCATCAGGCCCGCGGCAATTCATTGCCGCACGTCCGCAATAGTGGCCCATCTCGATAACTCCCGTTATCATACCGCCTTATGCGGGGCGCGGGCGGATTCATTCCTACAGATTCTGAGCCAGGCGGGCGACCGGTCTCATCGTTCGCCTATTTCCGGCGGCTGCTGGGCTACGTCTGGCCGCAGAAACGCTACGTCTACCCCGCCATCGCCTGCATCATCCTCGAAGCGGCGATCTATTCGGCCAGCATTGGATCCATGCTCCCCATCCTCTATGCGATGATTCAGCCGGAGGGCGTGCACGGATGGGTCTACTCCTACCTTGCCGGGCGGCGGCTGGACGGCGAATTCTCGATCCACAGCCGTGTGACTGATGCGCGGGCGCCGGCCAATATCCCGGACGGCGCCGTGAGAATCAGGCAGTTGAAGCACGATTCGCCGCTGATTGCGGCCGGGCTCCAGGAGGGCGA
>CAYLLT010000028.1:0-17337 GCA_964384465.1 uncultured Planctomycetales bacterium | reverse complement strand
GCCCGGCGGACCGCGACTACGTGAAAATCCACAAGGGCGACTACATCCTGGCGGCAAACGGCAGCGAGACCGACGCGATCGAACGATTCCGTCAGCTTTCCAGCCCGCAAACGCCGCTGAGCCTCCGCTATGTCCCCGCCGGTCAGACGGAGGCCCGCAGCGTACAGGTCGATGTCCCCGCCGGGGATCGAATGGCTCGAATTCTCAATGGCGCCTTGTGGCGGGCGGCGGAATGGCTGCCCGGAGGCTGGGCCACGCCTCACGACAAGATGAAAACCCTCAGCGCGCTGCTCGGCATGCTGCTGGTATTGATGGTCGTCGGCAGCGTGGCGGCGCTGTTCGCGGAGTACCTGGCGGCCGTCGCCATCGGCCGGGCCGTCGTCGATCTGCGGCGGCGCATGTACACGCACATGTTCAACCTGCCGCTCAGCCGCTTCAGCCAGAACACATCGGACACCATGAGCAAATACGTGCAGGACATGAACGACATCGTCCGCGGCCTGGAGAATTTCTTCCAGAAGATTCTAACCGAACCGGCCAAGGCCATCGGGGTCACCATCCTGGCCTTGAGCGGCGACTGGCGGCTCACGCTCAGCGTCATGCTCGGCGTCCCCGGCGCGGTGGTGCTGTTCCGCTATCTGGGTAAGAAGGTCCGCCGGGCCAACAAGAAGCTCCTTGTCGGCTACGGCCAGATGCTCTCGGTGCTGGGCAGCACGCTGTCCGGGATGCGCGTGGTCAAGGGCTATATGCGCGAGAACTATGAATGCCGCCGGCTGTTTCACATCGATCGCCATCTCCTGCGGCAGCAGCTCAAGATCGCGTTCATCGAAGCCCTGACCTCGCCCTTCGTCCAGGTGCTCGGGTTCATCGTGGGCGCCCTGGCCGTCCTTTATTTCGCCAACCGCATGTACAACTTCGGCGTCCAGCCGCCGGAGCTGCTGGTCATGGTGATCTGTCTGGCCGGCATCTTCGATCCGGTCCGCAAACTCAGCACCGTCTACCCCAAAATCCAGCGGGCCAACGCCGCCGCCGAACGCGTATTCGACCTGATCGACAGCCCCAGCGAGTACTCACAAGACGACGGCAAGCCGCGGCTCGCCCCGCTGCGCAGCCGCATCGATCTCGAAAACGTGTCCTTCACATATGAGGGTGCGAACCGGCCCGCGGTTACCGATGTTTCACTGCACGTCAAACGCGGTGAGATCATCGCCCTCGTGGGTCCCAACGGCTCCGGCAAAACCACGCTGGTCAGCCTCCTGCCGCGCTTCTTCCCGCTGAGCGGCGGGCGCATCCTGATCGACGGTCAGGACATCAACCAATGCTCCCTGCGCTCATTGCGATCGCAGTTCAGCCTCATCGCCCAGGAGAGCGTCATCTTCCACGACACCGTTCGCGCGAACATCGCCTACGGCCGGCGCAACGCCAAGCCGGCCGACATCGAAGCCGCCGCCCGAGACGCCTTCGCCGACGAATTCATCCGCCAGATGCCCAGCGGCTACGACACCGTCGTCGGCGAGCACGGCGCCACCCTCTCCGGCGGGCAGCGCCAGCGCATCGCCATCGCCCGCGCCATCCTCCGCGACGCGCCGATCCTCATCTTCGATGAAGCCACCAGCCAGGTGGACCCGGAGTCCGAACAGAAGATCCACCAGGCCCTCGAAGCGTTCCTCAAGGGACGCACCGCGTTCATCATCGCCCACCGCTACAGCACCGTCAGCGACGCCGACCGCATCGTGGTCATGGACGAAGGCCGGATCATCGCCGTCGGCACGCACGACAGCCTGCTCAAATCCTGCCCCCTCTATCGCCGGCTGTACGAGACGCAGTTCGGAGGGAACGCCGAGAGCGGAATTCGGAATGCGAGCTGACTTGATTGCGAATTGCGGATTCTCAGACAATCCGCAATTCGCAATCCGAAATCCGCCATCGCAATTGACCCCCGCGCCGCATCCCGTATTCTTTTGAATGTGAATCTCCCTCTACCCAGGACCGTTCGCAGCATTCGCCGCGTGCAGACCATCGCCCGCGTCATGACCCATCATGGCTTCGGGCATCTGGTCGATAAAACCAATCTGGGGCGGTTTGTGCCGATCCCCCGGCGCCTACAGCGCGCGCCGCTGCCGGTTGACGAAGTGACGGTCGCCACGCTCGGCAACCGTCTTCGGCGCGTGTGCGAGGAACTCGGCCCCACTTTCATCAAGCTGGGGCAGATGGTTTCCACGCGGCCGGATCTTTTCCCCGCTGAGATCGTCGCCGAACTGGCCAGGCTCCAGGACCATGTTCCGCCGTTCCCCACGCCGGCCGCCCGCGATCTGATCGCCGCCGATCTGGGCAACACGGTCGAGCAGTGTTTCGAGAGTTTCGGGCCTGAGCCTTTCGCCAGCGGCTCCATCGCCCAGGTCTATCGCGCGACAACCAAACCGGCCGACGGTCGCCCAGCCCAGCGCGTCGTCGTCAAAATCAAACGGCCCGACATCGAAGACCTCGTGCGTCAGGACCTGGTGATCCTGCGCTGGCTGGCCGACCTGGCCGATAACTGGCTGCCGGAGGTCGCCGCTCACCGCCCGCACATGGTCGTCGATGAATTCGAGCGAACGGTCTTCCGCGAAATGGACTTCATCAACGAGGCCGCCACCATCACGCGATTCGGCGAGCTGTTCGGTACCGACCCGCAGTTCCGCATCCCCCACGTTTTCTGGAACCTCACCGGCCCGCGCGTCCTCACGCTGGAGGAGATCTCCGGCGAGAGTGCGCAGAAGCTGCTGACCACGCCCGACCCGCGAATCGACCGTCACGCGCTGGCCGTCCGGCTGATCGAAGCATTCATGAAGCAATTCTTCGAGACGGGTCTGTTCCACGCCGACCCGCATCCCGGCAATCTGCTCATCGAACCGCCCGCCACCGTCGGACTGATCGACTTCGGCCTCACCGGGCAGATCGACGACGAACTGGCCGGTTATCTGGTGCTCGGGCTGGGCGCTGCGTTCAATCGCGAGGCCGACATCATCATCGAGGTGCTCGCCGACATGAACTGCCTCGGCGAAGAGACCGACCGCCAGCGGCTCCGCCGCGACTTCCTCGACCTGATCGACAAGTACTACGGCCTGCCGCTCCAGCGTTTTAACATGCAGACGCTTTTCTACGAAGTGACCGGGCTCATGCGCCGGCACGGCGTGACGCTCCCGCGCGAGTTCGTGCTGTTCGGCAAAGCGCTGGTGGCCATCGGCGGCATCTGCCTCCAGCTCGATCCGCAGCTCGATCTGCTGGAGCTGGTCCGGCCGAAGATTCGCCGCTTGATCGTGGACCGGCTCTCACCGTCGCGCCTGCTGAAGTCGGCCACCATCTCCGGCTGGCACCTGTTCAACATCCTCAAGAACGCTCCCGGCCAGCTCCGCGATGTGTCCCGCCGCCTGGCCCGCGGCCACTGGCAGGTGACCATCCGGCACCGCAACCTCGACGACCTGGCCCACGAAATCGACCGCGCCAGCAATCGCCTCGGCTTCGCCGTTATTATCGGGGCCATCATTGTGGGAAGCTCCTGGATACTCGCATCCGACAGTTCGCTCACCTTGCTGGGTGTGCCCCTGCCCGCGTTCGGTGTCGTCGGTTATCTATTCGCGGGCGTCATGGGACTCTGGCTGGTCGTCGCCATCCTGCGCAGCGGCAAGCTCTCATAAGCAGCGCCCCCTACAATCGCGCTTCTTTTTTGAAAGTGCTGACCCGGAACCGCGGGCCGGAAACTGTAAAAATGGTCGATTACCTCAGATTTTACCTGTATTCGTTTGATTTACGGCGCTTTCAATTCTAGAAACATATGGAAGCTGTCGTGTCCCCTTTCAACGGCCCTGTGTTTTCCTTGTAGGAAGACACAGGGTTTTTTATCACCCCACCGTCCGTTTAGCCGCGAACGAAGGGGAGCGCGACGAGTAGCACAGTCGTCTACCGATTCGCATACCGCGCGCCGCTCGTCGCGGTCCACAACATCCAGAAGTACGCCACCAGCCAGATCAGATTCAGCGGTATCCACACCGAGAATTGCAGCGTCTCCCCATAGATGGACAACGGGCGTGCCCACTCCCTGAAAGCAAGTTCCATTCCCAGCACCACCGCGCCGCTGCACCACGCAAACGCCACGCCCACCGTAAGAAACGCCCCCAGGTACGACGCGATCTGCACAGTTACCGGCAGCAGGTTGCGCTTCTCGCGCGCGGACTGCCATGAGCCAACCACGCCGGCGGCCAGTAGTGTAAACCCCAGCGTCGCCATCGCCGTCATGTACCCAACGACGGGCATGACAAAAAAAAGCTGACGGTCCTGCTGAAGAACCTGCGGTCCGGCGGCCGTGACCACTGAGAGGACAAAACCACCACATGAAACGATGAATACGGCAATCCAGTGAAATGCGACCAGCGCGCGATGATCGGTCCCGGGCGAGAGCAGCCGGATCTGCCGGCCGAACTTTTTTGGCAAGACAACGGCCGCACCGCACGATTGAAAATAATCCGCCACCGGCCCGTTCGCGCTGCATTGCCAGACCGTACCCGGCCGCACGCCCGGCCCCAGTGAATCCCGCACCGGCTCACCGCACTCGGAGCACAGTCCCTCCATCGGCGCTTTGGTCAGGTTGTAGCCGCAGGTTTCGCAGCTCGGCGGGTGCGGCAACTGCGGCGTCGTCCGCTCGGCGCCCACCGCCCGCAGCAGCGCCCAGACGACCCAGGAGATGGCGAGCAGTGAACTTCCCAGGATATACAACTTGAAATAGCGAACCCACGCCGGCTGTTGGTCCCGGTACGCCTGCTGCTGTGCCTGGAGCGTTTGGATGTATTGCTGGTTGGCCTGTGCGTATTGCGTGTTGTACTGCTGAACGGCAGCCAGATGATCCTGCCAGGCCTTGCTCGTCATTTTGACGCCACTCGGCGGAGAAGGCGGATTGTAAGGCGGCGGCGAGTAACTCAAAAAAGATGAGGAATGCTCTTCGAACCACCTGGCTCGCGCGCCCTCCAACGGTACAAGGAACAGGCCTACGAGTATGACCGCCATGAGCGCGTGCGGCGTCTGGAGCCACACCCGGCGCAATGCGTGCCGGAAGCTCTGTCGCATAGGCTCGACGCGAGCGCCCCACGGCGTCAGCAGCCACGCCAGCAGCAGGAACCCGATCTCGACCGCTACAAAGGTGCCCAGGAACGCCAACACGATCTCCTGCGAATGCCGGTCCCATTCCTCGAAGAGCTCGCTGAACATGTTGCCGAACGCCTGGAAAAATAAGCGGGGTCGATCCGCCCACGCGGCGAAAGCCATGATGACGATGGGTGTGAGGGCGAACGCGATGAGATGCACGCCGTACGCCTGTCGGAGAGATACGTATTCAGTCCGTCGAGCGGTCCGGGCGGGCATCAGCCAGGCGGTCAAAAATGCCATCGACGCCGGCCATTGCGGCAGCGGTGCGGGCGGCTCGGGCGCGGCGACAGCGGCCGCTTCAGGGTCATGGATAATGGTAGAGCTTTCCATGTTCGATAAACTCGCGCACGGCATCGGGTACCAGGTAGCGAATCGATCTGCCATCCCGTATCCGGCGCCGGATATCCGTGGCCGAGATGTCGATCCGCGGCGTCGGCAGCACGCCTTCACGTAAACGCTGAACCTGTTCGCTCGTCAACGTCGGCTCCAGCACGGATAAATCCGGCGTCTCAAACCCCGGCCGCACGGCCGTGACGATACGGCACAAGTCAATCAGCTCGCGCACGCGATACCATGTGTGCAACTCCGGCAGGGTATCGCCGCCGATGATCCAGTGGAGCGGGACATCCGGGCCAACTGACGTGCGATATTCCTGCACGGTCAGGATCGTATAGCTCGGTCCCTCTCTGCGGAGTTCGATATCACTCACGTCCAGACAGCTCTCGCCCGCGATCGCCAGCCGCACCATCTCCAGCCGGTCGGCCGCGCTGGCCAGATCGTTCCTGCTCTGCTTGTGCGGCGGATGAGCCGAAGGGATCAGCACCACGCGGGTTAGCCCGAGCCGCTCGGCCACCGCCCGCGCGACGATGAGGTGCCCGTTATGGACCGGGTTGAAGCTGCCGCCGAACAACCCGATGCCGCCCGGTGCCGCTGGTTCTGTCTTCGCCGCGTTCATTCGGACATGATAAACGAACCGCCGGCGCAGTGTAATTGTTCAGCCGTTATCCGAAGGCGAGCGCTGGATCACCGCGATTCCGCAATCTCCGCCGAAGGCCCGGCAAAATCGACCGCCATCCCGGCAATCTGCGGAAATGGAATGAGGCCGTCGAACTGAACGACTCCGCGGACCCACTCGGGCGCCGGCTCCATCTCCGCCGGTGTCGCCAGGGGTTGGTAGGACGTGAGCAGATATTCATGTGCGCTGCCGAACCACAGAATCCAGAACCACCCGGAGATCCGCTGAACGTGCTTCACCTCTCCGACGTGCGGCGACAGCCACAAGTAGCTCGTCCAGTCGATGATCGGCCCCCAGCGGAATCGGACGGTCAGGTCCACGCGCACGCGAAGACAGTCCGCGAACGTCCCCGCCGGACAATCCACCGTTTCGACGCCTTCCAGCTCCACCACGCGCTTCAGGCTCCCCGAATCGATCGGCCGGCCCATGTGATCGAAATAATGGACCGGGCTGGTGGTGGAAACCGGCGTATACATTCGCAAATCAATCGGCATCACCGGCATCGGCTCGCTCAGCTCGAAAAAGACCACGAACCCGCCCCGCACGGGCGAAGCGGGGAGCGCGGCCTCCGCCGGCTGGGTCCGGGCGGCGTGCGGCGGTTGCAGATAGTGCTCCAGCGGAAAGAGTGGTATGGAGGTCAACGTTCCCTCGCGCATCCGCTCGGCGGTCATCTCGCGCGGATACGTCGCCATTTCGCTTTCAGAAGAGGACCCGCGCAGCGTCGTACGTTCGTAGACACGGATGCCGGTGCGATTGGCCCGCAGGTATGTCGCGAAGTCGGGTCGCGTGGTCGAGGATACGTGCTGCTCCCGCGGCAGCGGCGGACGCCACCGGCCGACGCACCCCGCACCCGCCGACAGGCAAATCAAAGGAATGACCAGGCGAAAACGCAGAATATTCATCCCATTCAGGAGCCGGGCTGGCCTGACGGCATTTGCCGAATCACCTCGCGCCCGCACGCGCGACGGCCGATGGACCGTCTGTATGATTATTGATCGGCCGACCTGGCAAAATGAACGAACGCGCGCATTTTGGCCGCATCTTTTTTACCCGGCGAGCCGTCGATCTCGACTCCGGACGAGACATCGACCCCATACGGACGCACAATTCGCACCGCTTCCGCGACATTATCGGATCGCAGCCCCCCCGCCAGCACGATCGGCGGCCAACCCGCCAGCCGGCCCGCCTGATGGGCCTTCGCCACCCAATCCCAGCAAAAAGATATCCCCGTTCCCCCCGCTTGAGTGGGATGAAAGGTGTCCAGCACGATCGCCTCCGCGATTTCGAGAACCGTGGTTCCCAGCTTTTCAACCGCCCGCTCGGCGAACGATTCGTCCTCCACCGTGACCACCGGCGAGCCGTTAAACCCCTCCTCGCACAAGCTTGTAAGCTTTTCCGCGGTGATGCGCCCGTACAGTTGCAGGTGCCGCACGCGCGTCCGCCGGAGCCACGCCAGCAGTTCTTCGTGGCCTTCATCGTCCAATCCGATCAGCGCGACAGGGCGGATCAATTGCGGCAGACACGCGATAATCTCCTCCGCCTGATGCGCGTCGATTCGCCGCGGACCCCCGATCAGATTGAGCCCGATCGCGTCCGCACCGGCCTCCGCCGCCGCCAATGCATCCGCCGAAGAAGTGATACCACAGATCTTCACCCACATACCGGCACCTGTTATCGGAACCTGGCGTGATCTTAAGACCGTGCAACCCGCTTAGCAATGTAACCGTCTGCTTGACGCCGCTGATGGATCGCATAAACTGAAGGGGAAAGTCGGCACTTGCCGCTGCGCGACAGATCTCTCATGAACGAATTCGTTATGCTCGCATGTCGGATTATTCGATGTATTCGTCCCGGAGCGCTGCTTGCCTGTGCCGCGGTCATAACCCTGTCCAGCGGGTGCGCGAGCACGCCGCAGGAGGCGGGCGCGGGCGATCCTGTCGGCCGCACGTATTACATCGACGGCGCCGGCAACTGGGGCTACGGCGTCCTTGATGTGGCCGAGGGTTTGCGGCGGGCCGGCTACCGCGGGCACGTCATCAACTATCGCTGGTCCCCCACCTTCAACCCCGCCCTGGACCAGACCATCGGCCGCCCGGTCGCGAAGTTAAAGGGCAAGTCGCTCGGCGAAGAGATCAACACATACCTCAAGAAGTACCCCCAGAATCAGGTCAACATCATTGCCCTGTCTGCCGGCACGGGTGTGGCCGTGTGGGCCTGCGAGGTGCTGGAGCCGCCCGCCATGGTGAATAATCTGATCCTCCTGGGAGCGAGCATATCCTCCACGTATGACATGACTATCGCACTCAGCCACATCAGCGGCGGCGTGTGGGTGTATTACTCGGGCTCGGACCAGATCCTGGGCGGGCCGGTCCGCGCGCTCGGCACCATTGACGGCAAGCTCGGCGTCGAAGCGGCGGGCCTGGTCGGCCTGCATCCCAAGTCCGGAGACAGCGATAAAATCCACAACATCCCCTGGTCCGCAAAATACGAGCGGTACGGCTGGACCGGGGCTCATACCGATGCCACCAGCGAGCCTTTCGTGCGAAGTGTTCTGGCCCGATTGATCGTTCCCCCGCCAACTGGTGGTGAGGATCACGCGAGCAATTCT
Source organism: uncultured Planctomycetales bacterium (assembly GCA_964384465.1). Taxonomy (GTDB): domain Bacteria; phylum Planctomycetota; class Phycisphaerae; order UBA1845; family PWPN01; genus CAYLLT01. The sequence continues at coordinate 8,536 of CAYLLT010000028.1, read as the reverse complement.
CCCCACGGGCAACAGACCGCGATTTCTACACCGACTCTCGTCCATGCCGCCGCTCGATGACGGTGAAACCGTCCTTGTATCGCAGCATCACACAAGTTCGACTGATTATCCTTTCAAAAATATTAGTTCCATATACAACCCATAGCTTCGGCACGATAATAGACTGACTCCTGGAGGGAGACATGTCCGCTGATTTGCAAACGGAAGCCCCCGCCACAGCACCCGCGGCAACGCCTGAACCCGCCGCCGTGACTGGCGGCAAGGTGTTCGTTACCGGCGGAACGGGTTTCGTCGGCGGTTATGTCGTCCGCGAATTGGTGACCAAGGGTTACGAGCCGGTGTGCCTGGTCCGCGACCCCGACAGGCTCGGCCGGCGTCTTCCCGAGGAACAGCGAGCCAAAATCCGGCACGTCCAGGGCGACGTCTTCGATACCGCCGCCCTCGACCGCGCCGCCACCGGCTGCCAGGCGGCCATCCACCTGATCGGCATCATCGAAGAGAAGCGGCTGCACGGTCAGACATTCCGGCGGGTGCACGTCGAGGGCACGCGCCTGGTTGTTGATGCCTGTGTCCGCGCCGGCATCGGGCGATACGCGCACATGTCCGCCCTGGGCAGCCGCCCCGATGCGATCAGCGAATATCATCAGACGAAATGGGTTGCCGAAGAGATCGTCCGCGGCAGCCCGCTCCTGTGGACCATCTTCCGCCCCAATATCATCCACGGCCCCGAAGGCGAATTCATGCGGATGATGAAGTTCTTCAGCACCAGCAAGGTGCGCCTGCCGGTCATGCCCTACTTCGGCAGCGGGACGGCTCTCGTCCAACCGGTCAGCGTCCGCGACGTGGCGGCATGCTTCGTGAAATGCCTCTCGATGCCGGAGACGATTGGCCAGGTCTATGAACTCTGCGGCCCGGAACGGTTCACGTGGAAAGAGCTGTACGACGTGTGCGCGATGGCCATCGCCGGTCATCGACGCATCAAGGTCTCCCTTCCCGTCCCCGTCGCGAAGATCGTCGCCCGAATCATCATGCCGATCACGCCCTCCCTCCTGGTGCCGTACAAATTCAACGTCGGCCAGGTCCAGATGAGCCAGGAGGACAGCATTTGCGACCACGCACAAATCGAAAAGACCTTCCAAATCAAACTGCGCGACTTCCGCACCGAACTCTCCCAATACGCCGACCAGATTTGATGGTGTGTCGTTTCAGAGCCGCGCCCGTAAGGAAGCGGTTGGTGTGCGAACGCCCTACCGCTCCCTCACGGTCGCGGCTCGGATAAACCGCCCGTTGCTCGCTAAACGCCCTCAAATTAGAATGCACTCTACGTTCTGCGTTTCCTGGAGCTCCCCATGCCCACCGATGAAATCGAATTTGAAGCCGAAGAACTGATGGACAAAGCCGTCGGGTTCCTCCGCGACGAGTTGAAGACCGTGCGCACCGGCCGGGCTTCACCCGGACTCGTCGAGCACCTTCGCGTCCCGGTCGAATCCTACGGCTCCACCATGGACCTCCGCGAGCTGGCCGGCATCTCGGTGCCGGAGGCCAACCTCCTGATGATCAAACCCTTCGATCCGAGCGTGCTCAAGGACATCGAGCGGGCCATCCAGGCCTCCGACATCGGCATCACGCCCATGTCCGACGGCAAAATCATCCGCCTGCCGATCCCGCCGCTCTCCGGCGAACGCCGCCAGAAGATGCTGGCCCAGGTCCGCAAATTGGGCGAGACGCAGAAGGTCGCCGTCCGCAATATCCGGCGCGACGCCAACAAGAGCATCGACACCCACGAGAAGGACAAAAAGATCTCCGAAGACGAATCCGAAAAGGCCAAGGAGAACATCCAGGAACTGACCAACAAGTACGAAGCTCAGATCGACGCTCTGGTCGCGAGCAAATCAAAAGAGCTCGAAGAGGTCTGAAAGCCCACGAGCGGCAACCCATGGGCGGCTTCACCGCAAATGCCCCCGCAAAAATCCCAACATGCTGCGAACGTCCGAATCCAGGCCCCGGAACCGGGTGATGTGACGGCGTCACCGCCTCTGCCGATCTACCATCATCCCGTCGTCGCCGCCAGCATGATTCTCGTGGTCGGCTCCATCGCGCAGATCGGCATCTCGCTGCTCAGCCAGCGACTCCCCCCCACCGTGATTCTGCCTTCATCCGCCGCGATCGTTCACGGTTTTCTGTTCGACAAAGGGGTCGATGCCCTCACGCGCTGGACGGGTCCCAGTGCGGCGAACCCGCAGAACGTCTTCGTGATCTGCCTGACACTGGCCCTGCTCTCGGGAGTCGCCTGGTATGCGGCAGCGCGTGTCGCACTGGGTCCGGCGTGGGGGTTGTGGACGGGCATCTGCTGGGTCGCTTATCCACCGTTCGCATTTCTCGCCCAGCGGCCGGCGGCCCTCAGTTTCGTCATACTCCTGCTGCCGACAGCGCTGGCGCTTCTCGCGGTTTGGAACAAAACGCGCTATCGACTGTTGCCGGCACTCCTGCTCGGCCTCTCGCTCGCACTGCTCACGCTGCTCGGCACCGCCGGAACTCTGGCATTCACGATCGTGTTGCCGGCCATGACTCTTCGACGGACCGGGACGACAAAGAAATGGGTCGGTGTGTTTCTGATGACAGCGGCCTATTGCCTTTCGATTGCTGTCTGGTTGACCGGCTATCTGGGGCCCGATGGACGCCGCCTGCTTCAGCAGAGAATGTCCCTGGACTTCTGGGAGAGGATCGATACCGGCGACGGCAGCCCTCTGGCCGCCGCCGCTCATGCGTGGAGTCTTTCTCATCCGGCGGAGCTCCCGCCCTCCTCCGCACAGTTTTTCGCAGCCCAATGGCACGAATCCCCCCTGCGTATTCTTCGCTGGTTCGCGCTGCGGATGTGGCGAACCCTCTACGCGACCGCCGACGGCCGGCTTCAGCGCCCGCTCTTCGTACTGCAATTGTGCTGGATGATCCCCGCCCTGTGGGGTTTCGTGATCGCGGTTCGGCACAAACCCTGGCGATGGTTTACCCTCACGGCCGGCCTGCTCTTCGCCGCGATCTGGATTTCAGCGGCCCTGACCGAGCCGCTCGCCCGCAACCTGATCCCCGCGGAGGGGCTGGGTATTCTCTTCGCCCTGGTGGGCCTTGCCGACTTATACGAGCGAATCTTCGGCCGCCGCCTGACCGGACTTCTCCCCGTTTAATCGACCCGTCAGCTTTTATATTGCACGACGCCAATGACCCCTATATAATTCGGCAGTAGAGGAGATGTTGAATCTCCCGCGTTTTAGGGGACCGATGAACCGAAGGAGGGTTCGTTTTCCCAGCCGCAGTTAGCACTATCCCCGTACCAGGCCCGTTTTCAGGTTTGAGCTGTAGCGTGCTCATCCTGAACCGGAACTACATGGCCATCCGTGTAACCAACGCACGGCGGGCCCTCTCGCTTTTGTATCGAAACCTCGCCGAAGTCATCCACATCGAAGAGGGGCAGTACCTCACCTACGATTTCGAGAGCTGGCGGGAGATCAGCGAACTCAAACAGCAATTCGAGCCGCACGAGCACGACTTCGTCCGGACGGTGCGCTTCAGCATGGCTGTCCCGCGGATCATCCGGCTGACGCTCTATGACCGCCTGCCGCGGAAGGACGTCAAGCTCAACCGGCGGAACATCTTCGCCCGCGACGAGAACCACTGCCAGTATTGCGGCAAGAAGTACGCCTCGAGCGAGTTGAGCATCGACCACGTGGTGCCGCGCAGCCAGAGCGGCAAGACCACCTGGGACAACGTGGTCTGCTGCTGCCTCCAGTGCAACATCCGCAAGGGCGGCCGCACGCCCGATCAGGCCAACATGACCCTCATCGCCAAGCCGGCCAAGCCGCGCCGCTCCCCGATGATCAACCTCCAGCTCTCCAGCCACCGCTACCGCTCCTGGAAGCAATTCCTTGACCACGCGTACTGGAGCGTCGAGCTGAAGTGACGAGAACAGAGTTATGACAACACAAGAGATCCAGCGATTGAGAGCAACCCAGCCGTTTGAGTCCTTCCGCATCCTCGTTGCTGATGGAAGGCAATATGATGTTCGGCATCCTGAGAACTTCACGATGACCGGCAACGGACGACTCATCGCCATCGCCATGTCGGACCATTTTGTGACGCTCGATTTGCTCCTGGTAACGGGTATCGAGAGACCGATTCGTCCAACGAGAAACGGTTCGCGAAAAAGAGGATCGTGATCTGGCGTCGCGGCGGATAATCGGGTATGGTCTGCAACTGATGGAGCTTCCCAAACGGCCACGCGGCGATGAATATGCCCGCCCGGGGCGAATCGCTGAGTTGATGCGACGGATCGCGAGCCGCCCCGGCGTCGCGGATATCCCGGTCGCCTGTTTCTACGCCTTCGACTTCGCGACCCGCACGCTGCCTTTCTGTTTCTACGACAAACGAATGAGTCCCGCGGGGATGCGCGCCGTCGCCGCGGCATTCCACGAGGCGGGGTTCAAGAAGACCCGCGCGATCTTCCAGCTCTGGTCGCCATACATCAAGCCGTCGAATTGCCGGATCGATGGACGGCCCCTCGAAATACTGGCCGTCTCCGCGATGCAGATTCATTCGGCTCCGAGTTACCAACTGATTGAGGACGCCTGGTCGATGGGCGAGCATCGGCCGCTCATACTGGCCGGCGGGCCGAAAGCGATTTACGAGCCCGACCACTACTTCGGCCTCGGCCCGCGCGGCGATATTCACGCCGATGCCGTCTGCACCGGCGAAGAGTTGATCCTGCTCGAACTCCTCGACCGGCTCACTGAGCACCGCGCATCGGGTGAGACCATGCTTCAGGCGTTCCGCCGCTGCCGCGACGGCGGGATGCTCGACGACATCCCCGGCCTCGTCTACATGAGCCGCGAGCGCGACCACGGCGGCCGGCCTGTGCTGATCCACACCGGCATCCAGCGGCTGGTCAGTGATCTCGACGAGCTGCCGCACGTTGCGGTCGGTTTCCGACTGCTCGAACCGCCGCATCGCCGGACGACGCTTGCCGCGCGGCCACTGCCGCAGAAGGACGTCCACAAGTATTCGCTGGTCGCCGGCCTGGTCACGACGCACGGCTGCAAATTCGCGTGCAGCTACTGTCCCATTCCGGCCTACAACCAGCGGACCTGGCGGAGCAAGAGTCCGGAGCGGCTGGTCGATGAGTTCCGCGTGCTCCGCGAAGACTTCGACATCCACCACTTCTTCGGCACCGACGACAACTTCTTCAACACGCGCTCGACCGTGGAGGAGCTTTTCACGGCAATGGCCCGCATGCGATACAAGGACCGCAATGGTCGGGTCGGAAACGCCCGCCAGCGCATCCGCTTTTCGACCGAGGCCACGGAGTTCGACGTGCTCAAGTGCAAGGACCTGTTGCCCCTCGCCAGCGAGGCGGGCACCTTTGCCATCTGGTTCGGCATCGAGGACTTGTCCGCCGAGCTGATCAACAAGGGCCAGACGCCCGACAAGACCATCGAGCTGTTCACGCTGCTGGAGCGGAACAGGATCCTCCCGATGGCCATGATGATGCACCACGACGGCCAGCCGCTGCGCACCGGCGGCAAAAACCTCTACGGCATCATGAACCAGGCGGCGTTCCTTTACCGGCACGGGGCCGCGTCGTTCCAGTGCACGCTGCACGGTCCGGCCATCGGCACCAAGGAGTACGAAACGACACTGAACCGGGGGATCGTGCTCCGCAGCGTTGCCGGCGAGCCGGTGCCCGAGTCATACATGGACGGCAACCACGTCCTCGCCACCAGCCATCGGAAGCCGGCGCGGATGCAGTTGAACATGCTCCTGGCATACGCCCGTTTCTATAACCCGATGCATCTGGCCGAGCTGCTCTGGCGCCATTCGGATAGCCGGCGGCTGAAGAAAAAAAGGCTTTTGCTGCAAGTGGCGGGCATGGTCGGGCTGATATGGACCGCGATCAGGAATCTGCCCTGGCTGATCAAACTGACCGGCGGGAAGCTGGACTACTGGCGACAGGCGCCCGGAGCGAAATTCCCGATGCGCCGCCTGGACGAGCGGGCGCCCCACGAGACGCCCCGTCTCGAAAAATCGCCGGAGTCTGCGACGGGCAAGCATACGGTCATCAGTGACTCGCCGTCGAACCAGTGGACCGCCTGGGCCGGCCGAAAAGCGCCCCCAGGTTCCACGGTTTGCCCGCCGGAACCCGTACCGCTCTTAAAAGTGGGGCCGCTCCGCAAGCCGCTCGTGACCGCTCCCTCCCCACCCGCGCCAATGATCTCCGCCTGAGCCAAAGGCCGTCAGCACATTTGGGCCTCTTCATTTCCTTCTCGTTCCGTGAGTCCGATGAACAACGCGCTGCGGCCGGCATCGCCGCCATCGCGGCGATGGCTCCAGAAACGCTCGTTGCAGATGCTGCACAGCCCGGCGATTTCAATATGATCCGGCTGCACCCCGGTGTCGAGAAGTTGCCGGCGGTTGGACGCCCACAAGTCGAAGGTCATTCTACTGTTCCGCCGCGGAAAGAACTGTTCCGCATCTTCAAGTTTCGTCCGCGCCATGCGACGAACGTCCTCTCCCACTTCGTAACAACACGGACCCGCTGACGGTGAAATCGCCGCACGAATATCCGCTGGGTCGCAGGCGAACTCGCGTTGCATCATCCGAATCATCTGTGTCGTCGCGTGCGCGACAGTCCCCTGCCAACTGGAATGCACGGCACCGATGACGCGGCTGACCGGATCGTACGCGCAGACCAGCGGGCAGTCGGCGGACATGAGAATCAGCGGCACGCCGGGCCGGTTCGTCACCAGCCCATCGACGAATCGAACGGCGGAGCCTCGACCGTCGCGGCCGCAACCCACGTCAGAGGCTTCGACCACGATGACCTCACCGCCGTGGACCTGCTCCGGCGACGTGAGCTTCTCTAACGGCACGCCGAGCAGCCGGCAGACCTCCTGTCGCCAGTGGACGGCCTGCTCGCGACCCTGTCCGCGGTGCGGCGCGAAGTTCTGCGGCCGCGTCGTGAATGCGTGTATCACGCCCGGCTCGCGCGACAGCCGATCAAAGCGAAGCAGTGTCAAATCACCATGCACCGTTTCCGTCATCCATCCAACTCCCGACGTAATTCGTGGTAAACCGCCAGGACGCCAAGCAATTCAAATTCAATGAGGAAACCAGGAATCCAGGAAAAGAATTTATGAATTGTTCTTTTCCTGGATTCCTCCGTTCCTGGATTCCTTATTCAATTCTGTTTTCTTGGCGCCTTGGCGTCCTGGCGGTTTATCAATGCCTCAAGAACCCACCTTCAGCAGGATTTTGATGTATCTTGGATCCTTGGTCAGCTCGAATGCATCGACGCCTTTACTGAGCGGCAACTGACGCGAGATCATCGACTCTACGTCGATCTGCCTGCGGGCCAGGGCGTTGATGGCCTCGCCGAACGGCCCGCAGCGGCTTCCCAACAACGTGATCTCGTTGACGACGATCGGTGTCAGGTTGAGCGAGGCCCCGCCAGCGTACGTGCTTTTTAGTATCAGCGTCCCGCGCGGCCGCACCAGATGCTTCGCGATCTCAAATCCCGCCGGATCACCCGTGCAATCGACGACCACATCGCGGTCGCTGCGCGGCACCAAATCCGAGACGTTCGTGGATTGAATCCCCTTCTTCTCGCAGAAACTCAGCGTCAACTCGTTGCGCCCGATCACCTCCAGGTGGCAGCCGGTCGTCTTGAGCACCTGTGCGACCAGCAGCCCCAGCCGCCCCGAGCCGATCACCGCCACGCGCATGCGCTTCTCGATCGGGCACTGCTTGATGACCTGATACGCCGCCGCGAGCGGCTCGACGAATACGGCCTGTTCGTCGCTGACCGAGTCCGGCAGCTCGTGCAGGTTCCGCTCAGGGACGACGACGAAATCGGCAAACGCCCCGTCGCGGCCGTCGATTCCGAGGACCGTCCTCTTCCGGCAGTGGTTCGACAGCCCGCTCTGGCACATCTCGCATCGGCCGCAGACGCAATTGATCTCAGCCACCACGCGCTTGTCGCGCCACGCCCGCGGCCCCTTGACCACTTTTCCGACGAACTCGTGGCCGAGCACGCCGCTGAAGCCCATGTAGCCGCGCGTAATCTCCAGATCGGTGGCACAGATGCCGGCCATTTTGAGGGCGATCAGCACCTCGCCCGTTGCCGGTTGCGGCTCGGGATAGCGCGGGTCGAAGCGGAGGGTCTGATCAAAGACCAATGCGTTCATTGTTCAGTCTGCATATCTATCGTCAAACGGCGCGGTTTTGATGCGGACGCACGTGTCCATTATAGTGCCATCGCTGTGGAGTCGAACGCAATCCATGTCAATCGAATCGATGGCGCCTTGTCGGCGTTGGCGGCGGCGGGCCGGAAGGGGTTGCTGCCGTACGTCACGGCCGGGCACCCGTCGCCGGGGGCGATGCCGGGCATCCTGGCCATGCTGAACGATGCGGGGGTGGGCGCCTTCGAACTCGGGGTGCCGTTTTCCGACCCGATCGCGGACGGGGGCCCGATCCAGGCGTCCTCCCCGCC
>CAYLLT010000027.1:23202-54731 GCA_964384465.1 uncultured Planctomycetales bacterium | reverse complement strand
GGGGTGAAATCGACTTTTGCCACAGGCTGCTAGGGGGAGGAGGTGGTGGTGGCGGAGCGCCCCTCGGCGGCGGTGGTGCCGGTGGTCAAGCTCCAAGGCGGCGGGATTCGGATTCATGACACATACACTTCGGGTTTCCCAATCCGGTTGTTTAGTCTTCGAAGCGTTGATCTCAGAATTGTATGCAAGGATCATTGCTCTTCTTGGATGGGCGGGCCCCGTCCACATCGCCGAATCCCCCGCGGATTCGTCAGTGCTAATGGGTCGGATAGCCTTCACCATTGAGGATGCTCTCCAAGAAAACCTTGCTTGTCATGCGGCTTGGGTGCGCCTGTGCGCGAAACAAACGAACATCCCTGTTGACGTCCAGGTGACCGGCCTATCGGGCACCTCTGGCGCGGATGCTCCGCGTGAAGGCATCGGCGGCGACGGCGGCAAAGGGGCATGGCCTGGCGGAGGCGGCGGTGGCGGCGGAGCTGGACCTAATGACACAGGCGTGGGCGGTGAGGGCGCGGACGGTGCAATAGTTCTCTTTGAATACTCGCGCGATGGACAGTTGGTAGATGTGGAAGCGTTCGTGACTCCGGGTGCTTTCAAGTGGATCTGTCCGCACGGAGTCGAGTTCGTAAAGGTGATTGCAATCGGTGGAGGTGGTGGCGGAAGTGGTTGCCGCTCCGTATCGAAAGCCGTCTCGTCCGACGCGATCAGGAGCTGCGAAAGCAGCGCGGACTTGAAAAACCGCTGCTTGAACAACTCGATAGCGGCCCCGCAACCGAGCTAAATCGCCCTGACAGAATACATCCCTTCAACCGTTCGGCAGCGTCTCGCGGGAGCGGGCCAAGGGAAGAGAACGGCCTGATCGCGCACTCAGCCCGCGAAGCGGGCGCCAGTTTTTAACCAGGTGGCGTAAGCCGCTGGTCCGATCGACGCACGAAAACCCAAGCCCCCGAATGGGGGCGACAGAGGCCGCTGTGTCGCCAGATGGCAGGAATTGACATTTTCTGACAGACGTATTAAACTTCCTGCATGGCCACACAACAGTCCAGCATGAACATCTCCATGCCCGAAGCCATGCGCGAATGGATCGAGCGGCAGGCGAGTGCGGAGGGTTACGGCACGATCAGCGAATACTTTCGTGCGCTGGTCCGCGAGGATCAGAAGCGAAACGCCCGCCGGGAACTCGACCGCAAGCTTATCGACGCCCTCGACAGCGGCCCCGCCGCCGAGATGACCGGAGCCGACTGGCACCACATCCGCTCGACCGTCCGCCAGCGCCTGGCCGAGAAAGGCAAGAAGAAGGCACGATGATCCACCGCCGGCCACAGGCCGTTGAGGCGATCATCGATCAGGCCGCGTACATCGGCCAGGACAGTCCGGCCGCCGCCGAACGATTCCTGGATGCCGTCGAGGTCACCTTCGCCGATTTGGAAAAGACGCCGCGCCTCGGTCGAAGTTACGAATCAGAGCACCCTCGGCTGACGGACCTTCGCGTGTGGCGGGTCAAAGGGTTCCCCAAGTATCTGATATTCTACCGCCCCGTGCCGGACGGCATCGAAATCATCCATCTGCTTCACGGCGCGCGCGATATCCCCAAAGCGCTTCAGGATGAAGTCTGATGCCGGGCGGGTGGCACACACAAATCTGTTTTTGTGTGTGCTCTTGGCGCTGAAACCTCACGCCGCGTGGACTCGATGGTAGCCCGAACCGCAGGGCTGACGCCCTGGGCTAACCACTTGCGCCCGCTCCGCGGGCTACGGAACCTGAGCCGAGCGCACTCACGGCACATCCTTCAGCCGTTCGGCGGCCTCCGCCAGCGGCGGCAGGGCGTTCTCCGGTTTGTCCATGTACCAGTAGGCGGTCGCGCAGTAGTCGTCGATCCGCTCCATCACGTCCGACAACTTGGGCTTCTCGGCCAGCTCCTCGCGCGTGTAGAACTCGCCGCCTTTGCCGGCCTTCATGAATCGGAGCGACGAATCCTTGTCCATCGCGTCGAGCATCTGCTGATACGACGGCCCGCCCATCACCTGGATCGTCGCGCGAACGTCCTGATGAAAGTACACCGGGTCGGGAATGTGAAAACGATAGAAGCCGTACACGTTCTTCTTTTCCGAAACGTACTGGCAACCCTGGTAGGGATGGCTGAACACGCCCATCCCATATCCGCTGCCGATGTAGTCCTCGGTGCCCGTGCCGCACAGCGTCGGGTTCTCTTCTTCGCCATCGAGATAGACCTTCACCTCGCCCTCGCCCCACCAGAAGTTCGTGCACGACGGGTTCTGTCGCATGCCGATGTTGCAGCCGAGGAACCGCCCGCGGCCCCGCACGCGCGGCAGCAGCGTCATGTCCTGCCGCAGCGCCGTCATGTTCTCCCGCCGCCAAAATGCGTGAAAGTAAAGTGCGTTCTCGTCGTGGCGATCGCCCTGCGTGCAATCCACTTCATAGTACACGCCGTTGTCCCGGCCGGATTCGTTGGTCAGCACGACGCGGGCGCCCTTGCGGAACGGCATCGGCACCGAGCAGTTGAACGAACGGCCCTCCGGCGACGAGAAGCAGGCATTGTTGAAAGCGACCGCGTGGCCGGGGCCGTGACAGAAGAAATCGCCCAGCGGCGCCTGCACGGCCGGCGTGGCCGCTCCGTCCCAGTAGATCTCGATCTTCATGCCGCGCAGGGCGGCCGGCGATTTGTGGTCGAACAATGTCATCCAGATCCGCCGGATGGTTCCGCTGCCCTGGATGTCCGCCAGCACGAGCTGCTTACCATTGGCTATGCCGGTCGCCGGAGCGCCCTTGCGGCCGAACCGCGCCTTGCCGCCGCCGCCCTTGCCGCCGGTCTGGTTCTCGAACGTGTACCAGCGGGTTTGAAGCGGCTCCGCGGGCATCTGATAGATCGTACCGGCCGCGGACGCGGACGCGGATGCGTTCTCCTGAGCGTCCGCTTGCAGGGATACACAACATCCAAAGAGGCACAGCACAGAGCGCCAGGAAATCGCGGACCGAGCGGATTCTGCTGACATGGTTATGAACTCCTGTCCAATCAGTACATGACACGGGCTGATCAGACGGAGTTTATACTCGCACGGACCCTCCTTTCCAGAGCGGGTACTCGAACGACTGCTCTGTGTGACTGTACCTATCGATCCGGTATACTGGAGACGCGGAGGGGCGAAGACGATGCACATCGGCGCGGACAGACTTCTCGGTTTCACCCTATGCTCGGCCATCGCACTGTCCGCTATCCACCCAGCCCGCGCCGCCAACATCGGTTTCGTCTCGCGCAGCGGCACGCAGTTCATGCTCCGCGGCCGGCCCTTCTTTCCGAGCGGCACCAACAGTTACTACCAGATGAACTACCGCCGCTGGCAGGCGCCGGGGCCGGACGAAGTGCTCGACAAGATGCAGGCCCGCCAGATGACGCTGGTGCGGACCTGGGCGTTTCAGGACGCAACCGAGATCGGCGCGTGCCTCCAGTGCGCACCCGTGCGGCAACTCCAAGGCGCCGAAAAGCCGACCGACTTCCTCGACGCCGCCACACTCGTCGCGCTCGACCAGACGCTGGTGGCCGCGAACACCCGCAACATTCGCGTGATCCTCACGCTGGTCAACAACTGGGCCGACTACGGCGGCATGGACCGATGGACGCTGTGGCGGTTCGGTTCGGTCAGCCACGATCAGTTCTACAGCGACCCGACGATCCGGCAGTGGTACAAGGACCTCGCCTCGGTGCTCGTCAATCGCATCAACTCCATCAACGGCGTCCGATACCGCGACGATCCGACCCTCTTCGCGTGGGAGCTGGCCAACGAGGCGCGGTCGTCCAGCGGTGCCGCATCGAGCCTCAACACCTGGACGGGCGAGATGAGCGCGTACATCAAGAGCATCGATCCCAATCACATGGTGACGACGGGCACCGAAGGCTTCTATGGCCCCGCGTACGCGAACCGCAACACCGATTCGTGGATGTCGTCCAACGGTCAGGACTTCATCACCAATCATCAGCACGCGACGATCGACTTCGCCACCTGCCACATCTGGCCGCAGAACTGGGGCTGGGACCCCATCGGCTCGACGGCGTCCGCCCTGAGCAAGGCGACGCAGTTTCTTCAGCAGCGGCTGACGGATGCGGAGTCCACGCTGGGTAAGCCGCTGCTCTCCGAGGAATTCGGCATCCCGCGCGACAACATGGGCTACGGCCTGGGCAGCGGGCCCACCACGATTCGCGATCAGTTCTATCAGCAGGTGTACTACGGCCTGTGCGAGTCGTCCGCCCTGGTGGGTGGGGCGTGCGCGGGATCGACCAACTGGCTCTTGCTGCACGACGGTTATTCACAGTACGACGACGGCAACGGCGTGTTTCTGCCGTCGGACGCATCGACGGATGCGATCGTGACGGCGGATGCCATTTACATGCGGCGGCTTCGACGGGGCGATCTCAACTTCGACGGCGATATTGACCAGTCCGACTTTGGTTCGCTCCAGTCCTGCCTCAGCGAGAACGCCGGGACTTTCCCGCAACCCGTCTGTCACAATGCCGATCTCGACGGCAGCGGGACGGCCGATGGGGCCGACATCGCCATTTTCAGCGGGTGCATGACCGGGGCAAATCTGCCCGCCAACCCGGACTGCGTGTATCTCGGCGTGCCGTGATGTTTAGTGTCACAAACGCTTAAGCGCGCGGCAGAAGGCCTTTCGATGCCAGATAATCCAGCACCTGCTGGGCCGCCTCCTGCGGCGTGCATTTGGCGTTGTGGATGGTCAGTTCGGGTTTGAGCGGGGCTTCGTAGGGGTCGTCCACGCCGGTAAAACCCATGCCTTTGCCTTCGGCCAGTGCGGCGCGGGCCTTTTTATAGAGGCCTTTGGGGTCGCGCTGCTCGCACTGCTCGATAGGGACATCCATAAAGATCTCGACGAAGCTCATGCCGGCTTCTTCGTGGATCTTGCGGACCTGGTCGCGGTCCTTGCGGTAGGGGCTGATGAAGCTGGTGAGCGTGAGCACGCCGGCGTCGGCGAAGAGCTTGGCCACCTCGCCGATGCGGCGGATGTTCTCCTCGCGGTCGGCGGCGGTGAAGCCGAGGTTCTTGTTCAGGCCGTGGCGGATGTTGTCGCCGTCGAGGGTGTAGGCCAGGTGCCCGCGCTGGACGAGGGCGTGCTCGACGGTGAAGGCGATGGTGCTCTTGCCGGAGCCGCTCAGGCCGGTGAACCAGATGGTGGCGCCCTTTTGCTCCAGCAGCTTCTGGCGGTCCTCGCGGCTGACGTGCCCTTCGTGCCAGGTGATGTTGGTGGCTTTGATCTCGGTCATTTCTTTCGCTCCTCATAGCGGGAATGGATTCCCGCGGCTTCGGGTGCGAGAAAGGATTCTCGCACCAGCATTTTTGCCCTGCAATACGCGACGGCAATATAGCGGGGCTGGGTTGAACCGCCAAGACGCCGAGATCATTCATTTTGACGTAGAATTGGGGCATAATAGCCGCATGAGTTTTACACGTCCGAAGATCGTCGTTTCGGAGGCACTCAGCGAGTCGGCGCTCGCGCGGCTGGCGGCGGCGGGGAATGTGGTTCGTCTAGAGCGGTGTGATGAGGCGAGCCTGATGGCGGCGGCGGCCGATGCGGATGCGCTGGTGGTGCGGACATACTCGGAGGTGACGGCGAAAGTCATCGCTGCGGGCAGGAGCGGGCGGCTTCGGGTGATCGGCCGGGCGGGCGTGGGGGTGGACAATATTGACGTGCGGGCGGCGGCGGCGGCGGAAATACCGGTGGTGCACACGCCGGCGGCATGCACGGATGCCGTCGCGGAGTTCGCGGCCGGGTTGATCGTCGCGGTTCAGCGGGAGATTGTGGCGGCGGATCGCGGGCTGCGCGGGGGCGAGTTCGCGACCTGGCGAGCGGGTACGCCGAAGGCCGTCGAACTTCAGCATCAAACGCTGGGCGTGATCGGAATGGGGCGCGTGGGCCGGGCGGTCGGGCGGCGAATGCACCACGGGTTCGGGATGCGGGTCATCTATTACGACATTCGCGACGTGCGGCCGCTGCCGTTGCCGGCGGAGAGCCGCGAGACGGCGCGGGCGGTCTATGCGGAAGCGGACGTGGTCACGCTGCATGTGCCGCTGACGCGGGCGACGCGCGGGATGATCAACCGCGAGACGCTGGCGCAATTCAAGGCCGGCTCATACCTGATTAACACCTCGCGCGGGCCGGTGGTGGAGGCGAGCGCGCTGGCGGAAGCGTTGAAGTCTGGGCATCTGGCCGGTGCGGCCATTGACGTATTCGATCCGGAACCGCCGCCGCCGGATTATCCGCTGCTGTCGGCGCCGAACTGCGTGCTGACGCCGCATATCGCGTCGCGAACGCAGGAGGGCATCGCCGCGATGAATGACGTGGTCGATGACGTGATCGGCGTGCTGCGCGGCGAGCCGCCGAAGTATCCCGTGGATCCGGAAGTGTTGTGAGGTTGCGGCGGTCGCTTTGCAATCAGGAGCGTGAGATGCTCCGGCTGAACGAGAAGCAGTTCATCGTCGAGTTCGATGCGGCCGCGCGGCCGGTCGCCGAGATCGATCCCGGCGAGGAGATCGAAGCGGAGGTGCTGGACTGGTGCTTCCGCGAAGTGGACGATCGGCCGGAAACCTACGCGCGGTGCGCGCAGACGCCGCGGTGCCCGTGTGCCGGCCCGGTGGCCGTTCGCGGCGCGCGGCCCGGCGATGCTTTAACAGTCGAGATTCTCGCGATTCAGTGTCGGAGTCCGGGGCACATGATCATTCGGCCGGGCGTCGGCCCGCTCGCCGCCGAGGTGTCGCGGACGGAGGTGGTTCGCATCCCGCTCGACGCGGATGCGGCGGTGCTGCCGTCGGGCGTCCGCGTCCCGCTGCATCCGATGGTGGGCGTGATCGGGACCGCTCCGGCCCGCGGAGCCGTCCCCACACTCTGGTCGGGCGACCACGGCGGCAACCTGGACACACGCGAAGTGTGCGCGGGTTCGATCGTCTATTTGCCGGTGGCGGTCGCGGGCGGCATGCTTGCGTTCGGCGACGTTCATGCGGCCATGGGCGACGGTGAACTGGCCGGCAGCGGGGTCGAGGCGAATGCCGCCGTGCGGGTTCGCGTCGGTCTGCACCCAGCGGCCCATTTGCCGCGGCCGCGCGTGGAGACGCCCGATGCCATGGTCACATTGGCCACACACGAACAGGCAATCGAAGCGGTTCGGCTGGCGACGCTGGACATGCTCTCGTGGCTACGCGAGCGGGCCGGGCTGAGCTTTCGCGATGCGCTGCTGCTGGTCGGCGCGGCCGGCTCGCTTCGTTTCAGCCACGTCATCAACAAGCCCGGCCCCACGGTCAAACTGACCTTGGACAAATCGTTGCTTGAGAGGTGCGGTACATGAGAGCTGACGGCTCGGATAACAATTTAAAGTATCAATTTCATCCCGTAATTTTGCCGGCGGAGTAAAACGTGTTAGCATGAAAGATAAAATACCGCCTTAGAGCGAGGTTTTGAACGTTGACGGCCGTAAACAACAGGAAAGAAGCAAAGCCGGTCAGCATCCGGGACGTAGCCCACGCCAGCGGCGTTTCGCTCACCACGGTTTCGCTGGTTCTCAACCAGGGCGATCAACGGATCAGCCAGAGCACCCGGGAGCGCGTGCTGGCGGCGATTGACAAGCTCGGCTACCGGCCCAACCGTCTGGCCCAGGGCCTCCAGAATCGCCGCAGCAACATCCTGGCCATCCTCGTCCCTCAGCTCAATCACACGTTCGCCGACGTCTACTTTGGAGAACTCATCGGCGGTATTTACGATCAAGCCAGCAAAAGCGGGTACAAGATTCTGCTCGAAGTCGCCACGCCCAGTTTCGTCCGCCAGAAAAAATATCTCGATCTCTACGACCGCTGCTTCATCGACGGCATGCTGTTCATGGGTTCGCACGAAGAGCATGTCTTCGTAAGCGAGATGAAGGGCCCACGGCGGCCGTTCATGCTGGTCAATAACGTGATGCCGCTTCTGGATCACGTGGTGTGCGACTACGCGGCAGCCGGCCGGTTGGCGGCGGAACATCTGGTGAAACTGGGCCATCGGCGTGTCGCGCTGGTTCACGGCGCCATGACGGTTCAGACCGCCCGCAGCGTACGGGAGGCGTTCACTGCGACACTGGCCGCCCATCAGATTGCTCTCCCCGACGGGCAAGTGGAACTGGGGCACTACACCGAAGAAGGCGGCGCGGACGCGGCGGAGCGGCTCATCGGCCGGACGCCGGATCTGACGGCGATCTTCGCCGGGAACGACAAGATGGCGATCGGCGCCATACAGCGGCTGCTGTCGATGGGCAAGCGCGTCCCGCAGGACGTCAGCATCATCGGCTGCGACGACATCCATCAGGCGGCGTTCGTCACGCCGGCGCTCACGACGGTGCGAACCCCGCTTTATGAAGTCGGCGCCCAGTGCTGCAAGCGGATGATCGAGCAACTGCGCGGCAAAACCGATGCCTGCCATGAAATCATTCCTGTGGAACTGGTGACCCGCAATTCCACCGCGCAAGCACCGCTGGTGTAGCCCGCGGCATACGGTACACTTCATATTCCTCACACGCGGCTCGCATAAAGTAGAGATGCAAAAAGGGGACACCTATCCGCGATTTATTGGATTTATGCCGTCCGGCCGATACAATTACCGTGAAGGCCGCGAGGCAGCCGACTCTGTCGGTCGCTTCCGGCCCAACACAACGAAAAGCGTTGTGGGGAAATCATTCGCGATCTCTTACCGGCGACATTTGCCGGGCGCCAGCGCCTGAGCGAATTCCCGGTAAGATCTCGTGGAACACAGAGAGCAGCGGCTCGGAGTTCTGTTCCGGCCGATCATGCTCTCTGCTTTTTTGCGCGGGTCGTCATAGATCGAGCACTTCAGTCCGTCGAAGGCATCGAAAAGATGCAGGCACTCACTTACAATGCCGAGCGGGAAGATGGAGAGACGGAGAGATAGAGAGATGGAGAGACGGAGCTTTCCGACCCTGCTATCGTCGAAGACTTCTTTCTCTCCATCTCTCCTTCTCTCAATCTCTCCATCTTGCCTCGGACATTCACGGATGCGTTCATGACGGCCGTACTGGAAGTTGAAAACCTCTCGAAGACGTACCATCTCGGCGACCAGGTGATCCGCGCGCTGGCGGGCGTCACGCTTTCCATCGAGGTCAACAAGCTCGTGGCCATCATGGGGGCGAGCGGATCGGGCAAGAGCACGCTGCTGCACCTGGCCGGCGGGCTGGACCTGCCCGACGAGGGCGTGGTGCGCGTGGAGGGAAAGAATCTGACGGACATGTCCGATCGTCAGCGGACGCTGTTTCGGCGACGTCGGATGGGCATCATCTTTCAGGCGTACAACCTGCTGCCGACGCTGACCGCGGCGGAGAACATCGCGGTGCCGCTGCTGGTGGACGGCGTGCCCAATTCGGAGATCGAGCGGCGCGTGACGGAGATGGCGCGGCTGGTCCACTTGGATCATCGAACCAATCACCGCCCGCAGGCCATGTCCGGCGGCGAGCAGCAGCGCGTCGCCATCGCCCGCGCGCTGCTCAACGATCCGGCGCTGGTGCTGGCCGACGAGCCGACGGGGAACCTGGACTCGATCAACGCGGTGGAGATCTGGCATCTGCTGCGGCGGCTGGCCCACGAACTGGGCAAGACGGTGTTGATGGTCACGCACGAACCGGCGGCGGCGTCTTACGCCGATCTGGTCTACGTGCTCAAGGACGGCCGAATCACGGGAACGATCGGCGATTTGGAGCCTGGTGATGCGGCACTGGTCGCAGCTCGGTATACGGAACTGGCGGGCTAAGCCGGGCCGGACCGCCGGCGCGCTGGGGGCCATCGCCCTGGGCGTCGGTGTGATCATCTGGGTCACCTGCGCGTACGAATCCGTGCGGTTGGCCCTCGAAGACCAGGTCTGGTTCTGGACCGGCCGCAGCCATCTCTCCGTGGAGTCCTCCTCCGGCCCGGAAGGGACGATCGAACAGTCGTTCACCAGACAAGTCGCCGGTTTGCCGAACGTGGCCCATGTCACGCAGCAGTTGCGATACCGCGCGCTCATGACCGTGGCGACATTGACCACGGCGCCGGCCGATGCGCAGGCGAAGGAGATCCAGGCCATCGGCATCGATCCGGCGACGGAAAAATATTTCCGTCAGTATGACGAATCGCGCATCAGCGGCCGCACGCTGCGGCCCGGCGAGACGGGTTCCGCTTTGATCGAGTACGGTCTGGCCGATGAATTCGGTCTCAAGCCCGGCGACAAGATCGTTCTGGTGGAGAAACGTCCGGACCTCCAGGATGCAGTGGCCCGGCGAACCGCCGAGTTCACCCTCGTCGGCCTCGTCGAACATCGCCGCGTCGCCAAACAGCAGTTGCCGATCGTCATCACGACGCTCGAACAGGTTCAGAAGCTCGCCGGATACGACGAAGAGCCTCGCAAGATATCGAAGATCGACATCATTCTGAACGACTCGTCAATCAAGGCGCTGAAAACTTCCGAGTTCGTGCTGCGCAAGCTGGCGCAGTCTTACGGCCACATGGTCACTTCGGCGGAAGCAAAACTTCAGCAGGTGCGGGCCGCGGAGCAGCAGACCGGTTTCGTGCTGCTGATCCTCTCGACCGTGGCGCTGTTCACGGCGTTCTTCGTCATCCTCTCGACGCTGAGCATGGGCATGATCGAGCGGATCGGGCTCCTGGGGATGCTTCGCTGCCTGGGTACGACGCGCTTGCAGATTGCGCTGCTGGTCCTGGCAGAGGCGGTGCCGCTGGGGTTGACGGGGATACTGCTCGGAGTTCCCGTCGGACTCGGGCTGGCCCGGCTCAGCGTGTGGCTGGTGCCGGACTATATCGGGCAGTTCGCCATCAACCGCATGGGGCTGGTGCTGGCACTGGCGGGCGGCGCGCTGACCACGATGATCGGCAGCCTGCTGCCCATGGTGCAGGCGATCCGGATCAGCCCTCTGGATGCTTCCAAGCCACAGTCGCGGCCGCCAATGGTCGTATTCATATGGCTCGCCGCCGCGGCGGGCGTGGCCTTGATTGCCGGTCATTCTTTCCTGATCCATGACAGCACGCCGAATCAATGGTTTGAGCCGGTGCGCGGGCCGATCCGCGCGGTATCGGCCGTTGTGCTTCTATATGCTGGCTATGCCCTTATCACGCCCGCTTTGGTGCGCGTGGTGGGGCAGGCCGCCGTCCGGCTGGCGGCGGTCGCGCTTCGACTCCGCGTCAAGCTGCTGAGCGACCAGGTGGGCCGGGCGACGTGGCGATCGTCGGCGATCTGCTGCGGGCTGATGGTGGGACTGTCGCTCATCGTATCGCTCGTCGTGCACAGCAAGTCGCTGGCCGGCGGGTGGGATTTCCCGAAGGATTTCTGCGAGGCGTTCGTTCACGTCGCCCCGCCGGTGCCGCGCGACGGAGCGGATACGGCCCGGCGGATGCCCGGCATCGCCTCCAGCGCGATCATCAACGTCAGCACGCAGTGCAAGGTTGTCTCGCGCAAAGCCCTGTTGACCTGGAACATGCGATTTGTTTCGGGCGAACCCGATGAATTCTTCAACATCGCGCGGCTCGGATTCGTGGCGGGCAAAAAGGATGAGGCCATCCTTAAGCTCAAAAAGGGCGGCTACATCCTGGTGACGCCGGAATTCACCCGTTCGCAGAATGCGGGTTACGGTGACAAGGTCAGCGTGATACTGGCCGGGGACCCGAACCGCGGCGGCCTCTTTGAGATTGCCGGCGTGGTCAGCTCGCCCGCAGTGGATATTGCCGCCAATTACTTCAACGCGGGCGGCATGCTGGCGTCGCAGTCGGCGTACGCGGTGCTGGGCACCCAGGACGATCTGCGGCGGATGTTGCGCGTCCGCGACGAGGTGAGCATGTTCCTGATCAATTTCGATCTGCCGGACACGCCGCCGCCCGATGCCTTTCGCGCGGACCAGCCGCCCTCGACGGCCGATCCGCAGCCGTTCGCCGCGCTGGTGCAGAGCTGGCGGGCAGCCATGCCGGAGCGGGCGGCCGAGTTGGATGCGATAATGAAGCAATTGGAGCCGGTTCCGGCAGGACCAACGCGGCCGGCATGGTCGGCCATGCCCATGCTCTATATGTTCCGTACGGCCGTTGCCGTGGAACTTGTCCCGCAGTGGTCCAGGCTCACACCGGCCGAACGGTGGCGGGCCTTCCGCGAAGAACTCGTGCTCCGGCTCATTCCATCCCGCGCCCGCGCCGCCGACGAGCAGCACAAATCCGTGCGCGCGCTCAAGGCCCAGATCGACCGCGATCTGAATCGGGCCACGCTTCTCTTCACCGCCATTCCCATGGTCGCGCTGATTGTCGCCGCGCTCGGCGTCGGAAATCTGATGACCGCCAACGTCACCAGCCGCACGCGGCAGATCGCCATGCTGCGGGCGATCGGCGCGACCAAGTGGCAGATCACGCGGCTCATCATCGGCGAAGCGGTGGTGCTCGGCGCGCTGGGCAGCGTGCTCGGCCTGGCACTCGGGCTTCACGCCGCCTTCGGCATGAACGCGATCACGCACTCGGTCTGGGGCTTTGCTCCGAAGTGGACAATCCCCTGGACATGGGTGGGTACGGGAATCGCGTTTACCATGAGCGTCTGCCTCATCGCCGGGATCATCCCCGCCCGCTACGCCTCGCGCAACAACATCATCGACGCGCTACAGGCGACATAGCCGGCTACCAAGAAGATGAAACCGCCGATGTACGCCGATGAACGCAGATGAAGGATAAGGAAAACTGGAAGGCAGGAAGTGATCTTCTTTCTGCTCGCCTGCTCCTTATAGCAATCTGCGCGGATCTTCGTGCATCGGCGGTTCCGAATGTTGCCAAAAAATGTGGACGCTTGCCCGGCTCTCGTCCATAACTCCTGACTGCTATAACACCATCGCGCCTTCACCCGTGTGCTCCGCTCCCGGGTGGGAAACCAGGCCTCGCGAGACCGCCAGACGCCGCCGGATTTCTTCAGATACCGGCGTGCCGCATTCGGGGCAGATGCCCGCCGCATTCCGTGACAGGTTGTAATCGCATACCGGGCAGAGGATCCTGATCCGGAGCTGATGCACGAAATATGCCCACGCGAGAATCGTCAACCCCGCGCAGATCATGGCCAGCCCCCAGGGCAGGTGTGCGACATTGAGATAATCGCGGATCGAGGGTTTCGAGGGCAGCGAAGGCGATCGGACAAAGATCGTTACAAGCGCGAGCATGATAAGCAGCTCGGCCGAAAGCATGCGATGCCGCCGCAACACCAAAGCCACTGGAATCAGAGCCAGCCAGACATAACAATCGAATTTAATAAGAAATCTATGACATTCTCCCGAAAGCATCAGACCGACAGGCTCCGTTGGTGGATGGTCCAGAGTGGGAAGGGCATAGAAACTCACAATACGCCCCTGGTCGAAATAAAACGCTATCGTCAGGTTGCGCTGGCAATCAAGATAATGAACTTCCTCGCACGTTTTTTCGACAACCTGAAACCCGACACCCACTTTCCTGACACCCTTCGCGATTGTTCGAAGAGGCTGGCCGTCATTCAGAATCTTCTCGACTTCAACGCGGGTGGGTGGCTGAGTCGGCCTGTAGGGCCTGAAGACCACCCTGATATAGCCCGCCGCTCTCAGCAGAAGCCGCTCTGCAATCGATGCGCCGGATGGCGGGGTGTAAAAGTAGTATCCTCGGTTCATTCGGGACTGATAGGCCAAACACGCATTCCAGGCAATAGAGTCTGACGAACTCCATTTCAGCTTTTCCTGGATCTTCGATATCGCCTCACCTTGCCGCTTCACGAGTTGCCCATATACCTGAAGTCGATCAGCGTAAACCTTATATTGCCACCAATGGACAGCTACGACCGCCAGGCAGGCAAGAGCAAACCCGAACCAAAGACCGGGGTGAAACCCAGCCTGAGAGAGCCGTCGCCACCACAGGATGATTCCACTCATGTGCCGGGTGTCTCCTGAATTTCTGGTCGCTATCTAATAGTACGCCGTCCCCATCTGGCCGCATCAAGACTTTCCCGCATTATTTGGGGCTGCTCATCGCGCTCGTTTTGCATTATGCTGCATGAATGATCGAGCGGGCACGAGTCGTGCTGGACGACCTGCTGGACGGCAACCGGCGTTTCCGCGAGGGCCGGTCGCGTAATTACCGCTACCCCTGGCACACGCTGGCGGAGTTGACCGCAGGGCAGTCGCCCAGGGCCGCCGTCATCACCTGCGCTGACAGCCGGGTCGCGCCGGAAGTCATCTTCGATCAGCCGCTCGGCAGCATGCTGGTCGCCCGCGTACCCGGCAACGTCGCCAGCGAAAGCGCCCGCTGGATGCTGGACATCGCCATCGAGGAATTGGCGGTCCCACTGGTGCTGGTCGTCGGGCACTCCGGCTGCCGCGCCATCCAGCAGGTGCTGGAGGGCAAGCCCGACGTTCAGCACGACGCCCTCCAGCGCGGCATGCGCATCGCGATGGAGCGGGCCGCGCGGACGCACCCGAACGATCTCTATCGCCAAACGATCATCGAAAATGCGCTGGAAACGGTCGCGGAACTGGAACGCGACTCCCACGATCTACAGGTCGGCCTGGCCGCAGGAACCACCGACATCGCCGCCGCCTGGTTCGACATTCAGACCGGCCGCGTGAATGTGCTATCGCCGTGAGGAAGTGTTTCGATTTTCGACTTTTGGCTTTCGACGTTTATTTCTTCTGCGCCTGCTCCACCTGCGCCGTCAGCTCCTCAACCTGCTTTTGCAGCGCCTGCATCCTCTTCTGCATCCGCGCGTTCTCCTGCATCCGCTCGGCCAGTTGCTTTTCCGTTTCCATCAGCTTGCTGGAGATTTCGTCGCGCGCCTTGCTGCCGCCCTCCCGCTCCTTCATCATTGTCTCGGTCGCCTGCTTCAGCTCGGCCACCGCGTCCTGGTTCGACTTCAACTTCGCCTGGCTCGCCTCCGCCGCGGCCTGGGCCATCGCCAATTGCTTGCGGGCCTTATCCAGTTCGCGGGCGCAGTCCGCATGCTCGCGCATCACTCGCGCCATGTCCTGTTCCAGGCTCGCATTCTCCTGCTGGAGCCGCTTGATCGTATCCTCCTGCTCGGTGCATCCGCCGCCCAGCGCGAGCACCATGACCATCACGCAACCGCAAGCTGCCCACAATCTTCCGCCCGCCATCACCAACTCCTTTCCAGCGCGTAAGCTTCTCCGCGGCCTTCTGCAACGCCAGCAGTATACCCGCAACTCGCAACTCGCGACTCGCCACTCCCTGTTTCGACGTTTCGACTTTCGATTTTCGACTTTCCAGGTTTAGACGATTTCCCCTCCCCGCATTAAAATGGCAGCATGAGCACACTCGACTACCGCACCGCCGGCGAATCCCACGGCCAGGCCCTCATCGCCCTCATTGAGGGCCTCCCCGCCGGCCTGCACCTGGACCTCGACGTCGCCAACCACGAGCTGTACCGCCGTCAGGGCGGCTACGGCCGCGGCGGCCGCCAGAAGATCGAAAAGGACGTGGTCAACATCCTCTCCGGCGTGCGCCGCGGCAAGACCATCGGCTCGCCCGTCGCCATCCAGCTCGCCAACAAGGACTGGCGGATCGACGAAGCCCCCGACCTCAACCGCCCGCGCCCCGGCCACGCCGACCTGGCCGGCAGCATCAAGTGGCTCACCGTCGATTGCCGCGAGATCCTCGAACGGGCCAGCGCCCGCGAGACCGCCGCCCGCGTCGCCGCCGGCGCCATCGTTAAAAGCTTCCTCGCCCCCTTCAACATCCGCTGCGTCGGCTTCGTCGTGCAGATCGGCCCCATCGCCGCGAATGTCGCCGCCGATGCAACGCCCGACCAGCTCATCGCCGCTCGCGACGCCAACGAGGCTTACACGCCCGACGCTGCCGCCGCCGACCGCATGATCGACGCCATCCGTAAGGTCAAGGAGGATAAGGACACGCTCGGCGGCATCGTCGAGGTCCGCGTCTTCGGCTGCCCGCCCGGACTCGGAAGCTGCGCCCGCTGGCAGGACAAGCTCGACGGCCGTCTCATGCAGGCCGTCGGCTCCATCCAGGCGTTCAAAGGCGTGGAAATCGGTATGGGCTTCGGCGCCGCCGCGCGACCCGGCTCGCAGGTCCACGACGAGATCGACTACGATCCGTCGCTTCGCGACACCCCGTCCCTGGGTTTCACGCGCCGCTCCAACAACGCCGGCGGCCTGGAGGGCGGCATGACCAACGGTCAGACCATCGTGATCCGCGCCGCCAAGAAGCCGATCAGCACCATCCTCCGCGGCTTCGACAGCGTGAACCTCAAGACGAAGTCCCCCGAGCGCAGCGACTACGAGCGCAGCGACGTCTGCGCCGTCCCCGCCGCCAGCGTCATCGCCGAGAACGTCGTCGCCTTCGAGATCGCCCGCGCCTTCCTCGAAAAATTCACCGGCGACACCCTGACCGAAGTTCAAGCCGCATACGACTTCTACCTCGACGCCGCGCGAAAGCTGGGGTTGGAATCGTCGCCGTAAGGACCGCGTCAACTTGCTGACGCCCACTGGAAGGCCGTGGGTGTGCTCGTTTATCGGCGTTGCAGTCCCCGCTCAAACTAATTGGATGCTTTTGATATGCGAAGGTTGTGTGCCGCTGCGCGCCGGAGCAGTGAATAGCTCGTCGTGCTACTGCCCCAGCGATTTGACAGATTTCTTTTGTTTGCCGCACGGCATTCGGGTTTGCGGCTGCGGCCGGGGGCCGATGATCTGCTGGAGGAGCGGGCCGGCGAGCGAGTTGCGCGGATTGACGCTTTCGGCCAGGGCGAACCCGCGTTCACGCACCAGCTTCGCCTCGTTCGGGAAGCGGTCGCCGCTCTGCGATAACCGCGACACGCCATCCGCGAACGCCAGCACTGCCTGCCGATCCTGACCGTATTTCAGATGGACAGCCGCCTCGGTGATCCGGATGTCCGCCCGCTCGACGCTCTCCCACCTCACCAGCGCGTCCTGGAGATCTCGTGATTGCGCGAGTGGCTGACCGCCGCCCCCGGTGAAGAGCTCCTGTCGATCGCGGAACTGCTTTTCATATTCCTGCACCTGCCCGGGGTTGTAGCCCATGGCTCGCAGGCGGGCGGGATCGCGCATGGTCCTGTACCCCACGCCGCTCCCGGCCAGCTCCACCTGGTACCGCGCCTTCTCGGCATCGGGTAGACGCCGATCAGTAAAGGCATCAGCGCCGGCCAGCGTAACCCAGAAGGACGCCTTCTCCAGATCCTCGTCGCCCAGCTTCTCCGCGCCGGCGAGCTTCACCCACAGGTAGCCGATGGGAGCGAAACGTTCGGGCGCCCGCTTCTTCGTCCTCGCGAACGCCTCGACATACAACTCGTCGAGCTCGTGCAGGAACGTCAGGAGCAGCGGCCGATCATGTTCGAGAAGCACGGCGAACGGCTGGAAGTGGACCGGCATGCCGGCCAAGTCAGTCGCGAAATGCTTGGTATCCTTCTGCCACTTGTCCAACAGCGCGTTCCACCCGTCCTGGTCCGCCTGAAGCGCTTTGGCTTCCTGACCGAACTGGAGATGGACCGCCGCTTCTCGGAAAAGCCGAAGCGCCGTCCCGGCCGGATCAGGCTCGCCACGCGCCGGCTGAGCATGCTTTCGCACTTCCGCCAGTGCCGCGTCGTAACGTTTCTGCTCCTTCTTGGACAGGAGGAGATCATCAAGCTCGTGCGGGGCAAGAACGCCCAGCGGCTGAGGCCCCGCCGCTCCCGGCTTGGGTTTGGCAGGCTCATCGAACTCACCCGCCGGAAGGCCGGCCACGAAGATCAACGATATGGTGAAAAGGATTGACTCCATGGGATCACTCCAGCGGCGCAAATAATATGATACCACGGGTAACGTCGATTTCCACTGAAAAGTATGACCTCACATTCAGGTGGTGGTTCAGTTTGAAGTGCCGGACAAGTTTATCCGAGCCGCGACCGTAAGGAAGCGGTCAGCGTGAAACCCACTCCCTCACGGTCGCGGCTCGGATCACGCACACCGTCCAACCTGAACCACGATCCTCATTCAGGCGATGCCCAGGATCGTATATGATTCCACCCACCCGGCGACGGGATGGAATGACCGATGAAAACCGAACGGATTGATCCTACGGCGATAGTTGACATTAACCGGCAGGCCCGAAGCTGGGTCGCGGCTGGCGAGACGGTGATGCCGGTTGGCATTGGGCACATCGTCATCGAAGAGGACGCGCTGCCGGCGCTGGCCGAGCTGACGCGCGCGCTCAGCGGCGGCGGGCGGACGCTGATGGTCGTTGACGACGCGGTGATGCGGCGCGACGGACAGGATCTCAAAGCGTTGATCGAGCAAACGCTGCGGCCGAGCGTGACGCTGGATGTTCGGCATCTGCCCAGCGACACGCCCGACCATTCCCACCTTCTCACTTTCTCACCTTCACACGCTTTTCACCCGGACATCGACTCGGCGCGGCAACTGGCGGAGGGGCTGACTGGATATTCGGCCGTGCTGGCGGTCGGCTCGGGGAGCATCACGGATGTGTCCAAATATGCCCGGCACCTGGCCGTCGAAAAGAGCGGCCGGCCGATGGCGTTTATCAACTTCCCCACCGCGGCGAGCGTGACCGCGTACACTTCCGCGCTGGCCGTGCTGACGGTGGACGGCGTGAAGCGGACGCTGCCGGCCGAACCGGCGGAGGCGATCGTGTGCGATCTGCGTACGCTGGCCGGCGCGCCGCAGGCGATGACGGCGGCGGGCTTCGGCGATGTGCTCGCCCGCAGCGTCGCGTACGGCGACTGGTTCATCGCCTCGCAGCTCGAGATGGACGGGTTCAGCCAGGTGCCGAGCCGGTTGCTCGAATGCGCTGAGCAGGCGATGATCGATCGGGCCGAGGATGTCGCCGCGAACCGGCTGGCCGGCGTGCGGGCGGTCACCGAGGCCGTGTTGCTGGCCGGGATGGCCATGTCGCTGGTCAATCAGACCGCGCCGATCTCCGGCTGGGAGCATGTCATTAGCCACTTTCTCGACCTCACGGCCGCTCACGATGGACGCGAGCCGGCCCTGCACGGCGGGCAGGTCGGCGTGGCCACGCTGGTCGCCGCCCGCGCGTACGAACGCACGTGGGGGACGCTCGACCTGGACCGGCTCACGGCTGAAACGACCGATCGCGATGTGGCCGACTACCGCCGGCGGATCGAGCGGATGTTCGCGGTGTATGACGCATCGGGCCGGATGGCCGCGGAGGTGTGGCGAGAGTTCGAGCAGAAGCTGACCCGCTGGCAGCGGGTGATCGACACCCGGCGAACGTTCGCCGCGCGCAAACGGGCCGAAGAATATGACGATTTCCTCCGGCAAAACGTCCGTTCGAGCAGCGCGATCGAAAGCGCTTTGCAACGTGCGGGCGCCCCGTGCGATTTCGACAAGCTCGATGAGCCGATCGGCCCGAACAGCGCGCTGGCGGCCATCAACAACGGGCATCTGATCCGCTCGCGCTTCACGCTCGGCGACGTGCTCGAGCAATCGGGCTGGTTGAACGGAGAAAACACCCAAGCATTGATCTAACCAGCACGAAGCGCAAGCGAGTGAAACGCGAACCAGGGTTTGACACGAGGAGCACTCGCTTGCGCTTCGTGCTGGTAATGTCAGACTTCGTACAATGATGTGGAAATCGGATTAGTTCAGATGAATGAAGCCTTCCGATCGATCGCCGGTCTGCTGCTATACTGTGCCTGCATGTCCACGCCCGTCACTGCCGCCGAATCACCCGGAATAACCGTGGATCTCGCGAACATGCCCGACGGCAAGCTGCCCGCGGGATGGCGGGCGGTAGATGGCGAGTGGCGCGTCGAGAAGGGGCAGCTCCGCGGTGAGCCTGCGAAGAAGGACGGGGAGACCACGCTGTTTTTCGGCGAATCGTCGCGCCGCGATGTGGCTATGGAAATGGACGTCCTGTTTGAGGCGGGGCGGCCGGAGGATTGGGTGGGGTTGTTCGTGCGCGACGGGGGGGTAGCGGCTCCCGGAATTCAATTCGTTGTGCATCACGACAGCCGCCGGCACGGGGGTATCGAGCTGGGCAGCGGTAACGGACCGTCGTCGAAGGGCTGGCGACAATTCAATGCTGTTCGCGGTGTGGCGACGCTGGCCGACGGGAGGCGGCATCATCTTCGCGTAGAGGCGCAGATGCCGTGGGTGCGGGGGTTTGTTGACGGCGAGAAGGTGTTGCAGTCGCCGCGCGGCAACGAGGCGTCGCCGGCGGGTAAGGTGGGGGTCCGATTGAAAGGCGGGACGATTGTGATCGATCACGTGAAGGTGTTTGATCTGCCGGCGACGCAGACGCAGCCGGCGGACCTGGCTGCGGCTCGGACGCAGCCGCTGGTGATCGCGCATCGTGGGTTCTCGTGGATCGCGCCGGAGAATACGCTGGCGTCGTACCGGCTGGCGATGAAGACGAAGGCCGATATGGCCGAGTGCGACGTGCGGTTGACTTCGGACGGGGCGCTGGTGCTGCTGCATGACGCGACGCTGGAGCGGACTGCGGGCGGGAAGGGCATACTGCGCGAGCATACGTTTGAGGAGATCCGCAAGCTGGACGCGGGGGGGTGGAAGGCGGCGGAGTTCACCGGGGAGCGGATCCCGACGCTTCAGGAGCTGCTGGAGGTGATGAAGGGGCATATGCGGCTGGTGATCGAGATCAAGGAGGAGCAGACGGAGCGGCAGGTGCTGGAGGCGATTCATGCGGCGGGCGTGGCGCCTGAGGACGTGATGATCTTTTCGTTTATCCGGAAGGCGGTGGCGAATATCGCGGGGCTGGAGCCGCTGCTGCCGACGACGTGGCTGGTGAGCGATCTGCCGTATCAGCGGGAGCAGCGGCAGGAGATCATCCGCGACGCCCTGCGGGCGCGGGTGTCCGCCATTGGGCTTTCAAAAGAGACGGTCGATCCGGAGTTCATCCGGCACGCGCATTCCTGCGGGTTGCAGGTATTCGTCTGGACGGTGGACGAACCGGCGGACATGAAATTTCTGATCCGCATCGGCATCGACGCGATCATCACCGACCGCCCCGACGTGTTGTGCGAGATCCTCAAGCGCTGATTCGAAGCTCAGGACCGCGGCAACTTGTTGCCGCACTACTGCTGGTTGGAGATGCGAAATGAATCGTCATACGATATCACGGCGGTCTTTCCTGGAACGAACGGGTCAAGCGGTGGCGGCCGGCGCTGTGATCGGGCATGCGGTGAAGGCGCTCGCCAAACCGCTCCAGTCCGATCGCAAGATCCGCATCGGCGTGGTCGGCGGCGGCTTCGGCTCCAGCTTCTACTGGCACCAGCACCCGAACTGCATCGTCCAGGCGGTCAGCGACCTGCGGCCCGACCGGCGCGAGCATCTGATGAAGACGTACAAATGCGAGCGCTCGTACGAATCGCTCGAAAAGCTCATCCTCGACAAGGACGTGGAAGCCGTCGCCGTCTTCAGCGGGGCGCCCGATCACGTCCGTCACTGCACGGCGGTCATGAACGCCGGCAAGCACGCCATCTGCGCGGTGCCCGCCGCCATGAGCCTCGAAGAGTGCGAGCAGTTGCGCGAGGCCAAGGAGCGCACTCACCGCCGCTACATGATGGCTGAAACCAGCTATTACGCTTATCATACCATTGCCGCACGGAAGCTGTTCGAGCAGGGCAAGTTCGGCGAGATCTTCTACAGCGAAGTCGAATACTACCACCCGTACGATCAGGACACCTTCAAAAGCCTCTGGTTCTACAACGGCCAGCGGACCTGGCGCTATGGCTTTGCCCCCATGCTCTATCCGACGCACTCCACCGGCTTTCTCGTCGGCGTGACGCGCGAGCGGCTCACCGGGGTCTCCTGCCTCGGCTGGACCAACCCGAACATCCCCGCCTATGCGACCAACGACAACGTCTACAAGAACCCGTTCAGCTCGCAATGCGCGCTGTTCAAGACGGACAAGGGCCACATGTGCCGCTGCAACGTGATGTGGGACGGCACCTCGCACGGCGAGCGGGCCCAGTGGTTCGGCACGAAGCTCACGTACTACATGCCCGGCTCGGGCGGCCAGCCGTTCAAGTTGCTCGGCCAGGACAAACCGGATTGGAAAGAAGTGCCCAATTTCTTCGAGGAACTGCCCGAGTCGCTCCGCCATGAAAGCGGCCACGGCGGCGCGCACACCTTCATCACGCACGAGTTCATCTCGGCCCTGGTGGAGGACCGCGAGCCGGCGGTAAACGTCTATGAGGCGCTGGCCATGACCGCGCCGGGTATCGTCGCCCAGCAATCTTCGTTAAAATGCGGCGAGCAGATGAAAGTGCCGAACTTCGATCGAAAGGCGTGAACCGCCCAGCGAGCCCCTTCGTAATGAACGTCGAGGGATTAGCTCAAGTCGGTGCCGATGCTGGAACGTAACTCCATAGACCTGCTCCTGTTGGCGGCGACCATCGCGGCGATGCTGGTCGCATTGGTCGCGCTGCTGGTGAGCCTGGCGGCACTGAACCGGCTGCGGTCCCAGTCTCCTCCGAGCGGAGCGCGGCAGGCTCGCTTCAACTGGCGAATGCTCGCTGCCGGCGCGGTCGTATCACTGATCGCGGTGGCCGCCGTCTGGCTGTTCACGCCCACCCGCTACAAAGCCTCGACAGTTGTTCAGGTGGAGTCGCCCTTCCCCAGGTCGCCCACGCAATTAACCGAACCTCCGGTTCCGCACGAGCAGATGGAGCGCTACCTGGAGGACCAGGTCGTGCTGCTGCGGGATGATAGTGTGCTGCGGGAAGCGCTGATGGATGCGCAGGTCAGGTCAACCGAGTGGTACAGGCAGCACAAGGACAAGATGGTGTCACTGGACAAGCTGGACAAGCCGATACTGCTGGACGTTCTGCGTGACGGGTTAAGCGTGACCCGGCTTCCGCCCAGCGCTTATCTGCAAGTGTCCTTTCGCGCGGCCAATCCAAAGGATGCTGCCAACATCGTGAACACAGTCATCGATAAATACCTATACAAGATTCAGGAGATGTCGCAGCTCCAATATCAGGGCGAGTTGGATGACGTTCGCAGGCGGGAGAAAGCGCTGTACGATCGCCTACAGGCCATTCTGAACGACAAGATGAAGTTCATCGCTCAGTCGTTAGGCGCACCCGGCGTTACCGAGGGATTGAATCTGGTGGGCGAGAGACTCAAGACCCTGGCGGCGGCGATGACGAAGGTGGAGGAGGAGAAGCTGGCCGCCAAGTCGGTCTACGACAATATTGCCGGCATGGACCGGCACCGTATTGGGCTAACGCCGGAAATAAAACAGCTCATTCAGGACGATCCTCGCATCGCCGCGTTGCAGGACCGCAAACTCGAACTGGAGCTGGAGCTTCAGGGCGCACCCGCCACGGCTCCGGCGGAAGATGTTTCAAACCGATGGCGGGCACAGATCGAATTCATCGAGCGGAAACTGAGCGAGTTGACCGCGGCCAGGGAAAATGAATTGTACGACTATCAGTTGCATTCCGCCCAAACGACGTTTGTGAACAAGACGGCGGAGGAACTCAAGTTGCGGGAAAGCATGCTCGAATTGGAAGCGAGACAGCGTGATTTGGACCAGGGCATGGCCCGTTACCGCAACCTCGAAGAGCAGCAGGCGATCCTGACCAAGGAGCTGGATCTGGTCCGGCAGTACAGCAACCAGTTGGAGCTGGTGATCAAGGACCGCGGCATGGTCCGCGTCCACAAGATAGGCACCGCGACGCCGCCAACAGAACCCGATCGAGAGCTTCAAACCATGTTGACCATTCCCGCTTTGCTCGTCCCCCTCTTGCTGGGCCTGATACTCGGCTATTTGCGCCCGCGATATCAACCCCCCTGATCACTGTTGGAAACATCTCTTCATTTATACCGCGGGAATACTTCCGTCGGATCAAACTCCGTCCCGCACTCCGGGCAGCGGTTGTGCGGCAGGCCCTTGAGGTTGTAGCCGCATTTGGCGCAGTGACCCAGCTTCGGCGGCCGCGTCATCAGGAGAAGAAAACCCACCGAGGCCGCGCTGCCCACCACGAACCCGACACACGCTCCGTAGAAGCGCGCTCCGAACATGCCGAACACCAGGGCGAACGCCGTCGCCCCCGCCGCCGCGCCGAGGTAGATCACGAGCAGATAGGAGAACGGCCAGTTTCGATCCTGGCACAGCGAGCCGATCAGATAACCGATCTGCCCGGTGAGAATGGCGCCGACGAATCCGGGGCCGGGCGAGCCGCCGAACAGCAAACCCGCTCCCGCGCCGAGCGCCAACCAGACCAAAAAACTGAGCAGCTCCATAGGATCGCAACGACCACCGGCATAAACGCTGCGGCTCGCCGCTCTCGTTATTGCACGTTTTGATTCAATACTCTCAAAAGTGCTAAATACTCGACATTCCCGCCATGCCCCGCCACCGGGCTTTCCATCAACTTCTCCACACCTAACCCGAGTCCTCCTATTGTATCGCAGACCCCATCGACCACCGCGCGCGCCGCCGCCGGATCGAGGACGCCACGGTGGAGCCGCCCGCGCGGGGCTTCATAATGCGGTTTGATCAACGTGATGATCTGTCCGCCCGGCTTCAGCATCTGCTTCGCGTTCGGCAGGAGGTGATGCTGGCGCGTCCAACCCGCGTCGATGGTGACGAGGTCCACCGGCTCCGGCAGCCGCACGTGCATCGCGTTCGTGCGCTCCATCACCACGACGCGCGGATCGCGACGCAGGCTGTACGCCAGCACGCCATAGCCGGTATCGATCGCGTAAACCCGCTGAGCCGCCCGCCGCAGCAGGCAATCGACGAAGCCGCCCACATTGCTGCCCAGATCGGCACACACCCACCCGCTAACATCCACGCCAAATTCGTCCAGCGCGGCCGCCAGCTTCTCTCCGCCGCGGCTGACGAACGGACGCTCGGGAGGCTCGGTCATGCCTGTGATCCTGCGGCAAAGCGGTATCTGAAATGTACCATAATACCGCCAGGCTCGCTTGTTTCCCGACCCATCTTCCCATCCCATTGTTTAGCATCCCATTGTTTAGCCGCGACCGAAAGGGAGCGCGGGGCCGGAATACTGCGTCTTATGACCTCGTTCATTGCAATGCCCTTCCGGCTTGCCTATACTCAATCGAGGCTCCTTCAATATCCCGCCTGGAGATATAACCCGTGGCCGCTCCGTTCGATGGAAAATCCATTCTCATTGTGGACGACGACCGGGAGATCATGACTGCCCTGGAAACCGCCTTCAAGGACACCGGCGCCCAGATCCTGACCGCTTCCGACGGCAACACCGCCGTCACGCTCGCCTTGGACAAGAACCCGGACCTGCTCATTCTCGACGCCATGCTCCCGCAGCGGAGCGGCTTCCTGGTGCTCGAAAAGCTCAAGGCCAAGAAACCGCGCGGCAGCAAGCCATACGTCATCATGATCACCGGCAACCCCGGCAAGCGGCACCAGATCTGGGCCGAGAGCCTCGGCGCCGACGGCTACCTCAACAAACCGTTCCGCATGGACCGCCTCTTCGAATCCGCCTCGGCCCTGCTGGCCAAGGGATGAAATCAGGTTCCGGTCCCATCAGGTAGGGCGGGCATTGCCCGCCTTTCTGCCGGTGGGCAGTGCCCGCCCTACATGTCCCTGATCTTGTCTCCCCCCGCCGTCTGCTGAGTTCCGTGCGAATCTGAGTTTTTTGATTGACACAGGACGGTTGATGAGGTAAAAGTGCTGTAGCGGAGCCCCGATCCTCGCTGCGGTCTGTTTTTGCCACGTGCGAGTCACGCAGACCGAGGCCCCCCCACTCCCTTCGAAGCCGACCCGTCATTTCAGGAGACGGCTGCCTGCCCGTGGACGAACGATCCAGGCAGAGGGAGGATATGACGTGGAAAATAGTGTTCATAGCCATCTGACGCTTTTCATCGGCAGGGTTGGTATCGGACCGGTCAACCGCCGGCCTCATCGACGCCGACCGATCCTTCAGGTCGCGGCGGGGTCTCTGCTGCTGGCCACCGCCGTGCAATGGGTCTGGTGCGGACTGGCTCGAGCCGACGATCCACCCCCAGCCTGCTGTAGTCAAGAGCCGCGCCCGGCCTGTTGCGACTGCTGCCAGGAAGGGCAGAACCCCGCGTCCTGCAATAAGGATGGCAATGCCGCCACCAACGGCGGGGCCTGCGACCTGAACTGCGACGGCATCACGACGTGCTGCGAGTGCCGGCAGTGTCGGGAGTACGACCCGGACTGTGCTCCTTCGACACCGGGTCCGCTGGACCGCCGGCGGCTCCCGGAAGACGAGCTCGTGCTGGTGCGATCGTACACCGAGTTGTTTGAAACCACCCACGAGCTGACCATCCACGATGTGGACGACCCGCCTGCCGGCCCCGAGCTGCCCGGATATCCCAAAACCTCTCATAACAAGCAATGGTGGGCGGTGGATTGCGGGGATTTCGACGGCGACGGCGACGACGAGGTGGTGAGCGTCAAGTTTGTACTTCCGACCGGCATCGAGGCCGTGGCCGCGGCGTTTGGCCTTCATCAGGGCGCCGAGGAGGATGGTCTGTTTGTCCGTGATGATCTGGAGGATTCTGCCACCGGTTTCGAATGGGGCATGAAGTTGGGCGGTCCTCTGGTCACCGACGTGGCCGCGGGCGACTTCAACGGCGATGGCGACGACGAGATCGTGGTGATTCGGCCCACCACCGACCTGTTTCCCAAACCGCAGGTGCGCATCATCGATCCGCATCCCGGATCCGCCGGGGTGTACAACGCCAACAGCACAGAGTGGGTTTCGGGGCGCAGCCAACCCTGGAGCCGGGTGACGGCGGGCGACTTCGACGGTGACGGCGATGATGAGATCGTCTTGATCGGCCTGGGCGGCGCCGACGGGCGCCGCGCCGCGGTGTCGGTCATCGATCCCGGCGAAACGGGTCGCGACGGGTACTGGTGGACAGCGACTCCAGACTTGGGCGGCTGGATTATCGATGCGGCCGTGGGAGACTTCGACCGCGACGGCGTCGATGAACTCGCGGTTATCCGTTTCGACATCGACACTTCCTGCACGGTGGATTTCACCGACCCGCTCGACTGCCCGATATGCATGTTCATGTTTTTGCCCACCATCGACTGCAACCAGACCTTCACGGCCGAGGTCGAAATCTACGAACTGCCGGGAGCGGAAACCAAGGATGCAACCGGCCGGGCCCAGGGTGCGGCCGCATCGCTCGATACGGAGACTTTGGACGACGCCTTCTACATGGCGATCGGCGTCGGCGACCTCGACGGCGACGGGGATGCGGAAATGGTGCTCTCGCGGTACTGGGGCCTCCATAATCTTGTTAACGGCCCACAGGTGGACTATCAGGTCACCGATGCACTGGATCCTGACCCGCTGCCGTATCCCAGCTCGAACGAAATCGTTCCCGACCCCGACGTGGCCTGGCACGACATCGCCCTGGGCGACCTGGACGGAGACGGTTTCCAACTCGACATGATCTGGACCGAGAAGCTCGCCCAGCCGCAGCAGGCCTATCCCATTGCCGTCCTCTTCACCCCGCCTTTCAAAGAGGGCTCACACGAGGAATGCGTTGCCGATGGTGTGGAGGCCAGCGCAGCAGTGCAGATCAACAAGCAAACGACCCTCTCCTATTCCTACACCGCCAAGATGGCGTTCGGCATCTCCAACGAGTTGTCTGCGGAGGCGGGGCTCGAGGCGGGCCTCACCGCGGCCTACAACCATGAGGTCGAGAACGAGCAGAACAAACGTTCGTGGAAGGTCTTGAACAAATCTTTCGAGGCCAGCACGGATCCCACCGGCACGGTGGTTTTTCCCGAGGTGCAGTACCGACTGGACCGTTATCGGATTCTCCAGAACGGTCAACCGTTTCAAATCAACAACATTCCTCAAACCGTCGAGTTCCTGTATCCCCGCAGCGTCAGCCTGGATGCCAGCAGCTATGACCCGTTCTTTGACCCCGGCGGCCAGTTCGTCCAGACCTTCGGGCAGGCGGCTGCCGACACGCTGCAGGACACCCTGCTGGGGAACTTCGACAATCACACCGCGGGGGATCCGTACACGTATCGCTTGAACGATCTCAGCGGCGCCAGCGGCGGGTTCTTTGGTGATAACTGGCGGGAGATTGATACGACTGATTCCGGCCAGATCGGCACCAATCTCTACGGCCCGGACGAGTTCGAGTTCGGCATTGGGGCCGGCAACCGCACCCAGACCAGCGACAACTGGAAAGTCGATGTAAGCGTGGGGGGCAGCGCGGAGCTGGGTCCGGTCTCCGTCACCGACAAGGTCACGTTCACCTACGACACCACCTTCTCGCAGGCCTCGGGTACCGACACGAGCTACAGCACCAAAGCGGGTTTGCGGGTCTGCCGACTTGAGGACGGCAACGAGGCCTACGAATTTGAGGACAACTCGGTGGTGCTGTGGGCGAATGGACCCGCCCTGGATCAGCCCGGTTCCGGGACGCTGGTCATGGCCCACCAGACGCGGAACCTGGGGGAAAACTACTGCAAGCCGGTGGCGGGCGTTCCGGTGGTCACCTCCGGCATTCCCGCGCAGGAGGACGTGGAGATCTGCTTCGACGCTTCCTCCGGTTCATCCGATCCGCAGGGCGGAGCGGTCACCTACGAGTGGGACTGGGATTACAAAGACCGCACGGTCCCCCCGGATGGGATCCCTGATTTCCTCGCCTCCGGTGACACCGGCGCCACGCCCTGCCACACGTACGACGATCCCGGCGTGTACCGCGTCGCGGTCCGGGTCAAGGACGACGGGAGCAACGGGGGTTGCGATTTGGCTGGTGTATACCTCTATTCGCCGGTCGTCGAGCTGCCGTCTCCGATCGGCGTCGGCGGCTGGGACGTCTGCCAGTTCTGCAACGCTCAGAATTGCCTGACCTGCAACATCAAGACCAACCCCACCTGCCCCGACCCCCGCACCGTCAAGGTGTGCGTCCTGCTCAACTCGGGCGTGGCGCCGCAGACCTGGATCGATCAGCAGAAGCCGCAGCTCATCGACAACCCCGATGCCGATCAAAACCCGCATCCGGGCGGTTGCTATACCAAGCTCGGCATGTTCTTCCAGTTCTACCCGCCCTACCTGGCCACGCAGTGGAGTCGGACGCGAATCGAAGCCACTTACAGCAATGCCGACCTGACGGCCACCGGCTACACCATCGATGCGACCACCCTCGTCATCATGCAGTTCATCGCCGGGAACTGGGTGCCTGTCGGGCCGAAGGGCATCAACGTGGAGGTGGTGAATACATCGAATCAACCGGTTTCGGGCAAGTTTGGATTGTTCGGCTATGCGTCCCCCATCGCGTCGCTGACCCATAATGCCGTCGGAGAAGTGTGCCCGGGGCACGAGGTTCAGTTCGATGCCTCCGGCAGCTCAGCCTCCCAGGATGCCCAGGGGAGCACGCTCACATACACCTGGACCGTCGATGATTCGAGCGTGGCGACGCCCGTTCCCAAGACGCTGCTGATGCACTCCTTCACCACGGCGGGCAATCACACGGTTCATGTCACCGTGGAGGATCCCTGTAACGGACTGACCGCGACCACCCAGAGCACGATCACGGTCAATGACAACCAGCCGCCCAAGATCCCCAACCTGGGGTCCAGTGATTACCCGCTGATGGAAACCGCCTACGACGGCGATGGCGCGACCACCCTTTCCGTCCAGTGGACGGGCGGCGACCCCGATGCGGGCGATGCGGTGTTGTCGGACGTGTACCGCTCCGAGGGCGTTGCGTTCCCGGGTAATTTCGATCCGAATACCTCCGGCCTGAATGTGGAGGCCGACAGCACGGATACGATGTCGACGTTCAGCGTGACCGGCGCGGATAGCACCATTCACTGGCGCATCCGGGCCAAGGATTCCTGCTACCAGACCGGCGACGAGGGAACTTTAGGCCCGATCTGGAACTTCACGCTGGACAACACGGCTCCCACCTGGCCGGTCGACGAGGAGGGGATGCAGTTCGCCGTCTTCAACGCCAATGCCAACGGGGATTCGATCAGTTGCCGGTGGGATCAGGCCAGCGACCCTTCGACGCCGATCACCTACAGCCTGTATCGCGGCGCCGAATACCCCCTCTCCTGGACCCCGGCCGAACTCCTGGCGGCCAATGCGTGCCCGGCCGGCGATGCCAACGACGGCTACTGGGCCAAGGGCTGCGATATGTCCGGCGGCCTGGGCCGCGGCACACTATATTCCGTGGGTGTGCGGGCCACGGACGGGACCATCGCTTACCCGAACGTCGCCGGCGTTGACCCGAACCAGGAAGCCAACACAACGTCATTCGGCGTCTACGCGACGGCCGGCGGCGGAGCGTTCAACGGCACCGTCGATACCCTGGTGAATAATACCGAGGGGCTGGTTACCAACGATGGAGGCGGCACCTACACGTTCCACGGGTCGGTGACCATCTCTCCGGGTGATACGTTGACCATCACCACGGCGGGGGCGCCGATCACACTCAAATTCGGGAAGAACGTCTGCCTGAACGTTCATGGAATCTTGACCGCGACGGGAACGCAGGCCAATACCATCACCTTCCGCGGTGAACTGGCCCAGGATTGTTCCTGGTATGGGATCACCGCGCCCTTCGACTACAGCAGCGGGGCGGTCCTCAACATGACCTGGTGCGTCATTCAGCGGGCCCGCGTGGGGATTCAAGCCAGCTCCGCCACGGCGACGATGACAGACTGCGAGATCAAGAACATTTGCGCCCAGGGCATCAGGATGATCGGCGGATCGGCCAGCATCACCCGCGGCAGCGTCCACGACAACAGCGGCAGCGGCATCGTCATCGGGATCCTGGCCGCTCCGAGTTCGGTCACCGGATGCACGATCTACAACAACGGCGGGGACGGCATCAACTATACCGGACTGCCGGCCGGGCTGAACAATCCGGGTTTGCAGATCAATGGCTGCACCATCCGCAACAATACCGACGACGGCATCGGCATGAGCCTGCCCACCACGATGGACCTCATTACCGGGTGCCAGATCTATCAGAACACCGACGCCGGGATCGAAATCAGTGAGTACAACCCTCAGGTCGTCTGCGGGCCCCTCATTCAGGACAATCCGCAGATCAACTTGAACCGGTATGGCATCGCCTCTTTCCAGCAAACCCGGCCGATCGTGCGGCGGAACGCCATCCGGTTCAACAGCGTGGCCGGCGTACGGACGGAGTCGGGTTCATTGGCTAATCTGGGTGACACGATGAATCCGGACTGCGCCGGCGGCGCCGCCAGCGCCGGAAACAACATCATCTCCGACAACAATGTGAACCATATGGGCTACAATGTGTCCAACAAGGATCCCAACGTCATCATCAAGGCGGAAAATAACTATTGGGGGCCGGGGGGCCCAGGAGGAACATTGGATGGGGCGGTCGATGCCGATCCCGCGCTGGCCGCGGCCCCCGCGGGCGTGGGGAACGTGGCCGGCGGCGATCCGAATACGGGCAATGCCGGTTTCGAAAGCGGCGCCTGCGAGGGGGACCCGCCCAA
>CAYLLT010000027.1:0-23192 GCA_964384465.1 uncultured Planctomycetales bacterium | reverse complement strand
TACACGGCTTGATCGTCGTGGCCGAGATGGGGCAGCCCCGCGTTCGGCTACGCGCATATCAAGTGCCTTGGTGGCCCGCCCAACGTCCTGGAGGGCGTCAACGCCGTCGAACTCGCCCGCAACAATGCCGGCGGCGACTCGGCTCTGGACAAGAACACCTCGACGCTGCGATTCCCCGTCACCGCCGCACGGGTGTATCGACTCCTCTACGGCGTGCGCAACATCACTGCCCCGCTCAATCACATAGCGTCCATGCAGTGGCACTCGGCGGCGGCGGACGGCAACTCCATTTCCGATAGCTCCGCTACGGTGAGCAACGCCGGCACCGCCTGGGAGCGTTACGGCCTCACCGCACGGGCTCCGGCGACCGCCCAGGGCGATACCGCCAATGCCTCCTACGCCTCCCTTCGTTTCAGCATCACCGGCACCGGCACCATTCAGCTCGACGACGTCAAGATGACCGACGTCACCTACGGCAACAACCGCCTGGTCAACGGCGGATTCGAGAACTCCGGCATACGTCTGCTCACCTGGACCCCGTTCGGCACGGGGGGCAACCCAGCGAACACGCTGACCTTTGTCCCCACGCCCGTTTATGAGGGCGTCCATGCGATTCGCATGAACCGCGCCAATACCACCAACGACTTCGGGGTCCAGAGTGAATCCGTGGCCACCAATCACGGCGAGATTATCCAGGTCACCGTCGCTGGTCGCCGCCTGAGCTCAACCGGGGGGGCCAACCTGGATCTGCGGATGACCATTACCGAGTCTCACGCCGGCGCGACCGTGGCGACGCAGACCGCACTGGTCGGCCCCTTCCCGGCGTCAGCGCCCGCGTACACGGTTGTTTCGCAATCCTTCACCCTCGGCTCGACCACCGACGCGATCGTCCTGGCCATTCGGCTGGTCACCACGGCGGGCAACCCCGTAGTGGGGGACATCTTCCTCGATGGCATCAGCGTCATCGTGCCGATCATCGACTGCAACGGCAACGGCCAGCCCGACGCCACCGACATCACCAACGGGACCAGCAAGGACTGCAACAACAACGCCATCCCCGACGAATGCGACATCGCCTTCGGCGGCGCGGCGGATTGCCAGCCCAATGGCATTCCGGACACGTGCGAGACCGACTGCAATGGAAACGGCATCCCCGACGACTGCGACATCCGTGCGGGGATCGCTGCCGACTGCCAGCGGAACGGAATCCCCGACTCGTGCGAGCCGGACTGCGACAACGACGGCATTCCCGACGTTTGCGAGCTGGATTGCGACCTGAACGGCACGCCCGACGATTGCGAAGCCATCACCGACTGCAACAACAACGGCCGATCCGACATCTGCGATGTCGGCTGGGGTGCCTCCCGCGATCTCAACAACAATGGCATCCCCGACGAGTGCGAGGCCGACTGCAACAACAACGGCCAGCCGGATGATTATGACATCGCGCACGGCATCAGCGCCGATTGTAACGGCAACGCGATCCCCGACTCCTGCGACATCACCAACGGCGCGGCAGATTGCAACGGCAACGGCGTACCGGATCCCTGCGAGCTGGCAACCAATGACTGCAACACGAATGGTCAGCCGGATGACTGCGATTTCCCCGCCAATGACTGTAACAACAACGGCACCATCGACGGGTGCGATCTCTTAGCCCAGACGAGCGCGGACTGCGACGCCAACAGCGTTCCCGACGAGTGCGACCCGGACGCCGACGGTGACGGCGTGCCCAACGCCTGCGATATCTGCCCCGGATTCAACGACCACATCGACACCGACGGCGACACCAAGCCGGATGGTTGTGACAACTGCCCGAACGTGGTGAATTTCAATCAGCAGGATGTCGACGGCGACGGCGTCGGCAATGCGTGCGACAACTGCCCCTTTGCGGCCAACGCCGGCCAGGCCGACAGCGACAACGACGGGCTGGGCGATGCGTGCGACCCGCCGGTGATTATCTCCTGGAAGAGCGGACGCGGCCACGCGGGGCTGGGCAACCTGTCCGTCGTGCTGGACCCGACGGCGAGCGGCAATGGCATCACCGGGCCCACCGTCGAGACCCGCGAAGGTGGGATTCAGAAGCTCCTGGTGGAGTTCGACCAGACCATCACACTGACCTCGCCGACCGTCAGCATCATCGGCTTCCCGACGGTGGGCGGCGTGTTGCAGGGGCCGGTGGACTATTCATCCGAGGGCGTGCTCAGCCTGTTCGACGCCCGGACGCTCCAGATCGTGGTACTCCCCGGCCACCTTCCCGACCAGACCTGCTACCGGATCAACGTCGGTTCCGCGGTAACCAACTCAGCCGGGCTGGCCCCCGCCGGCGACACCGACTGCCTGATCCGATCGCTGGTGGGCGATACCAACATGAACGGCACGGTGAACCTGGGCGACGGCCTGTTCACCAGGAGCAAGGTGAGTCCGCCGCAGCCGGCGTCCGACAACCCGCAGCACGACGTTAACCTGAGCGGCGGCAACATTGACGAAGGCGACGTGCTGCTGGTCAAGAGCCGCATCAGCGAGCCTCCGAGGAGCGCGCTCTGCCCATAGCCATGCGACGCAAATGTGAGACCGGGCTCGTCTCGTGCTTTCTTGTTCTGCTCCAGTGGACAATGTTCGCCGGCTGCGCGGCGCCACCCGCAGCGCCGGAGTCGTCTGCGCATGAAACGCAAACATCGCCCGCCACGCAGCCAGCTTCGGCCGGAAAGATCGGCGAATTCACCGGCCCGTATCGCTTCCTGTCCAACTTCTCGCCCGCGCAAATCGAGCTTGAGGGCATCACGTATCCCACTGTGGAGCACGCCTATCAGGCGGCCAAAACGCTGGACCGCGGCGAGCGATTGCGCATCGCTGCCCTGCCCACGCCCGCCGAGGCCAAGCGTGCCGGCCGCGCCCTGCCGCAGCGGGCCGACTGGGAGACGGCCAAGTTCCAGGTGATGGAGCAGTGCGTGCGAGAGAAGTTCATGCGCCATGCCGACCTCCGCGCCGCACTGCTCGCGACTGGTGAAGCCTACCTGGAGGAGGGAAATACCTGGGGCGACCAAATCTGGGGCGTATATCAGGGAAAGGGCGACAACCGCCTCGGCAAAATCCTCATGAAAATCCGCGCCGAGCTGGCGGCGGGCAGCACTCAGCCCGCGTCGCTGATCACGCTGGATGGCGCCAAGGAATTGCAAACCATCGACGGCTTCGGCGCCAGCACTTTCGGCGGATTCGAGCTGTTCGAGCGCGGCGGATTTGATGACGCGGCCCCGCGCGGCGTCACCTATCACACCACCGCCGAGCAGCGGAAGGAACTGATCGCCGCCGCCGTGCGCGAGCTCGGCGTCACGCACGCGCGCATCTGGATTTGGTCCGGCGTCGAACCGCAAAACGACAACGATGACCCCGACGTGATCGACTGGAACGCCTTCACCTGGGAAGGCCGCAGCGGCCGGCCCGCGGGCAGCGACCAGCTCGATTCGCGCATGAACGGCCTCAAGGAGTGGGGCGAATGGTTGACGCAGGCCATCAAGCTCGGTTTGGTCAACTGGATCCCCACGCCCGGCGAGCTGCCCGACTGGCTGCTCAAGCGCATCAAGGACAAAAATGACCCCCGCCGCTTCGACGAATACGCCGAATGGGCCGCCGCACAGTTGCTCTATCTCAAAAAGACGTTCGGCCTGGAAGCGCCCTACTGGTCGATGTTCAACGAGCCGGACGTCCGCGGCTGGACCTCGCCCGATCTCTGGCGGCCGTGGCTCAAGGCCACCGGCGAGCGCTTCCGTCGCGAAGGCCTCAAAACCAAAATCATGTTTCCCGATTTCATGAACGTGCATGAGGCGGTGAAGGTCACCGAAGCCGTCTTGCAGGATGAGCAGGTCCGCCCGTTCATCGGCGCGCTGGCCTATCATCACTATCGCTCGTCCGGCGACGGGCCGCAGCCGTTCCTGAAGGCCGTTTCCAGTCCGCAGACCGCCGACGCCGGCAAGCTTTTCGAGCGGCTCACCATCGGCGCCCGGCAGATGGCGGAGCTTGGCCGCAAATACAATCTGCCCTCATGGCAGACCGAGACCGCCTACTACCCGAAGAACATCGCCGGCCTGTCCGAATGGGAGATCGGCCGCGGCCGGGCCAATGAGATCTATTATGAACTATTGTCTGGTGCGTCGGCCGTACAGGGCATGCTCGCGATCTGGATCGACGCCATTGACCCGCGCTACAACCAGTCCGTCCGCTCCGAAGGGCATCACATTGTCATGACCACCGACGGCCGCAATATGTCCCGCTGGCAGATCACCAAGGACGCCGGCGCTGTCTTCGCGCATTACGCCCGGTTCGTCCGGCCCGGCGATCGCCACATCGCCGCCGCCTGCGACGACCCCTGGTTGCGCGTCTCCGCTTTCGTGGTGCCGCGCCTGCACGGATACGTCGCTGTCGTGATCAATAACGCATCCGAGCCTCGCAACGTGCGCATCCGTTTGAACAATGCCCGGTGGCAGCCCGCACACGCCGCCGGTTTGCTGACGGATTCCACCATCACGTTGGCTTCGCATCCCATTACAACCACGTCCGATCCCGCCGCTTTCACCGCAATCCTGCCCGCGCTAAGCCTCACCACCTTCGTATGGTCACAGGAACCGCTCGCGCCGCTCACGTTACCTTCATCCATCTCGCTGCGGTAAAAGGATGAAAACAGATGCGTCGGCATCTCATGAAGTATTGCGTACTCGAAGCGGACTCGTGAAAGCAGCGCCGCGTTGTAACGCCGAATCAAATATTGTAACTTATCTACAGCCCCTGGTGTGCCGGGGGCCGAGTTCAGGGGGTTTTGTGAAGTCTAAAGTCGCCATCGTCCGCACGTCGCCCGCCACGGTGCTCGCCGATTACCACCGGGTCATGAACCTGGCCGGTTATCGCGAGGTGATCGACTCCAGGGTCGATACCGCGC
Organism: uncultured Planctomycetales bacterium; assembly: GCA_964384465.1. Classification (GTDB taxonomy): domain Bacteria; phylum Planctomycetota; class Phycisphaerae; order UBA1845; family PWPN01; genus CAYLLT01. The sequence continues at coordinate 18,259 of CAYLLT010000027.1, read as the reverse complement.
TCAAGGTCAACATCTCGTGGCACTTCTTTTATCCGGCCGCCAGCACCACGCCGTGGCAGCTCGACGGCGTCATCCGGGCCATGAAGCGGGACGGCTACGACCCCGACCTGATGCACGCGTGCCACAACCGCACGGTGGTCATCGACGCCCATCTCGGCGAGCGTGAAAACAAGCAGCTACAGGTCGTGCAGGCCCACGGCCTGCGCAATCTCCATCTCTACGAAGGGCAGGAGTGGATCAACATCCGCGACGCCGTCGGCGATCTCACGAAGGACTTCATCTGCCTGAACGACGTGTATCCCCGCGGCTTCTCGATCCCCAAGCGGTTCATCGGCGAGAACATCATCCATTTGCCGACGATGAAAACGCACGTCTTCACCACCACCACCGGCGCGATGAAGAACGCCTTCGGCGGCCTGCTCAACGAGCATCGCCACTGGACCCACCCGGTCATCCACGAGACATTGGTCGATCTGCTCATGATCCAGAAGAAGATCCATCGCGGCGTATTCGCGGTGATGGACGGCACCTTCGTCGGCGACGGACCCGGCCCGCGCTGCATGATCCCGCACGTCAAGAACGTGCTGCTCGCCTCGGCCGATCAGGTCGCGATCGACGCGATGGCCGCAAAGCTCATGGGCTTCGATCCGCTTCGCGACTTGAAATACGTCCGCCTCGCCCACGAGCGCGGCCTCGGCTGCGGCGACGTGCGCGACATCGAGATGGTCGGCGACGTGGACGCCGCCGCCGAGAACTGGCACTTCGACGGGCCGTTCAAGAAGATGACCTTCGCCGCCAGCATGCAGCACAAGATCTACTGGGGCCGGCTCAAGACCGCGCTCGAATGGTCGCTCAAAACCTGGCTCGCGCCGTGGGCGTACATCGCCAGCGTGCTCTACCACGACATGTTCTGGTATCCCCGCCACGGCAATCACCGCATGCACAAAGCCCTGCACAGCGAATGGGGCCGCCTGTTCTACAACTGGGAGAAGCTGACGCCCGACGAACGCGGCTGGCCCGACGTCGGCCGCGCCCCCGCCGAATACGTCCGCAACACGCTTCAGCTCATGCGCATGGCCACCAACATCCTCGGCACCTGCATCGCCGAAGCCCCCGAAACCGCACACCTGCGAAGACGAAAAGTCGCCCCAACCAGTTGATTTTATGCCGATCCATCGACGCTGCTGCACTACACGGGGCAATATTGCCTAAAACCGGTCTTTACAGATATACCTCCATGCGGTATACTATGGCATGCCTATTGTCTCGTTTGCCGATAGCTCGATTGAACGGTTCTTCGTTTCTGGTCGAGTGTCGCCGAGAGTGCCCTGGAAAGGGCTTGCAAGGGTAGTTCGCAGGAAATTGGATATGCTTCATTATGCCCATCAGTTGATGGATTTGCGCTCTCCACCAGGCAACCGCCTGGAGGCGCTGCGCGGAGACTTGCGCGGATACCACAGTTTGCGAATCAACGACCAGTGGAGAATTGTTTTTCGTTGGACGGAATCAGGCCCGGCGCAAGTGGCTGTGCTGGACTATCATTGAATGGAGAAATCATGCCGCGTATCCAAAGAGCCCCCACCACTCCAGGAGAGATCCTCAAGGAGGAGTTTCTCGTTCCTCTCGGCCTGACTCAACGACAATTGGCGGACCATATCAGTTGCGATATTAAAGTCATCAACCGTATCGTCAACGGGCGGTCGGCGGTGACCGCGCCGATAGCCCTCAAACTGGCTGCGTCTTTCAAGACAACGCCCGAGTTCTGGCTAAATGCCCAGGAAGCGGTGGATATCTGGCGCGCTTCCCGACGAGTCAAGAGGCTTCCCACGCCCCTGCTGAGAACGGGCTGATCACTGTTGCTCAGTTATTCGCAGGGTTGGCCGCCTTCCGGTCGCCCAAGGCTCTCAGCGATTCCGGTACGGCCACTTGCAGGTGGACGACGGCATCGGCCCTGGCCTGCTCGCGCGTGCGGCGGCGGGCGATGTCCACCGCTCCAGGCAGTACGCGTTCCTCGCGCTGCGACTCGCCGCCGGCCGTCCCCAGGATGAACCCGGAGCGGGTGTCAACCAGCACGCCCTGGCACACGCTGAAGTAGCCGACGCTGTTCCCCGGCACGGTGAAGAGACCCACGATCGTCCAATACGCCATCGCCAGCTCGTTATAGCCGTCTTCGGCGTCATCCGCCTGCATATACACCAAAAGGAGCGAGGCGTGCAGCAGGGCGGCGGCGTCGCGCAGGTCCTTCAGCGTCGGCCGGCTTCCGCCGAGAAGCGAGTTGACGAATTGCACCTGCGAGATGAGCTGCCTGTCGCCCGCCTTGAGCCCATCCAGTTTGCGCCAACCATCCGCTTCCTCGCCCCGCAGGATCTGAAGATCACCCCGCTCGGTCGTCTCATAGACATGGCCATACCGCCTTTCCTCAGGCGAGCCGACCTTCGCCACCGCGAGAACCGCCGGGAACGCCGGCTCCGCATTGGCTTTGAGATACGTCTCGATCTTGGCATCGGTCAGGTTCTCAAGTTCCGGCGACAACTTCGAGAACTGCGGCACCGGCCTGACCGGGGCTTCGTACGAATTCGCGCATCCCGCAAGAACAGCGACGAGAACTGCAATTGAGGTGTAGAGCGGCCGCATCGAGGGTCTCCTGAGGCGCAAGATATGACTGTCACACCGTTGTCTGACCAGACACCTCAACGCAGAAAAGGTTTGCTCAAAGGCTGCCGGCAGATGGCCAGCCACGTCTTGGCGCTTTCCAGGAGCCCGGGACGATCCTCGAAAGCAGACGAGGTATAACAATCACTTGTCCTTCTGCGTTGCCGGCGGCGTGAGGGCGATCGGCCCGAACGTCGGAGCGGCCATGTCCTGCTCGTCCACGAGGTTGCAATACGGATTGACGCCGTAGCCGTACCAGAGGTTCGCGCCGTCGGGGATCGGCTGCTGCGACTGGCAAATCACGTTGTCCGGCTGCTTCGGATCGACCATGACATCGAAGAACTCACCGACCACATCGCCGTTTGCCGCACGCAGGCTGAAGCCTCCGATGTGCGCGTCGGGTTTGAGCCGGCCGTTGACGCCCTCGAAGCGGACGCGGATCACGCTGCCCTTGGGACTCTCGACCACAGCGGATTTGAAGTGCGACCCGGTGGTCACAGCTTTGTGTCCGAACAACTCATAGTCGGCCACGATCGCCAGCCGCCGGCCCAGCCGTTTGTGGCCCTGCGTCCCGATGTGGATCAGGTCGTCCAGCTCCAGATCGACCGCCGGCACCGTCACCACGCCGGCGATCTCCTCGCCGAGTTTCCGTTCATCCTCGCGAATCGCCGACCACCGCAGCTCGTCCCACTTGGGGGCGACGACGCGTCCGAGCTGCACCATGTAGAACGGCAGGCTCGGATCGCCGAAGTCGTCGCGTATGGCGGCGATGAGCCGCACCATCTTGTCGTGATAGCCCGGCTGCCGATCGGCATTGGCGTCCGACTCGCCCTGATACCACAACACGCCCTTGACCTTCCCGCCGACGGCGTGGAACCGGTCCAGCATGGACCCGTACAGCGACTTGCCGCCCTCGCCCTTCCTGGCAGGATCCCACTGATCCATGCTCGTCCCGCCGTGAGCGCACGGCACCAGCCCGATCGGCACCTTGGTGCGGGCGTACAGTTCTTTGGCGAAGGGTATTCCGAGGCCGGTGCCCTTGGTTGCTGGTTGGCGCGGAGCGTTGCGATTCTTCTCAATGTCGGCCGGCGTGGCCTTCGGATTCACGATCAGGTGATGCACCGCATTCGGCGACTCCAGCAGCCGGTGCAGCGGGTCCTCGGCGATCGCCCACTGATACCGCGACTCAAACGTATGAACCTCCAGCGACGGTTTTTCCACGTTGACCATGTCCCCTACGCCCTGCATGTTCGACTGACCGGCGAGAATCCACAGATCGCCGACGAGCAAGCGGTGAGCATTAGTACCGCTCAGCGGACGATTTGTTGAATCTCGAAGCTGCACGGACACTTGATATGGTCCGCCGACGGGGACTTTGCCGATCGTAGCCCGCCATTGATGGTCAACAACACGTCCGACGGATCGCCAGTCTCGGTTACGCGGAGCACTTCTCTCTCCTTCATTGCTGATCCTCGCCCAGATCTCGCCGTCCGTGTCAGTCGTGCCTTCAAAGGAGATTGTCCCACTATCGCCCTCACGCTGGATCACTTGGAAGTCTGATAGTCCTTTTGTAACGTTCAGACGAGGCAAGGGATTGTAATCTCTGATGACGAAATCCGTGCGGCAGCCGGCAAGGCCCAGACCCGCGATGGCCATTCCGACAAGAAACAGATGGATGGTCCTATTCGATTGTCGAGACATCCGTGGCGTTCTCCTCTATCTGCGTTTCCGACTACCCCGGCATTACTTCGCGTCGAAATCGAACACGCGCACGCTGGCCCACTTGTCCTTGTGCTTATCGACGAGTTCCTGGTGGACCGGGTGCGCGATGTATTCGTCGTGGCCGGCCATATCGTTGAAATAGACGACGAGGCCCACCGTATAATCCGTAACGTTTACGTCGCGGGTCATGCGTTCGTCGCGGCGGCCGGCGTCGAGCTTCCTGACCGCCTGGATTTTCTTGAGCGCGTAGCAGTCGCGGATAAACTCCGCGGTTTGTTCGTCCGTCACCTCAGGCTTGAAGGTGAAGAAGACGGCATGGACGAACTTCGACGACTTGGCTCCCACAGGTTGGCCGGCGCCATTGGGGCCAGGTCTGGTGCTCGCGCAACCGGCCGGGAGAATCCATAGAGCGGCCAGTACGATCAGACCAAGAAAACTTCGGGTTCGCATCGTGTCCCTCGTTTCTGAAATGGCTCTCCGCCTGTCCGGCGGCAGCGGGTTCTTATACAATCCCGCCGGTCGTAACGCCATAGTGTGTGCCACTGCCGTGTCGGCAGTGCTCGTAGCGCCGGCCCCCCGTGGCCGGCGTCGGCGGCCACGGGGGCCGCCGCTACAGGACACGAATATGAAATACGCAATCGCCCTGGTAATGGCCCTCACGCTGAATGCGACGGCCAATCTGATGATGAAATTCGGCATTGAACGCTTCAAGACCGCCGGGGTCACGATGGAGCACGGCGTCGCGCCGGTGGTCAGCGCGCTGCTCACCAACTGGGTGCTCATGCTCGGCCTCTGCTGCTTTGCCGGCAACGTCGTGCTCTACACGTTCGCCCTCAAAGAATTCCCGATCAGTACCGCGTATCCGATCATGGTCAGCGGCGGTTTCGTCATCATTTCGCTGATCGCGTGGCGTTATCTGGGCGAATCCCTGACCCGCACACAATGGGCCGGTGTGGTCATGATCCTCATCGGCGTGTGGCTGGTGGCACGGGAAATGCGAGCGGCGGTGTGAGGCGTAAGATTGGATTGAACCGCCAAGACGCCAAGCCGCCAAGGAATTCAAATTCTATAAGGAAACCAGGAATACAGGAAAAGCAATGATGTTCCTCCGTCCCGCATATCACCACTCATGGGTTCCTCACTTCCTGGCTTCCTTATTCGCATTTCATGGCGCGTTGGCGTCTTGGCGGTTGTTAAAAACATCACACAAAATCGATCGGACCGACCGCCGGCATCAATCCCGCGTCATGCCCGCGCGCGAGCAGCTCCTGTACCGCGCTGCGGCCCACGTCGCCGTAGTCGAGCGTCCACTTGTTGACGTACATGCCGACGAAGCGGTCGGCCAGGTCCCTGCCCATGTCCCGGGCGTAATCGAGGGCGTACTGCACAGCCTCGCCGCGGTGATCGAGTGAATACTGGATGCTGCTCTTGATGATCGCGGCGATCTCGCGCATGTTCTCCTCGCCGAGATCGCGGCGGATGGCATTGCCGCCGAGCGGCAGTGGATACCCGGTCTCGTCGTGCCACCACGCGCCCAGATCGACCACGCAGTGCAGCTTGTGATTCTGATAGGTAAGCTGCCCCTCGTGGATGATCAGCCCCGCGTCGGCCCGCCCGGCCGCGACGTGATCGAGGATCCGATCGAACATGACCACTTCGTGCTCGAACGTCCCCTTGCCCAGCAGCAGGTTGAGCGCCAGGAACGCCGTAGTCATCGTGCCCGGCACGGCGATCTTCCTGCCCCGCAGCGACCGCAGGTCCATCGCCTCCCGCGTGACCACCATCGGCCCATAGCCGTCGCCCATGCTGGAGCCGCAGTTGGTCAGCGCGTATTTATCCGCGACGTATGGGTACGCATGAATGCTGATGGCGGTGACATGCAGCTCGCCGCGCAGCGCCCGCTCGTTGAGCGTCTGAATATCCTGCAAAACATGCTCGAACCGCCACCGCCCGGAATCGACCAAGCCCTTCGCGAGGCCATAGAACATGAACGCATCGTCGGGGTCGGGGCTGTGACCGAGAAGCAGGGTCGTCGGATTCAACTTTCCCTCCTTATCAGGCGTTTAATTCGATTAGCCGCTCCACCTCGTTCTTATCAATCGTCGCCGCGATCGTGCAGCGGTATTCGGTGGTCTCGCCGGGCTGGAGTTCGCGGAACCAGCCGCGTTTTCGATCCACGGGTCGGCCTTCGACGCCGCCGGTCATCGGCTCCAGCGCGCCGGTGTATGAGCCGGCCGGGCCCCAGTGCTGCCAGTTGCCCAGGCGCGGGAAGTGGGCCTTGTTGAACTCGATCTGAACGGCAATGCCGCGCTGCTGGTTCACCACCCCACAGAGGACATTTCCCTCGTCGTCCGGCTCCGGGTCGATGTACGTGAACGCCTCGCCGGGGCCGCGATGCGACTCCTGCGGGGGTGGAGCGGCGCGATAGTCCGGCCGCTGCGTGAACCACTCAACGCTGTCGGCGCGGGGCGTGATCTGGCCCCGGTAGCAGTAAGTGCTCGCGTCGGGTTCGAGCAGCGGATAGCCGAAGTTGATGTGCAGCAGCCAGGCGTGCGGCACCGGCTGGTTGCCGCGGTTGGTGAAATGGTCGTAGACGCGGATGGCCGGCTCGCCGAGCGTGCTGCTGATCGTGCGGCGTAGCTCCACGTATGGCCCAAAGACGCGGGCGGTCCGCACGATGCCGGTGATATTCATCTCATAACGCCCGCGGGCCGGGTCGGGGTTGGTGATGAACTCGACCGTCGCCGGCGTGTGCGAATGCGTGCCGTGCAGGCCGGACTCCTGGCCGTCCTCGACGAACGGCGCACCGGTGTTGAGCGGGCCGCAACTAACCAGCAGCCCGCCATAGAAACCGCGAAGCCATTCCATGCCGCGGTGATAGGCGTGCGACGGCGCGGTGATGCCGGTCGGAGAATGCCAGGTGAGCGATTGGCCGAGGAACTCGGCGTCGGCAATGTCGAGGCCGCGGTCGATGACCACCTTGTAGCGAAGTCCGCCGCCGGTGTTGACCCATGCGATGCGCACGCCCCGGCCGGGGCCGTTGTCCAGCACGGACGTTTCGATCCCGCCCAACTGAGCGGGATTCATTACGGGGACGTTGGCAGACCGTGCATGAGTATTCATGTTGGTTTCGGCAGGGGCACGGCCCGCGGGAAGAAGCTCAGCGTCACATGCGTGATCGTCCAGTAGTACAGGTTCTTGGCACTGAAGAGGAATTCGAGCGGGTTGGTCACCGTCCGTCCGGCGACGTTCATCGGCGCACGCTGAAGGCCGTAGTGGTTGATCGCGATCAGCGTCAGGAAGAAGAGCGACAGGCCGACGTGCAGCACGCTAAACCCGAGCAGGCTCCGCTTGAACCAGTCCATCGGCTGACGCCATGACGCCGCCTGCCGGACTGCGGGCGGCAGCGCACTGATCTTGCTTGTAGTGAACACAAACCACGCCACGAAGTGCATCACGATGACCAGGTTGTACGTCCACGCCCCCACCAGCATGCTCGACAGCATGATCAGCATGGTGAAGCCGATCACTTTGATCAGCGGGGTGTGCGTTCGGTAGAGTCCCACGAAGCCGCCGGGAAAGCTGGTTTGAATCCGGGCGAACACCAGCGTGGCCAGCGCTGTCATCGGCACGGCGGTCACCCCAAACACCGCCATAAACGACCAAGTCGAGGGAAAGACTCGCCGCAGCGCATTGTCCGTCGGATTGGGCAGCCCGAGCTGCCCCGCCACTGCGATCGTGGAAACCAGCAGCGCGATCAGCACGCAGATCGCCAGCACTTGTAGCCACTGGAGCACGCTCTCGGTCTGCGGCTCCGGCGGCACCGTCGGCCCCGAGCGGACGCGATAAAAGAACGCCTCATCGCGAAACGCGTGGATCACGAAATACATGTAGAACGCGATCAGCGCGAGCGCGTTCTTGTGCCCGCCCAGTGCGGCGAAGCCCCAGCATTGCAGCACGCTGATGCCGGAAAGACCGACCAGCCACGCCCAGCCCGACGCCGTCCGCAGCCGCAGGCTCGTCACCAGGAACAGCGCCGCGATAATGAAGTGCGCCAGCCCGGCGATGCGCACCGCGAATTCCGTCGGATCGCGCACCATCCGAATCGGCGAGCCCTTGAGCAGAAACACATATTTCTCGACCGCGTACCACCCGAGCAGCACGAAGATCAGCGCGAGGGACCAGAAGATCGACGCCACGAAATAATACGTCGTCAGCGTATAGCCGCTGCGCCGATGCACAGGAAACGCCGGCCGAGGGGCCGGTGCATAGGCAATCGAGGATGGAAACGGTTGGACGGACACAAAGCAACCTCTGACGCCGACGTTCGTTGCGGGCAGCGTTATTCAGCCGCCCTGCTTGCGGGTCGCTGAGGAGAAACAGTGTTTTCAAGATAACGAAGCGCCGGGCAAGCCCGGCGGCTAAATATAAACGGCGCGCCAAACCGATTGTCTAATCTAACCGCACCCGCACCCATCGACAACCACGTAAACAGTGGGTCTTGGCGGCGCCGGGGCATCAGTGCTTGTCGCTCTGTAAGAATTCGTGCGACTCGGCGCGTCGGAGCGGATCTCCCGAATATGAACGTTCCGGAACTCCGCCGGCGAACCGTGGTTCTGGAGGCCAATGTAGCCTTCGTTCGGCACCGCGCTCATCGGTGGGTCGTTGGGCTTGGCCGGCACGTGATCGATCTCGGCATCGACCGTCACGTGGCCGTTCAGCTCGACGCACAGATGCCGCCCGCGGCAAACGATCTTCATCGCGTTCCACTCGCCGACCGGCTTGCTGTACCGCTCGGCGGCGCTGATCCGGCTGAACACCGCGCCGCTGACATCGGTCAAATCCTTATCCTTGCCGTCGTCCCGCGCCTGCACCTCGAATCCCTTCATGGACGTGCGGCCCAGCCGGTCCGGCGCCCGGCAGAACACGCCGGTATTACCCTCCGGCCCGACTTTCCATTCCAGCGTCAACTCGAAATCGCCGTAGCATCGCTGCGTGCTCAACCAGGCGTAGTCGTCCTTCCGCCCGCTGCATTTGAGCGCGCCGTCGCTCACCGACCATGAGCCTTTGCTGCCCACTTCAATCCAGCCGGTCAGGTCCTTGCCGTTGAACAGCGGCGTGCCGGTCTGGCAGCCGGTGCACGTCAGCACGCACATGGTCAGCAAAGAGTAAACGCGTTTCATCAAGCAACCTCCACACGTGATCCCCTGCGGGTCATGGCTGAATATGGCCAGTCAACATTGACCACCCGCATTGACCGCGGGGCGGCACAGCGGCTAGGATTCTATCCGCTGGACAGTGCCAGGGGAACGGAGTTGTTTCAGTTGACCACCCATCGCTCCTGAGAGACAGCAATGGAGCAGACGGCCGCCTCGACCGCAGAACGCCCCCCGGGCTTCCTCCGCGAACTCACGTTTATTGATTCCACCATGATCGTGGCCGGATCGATGATCGGGTCCGGCATCTTCATCGTGTCAGCGGACATCGCCCGGCAGGTCGGCTCGGCCGGTTGGCTGCTCGCGGTGTGGGTCGTCACGGGCCTGCTCACGCTCGCCGCCGCCCTGTCTTACGGCGAGCTGGCCGCCATGATGCCGCGGGCCGGCGGACAGTATGTCTATCTGCGCGAATCGTATTCGCCGCTGTGGGGATTTCTCTACGGCTGGTCGCTGTTTCTCGTCATCCAGACCGGCACCATCGCCGCCGTTTCGGTCGGCTTCGCGCGGTTTCTGGGCGTGCTGATCCCGGCCATCTCCCCAACTGCGTGGATCGTCAAACCGATCAATCTCTCCGCAAACTACGCCGTGAGCCTCTCGACGCAGCAATTGATCGCGATCTTGTTGATCGTCTTCCTGAGTTACACCAATACCCGCGGGCTGCGACTGGGCAAAATCATTCAGAACGTGTTCACCTCGGCCAAGACGCTGGCCCTCATCGGCCTCATTCTGCTCGGCATCCTCCTCGGCCGAAATGCCGAAGCCATCCACGCGAACTTCAGCGAGGCATGGACGCCGCGCGATGTCGAGGCGATCACGCCGGGTTTCTCATCATTCCGCACCGTGTCGGCGGCCGGCGGAGCGTTCGGACTTTTCATTGCTTTCTGTGTAGCCCAGGTCGGCTCGCTCTTCTCCGCCGATGCGTGGAACAACATCACTTTCACCGCCGGCGAGGTCAAGAACCCTCGGCGGAACATCCCGCTCTCACTGGTGGCCGGAACCGGCCTGGTCATCACGCTCTACGTGCTGGCGAACGTCGCCTACCTGTTCACGTTGCCGATCGAACGCATCCAGCACGCACCGGACAACCGTGTCGCCACGGCCGCACTGCAAGCGATCCTCGGCAGTACCGGCGCGATCATGATGGCCATCGCGATCATCATCTCCACGTTCGGGTGTAACAACGGGCTGATCCTGGCCGGCGCCCGCGTGTACTATGCCATGGCCCGCGACGGGCTGTTCTTCAAGTCCACCGGCCGGCTGAACCCGCACCACGTCCCCGCCGTCGCTCTGGTTCTCCAGGGCATCTGGTCGGCGATCCTGGTCCTGCCGCGAACGCGGTCACGTGACGCGGCAGGCTTGCCGCTGATCGATGCCGCCACCGGCTTCGAGCAATATGGCAATCTCTACAGTGACCTGCTCGACTACGTCGTCTTCTCGGTCCTGATCTTCTACGTGCTGACCATCGCCGGCGTGTTCGTGCTTCGCCGCACGCGGCCCGATGTGGAGCGGCCGTACCGGGCGATCGGCTATCCGGTTGTTCCCGCGTTGTATATCATCGCCGCGACGGTCATCCTGCTCGTGCTGCTGGTGTACAAAACGCAGACCACCTGGCCCGGCCTGGTCATCGTCCTGACCGGCATACCCGTTTATTTCGTCTGGCGCAGTATCCGCGGGCCGGATACTCGCCGCGCTGAAGCCGCCACTGACGACGATTCCATCACCGATGGAGGTATTTGAATGGGCAGTCAACTCTTTGCCACCAAGTCATACAAGTTGCTGATGGAGGAGATGGCCGGCGAGCACCGCCTGCGGCGCGTCCTGGGGCCGGTCACGCTCACTTCGCTCGGCATCGGTGCCGTCATCGGCGCCGGCATCTTCGTTGCTACGGGTGAGGCGGCTCGGATGACCGCAGGGCCGGCGCTGATGCTTTCCTACGTGGTTGCCGGCATCACCTGCATCTTCGCCGCCCTGTGCTACGCAGAGTTCGCCTCGATGGTGCCGGTGGCCGGCTCCGCTTACACCTACGCCTATGCGACATTGGGCGAACTCTTCGCCTGGATCATCGGATGGGATCTCGTGCTCGAGTACGCCGTCGGCGCAGCGACCGTCGCCAACGGCTGGTCGAGTTACTTCCAAGCTATCCTGCTCAGGTTCGACACGTTCAATCGTCATTTCCCGGCAGCCCTTTCCGGTCCGCCGTATGTCTACGACAAGCAAAGCGGCCACTTCGTTGCCAACGCGATCAAGCGTGTCATTGACGGGAACGAGGTCGTCGTTGGGCATGGTTTCATCAATCTGCCTGCCCTCATCATCGTGGGGATCATCACCATCGTTCTGGTCAAGGGCATCCGCGAGAGCGCCGGGTTCAACGCCGTCATGGTGGCCATCAAGATTGCCGCGGTCCTCTTCGTGATCTTCGTGGGGGCCTTTTACATCAACCCCGACAACTGGCATCCGTTCGCCCCCTACGGCTTGACGGGCATCAGCTTCTTCGGCATCCCGGTTCACGGCCAGACTACTCCCAAGGGGGAACCGCTCGGCATGTTGGCCGGGGCGGCGATCATCTTCTTCGCCTACATCGGCTTCGATTCAGTCTCCACCCATGCCGAGGAAGCCAAGAATCCGCAGCGCGACGTGCCTATCGGCATCATCACATCGCTGCTGATCTGTACCGTGCTCTACGTCGCCGTGGTCGCCGTTCTCACCGGCATGGTCCGCTACGATCAGCTTGACGTGAACGCGGGAGTATCGGATGCCTTCAAAAAGAGCGGCCTGCCGTGGGCGGAGTTCATCATCGCCGCAGCCGGCGTCGCTGGCATCACCTCCGTGCTTCTGGTCATGATGCTCAGTGCGCCGCGCGTGTTCATGGCCATGGCTCGCGACGGACTGGTGCCCAAGTCCTTCTTTGCCGATGTTCACCCCCGCTTCCGGACGCCCTGGAAGAGCACGATTCTCATCGGGGTGTTCGTCGGCATCCTGGCCGGGCTTCTGCCGATCGACGCCCTGCTCCACCTGACCAACATCGGCACGCTGCTCGCGTTCGTGATCGTTTGCGCCGCGGTGCTGATCATGCGGCGAACCAATCCGGACGCGGTGCGCCCGTTCAAGGCGCCGCTGGTTCCGCTGGTCCCGATCCTGGGGATTCTGTGCTGCCTGCTGTTGATGTTCTCGCTGCCGGCGGCGAACTGGCTGCGGCTGTTCGTCTGGCTGCTGATCGGATTCGTGATCTACTTCGGCTACGGCCGGCGTCACAGCGTGCTGGCCAGCCATCTGGCCCACGAAATCAGCAAGCACGGCATCTCGCCAGGCGGATCGCTGGCCCGCGATGTGGACGAGTCACCACCGGAATAGTGTGAACACCTGCAAATGCCTCCCTGTATGCCGGGGCTAAACGGAGACGGCCGGGGCGGGTGCGAAGGCGGACTCGTACTTGGCGAGCGAGAGCGTGAAGGCGTCGCGGAGCTTTTTCGTGCGCTCGCTCCGGTGGGGCTTGAAGCCGAAGCGGGCTTCGTCCTTGGGGAGCTGGATCTTGGCCATCCGCTTCCAGCCGCGGTTCATGCCGTGGATGAAAGCGGCGCTGGTGAGACTGCGCGTCATCCACAGCGTCCGCAGCGTTCGCTTCCAGACCCACGCTGTTTTGGCGGCGGCGTGACGTAATTCATAAATCGCTTCGTCGAGCTTCGCAGGCGTCATCAGGCGCGGGTTGTACACCGTTTCGACGAAAGTGTATCGCTCCCAGTCCTGCGGATAGTTGGTCGCGAAGATGCGGCCCTCGGCCAGATATTTATCGTACATCTTGGTGCCGGGCAGCGGCGTCAGGTTGGTGATCTGGATGGTGTCAATGCCGAGTTTTACGGCCTGGACGGCGGTCTCCGCGACGGTTTCCTCGGTGTCCTGATCGGCGCCGATGATGAACCCGCCGAAAACGGAGATGCCGGCCTTGTGGAAGCCGTCCACCAATTCCTGGTAGCGGCCCAGATTGTTGCGGTTGATGCCTTTGTGGTAGTCCTTGAGCGAGTCGGGGTTGAAGGTCTCGAAGCCGACGAACATGCCGCGGCAGCCGGCCTTGTAGGCCAGCTCGAGGCCTTCGGCATCTTCGCCCATGTTGATGGTGGTCTGGCTGAACCAGAGGCGCTTCTTGCCGCGCTTGATGATCTCGCGGAGCAGCTCCTTGGCCCACTCGGCGTGTTTGGGGCCGACGCCGAAAAAGTTGTCGTCCACGACGAACAGGAAGCGCTTGGGCGATTGACTCCATTCTTCGATGATGTCGTCGATGTTGCGGCGGCGGATGGGGGCGCCGTTGAACGTCGTCACGCTGCAATACTCGCAACCGACCGGGCAGCCGCGCGAGGTCTGGATGCTGGACACGTCGTAGGTGCCGTTGATCGGCTGGAGATGCTGCTTGGCCCGGCCGACGCCGCGGTTCTCGATGGAGGCGAGCTTGCCTTCGTACCGTTCCTTCAGCTTCCCGCCCGCGGCGTCCTCGACGATCTGCGGCCAGATGTCGTCGCATTCGCCGATCGCGACCGAATCGAAGTGGCTTACCGCTTCATCGGGCATGGCCGACGCGTGCGGGCCGCCCATGATGCAGGGGATGCCCTCGCGGCGGCACTGCTCGGCGATCTCGTACGCCCGGGTCGCGCCGCTGGAATAGCTGGTCAGGCCGACCAGATCGTATCGCCCGCGGCGGATCTCGCGGTCGCTGTGGTCGAAGCCGAAAATCTCGTCGATGATCTCGACGGTGTGCGGCTCGGGGCAGAGCTGGGCGAGCACCTGGAGGCCGAGCTGGGGGATCTTGCTGCCGATGGTGTGATAGCCCTGGCAGCGGCGGGCCACGGGGTTAATGAGTGCGATGCGCATCAGATGGACTCCTCGCGGATCGGCACACCGCAAATAGCACTGTGGAAAGAGAAGGTCTCACGCAATCCATTACGTGAGCGGTACTGGCCAGAACGCACCCTGGCGCCGCAGGATACGGACCCATCACGATATCGGCTATGGGGCGAACCGTCAATGAAGCCAAACGTGCGGCGGGGCCGGCGATGAACGTTAATCATTTGGCACGCAGGGTTTGGAGGCATTTGCCGCGACGGACGCACGGGTTCGTTCGGTCGTGGAACATGAGCGGGGGACGATCCGCAGACCCGGCTACGCCAAGGGCTTCGCCGTGGCGAGTGGTCGCAGATATTCGCAGATGGACGCGGGGGAACGCGAACGGGTGAGGCGATAGTGCCGGGTGTTGGAGCGGTGATGACGATGCGTGAAGGTTGAAGGCTGATGGTCGAGATCGGGTTGGATGTTGGGTTTTGGTGGGTTTCGACGGGTTCGCTGGTTCGGGTGGCTGAACTTCGGCGTGACGCGCAAGATATGTCCTTTAAGGCGGTTATGTGCGGAAGTTCGGTGGTCGAATTTGGGTTTGTTTGGTACAAGAGTAATCTCCGAATCCTCCGGCTCTTCGGCGAAGCCCATTCGCAGAGGGCCATCTCGAAAGAACACAAGGTGTGTACCGAAATAGACTGTTCGACCACATTTGACATTCTTGAGAGGGTCGGTGCGACGCGCTATCATCGTTCTCACGAGACGGCGCAGCTCCATGCCCGGTAAAACCGGCGGACCGAAAGGAATTCATTGATCCCATCTTTCGATGATTCCGGCTTCCTGCCGCCCGGTGTGCATCCGGCCACGCTGGGCGAAATCGAGGACCGTTTGGGACGCGCATCGGAGCTTCGGCGCGTGCAGATGGAGTCTGTGCGATGGATGGTCGATTTGGCGCTGCGCGCGGGCATCCAGCGCATCGTTTTGAACGGGAGCTTTGTCACCGATATAATGGAGCCGAACGACGTGGATTGCGTGCTGCTGATCGGGCCCCGCGGGCGGGGAAACCGCGCAGCGCTCCGCAAGCTGCGAAAAGGCTTGCCCTTTCTCGATATCGTAGTGGTGCGCCCCCGCGCGTTCGATGAATATGTTCATGGCATATTTGCGGCGGACCGAACCGGGGAAGCGAAGGGCATGATCGAGGTGATCGAATGGAATTGAAGAATGAACTAGAATTTGTCAACACGCGCAATAAGCTTCAGCGGTTGGAAGCTCTTTACGAAGCCGCGGAAAATGAAACCGATGGGGATGAAGAGCTGCGCGAGGCGGAGCTGGAATCGCTGAAACGAACGATCAACCAGTTTAAGGAAGAGATCGCGCGGTATCAGGCACATCAGCCGGCGCGGGGATGAGGGAATCTGAAATCTGAAATTGGGAATTTGAAAATCCAGACGGCGGATGGGTGAAAAAATCCAGACCGCTAGCGGCATAAAAAGATCCGGCGGGCCGGTTGGCTCCGCCGGATCTGTTTTGTGTGGCTGCCTGAAAGCAGCATGCGTTTGCTGCTATCAGAGCAGCCCACCTATGTTACTGGACAACGAATCACCTCCTTTCGGGCTTCGACTCCCCGGGTCACGGACCACCGGATAAGGCCATTCGGCGGGCCATGTCGCCGGGCTTTGCCCATCCACCGACCGCCGTCGGTGGGACGATAAAAGTCTGCATCACATTTATCGGCGGCGAACCACCTTTCTCATGACGAGCTTACGAACTGGAACCTCATCAGTATATATACACTTTTGGGCGGTCGGGTTCAAGGGAAATCTTGGGAAATGCGGGCGCGTCCGCCGCGGCGGACTTTGGCGGGCATTGCCCGCCCTACTGTCTGGTGGTGCAGACGGCATTGGGATTACACCGGCGGGACGCCAGTGCCACACACTCACGGGCAAAATGCCCGTGCCACAACCGTTTCTACTTGCGTTTCTTGACGCCGTACTTGCTGCGGCTGCGGTTGCGGGGGCGGTTGTCCTTATCGCCCTGGACGCCGACGCAGTCGAGGGCGCCGCGGATGACGTGGTAACGGACGCCGGGCAGGTCGCGGACGCGGCCGCCGCGGATTAGCACGATGGAGTGCTCCTGGAGGTTGTGGTCGATGCCGGGGATGTAGGCGGTCACTTCCTTGCCGTTGGTCAGGCGGACGCGGGTCACCTTGCGCAGGGCGGAGTTGGGCTTCTTGGGCGTCTGGGTCTTGACGATGAGACAGACGCCGCGCTTCTGCGGGGACGCTTCGAGATCGCGCACCTTGGATTTGCGGGCCTGGGGTTTGCGTCCGAGTCGAATCAATTGGTTGATGGTTGGCATTCGTGTCCTCAAAAACTTTTGTCAGGGCGGCACCGACAGGTCTTTTTGTCGGTGCTCGTCGGCATATATGCACGCACAAAAACGGACTTGTGCGTGCCACCCGGCACCACTTACGCGGTTTTTCAAACCGCGGCTAAACGAGAGGAGAGGAGCACACTTCGTCCCCTTGGAGAATGCTCTCAATTCCTCACTAACGACAATATCCTACTCCATCGCCAGCGCCGGCACCACTGTCAGATCTGGTCGCGCTGCTCCTCGATGGGGGTGAGACTCTCGCCGCCGCCGACACCGGCGGTGACGGCGGCCGCTCCGACGGTTGCGGGGGCCATGGCGTCGGCCGCCGCGGCCGCTTCCTGCATCATCGCGTGAGCCTCGGCCGGGGCGACCTCCCGCTCGGGTACCGGCTCGGCCAGGTGGCGAATCCGCAGCTCGGCATGCGGCTTGAAGGCGGTCCCGGCCGGGATCAGGTGGCCGAGGATGACGTTTTCCTTCAGTCCGACCAGCACGTCCTGGGCGCCGCTGATGGCGGCTTCGGTCAGCACCTTGGTCGTCTCCTGGAACGAGGCCGCGGAGATGAACGACTCGCTCTGGAGCGACGCCTTGGTGATGCCGAGCAGCAGGGTCTTGGCGGTCGCGGGCCGGGGCTTGCGGTCGCGGGTCGGCGGCGTGCCGCCCTCTTCCTCGATCTTGCTGACCTGCGCGTCGAACTCCGCCTTGGAAACGATCGCGCCGGCCTCGAGCTTGCTGTCGCCGGGGTCCTTGATCTTGACGCTCTGGGCGAGCCGATCGTTCTCCATCCGGAAGCGGAACTTGTCCAAGACTTCCATCGGGAGGAACTTGCTGTCGCCCGGCGAATCGACCTTCACCTTGCGGAGCATCTGCATCACGATGATTTCGAGATGCTTGTCGTTGATGGAGACGTTCTGGCTGCGATAGACGGATTGAATCTCGGCCAGCAAATAATTCTGGAGGGCCTCTTCGCCCTTGATCCGCAGGATGTCGTGCGGAACCAGCGGGCCTTCGACGAGCGGATCGCCGGCCTCGACAAAATCGCCGGCGTGCACGAGCAACTGCTTATCCTGCGGGACGTGGTGCTCCTTCTCCATGCCGCCCTCGGACCGCGCGATGATGGTCATCTTTCCGCGGCGCTTGTCGGCACGAATCTCGACGCGGCCGGAGATTTCGGCCATGACCGCCGGCTCCTTGGGCTTACGGGCCTCGAAGATTTCCGTCACGCGCGGCAGACCGCCGGTGATGTCCTGCGTGCCGGCGATGGCCCGCGGCTGGCGAGCCATGAGCATGCCGGGCACGATCTCGTCGCCTTCCTTGACCTCGATACGAGCTTTTGCTGGCAAATAGTGGTAATCGAGCACATTGCCTTCGCGGTCCTCGATGATGACCTGCGGGTGCTTCTCGCCCTTGTGCTCGATGACGATGTACTTGGCGCCGGCCCGCTCCTGCTCGAGGCGGACGGTCTCGCCCTCGGCGATGTC
>CAYLLT010000026.1:4551-54753 GCA_964384465.1 uncultured Planctomycetales bacterium | reverse complement strand
GCTCGCCGACATCATGACGCTGTCGTTCAAGCGCATTCAGTTCACGCCCGACCTCATGCCGTCGGACATCACCGGCACGAACATTCTCGACGAGACGCCGGAGGGCCGGCGCGAGTTTCGCTTCGTGCGCGGGCCGGTATTCGCCAACATCATCCTGGCCGACGAGATCAACCGCACGCCGCCCAAGACGCAGGCCGCCCTGCTCCAGTCGATGCAGGAGCGCGAGGTGTCGGTCGGGCAGGAGACGTATCCGCTGCCCGATCCGTTTTTCGTCATTGCCACGCAGAACCCGATCGAGCAGGAGGGCACGTACCCGCTGCCGGAGGCTCGATCGGTTCATGTTCAACATCTGGGTGGACTATCCGACGCAGCGCGAGGAAGAACAGATCCTGTCCGAAACCACCTCCGCAAGGAAGGTGACGCTGACGAAAATATTGAATGCCCGCCAGATTCTCAATATGCAGATGCTGATCGCGAACGTGCCGGTCAGCGAGTACGTGATTCAGTATGTGTCGCGCCTCGTGCGCGCATCGCGACCCAAGGATGCGACCGCGCCGCCGTTCGTGCGGAAGATGGTGGATTGGGGCGCGGGACCGCGGGCCGGCCAGGCGCTCATCATGGGCGCCAAGGCATTCGCGGCCATGGACGGCCGGTATATGGCCAGCATCTCGGATATCCGCGAAGCGGCCGTGCCGGTCATGCGTCACCGCATCGCCTGCAACTTCGCCGCACAGGCCGAGGGCGTTGATTCCGTCGCCATCGTCCAGCGATTGCTGGAAACGGTCCCCGAGCCGGAAGTGCCCAAGTACGATGACGGTTCCGCTCCGCCGCCAGAAATGGAAATCGAGCAGGAGTGATGGCGCATGGTTATCACCCGCGCAGATCTTCAACGATTGACTCGCATCCGGGTGAGAGAAGCAAGATCACTTCTGCGTTCGAAGGAGTATGCGGGAGCATATTATTTGACTGGCTTGGCTATCGAATGCGCACTGAAGTCATGTATCGCCAAGAATACTCGGCGATATGATTTCCCCGACCGCGATGTCGTGCGGGACAGCTACAGCCATGATCTGGCCAAACTGCTGAAGACGGCCGGCCTCGAACCGAGAATGGCCGCTGACACGCAAGCAAATGTCCGATTGCAGAATAATTGGCTTACGGTACAGGATTGGAGCATCGAAAGTCGCTATCATGTAGGTGACAGAGAGAAGGCTGAGAATCTTTACGGCGCCAGCATGGCGCGTGACGACGGAGTCTTGCCATGGGTGAAACGACATTGGTAGACATCGAAGTAGATGCCGGACAGGAAGTCATCGACGCAATCCGCTCGAAGATGCGTTTGCGAGGAGCATTGTGGTACTATTTCCCTGAAGCTGAAGAGTGGCGCCTTGTCCTGATCACACCTTTGGTCGATCAGCTCGGAAGTCGAGAGGTCTATTCGCGCATTCTCAAGGTGATCAGACAATCGGAAGAACTGCAAAATGTGCTCTGGAGGAGGATATCTGCCCGGAGTCCCAAAGACCCTCTGATCAGGTCATTGCAATCGGTGATTCAAAACGGGAAAGAGATAAACCACAGGTACGTTGACGGGGCCTACGTTTACTTTTTCGAATAATGGCTGTTCTGCCCGGTTGAAGCTTAGCGGCTGACCGATAGGGCGGTTATCGGACTTACGCAAGCGACGACTTGATTGCACGAAACCTCCGCTCGCGCTTCGGGCTCAAGACCTCTCTCATCCGTATTAACCGTTTGTTAGCTAAACTCCGATTCCGGCCGGGACGATCAAAGTCGTGAATGGAACGGGCCTGATCCGGCCCGCCTCTTTCACGAGGAACGAGTATGCCTATCGCACCGGCTGCCGCTTCGGAGCAGGTCATCAAAGTTGCCCTCGCCAAGATCGGCGACATCGCCACGCTGCCCGAAGTGACCACCAAGATCATCACCATCGTCGATGATCCCAAGAGCACGGCGCGGGACCTGCACAATATCATCAAGAACGACCCGGCGCTGGCCACGCGCGTGCTCAAAGTGGTGAACTCCGCGTTCTATGGCCTGCCGGGGCAGGTGTCGGAGATCGACCGGGCGATCATTCTGCTGGGTCTGAGCGCGGTCAAGAACATCGCCATTTCCGCTTCCATCAGCCGTCTGTTCAGCACGGAAAAGATCTCAGAGAAGTTCAACGCCCGCGACATCTGGAAGCACAGCGTGGCGGTGGCGGTCGCGACGCGGCAGTTCTGTTCGCTGGTCGGAAAGCAGCCGTTCGCGGAAGAGGCGTTCCTGGCCGGGCTGATTCACGATCTCGGCCTGCTGGTCGAACGCCAGGCGTTCCCCGAGCAACTCACGCAGGTCATCAGGATTGCCGGCAGCACCGGCCGGCCGTTCTGCGACGTGGAGAACGAGGTCATCGGAACGGACCATCAGGCGCTGGGCTATGCCCTGGCCATCAAATGGAAGTTCCCCCGCGGCCTCCAGACCGCGCTGGGATACCACCACAACATCGAGAACCTGGCCGAGGACACGCGCCTGCTGCCGACGATCATTTACATCGCCGACGTGCTCTGCTGCCACGAAAAGATCGGCTTCCACCTGACCGCCGAGGGACAGCCGCTGGAGGACACGCTGCTGAGCTCGGTCGGCCTGACCGAAGTCGATTTCAACAACGTCCGCGAGAGCCTGCCCGAAAAGATCGAAGTCGCCGAAGCGATGCTCGCCGGATGATTCGAACGCGCATCGCGATCCGAATGGTGCGTGATCGGAATCTGAAATCTCAAATTTGAAATTAGAAATCCGTCAATCGGCATTGCGCAGTTTTAATCCGCGGCGCCAGGCCCGCATTTGACGGTCGAACCAGTTCGGGCCGGCGGGGCGGGTGGTGACCGGCTTCTGGCCCGCTTTGGCGAACGGATCGCCGGCGGCGGCGACCCAGGCTTGCCACACGTCGGGATCGTAATCGTGCGTCACGCCGGTGAGGGCGATCAGCGATTGCTCGCAGCGGTCGGCCTGCGCGAAGTCCTCACTGCGAAGCCCGGCGATCAGCGGCGCGAACACCCGGCGGTCTCTGAACGAACCCAGCGCCTGGGCGGCAAGGATGCGCACATTCCGCGACGGATCGGACGCCAGCAGCTTGATATGCAGCTCCAGCACGGTCTCGCGCTGCGGGCCTTCCAGCACGCCCCGATTTCCCAACGCGATCAGCGAATTGACCGCTTCCCAGCGAACATCATCGTTGGCGGGCAGCGCGTCCTTCGACTCCGCCGTCGCCGTCAGAATCGCCACCAGCGTCGGAACCGGGCGGGCATCGTAATACCTCCCCAACGCGCGGGCCGCGATGCAGCGGACCTGTGCCACCGGGTCCGTCCGGGCGACCGCGTCGAACACATGGAACGCATCCTCACGGGCCAGATAGTTGCTCTCGGCGATGCGCGTGACGGCCTCGCGGCGATCGTCGCCGCTGGACGACTCGAGCGCGACCTTAAAGTTTTCGTCGGCCGACGGCGGGTTCCATTTCCACTTCCGGCTCTCCGAGCATCCGGCCGCCAGTGCGAGAATGAGTCCACCGCGAAGCAAGGAAGAATGAGAGAGGGGGAGATGGAGAGAGGGATAGAGTCTATTAGAACCCATGACCTCCGAGGACGGCCGCTTCATTGCAGAACTGCTCCGGCGTGACCCAGGCGACGTCGCGGATTCCGCCGTACGCGGAGCCGAGGAAGCGGCCCCCCACCTCGCGGAAACGCTGCGGGTTGTCGCTGACGTAGCAGCGGAGTCTACCGCCGGCGCCGCGGGCGGACAAGGCGTCGTCGTCGATCAGCATCTGGCGGACGCGGCGGGCGGTGGCGTCGGCGGAATCGACGATCCGGGCGGCGGGCATCAGTTCGGCGATGACCGGCTCCACCAGCGGATAATGCGTGCAGCCGAGCAGAATGACGGCGGGGTGAAGGGGTATCACGTTCTCCAGATATTCCGAGACCAGCATCCGCAGGACGGGGTCTTCCGCGGGCCGGCCCTCCTCGATCAGCGCCACCAGGCTCGGACATTGCCGCTGCATAACGGCGGTGCCCGGCGAAAGCGCGTGAATCGCCTGGAGATAGGCTCCCGACGCGACGGTGGCTTCAGTCGCCAGCACGGCGATGGCTCGGCCGCCGGCCCGCCGGACCGCGTCGGCGGCGCCCGGCTCGATCACGCCCAGCAGCGGGATCGGCACACGCGGGATCAGATCGTTGAGCGCCAGCGCTGTGGCCGTATTGCACGCCACGACCACCAGCTTGGGATCGAACTGTAAAAGGAACTGACAATCCTGCTCCGCGAACTGGAGCACGGTCTGCGGCGACTTGCTGCCGTAGGGTACGCGGGCCGTGTCGCCGAAGTAGACGATCGATTCGCCCGGCAGATGCCGCCCCAGCGCCCGCACCACCGTCAACCCACCCAATCCGGAATCGAAGACGGCAATCGGCTGCTCGTTCATGGGATCATCCCTGATCGCGCCGGCCAGACCGGCGGCAACTGGAGAATCCGTTCCTTCCGCTTCGCGGCGGCGACATCATCATATCGTACAGCTTCCGCGAAACAATCGAGGGAATCCGAGGTTCGTGCCGGGTGTTCTGTTTGGGCGCCGCGAAACCCGGAGATGGACATGGGCCGCGACGGGTTCGTTTCGCAGATTTTATTTTCAGGCAGCGCCAAGGCGGATTGCTCCAGTCGCACTGCAAGGCGGGGCGGCGACGGCCCGATTCTGTGAAAGAACACAACCGCTGTTACGGTGTCGTTTCGCTGTGGGGCTTTTTTGATTGCGGATTGTGGATTGGAAAGCGGAAGGATCGGGGATTTGAGATTTGATATTTCAGAGGCTTGGCCGGGCGGGGGCGACGGGTTCGTTTCGCTGTGGCGTTGGTCTCGCATGTTCGCTCTCCATCGGGCGAAGAAGGCCTCCGCGCCATCGGTATCTATCACACGCAGCGTTCCGCTCGGAGGCCGGCGTGAGGGACAAGATCGGCGCGCGGACAGTTTTGCCAATTCGCGCTCCGCTCCTGAGACAAATCGCAATAGAAGGAATGCGTGAAACAATTGAACCAGTCCCGTTTTCTTCGCCCAGTCCCGTTATTTTCGCCCATCGCGTCCCCCACCTCTGTCGCCCTCCGGATTCCGATTTGTCGCCCAGGGGCGGGCGTAATCCATGATGTGATCGAGGCCAATGGGACATCGGACTGGGCGAATTCGGGTCTGGACGCCGTGGGGTTCCGATAACTAGGCCCGGCAACCACCTTCTGCCGCTCTTACCAATTTCTGGCGTGCGAACGTATACTCTATAGGGTAATCGCGTTTGACTCTTGCCGCGCTTACGGTTTCGCTATAGGTTGCTGAGCCCTCAAGCCAGCCGAGTGTCGATGACGATGAAGGATGAGAACAAGGGCAGTTTGAACGGATATGGGCGAGATCGAAAGAAACGAAGATCCGCTTGAGTCGCCGAAAATGGAGGTGCGCGGCTACGTTCTAGCGATTCAATTTCACCCGAGCGTAAAGCTGGAACCACGTAAGGGGTATGATTTTGCGGCCAAGCTTTCAGCATACGTGAATCCCAAAACGGTCGTGTTGGATGCAAACGAGTGGAAATTCTCCGACCCCTTGGATGGATCGCCTCGCAGCAAACTCGGCATCGTTATTAGCCAGAACCGCCTTCAGATGGACGCCACACTCCCACCCCATGCGCAGGAATGGTTTGAGCATCGCTTTCTCGCGATCCTTGAGCTGTTTCGGCGCGAGTTCAAGCCGGAGATAATCTTGGTTTCTGGAGCAATGGTTCGGGCAATTCAGCCCTTGGGTGTAGATGCGCGTCAGTTCTTGGCCCGACGCATCGGTCATTTTGAAAAGAGCTGCCAAGTTTTCGGACGTCCGATACATCTCGTTGGCTTCAGGTTCTTTTTCCCACCCGTGGTCGGTCCTGAAACACGACTGGAGTGGCAAGTTGACGTCAAAGTGGAGTCACTGGCGGAGAACCCTCAAGTACTCTTTTTTGAGGCCGACGCCAGATGGCCTAAGCCGGTGCCCTGGACTGAGGAGGCCGAAAAGGAAATCGTACAGCACCTTGCAACTGCGAAGGATTATGTACAGACTAATGTGGTTGGGTTTCTGCGACAGCAGAGCCAAGGTGAGACGGAGGAAGCGCCAGAATGACAACTATGATAACCGGACAGCAGATTGGCTCGGTGGTTTGGCCGGCGTTTACGACTGGTGGCTGCTTCACAACTTGCAAAACGCTGGAGTTGGACCTCGAAATCCCCGAGTTTCTTGAAATCGTCCAAGTCCAGGCTTGGCCGTTAGAACTGAGCGAAGAGCCCGATCTGGACGATGCAAGGCTCGCCAAGCTGGCCGCGAAGCATAGGCCCCCCGCCTCGTGGTACGAGAGTGATTTCAATCCTTTTAGGGCGGATTGAACGTCTTGCCATCGTTACAACAAGGAAGTGTTGTTGCCTACCAGATCACACCGCTGAGGGGCGACAAAGAGGTGCCTCGTCCTGCTGTAGTCTTGACCAAAACCGACCAGATCAATAAGTCGCTTCCGCTTCGGCTGGTCGCCATCTCGTCGAGCCCTTACCAAAACGAACCACACGCCATACCCTTACCGTGGCACCCCCAGGGGCGGGTACAAACCGGGCTTTACAAGAAATGTGCTGCGATCTGCAACTGGCTCGAAACCGTTCCCCCAGGGTGGACTGATGAGCAGGTTGTGTGTATGGGGCTTGTTCCAGAAAAGATTCTGACGCTGATCAAACTCGAAATTGAGAAGATCGAACAGCAGGACGACTCAGACAGCGGTTGTCAGTGACAACCGTAAGCGGGGTTAAGTAGGGGTAAAATAGGTAGAGTCGAGACACGGCGCGGTGGGTTTGGATGAGCCTATCCGTTGTCCGGCCCTTTCGTTTGCCGGTGCCTCAAGGCCGCGTAGGGTCCGCTGCGGGCCCCTATGAAGCGGTCAGCTTTCAGCGATCAGCCAGAGCGCTGCGCAAGGTCACGCGTACGAGAACGACGCCAAGTAATTGGCGAGCCAGACCCATCGGAGGGCTGGTTCGGGTGGGAGGGCGGCACAGCGGGCATAAATCTCCTTCAATGCGCTGGGGATTTTATCGCGCTGGTCCACGAGGCGGGCGTAGCGCAGATAGTCGCGGGCGTTTTCCGGCCCGCCGAGGAGCGGTGCGGCGATCTGGCGGACGAACAGGTCGGGATCGGCTTTGGGATTGGCGGCGCTGCCGTAATGCTCGAGGGCCAGATAGTTCAACTCCGCGCCGGTGTGGAACGGCGAGACTTCGCCGAACAGCGAAATGCCCTCGAAGCCGTGAGCGATCGACCGCTGCACCATGTCGGCGATCCAGTCGAAGGCCGGCTCGCCGCGAATCCGCCCCCAATACGTGGAGAAATGTGCCCGCATGATGTTCTTGCGGCCGTCACGGGTCACGGCTCCGCCGGGGCGTAGCCCAGCTTCGCCGGTGCGGAGGACGGTGCCGGCATCGGTCCAGGGATGGGTGAGCTTGGGTTTGACGTAATCATCGCAGACCCAGGTGACGAAGACATCCTTGGGGAACCTGGACAGGCACGCATCCGCCCAACTCGGCCGGCCGTCTCCGAACGTCGGCGCCTGATCCGGTTTGCCCTCGAACGGCTCCGGATGCGAGTACGTCTCGCAAACGATCCATGCATCGCGCGACACCGAACGGATCGCATCGGCGGCGATGGGATACATGAGGGCCATGTCCTCCCACGAGATGCTGCCGGTGATGTGTTGGCGTCGCTCCTGGCAGAGTTTGCACCGGCACACGCCGGTATCGCCGGTCTCCATCTGCACGCCGCCGAGGGGAAGCGTCTTGAACAGCCAGCGCAGCGACTCGGCGGTGAAATCCTGATTCTCCTTGCGAGAGGGGCACGCGTGATGCGTGGGGATCGGCCCCACCAGGCCGAAGTTGAAGATCATTTTCTTGCCGGCCGCGTCGATGCCGTAGAGATCGGGATGCGCTTCCAGGTGCCTCTGTAGGCTATAGGGTGAGTCGCCGGAGTAATACACGCCGCCGTATGCGTTAAGCCCGACGCCGCACAGCAGCCGCACGCCGCTGCGGTTCGCCACGTCGCACAGTTTTTTCGCCGCCTCGACGCCGCCGTGAACATCGCGCAGCAATCCCCACACCACCACCGCATCGACGTGATGCCGCCCGCACCACTGGAGCAGCCTGGTGTAATCTTCGAGAAAAGCATCGGGTGTGCGATAGTACGGATTCGAGGCGCCCATGGTCTGCGCCCCCGGCCGGTTCAAAGCCCACTCCGTACTGTGATCCCAGGTCCAGAACATTCGCGTGGTAATCGTGGCTCCGGCGGAGGCTTTAGCCGAAAGCGCCCGGTCCAGGCCGGCGGAAGCGAGCGCTCCCGCGGCTGAAGCGCGCAACACCTGACGGCGTGAAAAGCTCGGCATGTCTGAATCTCCCGTGCGTGGATGAGAAGCTTAACAGATCGGCGCTGCGAGAAGTATGGCACGATGAGTCGGGTAGGGTGGGTCTTGACCCACCTTCGACAAATCACCCATTGCTGGTGGGTCAAGACCCACCCTACGAGACTTATAACGCGGAGACCGGCAGCGCCACGGTCACCACCGTGCCGCCCTGCGGGCCGTTTTGGAGCGCGATGGTGCCCTTGTGCCCCCGGACGATGGACTGGCAGATGGCCAACCCCAGGCCGGCTCCCCGCTGTCCGCCCGAACCCCTGGCCCGGTCAACCCGATAAAAACGGTCGAAAACATGCGATATTTCCGGCTCGCTGATGCCGACGCCGGTGTCGGCGACCCGGATGACGGCCATGCCGTTCTCGCGGGTCAGCGAGATTCCGATCCGTCCGGGCGGGCGGGTGTACTTGATGGCGTTGTCCACCAGGTTGGCCACCACCTGGCGGAGGCGCCCGCCGTCGCCCGACAGCGTGACCGGTTCTCTTTCCTCGAAAAGCAGTTCGAGCCCCGCCTCCGCGGCGGTCGGCCCATAGAGATCGACCACATCGTCAACCGCCTGATCCAGACTGAATCGTTCACGCTGGAGGATGTCTTCTTCCGCATCCATGCGCGCCAGCAGGAGCAGGTCCTCGGTGAGCCTGCACAGTCGGCGATAGTGATCGATACTGGACTCGATGACGCCTCGAAGCTCATCAACCGTTCGCTCGCGGGCCAGGGCGACTTCCGCGTTGCCCTGCAACGCCGCCAGCGGCGAACGAAGCTCATGCGAGGCGTCCGCCGTGAACTGCTGCATGCGGCGGACATACTGCTGAATGCGATCGAGAAGATCATTGAGCGTCTCGGCCAGGCGATCCAGCTCGTCGCGGTTGTGCGAGCGGGGCAGCCGCTCGGACAGGCTGTTCGCGCTGATTCGCTGGGCCGTTCCGATCATCCGATGAAGCGGCTTAAGGCTGCGGCGGGCCAGGAGCCGCCCGCCGATGACTGACAGCATGACCGCCGCCAGCAAGGCGATCATCGACACGGTGCGAAACATGGACAGTGAAGCGCCCACGTGGTCCAGCGCGTAGCTCGCCTGGGCAATGAATAACTCATCGGTCGGCCCGCGCATGGGCGCGCTGCACACGCGCATGGCATGACGATAACCGGGCACCTGCAAGGTCTCGAAACGGGTTGCCCCCGGCGATCCCCTGGAGGTGTATTCGGCCGGGATCGGATCCTCCACGCTGCTGGTCAGAACCGGTGAGCCGTGCGGATCGAGAACGCGAAAGGTCAAATCGACGCGCGTTCTGCTGCCGAGATGATGACGGATGAGCTGCTGAGCTTCGGCAAAGTTAAATCGGTGCTCCTGCACGACGCCGACGAACTCGCGGATTTCACCTTCGAGAAAACGATCCACCTCCCGGTGGAGGGAGTACCAGACGCCGACGTAGAGGGCCGCACAGACCAGCAGGCAGATCCCGAACGTGATGCCGGCCCCCCAGACGGTGAGACGAAATCCGATGGTGCGGAATCCGCTCGGTAGGGCGAGGACTGCGGCAAGGGTCGTCGACGACCCAACTTGTTGCCGCGAATCCGTCCGATTGCGGCAACCAGTTGCCGCGGTTCTTTCACTCTTGTCGGAGGACATAGCCGACGCCCCGTATGGTGTGGATGAGCGGCCGGGCAAAACCAACATCCACCTTTTTGCGCAGCCGATTGACGTGGACATCCACCACGTTGGTGAGCGGATCCTGGTTCATGTCCCAGACGTGCTCCAGCAGCATGGTGCGCGAAAGGATGTGGCCGGCGTTGCGGGCCAGACACTCCAGCAGCGCGAACTCGCGCGGCGAGAGGTCGATCCTCCGGTCGCATCGCTTTACCACACGAGTGAGAACATCAACCGAAAGATCGTCGATCACGATCGGGTTGTTCGCTAGGCGATGCCCTCGCCGCAGGAGCGCGTTGAGCCGGGCGTGCAACTCGGCGAAGCTGAACGGCTTGGCCAGGTAATCATCCGCGCCGGAGTTGAGTCCCTCGACACGGTCGTTCACCGCGTCCCGGGCGGTCAGACAGATGATGGGAATATCCACGTGCCGGGAACGGAGGTTCCGCAGAACGGTCAAACCATCCATCCGCGGCAGCATCAGGTCGAGCACGATCGTATCGTAACTCTCGGTGCTCGCCAGGTGCAGGCCTTCCTCGCCGTCGGCGGCCCAATCGACCGCGTGGGATGCTTCGCGCAGGCCCTGGCTGATGAAGGCCGCAACGCCCGTGTCGTCTTCAACAATGAGGATACGCATCGGCATTCGTCCATACGCCCGGTTGGCAGGCGTGTTCAACCAAACAGGCTATATAAGTCCATGCGAGAATGAAAGTGAGCGGCGGGCCCAATGAGCGAATGTAGATCATGACGGGATTGTCATGTTCACGTCATCTTGCGGTAAGCGCCGATACCCATAATACTTATTAACGGCTCGGTCGTAACACTTAGCCGCCTGCCGGTATCCGGCGGGCGTACCGATGAAACTTCGTCGCTGAACATCAATGATGGCCGTTCACCACTCATCACGTGCAATAGGTGCCGCTGTCCGATGGCTGCCGCCGATGTTCCTGTCCGCACTGGCGTCCTGCGCCAAAGTGGACGCCAAGCACGACTTCGAGCGGGCCGCCCAGGTGATCACCGAGCGGACCGGCAGCCAAGATGTTTACGATCCCCAGACGGAAGAGCAGATCGCCGACCGTGTCGATGCGCTGATCGCGGACGGGCTGACCGTGGACGAAGCGGTTCACGTGGCCCTGCTGAACAATCGCGGCTTCCAGTCGGCGTTCCAACAGATCGGCGTCTCGCGGGCGGACCTTGTGCAGTCCGGGCTGCTGACGAATCCCTCTGTCTCACTGATGAGCAGGTTCCCGGAGGGCGGCGGGCGGGCGAACCTGACGTTCGGGTTCGGCCAGCAACTCGTCGATCTGTGGCAGATCCCCATTCGCAAGAAGGTCGCGCGGGATCAACTGGAGAGCACGATGCTGGACGTGGCGCATCGCGCGATCGATCTGGCCGCCGACGTACGCGTGCGGTGCTACCAGCTTCTGGCTCTCCAACGCGGAGAGGCCACGCTCCGCGACAGCCTGGCCCTGCTCGAACAATCCATGCAGCTTGTGCTCCGGCAGTTCGAGGCTGGGACGGTCGGACGGTCGGACGTGAACATGGCCCAGGGGAAGATCATCGACGTGCGGCTGGAGTTGATCGCCCTTCACGGCGACATCGAGGTGGCCAAAGCGAACCTGGCCCGGATGCTGGGCCTGAGCGCGTATGACAAAGACTGGACGCTGACCGATGCCCTTCCGGCCACACTGGCCCTCCCGGAGAAGCGGGAACTGCTCATGTTGGCGATGTCGCAGCGAGTGGATGCGCGACAGATGGAGTTCCAGGTGAAGGCCGCCGAAGCCGAGCTGCATCAGGAGCGCCTGAAGGTATTCCCCAGTATCGAAGCCGGGATGGAGCTGGAGCGGATGGAACGCCGGGCGATGCCCGGCCGAAAGATCCTGGCTGACACCGCGCGCGATTCGATCCGCGGCGGCGGCCTCACGGCTCCCACCATTCAGTCGCGGGCCGAGCGGGCGTTGGAGCGCCGGCAGATGATCGACGCGATGCTCGGCCCGTCGGTGACCATCACGCTGCCGATCTGGGACCAGAACCAGGCCCAGATCGCCAAGGCCCGTTTCAAAGCCCTTCAAAAACGCAAAGATTACGAAGATGTCATGGACAAGATCGCCAACGACGTCGAGCAGGCGCTGGTGACCGCGAACCGGGCACGTGAGCTGGTCCGCTTCCTCAACGATGAAGCGCTGCCGCAGGCGCATGGCCATCTGGAAACCGGCAGGCGCATCTATGAAGCGGGCCAGCAAAGTTTTCTCGAGTTGATCCAGTTCCAGAACGCCGTGATTACTCGTGATCGGGCGTATGTCCACGCGTGGGGCGACTATGCGGTGGCGGTCGCTGAACTCGAACGCGCGGTTGGAGGCAGGTTGTCGGCCAAGCCCGCCACGCAGCCGGCGTCCACGAGACCTTCGCGGCCATGACCCGCAAAAAGCAAGGAATCGCCTGTGAACCGCAAAATGAGTTGGAGATGGTGGATCGTGATGGTGGCGGTGCCGCTGCTCGCGGGCTGCCAGACGAACGGGGGTACGGCTCCCGACGTACAGCAATCTGTGCAGACGTTTATAAAGGACTTTGGTCTACAGGTCCTCGCGGCCTTCCTGCTGTAGGTCCCGCTTGCCGAGCGGGACCAGGTCCGGCCCGGCAGGCCGGACCTACTGTGAGTGCAGCAATCCATGAAACAACTACTGGCCTGGTTATTGACGGCCATCCTCTTCGCCGGCCTGGGCGGGCTGTGCGTGTGGGCGTTCGAGCGGGCCCGCGAGCATGGCGAACACGAGCCGGAGGAGAAGACGGCAGAACCGACCACGCAGGAGGCCGCTGCTCACGATGAGGCCGGCAACGTCATTCTCACCATCGATGAGGAGACGCAGCATCGTGTGGGGATCGAGGTCAAACCGCTGGCGGAAGCGACGCATCAGCCGGAAGTCGTCGCCTTCGGTACCCTGGAACAGGATCCATCGCGGTCCTTCATTGTCCGCTCCCCGCTGGCCGGTGTGCTGCGTGCGGACGAATCGCGGTCGTGGCCGACGCTCGGCGAGGTGCTGGCGGATGGCACGGTGATCGGCCGGGTTCAGCCGCGGCTGGGGCCTGCCGAGCGCGCCGACCTCCAATCGAAACTGGCCGTTGCCCAGGGGGACGTGGAGGAGCTGGAAGCTTCGGTCGCCGCTCAGCGAATCTCCTATGAGAGCAAGAGGAAACTGAACGCCGATAAGATCGTCGCCGACCAGGTGCTCCAGGAGGCGGAGGCGAAGCTGAAGGGCGAAGAAGCCCGACTCCAGGCGGCGCGGCAAACCGTGCGCGCCCTTGAGCGGTCGATGGTCGCCACCACGCAGCCGGTCAGCAGCTTCCCACTGGTGGTGGAACTCGGCGGGCAGACGGTTGATATCCCCGCCCGGCCGGGTGAATCGGTGGAGAGCGGGCAGGAAATCCTGCGGGTGGCACGATTCGACCGCATGGTAGCTAGGGTCTGCTGCTTAGCCGGCGGGAAGGTTGCTCAGAACGCCTCGACAGCCCGCCTCGTGGTTATCGGCCACGAAGATCATCCGCTCGCCGCCAAGCGAATCGCCGCAGCGGCCTCAACGGATCCACTGACCGGCGGACAGACCCTGCTGTTTGAAATCGAGTCCGAGAAACTCCCGCTTCAGCCGGGCATGAGTTTGACCGCCTATCTGCCGCTGCCGGGCGAGCCGGCGAAGGGCGTGCTCATCCCACGTTCGGCGGTGATTCGCTTCGCGGGCGAATCGTATGTCTACGTCCAGAGCGGTCCCGACAAGTTCACCCGCCGTCCGGTCACGCGCGCCGAGCATGATCCGCAAGGGTTGTTTGTGGCCGAAGGCTTCAAGCCCGGCGAGCCGGTCGTCGTCCGCGGGGCGCAGATGAT
Source organism: uncultured Planctomycetales bacterium (assembly GCA_964384465.1). Classification (GTDB taxonomy): domain Bacteria; phylum Planctomycetota; class Phycisphaerae; order UBA1845; family PWPN01; genus CAYLLT01. The sequence continues at coordinate 40,755 of CAYLLT010000026.1, read as the reverse complement.
GCTCTCGCAGGAGCTGAAGTTCGGCACGCAGGAGAAAGAGGAATGAACGGGAATTGCGGATTGCGAATTGCGGATTGCGGATTTACATGCGCTGCACGCGCTCTTTTCAATTCGCAATCCGAAATCCGCAATCCGCAATCCGATTCGTAATCCCACATTATGCTCACCTCAATCGTCGCATTCTCTCTCCGGTTCCGCGGCGTGGTGATCGTGCTGGCGTGTGCGGTCATCTCGTACGGCATCTACACCGCCGAGCACGCCAAGCTCGACGTGTTTCCCGATTTCGTGCAGCCGCAGGCGGTGGTCCAGACCGAGGCGCCCGGCCTGTCTCCCGAACAGGTCGAGGCACTGGTCACGCGGCCGGTGGAGAGTTCCGTCAACGGCGCTTCCAATCTGGAGTCGGTGCGGTCGCAGTCGATTCAGGGCCTCTCCATTGTCACAGCCGTGTTCAAGGAAGGCACGAACATCTTCATCGCGCGGCAACTGCTCACCGAGCAGATGAGCGCGGTGACCGAGCAGTTGCCCAGCGGCGTCAAGCCGCCCCGGCTCACGCCGCTGACCTCGGCGACCATGGACCTGCTCAAGATGGGCATCGTTTCCGATACGAAATCGCCGATGGAGCTGCGCACGTTCGTCGATTGGACGCTGCGGCCGCGATTGAAGGCCGTGCCGGGGGTCGCCGATGTGGGCGTGATGGGCGGGCAGGTCAAGCAGCTCCAGATTCAGGTGAATCCCGAGCTGCTGGTTGCGCATCACATCACCGTGGACGATATTCTGCGGGCGGCCCGTCAATCGACCGGCACCCGCGGCGCCGGCTTCATCGAGACGGACAACCAGCGCGTCGTGATCCAGACCGAAGGTCAATCCATCACACCCGAGCAACTCGGCGAGGTCGTTATTACCAACCGCCAGGGCGCCAACCTGCGGCTCAAGGACGTGGCCCGCGTGGTGGCGGATGCGGAGCCGAAGTTCGGCGATGTCGTCATCCAGGGCCGCGACGGCGTGCTGGTCAAGCTGCTCAGCCAGTATGGCGCGAACACCATGGAGGTGACGCGGGCCGTCGAGAGCGCGCTGAAAGAGTTAGAGGATCAGGGTGTATTCAAAGCCGAGCACATCACGCTCTACAAGGGAATGCACCGGCCCGCCACCTTCATCGAGACCGCCCTCCGCCACGTGAAACGTTCGCTGTTCATCGGCGCCATCCTGGTGGTCGTCGTTCTGTTTCTGTTTCTGTTCAACCTGCGGACCGCGTTCATCTCCATGACCGCGATCCCGCTCTCGCTGCTGATCGCCATCATCGTGCTCGATTTCTTCGGCGTCACGCTCAACACCATCACCATCGGCGGTCTGGCCATTGCCATCGGCGAGGTCGTCGATGATGCCATCATCGACGTGGAGAACATCTTCCGCCGGCTGAGAGAAAATCGCGCGCTGGGAAATCCCAAGTCGATCATCCGCGTCGTGTTGGACGCCTCTCTGGAGGTTCGGACCGCTGTCGTCTACGCCACGTTCGTGGTCGTGCTGGTGTTCGTGCCGGTGCTGACCATGTCGGGCCTTCAGGGACGGATGTTCGCACCGCTGGGTATCGCGTACATCCTGGCCATTCTCGCTTCGCTGCTGGTCGCTCTGACGGTGACGCCCGCCTTGTGCATGCTGCTGTTGCCCCGAACGGTCGAGCGGAACCCGCGCGAGCCGTTCTTTCAGATTGCCATCAAGAAAAGTTATCGCGGCGTATTGCAGGTCCTCACGCATTGGCCGCGGGCGGTGATCGGCTTCGGGCTGGCGGTGGTTCTCGGAGCCGTCGCGCTCATTCCCGGTTTCGGCGGCGAGTTCCTGCCCGAGTTTCGCGAGGGGCATTTCGTCCTTCAGGTGTCCGGGATGCCCGGCACGTCGCTGACCGAAATGCTGCGGCTGGGGCGGGAGATCTCCAAGGATCTGCTGGAGAACATCAAGGTCGATGATCGGCCGGTGATCGCGACCGTCGAGCAGCAGGCCGGTCGGGCGGAACTGGGCGAAGACCCCTGGGGGCCGCATCGCTGCGAGTTGCACGTGGAGCTCCAGCCGGATGTGCCCGGCGAAGATCAGGCGGAAGTCCAGGAGCAGATTCGCAAGCTGCTCGGAAAATATCCTGGGATCAGTTACGAGGTGCTCACCTTCCTCGGAGATCGCATCAGCGAAACCATCACCGGCGAAACCGCCGGCGTCGTGATCAGTCTCTTCGGTGATGACCTCGACCAGTTGGATGTGAAAGCTCAGGAGATCGCGCAGATGGTCAGCGGGATCAATGGCGCGGTCGATGTTCAGGTGGCCTCGCCGCCGGGCGCCCCGCAGATGGTCGCCCAGCTTCGGCCGGAACGGCTCGAGCAATTGGGATTTCAGCCGGTGGAAGTGCTGGACGCGATGGAGACCGCGTATCAGGGCAGCACCGTAGCGCAGGTTTACGAGGGCAACCGCGTGTTTGACGTGGTGGTCATCCTCGGCCCGGAGCATCGTCGTGATCCGGAGCAGATCGGATCGCTGCTGGTTCGCAATTCAACCGGAACGACCGTTCGCCTCGATACGTTGGCGGATATTTTCCCCCGGACCGGCCGCTACATGGTGCTGCACGATGGCGCGAGACGGCTGCAGAAGGTCACGTGCAACGTGGAAAAACGCGATATTTCCAACTTCGTCGCCGAGGCCAAGAGCAAAGTCGAGCAGGTGCACATGCCTTCGGGTCTCTATGCGGTCTTCACCGGGGCGGCCGAGGTCCGCGAATCCGCCCGCAACGAGCTGCTCCTGCATTCGAGTCTGGCCGGCATCGGCATAGTGCTGCTGCTGGCAACCGTCTTCGCCAACGCGCGGAACCTGATACTGGTTTTGACCAACCTGCCCTTCGCGATGGTCGGCGGCGTGCTGGCCGCTTATCTGACCGGCGGCTCGCTCTCCGTCGGCTCGATGGTCGGCTTCGTCACGCTGTTCGGCATCACCATGCGAAACTCGGTGATGATGATCTCGCATTTCGAGCACCTGGTGAAATTTGAGGGCATGACCTGGGGGCTGGAGGCCGCTTTGCGCGGCGCCTCCGAACGCGTCGTGCCCGTGCTCATGACCGCACTGGTCACCGGTCTCGGACTGCTGCCGATCGCGCTCGGCACCGGGGAGGTCGGACGCGAGATCGAAGGCCCCATGGCCGTGGTCATTCTCGGCGGCCTGATTACCTCGACGGTACTGAATCTGCTGATCCTGCCGACGCTGGCGCTGTGCTTCGGAAAATTTGAGAGCTTGCCGGCCCCCGGCATTGTCATTGGCAGTCTCGATGAATAGCGGCCCTGTGGTTCGGAGAATTCGACCACTCGCCAGTTCCTATTGCGAATGAATTGATCGTTTTTTATTCTGTATAAATACCTGTTAATAATAAACTTAACGCCACATCTGGAAGAACAAATCACAATTCATTTCATATATTTGGCAGATTATGATTGAAATCTGTCAGATATGACGATATTTTCATGCAGAGTTCATGCAGAGTTTGACAGAGTTCGGGAGGCACGGTGACCGCCGACGAGCGACGCCAGCAGTTATCGGAGTTCCTGGCACAGCGAGGGTTCGCGGATTTGTCGCTGCTGGTAGCTGAATTGGGTGTATCCGAATCGACGGTCCGGCGGGATCTGTCGCAGCTTGAGGAAGAAGGCATCGCCCGCCGCACGCACGGCGGCGCGGTTTTCGTGAGCGATCGCTTCAGCGTGCTCAATTACGCCGATCGCGAATCGGCGGCGGCGGCCGAGAAGCAGGCCATCGGTCAGGCGGCGGCCCGGCTCATTCGCGACGGCGAGACCATTCTGCTCGACGGCGGCACAACGACTTTTCAGGTGGCTCGCAATCTGCTCATGCGTTCGCTCCAGGTGGTGACCAATTCATTGCCCATCGCCAATCTTCTGGGCAGCGCATCCAATATCGAACTCATCGTCATCGGCGGATACATCTATCCGCGCACGGGCGTGGCGCTGGGGCCGATTGCCCAGCAGGCACTGGCCTCGCTGCATGTCAACAAGGCGTTCATGGGGGTGGCCGGTATCACCGAGGAGGGGCTGTACAACGCCAACGTGCTGATGGTGGAGGCCGAGCAGCAGATGATGCGCTGTGCGGACGAGGTGATCCTTGTCGCGGATCACAGCAAATTCGGAAAACGCGCGCTCGCCCGGCTGGGCGGGTGGGACCTGATCGACCGTGTTGTCAGCGACGATCGGCTCGATACCAAGTGGCAGGAAGTTGTTCGTTCCGCCGACGCCGACCTGATTCTGGCCGGCGCGAGTGAACCCGCGGCGTCGGACATGCGCGGCGGAGGTGCGCGGTGAGTACGATGCAGCGAACGACAGCGTTCGATCGCGCCGCCGTGGAACGCGTGGTGCGCGAGGTGGTCCGCTCGCGACTGGGGATGACCGGCGGGAACGGTGCGGCGAAACGGGCAAAGCCGCAACTCGTCGTGAACATCTCCGCCCGGCACATGCACATCACGCAGGAGAACCTGGAGGTTCTCTTTGGAGCAGGCGCCAAACTGACCGTCTTCCGCGAGCTGTACCAGGACGGCCAGTTCGCCAGCGAGCAGACAGTCACGATCATCGGCCCGCGGCACCGCACGATCACCAACCTGCGCATCCTGGGCCCGTGCCGCACGCTCAATCAGATCGAGCTGGCGTTCACCGACGGCATCGCGATGGGCATCGACCTGCCCGTGCGGATGAGCGGTGACATCAAGGGCACGCCCGGCTGCATCGTGCTGGGGCCGAAGGGGCACGTCGAGTTGAAGGAGGGCGTCATCCGCGCGATGCGGCACGTGCACATGCACCCTGGCGACGCGGAATACCACGGCGTGAAGCAGGGCGAGCGCATGAATTTGGACATCCAGAGCACCTGCCCGATTCAGCTTCAGGATGTCGTGTGCCGCGTCGATCCCGCGTTCAAGCTGGAGGTGCACATCGACACCGACGAGGGCAACGCGTGCAATCTGCCGAACGCGACGAAGGTGGAACTGCTGAAAAATGAGTAACTGAATATAAGGAAACCAGGAATCCAGGAATAAAAGCAGCGAGAAGCAGATCCGTTTGTTCCTCCTGCTTTCCTGCCTTCCTCATAGAACATTACGAATTGAAAGGAGTTCATATATGGCAACACTCGAGGCGTTGGGGATGGTGGAGACGAAGGGGCTGGTGCCGCTGATTGAGGCGAGCGATGCCATGCTCAAGGCGGCGAACATCCGGCTGATCGGATTCGAGAAGGTCGGCAAAGGCTACGCCACCGCCTTCGTCCGCGGCGACGTGGCGGCGGTGAAAGCGGCTACCGACGCCGGCGCCGCAGCGGCGGCCAAAGTCGGCGAGATCATCAGCGTGCACGTCATCGCCCGGCCGCACGACGATCTGGCGGGAATGCTGCCGAAGGGCAAGGACGCGGCGAAGGCCAAGTGAATTTCATTGCGGATTGCGGATTGCGAATTGCGGATTGGGATCAGGATCCCGCATCGCATGTAATCCGAAATCCGCATTCCGAAATCCGCAATCTACAAATGGAGCTGATTCGATGAGCGATGCCATTGGAATGATAGAGACGATGGGCTACACCGGTCTGGTGGAGGCGACGGATGCGATGTGCAAAGCCGCCAACGTGGACCTGGTCAAGTGCATTCAGATCGGCGGCGGGCTGGTGACGACGATCGTCAAAGGCGACGTCGGCAGCGTCAAGGCGGCCGTCGATGCGGGGGCCGAAGCGGCCAACCGCGTGGGCGAGCTGGTGAGCGCGCACGTGATCGCCCGGCCGCACGAGGGATTGACGGGAATCTTTCTGTGAGAAAGAGCATTCAGCACTCAGCGGGCAGCGATCAGCCGAATGTGCCGGATGCTGGGTTTCTCCGGCTGAGTGCTGATAGCTGAATGCTGACAGCTTTTATGATCATCCTCGTCGCCAACATCGGCAGCACGTCGTTCAAGTTTCGCCTGTTCGACATGACGGGCGAGCGGGAGCTGGCTCGCGGCGGCGTCGAGCGGATCGGCAAGGATGATGCAACTGTGAAAGTCGGCGGGCAGCAATGGATGGGGCGGATCGCCGATCACGGTGAAGCGATCGACCGCTGCCTCCAGATGCTGCCGGAGCCGCGGGTGCGACTCGATGCGATCGGATTCAAGGCGGTGCATGGCGGGCCGATTTCGGGAGCGGTGCGCGTGACGGATGACGTGATGACGACGATGACCGAATTCTTCGACATTGCTCCCGCGCATAATCCGCCGTACGTAGCGGCGATGAAGGCGTTTCGCAACCGGTTGCCCGAGGTGCCGCAGGTGGCGGCGTTCGAGACCGCGTTTCATCAGAGCATCCCGGCCTCGCGGACGACGTACGCGATCCCGTGGACATGGACACAGGCCGGCGTGCGGCGATACGGGTTGCACGGCGCCAGCCATCGCTTTATCGCGGTGCGGTCGGCGGAACTGCTGGACCGCGGCAACCTGCGTGTGATCTCGTGTCACCTGGGCGGCAGCAGCTCCATCTGCGCGATCGATGGCGGCCGGAGCGTGGCCAACAGTTTTGGTACGACGCCGCAGTCCGGCCTGCCGCATAACAACCGGGTGGGCGATTTCGATGCGTATGCTCTGCTCAAAGTTCTGCCGCTGTTCAAGTTGACGTTTGAGCAGGCGCTGGCGGAGATGGCCAAAACCGGCGGGCTGCTGGGCATCAGCGGCGCGAGCAACGACCTGCGTGAGATCGAGGCGGCCGCGGCGAGTGGAAACGAGCGGGCCCGCCTGGCGATCGATGTGCTGGTGCAGTCGGTCCGCGATTATATCGGGGCGTATCTGGCGGTGCTGAACGGCGCGGACCTGCTGGTCTTCACCGGCGGCATCGGCGAGAACAGCCACTCGATCCGGGCGGCGGTGTGCGAGCGGATGGATTATGCCGGCATCAGGCTCGACGCCGCCCGCAACAAGGCCGGCGGCAATGAGGCGACGATCTCGGCGGACGATTCGCGCGTGCGGATCATGATTATCCCGACCAACGAAGAGTTGATCGTAGCGCGGCAGACGCGCGACGTATTGAAGATGAAGTGAACCGCCAAGGCGCCTTGGCGGTTCAACAACGAATCGATTGAGGAGACAGTTATGGCCCAGCAGGCATTGGGACTCATTGAGACACGAGGAATGGTGGCGCTGGTGGAGGCGGCGGATGCCGCACTTAAGGCGGCCAACGTGACCTACCGCGGCTGGAAGCAGGTGGGATCGGCGCTGGTGACGGTGCTGTTCGAGGGCGACGTGGCGGCGGTCAAAGCGGCGGTGGACGCCGGCGCGGCGGCAGCGGCGAAAGTCGGCGAAGTCGTGAGCGTGGACGTGATCGCCCGGCCGCACAACGACATCGGCAGGATTCTGCCGAACGGGTAGTGGCGTGCCACTACTCTGTGAGCAGTGCGCACTGCTGACACAGTAGTGGCACACACGCGCGTCGAGCGTGCCACTGCACTCAAGCCGTGGAATAGATGAGGACACCTGAAAGGAAGGGACCACTGCTTGAAAGCAGTGGCACACCAAACCGGAAGAGATCATGTTCATCGGCAAAGTCACCGGCAGTGTCGTTGCGAGTCAGAAGATCAAAAGCGTCATCGGCAAGAAGCTGTTGCTCATCCAGTCGATGACGGTGGACGCCGATCAGCCGACTTCGCTCAAGCCGAGCGGCCGCGTGGCCGTGGCGATCGATACCGTCGGCGCGGGCGAAGGCGAGCTGGTGATCGTCACGCAGGGCAGCTCGGCCCGGCTCACGGAGATGACCAGCGATGTACCGACCGATGCCGTTATTGTGGGGATCATCGACGCCATTCAGATCGGCGGGAAGGAAATCTACAAGAAACGCGGGTAGTCGAACCGCGCCCGTAAGCAAATGAGGCTGTCATGAGCGCAACCATCAACGATACATTGATCCGCGACGTGGTGAACGAGGTGTTGAACCGGCTCAAGCCGGCGGCGGCAACATCATCGGCATCCACGGGTTCGCCGTCGGCATCGAGTAGTTCATCGCGGCCGGCGGGTGCCATCAGCGGCGACGGCGTGTTTTCCAACGTGAACGACGCGGCGGCTGCCGCAAACAAAGCGCAGCAGCGTCTCGCGTCGGCGCCCATGGAGGATCGGGCCAAGGCCATCCAGATCATCCGCGACATCTGCATCCGCCAGGCGGAGGACCTGGGCCGCATTGAATTTGAAGAGACGCAGATCGGCCGGCTCGATCACAAGATTGAAAAGCTCGTGGTCGTCGGCAACAAGGTGCCGGGCATGGAGATGCTGCGGACTGATGCTGTCAGCGGCGATCACGGCCTGTGCGTGACGGAGTACGCGCCGTATGGCGTGATCGGCGTCATCACGCCGGTGACGCACTCGGTCCCGACGCTGGCCTGCAACGCGATCATGATCATCGCCGCCGGCAACACGCTGGTGGTCAACCCGCACCCGTCGGGCGCGCGATCAGCCGCGATCGCGACGCAGCGGTGGAACCGCGCGATCCGCGAAAAGACCGGACTCGACAACCTGATCTGCCTGATCGAGAAGCCGACGCTGGAAACCGCCGACGCCATTTTCAAGCATCCGGATATACGCGTGCTGCTGGTGACCGGCGGGCCGGGCGTGGCGAATGCGGCGATGGCCAGCAACAAAAAAGCGATCGTGGCGGGGCCCGGCAACCCGCCGGTGGTCGTCGAGGAAACCGCCAACATCGAAAGGGCTGCCGCCGGTATCGTCTTCGGTGCCGCTTACGACAACAACCTGCTGTGCATCGGCGAGAAAGAAGTGTTCGTGGTCGCGGCCGTCGCCGACAAGCTGCTCGATGCGATGAGCCGCCACGGCGGATATTGCCTGAGCCCACAGCAAATCGATGCCCTGGCCCGGGTCGCCGTCCACAAGGACGAAAAGAGCGGGCACTGGCACGCCGACAAGAATTTCATCGGCAAAGATCCGGCCTTCCTGGCCGAAGCCGTCGGCGTCAGCATTCCCAAGGGCACGCAACTGCTCTATGGCGAAGTGGACGATCGCAGCCCGTGGCTTCCGTGCGAGCAGATGATGCCGTTTCTGCCGGTGAATCGCTGTGCCAACATCGACGAGGCGATTCAGAAAGCCGTCCACTTCGAGCACGGCTTCGGCCACACCGCCATCATCTGGTCGCAGAGCGTGGACAACATGACCAAGATGGGCAAGGCGGTGAACACGACGCTGTTCATCAAGAACGGCGCGTGCATGACCGGTCTGGGCCTCGGCGGCGAAGGCTTCGTGAGCTACAGCATCGCCACGCCAACGGGCGAGGGGCCGACCAGCCCGCTGACGTTCACGCGCGTGCGGCGATGCGTGATGGTGGACAACCTGCGCATCCTGTGATGGGTTTGAAGGACAAACATGGTTCTCGGACGCATCGTGGGTAAAGCGGTTTCGACCGCCAAGCACAAAGCGCTTCGCGGAGCGAAGCTGCTGGTGGTTGAGCCGATTCGAGCGGCGTCGCTCGATCCGCTGCTGGCGCTGGATAATTTGGGCGCCCGCAAAGGCGACATCGTACTGATGAGCAACGACGGGATTTTCGCTCGCCAGATGGTCAACGACAGTACATCGCCGGCGCGCTGGTGGGTGATGGCGATCATCGATGATCCGCGAGAAGTTCTGGAACAGACGAAGTGAATGAATCGCGCCGTAATTACAGCTTTGATGCTCGACGAGCTCCGTCGCACCGGCAAGGAAATCCGGCTGCGGAAGGATGCGCTGCTGACGCCGGCCGCTCGCGACTGGCTGAAGGAGCATCATCTTCCGATTACGTGGGAGGACGGTGGACAAGGTCAGGCCGATCGCACGCTGGCGGTGGTGATGGACGCCGGCCTGCCGGAGATGCGGGCGATTCGCGCCATGCTGGAGCGTGGCGGCGGACTCGCGGAAGTGATCGAGCCGGCGGGGCGGAGCGGCATGGCGGCGGCGACGCGGCGACTCTGCGGCCGGATCAGCCGCCGCGAGGTGGCGCGAGGGATTGTGTTCGCAGTCGATGGGGCGACGGCGGTGTGCATCGCCAACAAACATAACGGGATTCGTGCCGCGCTGGGCGTCAGCGTGCCGGCGGTCGAGGAAGCGTGCCGCGAACTGGGGCTGAACATGCTGATCATCGAGTACCCGCGGCAGACAACGTACCAGATGAAGCAGATGATCGACCGGCTGCTGGCGGGTCCGACGGCGGCGCGGCCTGAAACGTCCGCGACCATCGAGGCGATTGAACAGGGAGGCGGACGTGCGGATTGGTGAGGTCATCGGCAAGCTGACGCTGAGCCGCGGCGACCCGAAGCTGCGCGGCGGGCGGCTGCTCGTCGTGCAGCCTCATGATTCGCAGTCGCTGCGGGAATCGTCGCGCGGCCGCGGCGAAGTGGAAGTGGTTTACGACGAGCTGGGCGCGCGGGAAGGCGATCGCGTCGGCTTCAGCGAAGGCCGCGAGGCGGCGATGCCGTTTCATCCGCAGAAAGTGGCGATCGATGCGTACCTGGCGTGCCTGCTGGACGACGTGACGTACGAATGAAGTGAAAAGCTGATTGTTGAGAGCTTCCGAATGATTAACGAATTCAAGATCAAACAGGAAATCTGCGAGGTCGGGCGCAAGCTCTATAACAAGGGCTTCGCGGCGGCCAACGACGGGAACATTTCGTATCGCATCGGCGAGGACGAAGTGCTCTGCACGCCGACCATGATCTGCAAGGGTTTCTTGAAGCCGGACGACATCTGCAAGGTGGACCTGACCGGCAAGCAGCTCGCCGGCCGCAAGAAGCGGACCAGCGAAGTGCTCCTCCATCTCGAAATATACAAGATGAACCCGGAGGTGAAATCGGTCGTGCACTGCCATCCGCCGCACGCGACGGCGTTCGCGGTGGCCGGCGAGCCGATCCCGACGTGCATCCTGCCGGAGGTCGAGGTTTTTCTGGGGCCGATTCCGACGACGACCTACGAAACGCCCGGCGGGCAGGCGTTCGCCGAGACGATTCGGCCGTTCGCGAAAACCGCCAAGGTCGCCATCCTCCGCAATCACGGCACCGTCGCGTGGGCCGAATCCGTCGATCGCGCGTACTGGTGGACGGAGATCCTCGACGCATACTGCCGCATTTTGATTCTCGCCAAGCAGATCGGCCGCGTGGAGCGGATCAGCCCGCCGAAAGTGGAGGAATTGCTCGACCTGAAGCAGCGGTTCGGCATGGGCGTCGATCCGCGGCGGCTGGAGAACGCCGATCTCTGCATCAACACCGACTTCGGCCGCGGCTTCAGCGGCGGCGGCGGTGGGCACGCGTGCAGTTGCCAGACGAAACACGCCGACGCTCCGATGACGCCGCCGGAGATCGTGCCCGCCGCATCATCGACGAGTGACGACGTGGAACGCGTGGTCCAGGAGATCACCGACCGTATCATGGCGGCCATGTAATTCACGTACGAGACGAGAGGACGCATGATGAATTCAATCAATCGACGATCGCCGGCATGCTGCAATTGGAAGGCAGTTATCGTAACGGCTTGCCTCTTCGCGGTAACCGGTTGTAACCGGCAGACAAACTCCGTCGCTCTCATGGACGTGAGTGTGAAACTGCCGGAGATCACCGGCCGCGAGCGGCCCGTCCGCCGGGCGGGCGCTCCGGGCGAACCGCTGCACGTGAGCGCCGGCGGAACACAGACCGTGCTCGTCCGCTGCACGTCCCGTGACGACCCCGACAAAGAGGACGACGAATGGAGCCGCGCGCTGGTCATCGTGCTCGACGGCCCGCCGGTGAAAGGTGCGATCATTGAAGTCAGCCCCGCCAATGGCCGGCTCATTGAGAACAGCGCCTGGCGGCCGGCGCGCGAGCCGTATGCCGGCCTGGAAGGCAAAATTACGATCGTTTCGGTCACCAACCAGCGCGTCGTCGCCGATTGCTCCGTACGCAATATCATCAAGCAGTCCGGCGATCCGGTTCATTCACTCCGCGGCGAATACGAGTTTGAGATATCGCCGTTTGCGGATGCGACGCTCGCCGAATGCGCGATCCTGATGGAGGGTGGAAAGCCGGGCCAGCCCACCGAAAAGGCCGACAAAGGGAAGTAGCGGATGCAAGCGAATCCGACCGGCTGTTATAGACACCACTCTCACACGATCCGCATGATTGGCGGTTCGCTGCTCGTCGGGCTTGCCGGATGCGCGAACCCGATACGAATTGAATTGCCAAACATCGGTTTCACCCCTGATATTTCGCTGAAAGGTCTCGAATGTTGTATCCTCCAGGGTCTGCTCACATTGTGCGCCGTCCAGGATTGGTGCGACGACCGCTCTATCGATGCGGCACATTTGGCCGGTAAATCTGCGGACGTGCCATTCTCGAGGTTATGGCGTCCGGCTGCACAGACTCAGCCATCTCCAGGCCTCAGAGTGGTTGCATTGAGCGTGGCAGACGATCCAGCGGTACCAGTGGACGAAGATGTCTGGAAGGAACTGGGTTTTACAGCGGCCGAGTTCAAAGATGACATGGCTGAAACCAAACGAGCTTGCTCCGACTACCACGAAATAACGGACTACGCCATCTACGTCAGCCAAAAGAACGGTGAAGCCGCTGGGATCATTAGACTCAACATGCGCGCCCAGACTCCGGACTTTGATTCATCGATCGTGCACATACGTTGTGAAAAAGCTTCAGTGCTCACCCCGGCGGAGCAGGCTTCCCTGTTGAAGGAACTGCGCGAAACTGCGGAGCGGACGAGACGTGAGAAGGAACAATCACCTACAACGCGCGAAGCCGCCACGCCGGACAGTAGGAACTGAGGGACCATGAAAGTCAGCATCATCGGCGGCGGTGGGCGCGTGGGCACTTGTGCGGCGGCGGCGCTGCAATGCGGCGGCGTGGTCGATGAGATCGCGCTGCTGGATGCGAACGCCGAAACCGCGCACGGCGAAGCCCTCGACCTGCCGCAATGAGGAAGACGATGCCTGATGAACGCGGAAAAAATCAATAAGGAAACCAGGAAGGCAGGAATGGAATTCTTTTTCATGGCTTCCTGGTTTCCTTATTGAATTTCTTCTCTGCGATCTCTGCGTCTCTGCGGTTAAACGAGAATTGACATGCAGAAGTCACTGGACATCAAACTCGCGAGAATCAAGGCCGATCCGTCGTGCCGCCAATTCATCATCGCCGACGCCAAGGACGCGGACATGGCGTTCGGCATTTCGGCGCCCGGCAAATCGCCCGAGCACTACGCCCAGGAGGGCAAATTCCGCAACCTGCCCGAGTTCCGCGAGTGCATCCGCGAGGTGGTGCGGCAGGGACTGGTGGACATCATGCTGATGTCGCCGCACACCAGCGGCATCCTCACGATTGAGGAGCGGCTGTTCGACGACTCGCACGTCACGCCCGCCGCCCGGGCCAACGACACCACCGACGTGCACGTCATCCGCGAGGGCGTGTACATCATGCAGCCGGCCCGGCCGTTCCGCACCGCCACCATCGAGCAGATCCAGTGCGGCCGCGTCGATTGCGGGCCGGGCGAGCGGGTGACCGGCGCGAACCTCGGCCTCTACAGCGTCACGTTCAACAACGACGTGCTGCTCGACCAGTTGACGCTCGAAAAGTACCGCGAGTTCCGCATCGAGGCCGAGCGCAAAGGTTTTCGCCACTTCCTGGAGGTATTCGATCCGAACGCGCCGATCAACAACATCCCGCACGAGAAGATCGGCGGCTTTATCAACGACATGATCGTGCGCAGCCTGGCCGGCGTGCCCGAGGCCGGCCGGCCGCTGTTTCTCAAAATGGTCTACCACGGGCCGAAATCGACCGAGGAGCTGGCCCGCTACGACCCGCAGCTCGTGGTCGGCATCCTCGGCGGCGGAGCGGGCACCACCTACGACGCCTTCAAACTGATCAGCGAAGCGCAGAAATACGGCGCCCGGGTCGCCCTCTTCGGCCGCAAGATTAACAACGCCGAGCATCAGTTGGCATTCATCGAGATGCTGCGTCGGATCGTCGATGGTCAGATTTCGCCGGAGGAGGCGGTCCGCGCGTACCACGGCGTGCTCCAGGGGCTCGGCATCGCGCCGCAGCGCTCGCTGGACGAGGACATGCAGCTCCAGACCGGCGTGATGAGTTACGGCGGCCGAACACAGGTGCAGGTGCCATCCGGCCGCAAGCTGCCCGCGGGCAGTTCGCCAGCTAAACCTGTTTCAGCCGGACGTGAAGCCGGTGAGAAACCAATGACGAGTGCTTTCCCCGATTTCAGCAAGATGACCCGCGAGGAGCGGCTGTCGTATCACCGCTCGCGTTTGTCAGGATTATGATGGGCCTGCCGCCGGCGCATCTGAAATCTTCGATTATCTCAAATTTCAAATTTGAAATCTGAAATCCTCCAGCTTGCATGCCGGCCGACTTCTGCTATCCTCAATCACGCAAGGAAGCCGATGAATCCTGATAACGCAAGGAGTTTTGGATGAGATCCACGATCAAGCTGTACAGCCTCAACGCCGCGCTCCTGCTCCTGCCGCTCATGGATTTCAGCCTGTCGGCGATTCCCACTTATCTCAAGGGGCTTGAGTTCCGCGCTCTGATGGCGGAGGTGCTGACCCAGGTGATTTCCGGCGTGCTCGACGCCGGTATCATCGCCGCCATTCAAGCGACCTTCGGCGTGACCGGGGCCTGAGCGGACCTACTGCTTCTCCCGCGCCCGACTCTCCAGAAACGACTGTAGCAGGATTTGAGCCGCGACCGCATCCTGCCTCGCCTTCTTCTTCTTGCGCGTCAAATCCCGCTCTGCGAGCCGCCCGTCAGCGGCATGTGACGTGAGCCGTTCGTCATGTAAATAGACTTTGGGCCGCACGGTGGGAACTCGCCCGCTCGTATACGAAGCAGTCGCTTTTTCGATCTCGCCGGCCAGCGCACGCGACAGCTTCGCCTGCGGCCCCTCCGTGCCGTCCATGTTCAGCGGCAGGCCGATGACGATCGCGTCAACGGCATATTCGTCCGCGACTTCCAAAATCGCCCGCGCGTTTTCCGCGACGCCCGTCCGCGCCGGCAGCATCTTCAGCGCGGAGACGATCCCGCCCGGCTCGCTGATCGCCAGGCCGATCCGCTTCGTCCCGAGATCTACGCCGAGGAATCGCCGCTCCATCGAAGCCACCTCGTCATGTATACCGTTCAGCGGTGGCCGATTTGACCTGTTCGAGCAATTCCTTGATCCGCTGCGCGTCTTTCCGGTGGCAGATCAGCGTGGCGTCGTCGGCGTGAACGACGACGAGATCACTGACCCCGATGGCGGCGATGAGGTGGTCGGATTCGCTTACAAAGACGTTATTCCGCGTATCGATCGAGACGACGCGCGGTGCGGCGCACGTGTTGCCGTTAGCATCGGGTTGAACAATCTCGGCGAGCGAGTTCCACGAGCCGACGTCCAGCCAGTCGCACGGCATCTCCACGGCCGCGACGCGATCGGCTTTTTCCATGATCGCAAAGTCGATGGAAATCCGGGGCAGCCGCGAAAACATTTCAAAAATGTTTGCCTCTTCGCGAGCGCTGCCAAGTGCCGCCGCCACCTCGCGCAGCCCGCGATCGGCCTCCGGCTGGTGCTTGCGGAACTGTTCAAGAATGGTCGGAATCCGCCAGATGAACATCCCGCTGTTCCAGTAGTACTCGCCGCTGGCGAGATATCGCTGCGCCGTCGGCAAGTCCGGCTTCTCCTTGAACTCGTGGATCTCGTAAGCGTCGCCGTCCAGCTTCCGCCCGAAGTGGATGTAGCCGTAGCCGGTGTGGGGCGACTTCGGTTTGATGCCGAACGTGACCAGCGCGTCGTCGTGCCGCTCCGCCGCTTCGAAACCCTTGCGGACCGTCGCCTGGAACACGTCGATCGGCCGAATGATCTGATCGGCCGTGAACATGCCCATCGTGCCCTGGGGATCGCGCCGCGCCAGCAGGTGTGCGGCCAGCCCTACGGCATTGGCGGTATCACGCGGAGTGGGTTCGCCGAACAGGTTCTCGCGCGGCAGCTCCGGCAATTCCCCCGCCATCGCGGGCAAATCATCCCGGCCGGTAATCAGATAAATCTGCTCGGCCGGAAACAGCCCGTGCAGCCGCTCGAACGACCGCCGCAGCAGCGACTGTCCGTCGAAAATCCGCAACAACTGCTTGGGCCGCCCGCGCCGGCTCAACGGCCACAACCGCGTGCCCGACCCACCGGCCATAATCACCGCATGTCGCATTGAAAAGCTCTCAGCGCTTAGCTGTCAGCTAACAGCCAGATAGCCGGTTTCCCCAATCCCCATCGCCTGTTTCACATCTCCATCGTGGGCTTTTCATACCCTTTGCGGCCCATGAAATGGAACGTCAGCACCTTGCCCAGCTCCACCGCGGGTTGATCGTAGGGGTCGATGCCGTAGAGCTTGCCCATGATGGGAATCACCGCTTCATAGAGGTAGATGAACTCGCCCACCGTTCGCGCGTTGACCCGCGGAAAATGAATGGTAATGGATGGCCGCTGACTTGCCAGCAGGGCTAACTGCGTCGCCTTCTTTTCGACGTTCAGCAACCCGCCGAGCGTGCCGTGCGGGCTGCGGCCCAGGTAGTTCATCGCCTCCACGCCCTCGAACGCACGCGGGATCCGCACGTCGGTGTCAAACTGCTCGACCTCCAGCAGCGTGAAGACTTTATCGTTCGGCCCCTCGCGGTACAGTTGCACCTGCGAGTGCTGATCGGTCGCGCCCAGCGCCTTGACCGGCGTCGGCCCCACATGCTGCTTATCGCCTGACCGGATTTTGCCGAGGCTCTCCGCCCACAGTTGCCGGTACCAGTCGGCTAGGTCGCGAAGCTGCTGACTGTACGGCATCATCACGTGAATGTGCTTGCCGGCCTGATCATAGAGGTAATGGGTGCCGGCGATCAGCGCGGCCGGATTCTTCCGCGGGTCGGGATCACTCACCGCCGCATCCATCGCCGCGGCGCCGTCGAGCAGTCCCTCGATGTCGATACCGCACATCGCCGCCGAGAAAAGCCCCACCGCCGAGAGCACGCTGAACCGACCGCCCACGCCCTCGGGCACGACCAGCGATCGATAGCCCTCCTGGGTCACGATGTCGCGCATCGTGCCGCGTGCGGCGTCCGTGGTCACGATGAAATGATCGCGGGCTTTCTTTTCACCGAGCGCCGCAATCAGCCGGTCGCGGACGATCAGGAACTGGGCCGACGTTTCCGCCGTCTCGCCGGACTTACTGATCACGTTGACGACCGTCCGCGACCAGTCCGCCGCGACGAAACGCATCACCGCCTCAAAGTGCACCGGGTCCACGTTGTCCAGCACGAATAGTCGCGGCCCTTGTCGCTGCTCGCGCGGCAGCAGGTTGTACGTGGACGGATTAAGCGCCGTCTGAAGGGCGGTGTTGCCGAGCGCTGAGCCTCCAATTCCCAGCACCAGAAGGTTCTCGGCCCATTCGCGGCACTCGCTCGCAAACCCTTTTATTTCAGCGAGTTGCGGCCGCTCGTGAGGCAGATCGCGGAAACGGTGCTGCGCGCCGCCGGCCCGCTCGCGCGCGATTTCCTCCAAAATGCCCCGAACCCGCGGCTCCAACTCGCGCAACTGTTTTTCCGTCAAACGATGCTCGCCCAGCCGCTCGTCGAGCACAAACTGCAAATCCAACCGGAGCGATGTTTCATTCGGCATGGCGTTCAATCCTCTTCGTGCGATTCGACCAGTTCCAGTTTGGCATATTCTAGAATCAGTGTCTTCTCGCCATAAGCGGCAAACGCGACGCCCGCGCGCGTATGACGCCTCTGTGGCTCGATCCACATGACGCGGCCCACGCCGAACTGCGGGTGACGCACAAGCTGCCCGCGCCGCCAGTCGATAAACTCCATTGATGATTCCGGCAGATCATTCTCGTCAATCTCGTCTGTTTCGGTCTCGCCGTCCTTGTCAATCTCGATCCGCTGCACGCCCTCCTTCGGCAGCTCCTTGAGAAACGGCGAACGCGACGTCCGCTGAATCATGCCGCGGAAATCCCGCCACTTGGCTGACGTCAGCGTGAGCGACCGTTCCGCCCGGGTCATGCCCACGAAACAGAGCCGCCGCTCCTCCTCGATATCCGCCCGCTCGTTCTGGCTCCGCTGGTGCGGCAGCAGTCCGTCCTCGACACCCACGATGAACACGGTATCAAATTCAAGCCCCTTGGCTGCGTGCAGCGTCATCAGCGTGACCGCGCCCATATCCGGATCGATCGCATCCACATCGCTCACCAGGCTCACCTGCTGCAACCAGTCAGTGAGCGAGCCGCTGCCGTCGGCGTGCTGGCGGTCGTATTCCGCCGCCGCATTGATCAACTCGTTTGCATTATCCAGGGCGTCGTCGTCTTCGTCTTTACCCCACATGGCCACCAGGCCGCTGTTTCGCACCACGAACTCGATCGCATCCTGGACCGTGCCGCTCAGCGCCGTCGTTCCCAGGTCGGCCATGAACTGCGCGAACGTCTGGAGCGGCCGCACGCCGCGGGCGATACCCGGAATCTCCTCCGGTTTGCTCAAGAGTTCAAGCGGGCTTCGCCGCGCCTGCACGGCGTGTGCGAGCACACGCTCGACCGTCGTCTTGCCGATGCCCCGCGACGGCACGTTGATGATCCGCTCCAACGCGACCTGATCGAGCGGGTTCGCCGCAACCTTCAGATACGCCAGCACGTCCTTGATTTCCTTGCGCTGATAAAACGCCACGCCCCGCGCCACCTGGTACGGGACCTGCGCGTCCCGCAAAGCCGCCTCAACCCGGCGCGACAAAGCGTTGACGCGGTAGAATACCGCCACATCGCTGAACTTGCCGCCCTCATCGGCGTGCCGGCGAATCTGTCTCGCAAGGAACGCCGCCTCCGCTTCGTTGTCCTCGCATTCCGCGACGCAGACCTCCGGTCCGGCGGCATTCTCCGTCCAGAGCTTCTTCTTCTTGCGTTTGCGATTGTGCGCGATGACGGCATCGGCCGCGGCCAGAATCTGCGGCGTCGAACGGTAGTTCTGCTCCAGCCGCACCACCACCGCGTTCGGAAAATCTTCCTCAAACTGCAAAATATTATGCAGATTCGCGCCCCGCCAGGCATAGATCGACTGATCGGGGTCGCCGGTCACGCACAGGTTCTCGTGCTTCATGGCCAGCAGCCGCGCGATCATGTACTGCGCGTGGTTGGTGTCCTGGTACTCGTCAACCAGGATGTACCGATATTTCTCGCCGAGCTGCTCGCGGAGGTCCTCGTGATCGCGCAACATCCACGCCGTCTTGAGCAGCAGATCGTCAAAATCGACGGCGTTCTGCTCGGCCAGAATCGCCTCATACGCGCTGTACGCCCGCGCGATGGCCTTATCCTGCCAGCCGCCGCCGCGATTCTCGACCTCAGCCGGTGTGAGCATGTCATTCTTGGCCCGGCCGATGACGTTTAACACGCGGCTCGGCGTGAAATTCTCCGTAGAAAGCTCCGCCCGCTCCACCGCTTTCTTCATCGCCGAGAGCTGATCCGATTCATCGAAAATCGAGAAGTTCCGCTCCAGTCCCGCCCGCTCGCCGTACATCCGCAGCAACCGCGCACAAAAGGAGTGGAACGTGCTGCACGTGATTCCGTCGGCAGCGAGTCGCTGGAGCCGATCGCCCATCTCCCTCGCCGCCTTGTTCGTGAACGTGATGGCCAGAATGTGCCACGGCCGCGCGACCGTCTGGGCCAGATACGCCGCCCGGTGGGTGATCACGCGCGTTTTCCCGCTGCCCGGCCCCGCCAGCACCAGCAGCGGCCCCGCGCCGTGCATCACCGCCTCACGTTGCGGCTCGGTCAAACCACTTAACAATTCGTCCGGGGACATAAACCTCCTCGAAGGGACTGTTATGCCAGATTCGGCGCGGGCGGCTTGGCCGGCTTGCCGGAGAGGCGCTGGGCGAGTTCGTTTTTGCGGCGGCGGAACTCGGCCACTGCCTCCGCATACTTCTGAAGGGAACGGTCTTTGTCGCGGGCCGCACCGATGATCACCTCTTCGGCGGCGACGAACGGCTCGCAGGCTTCGGCCACACGCTCGGCCAGCTCGAGCGGAATGGTGGTCACGCCGTTGGCATCGCCGTGCAGCAGATCGCCGGGCCGGACCAGCACGCCGCCGACGGTGACCGGTTCGCCCGCGGACAGCAGCCGGCTGTAACCATGCGAGACCGAAATCCCCGTCGCAAAGCATGGAAACTTCATCGGCCGCAACTGGAGCACGTCGCGGCCGAAACCGTTGGTGATCAGCCCGACGCAGCCGAATCCCTGATACGTCGAGGTCATGACCTCACCGTAAACCGCGCCGAGCGGGGGATCGTCCAGGTCCTGAATCACCACCACGCGGGGGGCAGGCACGGCCTCGAAGGTGGCGACCTGCTGCGGGAGGCCGATCGGTTTTTCCTCCGGCGTCGCCGGCGCAGCCGTCCGCAGCGTGGCGGTGACCGCATAGCCGACCATGGGCGGAAGTTCGGGGTAAACGGCCCGGATTCGATGATTGAAAAAGCCGCTGTTGAATGCGCGGTAGCCGCAAAGCTCGATCACATTGCAGATGGTGGGGGTGTCGAATTTGGCCAGCGTTTCGAGCACGTGTGCAGGCAACGAAGTCACGGGGCGAATCTCCTTGCGTCTAATCTGATGCAGGCTGCCGGGCCGCTGCCTCGTCGAGTGCCTGTCGGACTGCGATGGCCAGGGTCCCGATGGAGAAGGGTTTTTGGACGAAACCTACCGGCGCGCTGGCAACGATTGTTTTGACCAGGTCAGGATCTTCAAACCCGCTGGCCAGCATAATGGGTGCATGGGGGCAGCGCTTCGAGATGCGCTTCACCATTTCAGCGCCCGAGCACTTGGGCATGTTCAAATCCAGCAGGACGAGATTGACATCCTCGGCATTGGTGTCCAGAAAGGCGGTTGCATCGTCGACATCGGTGTGCGCGATCACGCAATATCCGAGCGACAGCAGAACCTGTTCGACGGTTCGCGTCACGGCGGGATCGTCATCGATGACCAGAATCGTTTCCGTACCGTGGGGCGGACGGCTGGGCCGCTTCGGACGGGCCGGCGGACGGCTGACGGCGGGTTCCTGCGCAACGGGCAGCCAGACGGACATGGTCGTCCCGGCGAGGGGCCGGCTCTCCACGCGAATCTGGCCGCCGTGGCTCTGGATGATTCCCAGCGTGGCGGCCAGGCCCATGCCGCGGCCCGCGAACTTCGTGCTGAAGAAGGGTTCGAAAATCCGCGCCATGGTCGGCGGGTCCATCCCGCAGCCGTAGTCGCGAACTTTCAAACAGACGTAGCGACCGGGCTGAAGCTCGAGCCGGACGCTGTGAGTTGCATCGAGTGTCTGCACGCAGGCCGAAATCTCCACCTGGTTGGGCGGGTTGCTCGCCTGAATGGCGTTGAGGCAGAGGTTCATGATCACCTGCTCGATCTGGCTGGGGTCGGCCATAATCGGCGGGAGATCGGCGGGCAGGCTAAGGAGGAACTCGATTTGAGGCGGAACGGTCCGGCGGAGGATCTGCACCACCGACTCGACCAGCCTCCACAGATCGTTGGGAGAGGGCTTCTGGAGCCCTCCGCGCGCGTAAACCAGGAGCTGGTGCGTCAGGGAGGATCCGCGCTCGGCCGCGCTGACGATATCGTCCAGCGAATCCCGCAGCTTGGGCGTCAGGGAGCGATCCCGCAGGTGAATAGAAGCGTTGCCCAGAATGACCGCCAGCAGATTGTTGAAATCGTGGGCGATTCCGCCGGCCAGCGTGCCGATGCTCTCCAACTTTTGCGATTGGAGCAACTGCCTTTGCAGCCTTTCGCGTTCGGTGATGTCCCGGAAGCTCCACACGCGGCCGATGCTCTTGCCGGCGAGACGCCGGGGCTGCGAGTCGCGCTCGAAAATTTTCCCGTCTTTGAACTCGAGGATGTCGTGGCTCTCCGCGTCGGGCTGGTTATACAGCTCGCGGACCTTGGACAAAAAGCCCTGCGGATCTTTCAGTTGGTCGAGCACGAAGGCCAGGGCCACATTGTCATCTCGCGCATCGATGATGGACTGCGGTATGCGCCACATCTGCACGAACTTCTTGTTGAAGCTGACGATCCTGCCCTCCGGATCGACGACCAGGATCCCGTCGGCGGTGGAATCGAGCGTCGCCTCGAGGAGGGAGAGCGAGTGCTCCAACTCGGTCTGCACCCGTTTGCGCTCGGTGATGTCGAGCATGGCGCCGACCATGCGCGTGGGCTTGCCACTCGCGTCCCTGACCACATATCCGCGGTCGATGACCAGGGCGTAGCTCCCGTCGCGGCGAGCGAAGCGATATTCATCGATCCATGCTTTGGCCCCGCGGTCAATGGCCAGATGGATTCCCGTAAGTACCCGCTCGCGATCCTGCTCATGAACCCGCTCGGACCACCAAGTGGCATCCGGCCCGATCTCCTCAGCCGTGTAACCGAACAGGATCTGCACGCCTTCGTTCCATTGCACTTCGTTGGTGATCAGATCCCAGTCCCAGATCGCATCATTGGTAGCCTTGGCCGCCAGGCGATAGCGGGTTTCCTGCTCAATGGCCCGCTCCTCCAGTTCCGTATTCAGTTTCCGGATTTCCTGTTCGGCGAGCTTCTGGGGCGTAATGTCGCGGTTCACGCCGACGATGCCGACGATCTTTCCCTGTTTGTCCCGGAGGGGCACTTTGGTGCTGACGAACCAATGGGAAGTGCCGTCCGGGTTCTGGACCTTATATTCCTTGTTGAGTATGGGCGTACCGGTGCGAATGATTTCCTGTTCGTCCGCGAAGTATGGGGCGGCAAGTTCCCGCGGCAGAAAGTCGAAATCGGACTTGCCGATGGTATTTTGCGGGTTCGACTCTCTGAGCCTCCCGGCGCACGCGAAATTGCTGACCACGAATCGGCTCTGGGTGTCCTTGACGAAGATGGGATGGGGAAGGTTGTCGATGAGCGTGCGGAGCAGGTTGTGTTCGGTGGCCAGCGCTTCCTCGGCTCGTTTGTGCTCGGCGATCTCCCGCATGCGCTCGGTGACGTCACGGAAGGTGACGATGCCGCCCTTGATGTTGCCGGCTTCATCCCGTAGCGGCCGAGCATTGCAACTCAGGAGGAGGCCCTCCGGCCGCCGCTCGTTGCGTATGAAGATCTCCCGATCGTTGACATCCTCGCCGCGAATGGCGCGGTACAGCGGCAAGTCTTCCGCGGGGCATGGCGTGACGCCGTCCGGGAGGAAACAGCCGTAGCGCTGCGACCACTCGCCGGGCGGCGTGCTCGTCGCGCCGATCCCGACCATCTGCTCGGCCGCGGGATTGACCAGGAGGAATTCGCCGTGTTCATTCGCGACCACGACGCCATCGGCAATGCCGTCCACGATGGACTGAAGAATATGCGTCGGTTCGGGCGGCCGGTTGTTGGTTTCGGGAGATTTTGCAGCCGTAGCTTCGAGTTCCTGTATGCGGGCACGGAGCGTTTCGATTTCCGCCGGCGGTTCGGGCGCGGGGCGTGAAGGCCGCCGGCGATGAACCGATGCTTTAATCGTCTTTCCTGTCGCCATGCGGACTATTGTATATCCGCAAGCAACGGGAAATCCACGCGGAGGTGAATTAACAGCCTGTGGCAGAAGTACGGAAGAGCGCCGTGGCACGGGCATCCTGCCCGTGAAAACACGGCCTGGAAGGCCGTGCCACGACTTCTGCCACAGACTGTTAAGGCAGAGGTTTTTCCCATGGTTTCAACACGCGAAGATGAGCGCGGCAGGATCCGTCGAAGGCGACGGCATTGAAAATGCGCCCTTTGCGATGAAACCAGCCCAAACGCCTGTCAACGTGCGTCTGCTGCCTGAAGTCCAGCATGCTGGCGGTGCGGGGCGAAGGCGGCGCCGTGCCGGTGATCGGCGTGCGTGCCGAGTCGAAGAGCAATGGAGTGACGGCCGGTTGCTCCACGCGGTCAAAGCGGATGTGGCCGCGGCGGGCGGGGTCATCGTAGCTGTCCGGGTCGCCCGGCAGCCCGGCGTGACCGGTGGCATTCATGGCGTAAGTGCGCGTCATGGTGTCCCCATAAAACGCCCGGACGCTCGGACAGACCAGGACCGACTCGGCTCGATAGAGGGTTTTAGTGGCAGTCCGGCCGGCATACATCTGCACCTGAAGGGCCCAGTTCGGCGGCGTCAGGTACGGCTCGCCGATGGCGGGGCCGAACCCCTTGTGTTGATCGGCGTACATGCGGCAGGCCAGAAATGATTGACGCAGATTCGTAGTGCACGTCGAACCGCGGCCGGCTTCACGCGCCGCGCTCAAACTCGGCAGCAGGATCGCGGCCAGCAGCGCGATGATCGCGACGGTGACGAGCAGCTCGATGAGCGTGAAAGCCCGTGTGCCACTGCCGTGTCGGCAGTGGACGATGGGTCCAGGCGTCTGTGCGCGAAGGCACTGCTCATAGAGCAGTGGCACGCGTGTCTGAGGATTCCACAATCGAGTCATCACTTACTTCTTGCCGGTGTAACTGAGTCGGTAAATGTGACTCGCGCCGTCTTCACTGATGAGCAATGAACCGTCGGGAGCGACGGCCGCATCTACGGGCCGGCCGAGCACCTTGCCGTCTTCTGTACGGAAGCGAACGTAAAACTGCTCGCCGCACGGCCGGCCTTCCTCGAATAATACGCGCGTCACGCAATATCCGGCGGGTTGGCTGCGATTCCACGAGCCGTGGTAGCAAACGAAGGCGTCGCCCTTCTCGCCGGGAAACTGATCGGCGGCATAAAACTCCATCGCATTGGGTGCCCAGTGGGCACCGCTGCACCAAGCGGGCGGGATGGTCTTGGCCGCCAGCGCGACGATATCCTCGCGATCCATGTACTCATATCGAGGCAGGCGGTTGCCCACGATGAACGGATGGCCGTAGAAGCCGCCCTCTACATAGTGGTTCATCTCGCACGGCGGGTTCAGGTCGGTGATCGGCTGGCCCTGCTTCTCCTTGTCTTCGAGTTCCTTGCCGAACCAGTCGCTGCCGTGGTCCATGCCCCAGATTTCGTCCGTGCCGGGGCGGATGACGAGTTTCTCCGTGTTACGCAGGCCGCTACAAAACAGCTTCTCGTCGCTGCCGTCCAGGGCGTACGACCAGATCTTCTGCCGCTTGGTTTTGCCCTCGTCGGTGATGTTGCCGCTGTCGCCGATGCTGGTGTAGATGCGGCCCTTGTGGATGAGCAACGAACGGAACCAATGCCCGCCGCCCTCGGTCAGCGGCGGCCGCTTCAGCACGAGAACGGTTTCGTCGGCCTTGCCGTCGCCGTCCTTGTCGCGTGATCGACCGATCTCTGACGACTGGCTCCACCACAGCCAGCCGTCGCGCCAGAACAGGCCATGCGTGGAAGGGCCGGGTTCGGCGAAGACCGTCTTCGTTTCGTAGTAACCGTCGCCGTCCTTGTCGCGGCAGGCGTAAATCCTGCTCTCGGTGGGGACGCTGACGTAGAGCACTCCGTTCGGGCCGACTTCCATGAACCGCGGCAGCTTGATGGTGTCCTCCGCGATGGTGAGACGATAGCCCGACCGGACGCGTATTCCCTGCGGCGCCTCGCGACCTGAAACAGGCGCCACGGTACAACCGGCACACAGCGTCAGGGCCACGGTGAAATGGAAAACGATCGATCGGACGAATTGGTTTTGTGGCGGAATCATGTTCCGGATTTCCGGGTGCAAGTGTCGAACATTCTCCACCGGGGTTAAGCCCTTATATCTTTCCGGCCATAGCTGAGCAAATCGGCAGGAGGGTCCGTGACTGAATGGCGGGCGCCCTTCGCGCTGCTAACCATGAGCGGCGAGAAAGGCTTTGATTTCGTTCAACATTGGCATCGAAGGTTGTGCGCCCCAGCGCGTGCAGGCGAGCGCGCCGGCGGCGTTGGCGAAGCGGACGGCTTCGGCGAGCGGCTGACCGGCGGCACGGGCGACGGCCAAGGCTCCGGTGAACGCATCGCCGGCGGCGGTGGTATCGACGACCTGTACGCGGAAGCCGGGCGCGGGCATTTCGAGATCGGTGGATGAGATGTAAGCGCCGCGCTGGCCGAGCTTGAGCACGGCGGCCCGGCAGCCCTTTTCGCGCAGGGCGGCGGCGACCTGCTCGGGTGGTGCGGTCGCGGGCAGGCCGGTGAGCGCGGCGGCTTCGTTCTCGTTGGGTGAGACGATGTCGGCTTGCAGGACTGATGACGGGAGAGGTTTGGCCGGCGCGGGGGCGGGGTCGAGGATGGTTTCGACGCTGTGCCGGCGGCACAGCTCGATCGCGCGGGCGACGGTCTCGACCGGTAGTTCTAGTTGGAGGACGCACACGCGGGCGGCTTTCAAGGCCGCCTCGGCGGCATCGATATCTTCGGGCGTTACCTTGAAGTTCGCGCCGCTGGCGACGGTGATGGCATTCTCGCCGTTGTCGGCCACGGTGATCATGGCGACGCCGCTCGCGATGCCGGCGGTTTGAGAGACGTAGGTACAATCGACGCCGTTGTGCTCAAGGCCGGCCCTGAGCCGTGGGCCGAGATCGTCGTCGCCGACACGGCCGATCATCATCACCTGACCACCGAGCCGGGCGGCGGCGACAGCCTGGTTCGCGCCTTTGCCGCCGGGGATGGTCGAGAAATCCCGCCCGAGGACCGTCTCGCCCGGCGCGGGCACGTGCGGGGCCGCGACGACGAGGTCCATGTTGATGCTGCCGACGATCACGATTCGAGGTGGTGACTCGGGCATCACATTCCCTTACGCCAATGGCGCGAATACCTTGCGGACATATTCCAGGTTCGCGCGGGTGTCGGTTATCACGTCGGTGGGGCTCGAAGTCTCCAGGATGATCCAGTCGCGGTAGCCGACCTCCTTCAACGCGGCGGCGACGGCCGGCCAGTCGATCTGGGTCGTCGACGACCCGGGTCGTCGACGACCCTTGACGGTGCCGAGCAATTGATGGCCCTCCTTGATGTGCACCTGGCAGATGTGCGGGCCGAGCAATTTGATCTCGCGAATGACGTCGTGGTCCTTGCTCGCCGAGTTATAGACATCGTAGTAGACCTGCACCGCCTTGGACTTGACCTGCTCGAGAATTTTGAGGTTGGCCTCGGCGGTCAGGTAGTTCTCCAGGCCGAGGATGACGCCGGCCTTCTCCGCCCGCGGGGCCAGCTCGATCAGCACCTCGGTCACTCGCCGCATGTCCTCCTTGTTCTCTTCGCGAAGCTCGCCTTTGTGGAAGAACGCCAGCAGGATGACGCGGGTGCCGAGGTTCTTGGTGATTTCAATAGTGTCGGCCGTCCATAAAGCGGCGCGGGGTTCGGACATCAGCGGGATGTGGTTCAGAATGCCCATGGCCGTCGAGGCGATGGTCATGCCGTGTTTCTTTGCCGTCTCCAGATAGGTTTTCTGCGCCTTCGGATCGCGGAGATAGAGGTTGTCGGGCGGTTCACCAACGCTCACCTGGATGCCGTCGAGGCCGATCTGCTTACCGAGCTCGAACGAGGACACGTCGCGCCGGCCGATGGACCAGTCGCACATGCCGACTTTAAGGCGGGAGCGCGGTTCGTCGGCACGAGTCGGGCTGGATATGGCGTGCAGGGATGCGCCTGCTACTCCGGCCGCGGCCACACGCAGCCATTCACGTCGGGTCTGTATCATTCCATGATCTCCACGGGGCAGTGGCGCTTCAGGTTACTACAATAAAGCATCGCGCAGCAGTCGGCGAGTGGTCCAGCGATGCCGTCGACGGCAACGCACGCGGCGGGGATGAACAATTAACACTACTGGCTCGATCCGTGTATTGAAACTCATTGACTTGTCCGGTGGCGACCGCTAGGTTGCGATTTTGGGTCGTTGCCGTCGACGGCATCGTGCCCTCGAGGGCACCGACCCTTGACGGCGTCACC
This sequence comes from uncultured Planctomycetales bacterium, assembly GCA_964384465.1. Classification (GTDB taxonomy): domain Bacteria; phylum Planctomycetota; class Phycisphaerae; order UBA1845; family PWPN01; genus CAYLLT01. The sequence continues at coordinate 12,869 of CAYLLT010000026.1, read as the reverse complement.
TTTGGAGAAAAGGGGATTTCGTCGGCGTGAACGTTCCATCCATCAAGCATCACTGCGGGCTCTTCGGCATCTACAACCATCCGGATGCTGTGCGCCTCACGTACCTCGGACTTTACGCTCAGCAGCATCGCGGGCAGGAGTCGGCGGGCATTTGCAGCCGCGGTCACGGGTCGTCGACGACCCACGGGCCGATCGGCCGGCACGCCGGCATGGGGCTGGTGACGGAAGTTTTCACGCCGCGCATCCTGGAAGAGCTGCGAAACCCGGTCGCCATCGGTCACGTCCGTTACTCGACGACCGGCTCGTGCAGCGCGGCCAACGCTCAGCCGCTGCTGGTCAACTACGCCAAGGGGCAGCTCGCCGTCGCGCACAACGGCAACCTTATCAATGCCGCCCTGCTGCGCGATGAATACGAGAAGCATGGAGCGATCTTCAACACCAGCAGCGATACCGAAGTGATCGTTCACCTGCTGGCTAAGCCGAGCCATTTGGAAAAAGAGAACCATCTCGGGCACGTCCTGAACCATCTTCAGGGCGCGTATTCGCTGCTGTTTCTGTTCGAGGATCGCATGGTGGCGGCCCGCGATCCGTTCGGCTTCCGGCCGCTGGTGCTGGGGCGAATGGACAACGGGGCGATCGTCGTCGCGAGCGAGACGTGTGCCCTGGATATCGTCGATGCGGAGTTTCTGCGCGAGGTCTTGCCGGGCGAGATGGTGACCATCACCGACAGCAGGATGAGCAGCCAGTTTTTTGTCCCGCGTGAATCGCTCCAGCCGGCGTACTGCATCTTCGAGCAGGTGTATTTCGCGAATCCGGCCAGCGACGTCTTCGGCGAGAACGTCCACCTCGTGCGGCAGGCGATGGGGGCGCAGTTGGCGAAAGAATCGCCGGTGGAGGCGGACGCGGTAGTGGCGATCCCGAACTGTGCGCGCTGTGCCGCGCTCGGTTACGCGAAGGTGAGCGGGATTCCGTACGAACGCGGTTTTACCACCAGCCATTACGCCGGCCGATCGTTCATCATGCCGGAGCAGGACCAGCGCGATCTGGCGGTCAAGATGAAGCTGAGCGTGATCAAGAGCAACGTGCGCAGCAAGCGGCTGGTGGTGGTGGAGGACTCGGTGGTCCGCGGCACGACGACCCGCGGCAAGATCGGCGCGCTGCGGAAGGCCGGCGCGAAGGAGATCCACCTACGCGTGGCCAGCCCGCCGATCCGGCACCCGTGCTATTTCGGCATCGACTTCCCCACGCCCGGCGAGCTGATCGCTAACACCCGCAGCGTGGACGAGATCCGCGACTACCTCGGCGTCGATTCGCTACATTACCTCTCTTTAGAGGGTATGCTGTCCTGCGTGCAGCATCCCGACGAGCATTACTGCAACGCGTGTTTTTCCGGCCGGTATCCGATGCCGGTGGACAGGCCGGTCAGCAAGTTCGCCCTCGAAAAGCACCAATTACGAATGTTCGAGTAGCTGATCGGTTCTAAAATCAGTTGCGCAATGGGTCAGTGTATGCCTTGTTCGCTCAGCCAGCGTTCGGCGTCGATGGCGGCTTTGCAGCCCATTCCGGCGGCGGTGACCGCCTGGCGGTAGACGCTGTCGGCGCAGTCGCCGGCGGTGAAGACGCCTTCGACGCTGGTGGTGGTGCGGTAGGGATCCTTGAGCTTGATGTAGCCTTTGGCGTCGAGTTCGAGTTGGCCTCGCAGGAATCCGGTGGCCGGGGTGTGGCCGATGGCCAGGAACAGGCCGCCGACCGCAAGATCGCCTTCTTTTTTGGTCACGGTATCTCGCAGCCGAATGCCGGTGATCTTGGGATCGCCGAGCACGTCGGTCACTTCCTTGTTCCAGAGGACATCGATCTTTTTATTGTTGAGCGCACGCTGCTGCATGATCTTGCTGGCGCGGAGCTGGTCGCGGCGGTGGATGAGATAGACCTTGCTGGCGAACTTGGTGAGATAGGTGCCCTCTTCGATGGCGGAGTCGCCGCCGCCGACGACGGCCAGTTCCTGGCCGCGGAAAATCGGCAGCGCCCCGTCGCAGACCGCGCACGCGCTCACGCCGCCGCCGGTCTGGGCCAGCCGCATCTCGTTGGGCAGGCCGAGCCAGTTGGCGGTCGCGCCGGTGGCGATGATGACGGCGTGCGCTTCGACCACGAAATTGTCTTCGCCCCAGACCTTGAACGGGCGCACCGAGAGATCGACGCGCGTGCAATCGTGATATTTCGACGAGTGGCCGTCGTCGGGGTTGGAGACGTCGGGGTTCTGGCCTTCATCGGTCTGAATCCGCGTGCCGAAGCGGACCGCCTGCTGCTCGAAATACGTCATCAACAGCGGGCCGGTGACGCCGTGGGGAAAACCGGGGTAGTTCTCGACCTCGGTGGTGAGCATGAGCTGGCCGCCGGGCAGGAGAATCGAGGGGACGGTCTTGGGGCGCCCCGCGAATACCAGCGGCTGGAGGTTGGCACGGGCGGCATAGATGGCGGCGGTCCAGCCGGCCGGACCGGAGCCGATGATGACGACGCGTTCGGGCATGATTCCTCTCTCGCTGATCGGTAAAGTTCCTTCAAATTTCGACGAATTGTAGGGATTCGGACGGCGAGCGTCTACTGTGGCGTCTCAAAGTTGCGTGCGTGTATCTGGTCCGAGCCGCGACCGTAAGGGAGCGGATTGCGGAACGTTTCTACAGTTCGAGTTTCCAGGGCGCGCGATAGACCGGCAGCAGCAGTTTGTTGGCCGCAGGATCGTCGATGACCTGCTCCTTTTCAGCGTCCCAGCGGACCTTGCGGCCGGTGCGATAGGAAATGTTGGCCAGATGGCCGGGGATGCTCGACCGGTGATTCATTTCGACGTCGGCGACCTGCGGCTTTTTATGGGCTTTGATCGATTCGAGGAAGTGGCGTTGATGGTGTGGGTCTTGCGGCGAACCCTCTTTGCTGAATCCCTCGATGCGATGGCCGGAAGCGGGATCTCTTTCTTTCTTCGGTTCGGGAATCACTTTCCAGCCGTCCTCGCGGTTGATGACCAGCGTGCCGTTTTCGCCGTAGAAGGCGTTGCCGTACCAGATGCCCTCGCAGGGATTGGCGTTGCCCTGGCGGAAAGAGTAAACGGAAATAAAGCCGGGGTATTCGTAAACGACTTCGAAGGTATCGGGCAGTTCGGTGTTGTCTTTGCGGGCGAACTTGCCGCCGGAGGCGACGGCGGTGAGCGGGTGGTCGATTTTCATGGCCCAGTGGGTGGTATCGTGCATGTGGACGGCCCACACCGACTGCCAGCCTCCGCCGTAGTCTGAATACCAGTAAGACCAGGCGAAGCGGTTGGCATTAAAACGCACCTTGGGAGCGGGACCGAGCCATAGGTCCCAATCCAGATCGGCCGGCGGATCGCTGTCCGGGGGGGAGCCGAAGCCGTCGGGCGAGCGGTTGTCCATGTTCCAGGCCCGAACCTCGCTGATTTTTCCCAATTTGCCGGAGTGAATAAACTCGACCGCTTCGCGGTAATGGGGCATGCTCTGCTGCTGCGTACCCACCATGACGATGCGATCGTATTTGCGGGCGGCGTTGACCATCATGCGGCCTTCGCCGATGGTCAGCGCGAGCGGTTTTTCGACGTAAACATCTTTGCCCGCGCGGCAGGCGTGGATGGTGTTCAGGCAGTGCCAGTGATCGGGCGTGGCGATCACCACCGCGTCGATGTCGTCGCGGGCCAGCAGCTCCCGATAATCGGTATAAACTTTGGCATCGCCTCCGGCGTGTTGCCGGGCGGTCTCGGTGCGGGAGCGCATGACATCGCACAGCGCCAGCACCTTGACCTCCGGCTGGGCGCGGAAAACGTCGTGCAGATAGCTCCCGCGGCCTCCCAGCCCGATGAAGCCGAACCCGATCTTGCCGTTGGCGCCGATGGCGCCGCGGACCGTCCTGGCCGTGGTCCCGACGGTCAGCAATGCGCCGCCGACCGCCGCCGAACGGCCCGATTCCCTCAGAAATGTGCGGCGCGTGATGCATGCGGACATGGTGTCTCCTTAAATACTTTGGTGCTGGACGGGTTAGGGTTACCGCGCGACCGCCTTTTCCGCAAGGTGACCGCGCTTGATCTGGCCGCGTCAAGCGGACAAGATGTACTGCTTCTCTAGTTCGGGCGGGTGTCCGGCCCGCATGCGGTCCATCCTTTTGAGAGGCTTGCCATGATGAAATTACTGACCGTTCTCAGCATCGTATCGCTGGCGGGTTCGACCGTCTGGGCCGCGCCGGCTCGCGAGGAAGGCGCGCCACCGCCGCCGCTGCCCAGAGACAACAAGCTTCGCGTACTCGTCTTTACCGGCGGACACGGTTTCGACCACGATTCGTTCTTCAGCGTGTTCCAAGGGCAGCCGGATATCACAGTGAAGGAGGTCACGCAGCCGGGAGCGGCCCAGTGGTTCGCGCCGGACAAGGCGGACGAATACGACGTGATGGTCTGGTATGACCTCTGGCAGAAGATCAGCGACGAGGAGAAGACAAATCTGGTGGCGTTGCTCAACAAGGGCAAGCCGCTCGTTGTCCTCCACCACAGCGTCGAGGATTACGAATACTGGCCCGAGGGGGTCAAGATCATTGGCGGACGATACCACGAAAAAGAATGGAGCGGCGGACCGGGCTCGGAGTTCCACCCGGATCAGAAGTTCAAGGTCGAGCCGGCTGACCCGAAGCACCCGATCACGCGGTTCATGCAGGACTTCGAGCTGGAGGATGAAACGTACAACAAGGTGGAAGTCCTGCCGACGGTGAAGCCGTTACTGAAGGTGGACCATCCGAAAAGCAACAAAGTGATCGGCTGGACGCACACCTACGGCAAAAGCCCGGTGGTGTATTTACAGCCGGGACATGGGCCGGGCGTTCACAAGGACGCGAACTATCGGCGACTGGTGATCCAGTCGATCCGCTGGGCCGCCGGGCGATTGCCGGATACATCCGACGAGGGTTTCGTTCAACTGCTGAACGGGAAGAACTTCGACGGCTGGAAGTTCATGGGCGATCCGAAAGGGTACTGGTTTACGCCGGAGGGCATCCTGCGCAGCGAGAGCGGCAAGGGCGGCGAATGGATGCGGACGGAGAAGGAGTACGGCGATTATATTCTTCGCGTCGAGTGGCGGGTCGGTGAGGGCGGCAACTCCGGCGTTTTTATCCGTTGCAACGATAAGGAACACGGCTATCCGTGGGAAACCGGCTTCGAAGTGCAGATCAGTAACGAGCCGAGAGACATCGCGCATTGCACCGGCGCGCTGTACGGCGTTGCCTCGGTCGATCCTCGGCCGGACGAATCCGCCGATGTGTGGCACGAATTTCAGATCGAGTGCCGCGGGCCGTTCATCAAGATCTTCGCAGACAATATCCCGGTTATTGATGTGGACGAGCGAACGATCCCGGCGATGAAGGGGCGGCAGTCGCGCGGGTACATCGGTTTGCAGGATTCGCACAATCCCAGCAGCTTTATCGAGTACCGCAAGGTAGCGGTGAAGGAGATCAGCATGGACAAAGGCGAGCGGGAGAAGGCAGCGGGCACGTGGCGGCTGGGCGTGCAGGCGTACACGTTCCGGCTGTTCTCATTTTATGAAGCGGTGGATAAGGACAAGGCCCTGGGGCTGAAGTTCATCGAGGCGTATCCCGGCCAGCGGCTCAGCCCGGATCAGCCGGATGCGAAGTTTGGGCACGAGTCGATGTCAGCGGAGCAACAGGCGTCGACGAAGAAGAAACTGAATGATGCGGGCGTCAAGCTCGTCAACTATGGCGTCGTGCGGATCGCCAATGATGAAGCCGCGGCCCGCAAGCTGTTCGACTTCTGCAAGGCGATGGGGATTGAGACGATTACGGCGGAGCCGGATACGGATGCGTTTGATCTGCTGGATAAGCTGACGGCCGAGTACAAGATTAATATTGCGATTCACAATCATCCGAAACCGTCGCATTACTGGAGTCCGCAGACGGTGCTGGATGCGGTGAAAGGGCACAACGAGCGCATCGGAGCGTGTGCGGACACGGGGCATTGGCCGCGGTCGGGGCTCAACCCGACGGAGTCGCTTAAGAAACTGAGCGGCCGGATCATCAGTTTGCATTTCAAGGATCTGGACAAGCAGAACGGCAGTGGACATGACATGCCGTGGGGGACTGGATCGAGCGATGCAAAGGCGATGCTGACGGAACTGCATCGGCAGGGCTTCTCCGGTGTATTCTCGATCGAATACGAGTACAACTGGGAAAACTCGATGCCGGAGATCGCGGAGTGCATCAAGTATTTTAAGCAGGTGGCGAAGGAACTGGGGCAGGCGGTCGAGTGAATTGCGGATTGCGAATTGCGGAATGTGAAATTGAGAATCGAGAAAGACGAACACATTTGAGGTGATTTATGTATCGCGTATTGGTTGTGTGCGTGGCGTTGAGTACGGTGGTTATTGCTTTGGCTGCTCCGGCGAAAAAGGCGACACCAGCCACTGAAGCCAGAAAACAACCGGCTCATGAAGCCAAAGGGGGCGGCGGGTGGCAGTTGTCCATTCAGACGTACACGTTCCATGAAGGGACGTTTCTGGAAGCGCTGGCGAAGGCCCGCGAGGTGGGCGTAAAGTATCTGGAGGGATTCACCTGGCAGAAGATCGGCTCACCGCATGGCGACGCTGAACTGAACTTTAACGCCCCGGCCGAGGCGCTGAAGGCCGTACAGAATGAGTTGAGCGGAGCGCACGTCACGCTGGTCAACTGCTACGTTCGCGATTTCGGGAAGGACGAGGCGGAAGCGAAGAAGTTTTTTGAGTTCGGCAAGCACATGGGCATCAAGACGTTCGTGTCCGAACCTTCGCCGGAACAATTGATCTTTCTGGACAAGCTGGCCCAGGAATACAAGATCCGGATCGCCATCCACAACCACCCGCGCAATCCGAAAGACGAACACTACACCAATTGGGACCCCGATCAGGTGATGAAGACAATCAAGGACCGCAGCAAATTCATCGGCTGCTGCGCGGATACCGGGCATTGGGCCCGTTCGAAGCTTGATCCGGTGGAGTGCCTCAAGAAATATGAGGGCCGGCTGATTTGCCTGCACCTCAAGGATGTCGACGAGAAGGGCAGTGACGTGCCGTTCGGCACCGGCCTCAGCAACGTGAAAGGACAGTTGGAAGAGCTGCGCCGGCAGAAGTTCTCCGGCGTCATCTCGATCGAGTACGAGAACCCCGAGCACGACAAGATGAAGGATGTTCGGGAATGTGTCGCGTTCTATAAGCAGGTGGCAGGAGAACTCGGGGAGTAGAAGTCAGCGGCGAGATACAGACGGAAGACGCCCATAGGTAGGTCCCGTCTGCCGGACGGGACCTCTCTGGCCCAGGTCCCGCCCGGCAGGCGGGACCTACCGCCCAGCCCGAAGCGCAAGCGATGGTTTTCAGCAGTAAACCCTCGCTTGCGCTTCAGGCTCTGCAACCATAGACATTCTGAAATGTCGTGGGAATCGCTTCAACATGAATTCGTTGCGGGTGATTGTGCTCGGCACCGGGACGTCGCACGGCGTGCCGATGATCGCGTGCGAGTGTGCGGTGTGCACGTCGCCGGACCCGCGCGACCGGCGGACGCGGTCGAGCGTCCTGGTTGAAGCCAACGGCCGGTCGATCCTGATCGATACCACGCCGGAATTGCGGATGCAGTGTCTGGCGTGCGGCGTCAAGCGCGTTGACGCCGTGCTGTTCACGCATTCGCACGCGGACCACGTCGCGGGCGTCGATGACCTTCGGCGGTTCAACTGGTTGCAGAGCGGCCCGATCGCGTGCTACGGCGATGCCGGCACCATGACCATTGTCGAACGCATGTTCCCGTACGCCTTCACGACGCAGGGGAATTATCCGAGCTCAAGACCGCAACTGAAGCTGAACATTATCGAGGGGCCTTTCGATCTGTTCGATGTGCCGATCGTGCCGATCCCGCTGATGCACGGACCGATGCCGGTGCTGGGCTTTCGATTCGGGCCGTTCGCGTATTGCACCGACTGTAGCTTTATCCCCGAGGAATCATTTCGATTGCTCGAAGGCGTGGAAGTCCTCATTCTGGACGCCCTGCGCCGCAAGCCGCATCCGACACATTTCAATCTCGATCAGGCCGTTGAAGCCGCGCGGCGGATCGGCGCGCGGGAGACGTACTTCACGCATATCGCCCACGAACTCGGTCACGCGGAGACGAACGCGGGTCTGCCGGCGGGGACGGCGCTGGGGCATGACGGGCAGATCATCGAATTCGCTTCATGACCGCAGGCCGAGGGCGGTGGCGGCGGCGTAGTTTTCCGTGTGCGTGATCGAGACGAGGATTCGCGT
>CAYLLT010000026.1:0-4541 GCA_964384465.1 uncultured Planctomycetales bacterium | reverse complement strand
GCCAGGCGATCTTGCCCCGCCAGCCGGTGCCGAGCACCTTGAGGACCGCTTCCTTGGCGGCGAAGCGGCCCGCCAGCCGCGGAACCACGTCCTTCACAAATCGTCGGACGTATTCCAACTCGGCCGGCGTCAACAGGCGGTCGGTCAGGCGGTCGCCGTGCTTCTGCCAGACGCTGCGGATTCGCTCGCATTCGATGAGGTCGGTGCCGAGGGAAACGATATCCATGCCCGCCAAGGTACCACGGATGGATGAGAAGTGAGAAGTGAGACGTGAGACTTGAGAAAATCACGTCGCACATCGCTTGACCCTGCGCACTGTAGTCGTGGAACATACGCACCATGTGCGGCATTGTGGGTGGCATGGCGTGCGAACCGATCGACTGGCTGCGCGATCGCAACAGTCAGGGTAGCGGCGACGACCGGCTGGCCCGGGCGACGGACCTGCTGGCCCACCGCGGCCCGGACGACCGGGGCGAGCACGTCACCCGTGATGCCCGCGCGTTCCTGGGTCATCGGCGGCTGAGCATCATCGATCTGGCCGGCGGGCATCAGCCGATCGCCGATGAATCCGGGCTTCTCCGGCTGAGCTACAACGGTGAAATCTACAACTTCCGCGAGCTTCGCGCGGCACTGGTGAAGCGCGGCCATACCTTCCGCACGCAAACCGACGGCGAAACCGCGTTACATCTTTACGAGGAAGACCCCCAGCGCTTCGTGGACAGTCTCCAGGGCATGTTCGCCATCGCCATTCTCGATGAGCGGGCGAACCGCCTGACGCTGGTGCGCGACCGCAACGGGATCAAACCGCTGTACTACCACTGCGACGGCCAAGCGCTGGTGTTCGCCTCCGAGCTCAAGGCGATCCTGGCGCTGCTGCCAAATCGGCCGGCGTTGTCGGCGCACGCACTGCGGGAATATCTGCGCTGGAAGTACATCCCCGCCCCGCTGACGATCTTTGAGGGCGTCCACAAGCTGCCGGCCGGGCACCTGCTGAGCGTCGAACCCGATGCCGAACGCCGCCGGCTCAAGCTCGACCTGCGATGCTACTGGGAACCCAACTACGACGGCCCCAAACTGAGCGACGAACGCGAGGCGGTCGAGCTCCTGGATCAGAAGCTGCGATCCGCGGTCGAAAGCCACCTGGAATCCGACGTGGAAGTCGGCGCGTTGCTGAGCGGAGGGGTCGATTCGTCGTTGGTGGCGGCACTGGCGTCCACCGTATCCGGCCGCCGGATAAAAACGTTCAGCGTCGGCTTCAAGGAGCGCGGATTCGACGAGCTGCGGTTCGCTCGGGTGCTGGCCGAGCGCTACCACACAGAGCATCACGAGGAATACGTAGACCTCGATCCGCTCGCGGCGGTGCCCAAGCTCGTCGGCCACTTCGATGAGCCGTTCGCCGATTCGTCGGCACTGGCGTGCTACCGCGTGTGTGAGGTGGCGAGCCGGCACGTCAAAGTGGCCCTGACCGGCGACGGTGGTGATGAGACATTCGCCGGCTACCACCGCTACGAGGACGTGCGGCAGAGCGGCCGGGCTGATCCCGCCTGGAAACGTGCGGTGCACCGCGCGGTGTTCGCCGCCGCTGCGGCCGCGTTTTCACCCGAGGCCAAGTTCCTGCGCCGATATCGGGCACGCACGCTGCCTGCCCGGCTACAGCACGAGGACCGCCGGGTGCTGTGCAGTCGATGGCTCACCGACCGGCTGCTCACGGATGCCTATCGGTCGGCAGACGGGCCGGACATGTTCGATCAACTTAGGCAATCAGCGATGTCGCGCGGCTGGACGCCCGTTGAGGTGGCCCAGTATGTGGATCTGCGCATGCTGCTGCCGGAGGACATGCTGACCAAAGTGGACCGCATGAGCATGGCCTGTTCGCTGGAGTGCCGGGTGCCGCTGCTCGATCACGCGATCACGGAATTCAGCACGCGGCTGGCGGACGACCTACGGATTCGCGACGGCGTGCCCAAGTATCTGCTGAAGCGGGTGGCGGAGCGATACGTGCCGGCGGAATTGTTGTATCGCAAGAAGATGGGGTTCCGCGTCCCGATCCGGCGGTGGTTCAAGGGCGAGCTACTGGACCGCACGGCCGATCTGCTCCGGGACGGGACGCTGGTGGCTCGAGGGATCGTCGATCCGGCGGGGCTGGCGTGGGTCGTTCGTCAACAGCCGCGCCCGTGGATGAACCTGGCCAATCAATTGTGGGCCTTGCTGTTCCTGGAGCATTGGGCCCGAAAGTATCTGGATTCTTCAACTTAGAGCACTTCACGAATCAGTGGATGATGGAGCCCGAAGCGCAAGCAAGGGTTTGACCGTACTGATGTCCTCTGCGCGAAACCCTCGCTTGCGCTTCGGGCTCTATTCACTGCGCGACTCGAAGTGTGCGCGGCGTTACTCCTCCGCTTCGTCGGTTTGTGTCTCGCTCTTTTCCTGACCGACGACCGCCGACTTGACGTCGCCGCCGGGGGTGAGCCGCAGCTGGACGGCCTTGTGCGCCGTCGCGCAGGTCATGAAGATCGTTGTCTCGGGAATGTCCGCAATGTGCGTGCCCTTGCAGGCCGGGCACGTGAAACGTACTTGCATGAATCGACTCCTTGCCTGTCGGCGTATGGCTCCTCATTATAGCGTGCGAATGGGGATCGAAAAACCCCAACCGACCCATTATCTGGGCTTGAAGATACTCGTGCACGGCTACCGGACTGGTGCGGTCGCCGGTTGCGACGCCGGCCCTGTTGCCGGTCGCGATGCGGCTCCGGTCAGGAACTCGGGCGGGACCTGCGGCGGATCGTAGACCTGCTCGAGCTTCAATTGCGGATTCCCGCCGAACGGCCGATACAGCGGATCGCCCAGCAGCATTTGCATCCACGAGTTGAACGGGCTGGTGTACGCAAAGCACTCCGCCAGCGTGAAGCGCCCGGTGAGCAGCAGCCCGAAGAATTCCTTCGGTCTGGGGAACGATTCGAGATAAGGCTCGGCCACCGGCCCCAGCGTCGCCGCCGCCCCGTGTTGCAAAAGCCCCTTGCACCAGCCCTGCTCGCGCGGGTCCTTGAGGCTGACGGCTTCGAAGCTGGCGATGTGAAACGCGACCGCGCCCGGAACGAACTGGAACGCATCCACGTACTTGCGCAGATTGTACCAGCCGCAGTAGAGCATGGTTTGCGGGCACTTGCCGCGGCCGTACACCTCCGCCCGGTTATCGACGCGCGTGGTGATATTCGTGTTCCGCCAGAGCAGGGTGCCCAGATCGCGCAGGTTCTGATCGTAGACGCCCATGCCTTCATTCCGCAGCCCGCGCGCGTCCAGGTAGATCGTGCCGGATAAACCCGCCGGCTCGGCCGCCACCGCATCGTCGATCATGCGCCGGGCGACGCGAGCGGTGGAGGCGTCGATACGGCTGACCATCAGCACCGGCTGGGTCCAGTAATTGGGCGGCAACTGCCGGCGCACGTCGGCATCGGTACGGATTCGCCAGCTCAATGTGTTCAGCACCCATCGATGCCGTGGATAATCCGTCCACCACAACAGGGTCAGTTCGCTGTCCACCGCCGCGAGCGTCTCTTCGGACCGGAGCCGGGCGATGTCATAATCGAGTGCCCGCAGCAGGCCGATCAGGCCGTGATACTCGCGCACCAATCGCCGCAACTCGGTGCGGGACGGGTCTTCTGCGCTGCGGGCCATCAGCTCGTCCAGCTTTGCATTGGCCAGGCGGACATTTTCCCGCATCCGTTCGAGCTCCTGATGGGCGGCATCACCCGCCTCGCCGCCGGCCGGCTGGACTTGTTGGAGGAGGCTCGCTGAACCCTCCACATCCTGCCACAAATGAAGTAAAGCCTGGTAGTCCGCCGCGCCGTCGGCCGCAGTCCCCTTCCTGGCAATGCGGTCAGCCGCCGCGGCCCTGACCTCGCCATAACGTTTCACGAGAGCGGCATAATCTTTCGGCGCCGATGCGGGCGATGGAACCGGTGGCACCCCAGCCCTGCCGATCGCGTCCATTTTGTTGATGGTGTTCTCGAATGCGCTCAGAGTCGTATTGAAAGCGCGTTTGTTCTCATCGAGCAGTTGCTGTTGCTTCGGCGTGTCGACGCGGTTGCGGATGCGGATGGGTACGCCGATGAATGTGACCAGGCAGCGAACCTGCCCACGAAGCTGCCGTTCTTCAAGAGCGGTACGGATCGGCTGGCGGATAAGCCGCTCGAAATCGGGCTCGGCGATCTCCTCATTTCGCGCGTCGAGATCGAGGCCAAGCAGGCGGTTCCGCGGAACTTTGCGGACGCCGGCATAATACGTCGCCAGCTCGCGCGAGTCCGGCAGGTTTTTGTTATAGATCAGCAGCAGCTCATCGGCTCGCAAGTCGGCGCGGGCCGTTGGGAGGGCGCCCGCAAATGCAATCAGCAGAGCCGTCATCGTACATCGCTGCATAAGCGCAAAATAGCGTTATCCGGGAACCGCAACAACCGCGGCCATTGACTGCGGGTGCATCCGCCAATCAGTGGCACTCGTCTGAGCCCGCGAAGCGGGCGTGAGTCTTTAGCCAGGGGCGTAAG
>CAYLLT010000025.1:0-55923 GCA_964384465.1 uncultured Planctomycetales bacterium | reverse complement strand
TCGCACGCAAATCCTTGCGCTGCCACGCGCACGCGCCATACCTGCGGAATCGCTGCCAAGCGCCGGGTCTAGTTTGCAGCGGCCTGATGCGGCCGCTACCGTATAATGCTCCGGTTGGTTCCAGGGACCGTCCGCCGCGGGCAAGGAGTCTGTTTCATGAAATGGTCGATGGTGCTATCGCTGTTCCTATCGCCGGCTGCCGCGCTCGCGGCCGAGCCGGGCGCCCGCGGCTATGAGGGGCAGACGCAGAAAGTGATCGAGAACGCCCTGAAACAGTACAGCTCGGCCAAAAGCTATCAGGACAAGTTGACCATCAGCGGCGAGGTCGATGCCGAAGGCCCGGAGAAGCTCGGACCGCCCGAGCCGATGGAAATGACGCTGACGTTCGCCCAGCCGAACAAGATCGCACTGAAGACGCCCGGCTACCGCGTGGTGAGCGACGGAAAGAAAATGTGGCAGTATTTCGGTCAGCTCGAGCAGTATCTGGAATCGCCCGCTCCGGCCCAGGTCGAGCTGGGCACGCTGGAGCTTCACAAATATCCGCAGGTTTACGAGCAGTTCAAGCACCCCATCGCGCTGACCATCACCGTGTCGAAGCCGTCGGTGAGCCATCTGCTGGGCAACGTCACCGAATTCACCGGCACCAAAGCCGAGTCGCGCAAGGGCGAAGCGGGCTGGCTGGTGAGCGGGGTGCTCGAAATGCGGCAGGGGCAGAACCAGGTGATCCGCACGCCGTTCAAGGCCTGGTTCAGCGAGAAGACCGGCCTGCTCCGCGAAATGGTTTACGATCACACCAAACGGGCCCAGGAGGCATTTACGGGTTTAAAGGTCAACAAGTACCTTCAGGTGGCGCGGTATGAAGACGCCAAACTGAATGAAGCCGTCTCCGATGAGCGGTTTACGTTCAAGCCCGGTTCATACGACAAGAAAGTCGCCGAGTTCGAGCTGCCGTCCGAGGAGGAATACCAGCGGAAACTGATCGGCCGGACGGCGCCGGATTTCGCCACCAAGGACCTGTTCGGTAAAACGCTGAAGCTCGCGGAATTCAAGGGCCGCGTGGTCGTGCTCGACTTCTGGGCCACGTGGTGCCGGCCGTGCGTGATGTCCATGCCCCACGTTCAGAAGCTCAGCGAAAAATACGCCAAGCAGCCGGTGGCCGTTCTGGGCGTCAATGGCGATCGGCCGGGCACCGAGCAGGAGGTGATCAAGTTTCTCCAGAAGAATAAGTTCACGTACCCGCAGCTCACCGATTTCGATAACAAGATCGCGGAGGCTTACCGGGTCTCGACGATTCCGTTTGTCGTTTTGATCGATAAGCAGGGCATCGTTCAAGCGCTCTACAGCGGCTACTCCGACGAGCAGATGGACGAAATCGCCGCGGGCATCAACAAGGTGCTCAAAGGCGAGAACCTGTTCAAGCCGCAGCATGGCTCCACATCCAGCGAGCCCGCATCCGGGAGCGGATCCAAATGACGTCAGTCGGGTTTGATGAGTTGGTCATTCCTCTACAAGCCGGTACAATGATGACATGAACGTTGAAGCCCTTCGCGAATTACTGGAACGCCGGCCGTTTGAGCCGTTTGAAGTCCGCGATGCTTGAGGGGTAACGGAAGCGGCTGAAATAGTTGGCTGTCCCTAGTTTAAAAAAGCGAAGAACGCGAAGTCGACAGGAAGGAAATAGGCGGCTGTCGCTGGTTTCCACTGGTTTCCCTAAGGCGGTATTGCCAAAGGGGCACTCCCTTGTCTCATCTGGCGGCATTCCTCACGGTCAGCGTGATCTTGGGCGGGCTTCCTCCATCACCCCCGTATGGCGAGTGTGGATGGGTCACCGTTGATCAGTGGGGAGGGGTTTATTTGTCGCGGCCGCACCATACAGTGACGATCAGTTCCGCGCTCGCAGATCGGTTCCGTCCGTACCGTGATCAACTTGTGGACTGCGCGGTTCAAAAGATCACGCCGGCCTCTGTCACGCCCGGGCCTTGGCGCATTGATGCAGTTACGACGATCGACCGGGTTCCCGTGGAACACCATCCTCTGACTTTGACTATCAAGGGACAGGATCGTCAGCCGGCTCTGTTCCAAGTCATCATCGAGCAGGGCTCGGATAACTTAGTACCTGGAACTGTGAGCCTGGAAGATATCGACCTTGTGATTGTCAGGAAAAGAGAGAAGGAGGAAGCTCGTCAACTCTTTTTTCCGCTGGAACTGGAGATCAGCGATGGCCCGTCCTATGCGTATCTGACGGAACCTTTGAGTTACCTTGCACTCCGATTAGGCGGTCACATGCGGGTATCCACGAGCTATCCTTTTCGCTGGTTCTTTGTGTTCTCGAAGGATTTGCCGCCGGGCGAGTACGAGGCCTGGTTGGTATACCACGATTCGACTCGGGTGAAGAACGATCTGGATACGCGGAGTGCGACGACGGCCTTTCGTATGGCGTCGCGCGCGACGACGCAACCGGCCACGACGACCGCTCCAGGATGACAATCGAGGCGGGGGAGCGCTGAAAACGGGTTCGATTGTTTCATGAATTCCTTCCCTCTTCTGCGGTTTATCTCAAGGGCGGAGCGCGGATGGGCAATATTATCCGCGCGCTGATCTTGTTCCTCGCGCCGGCCTCCGAGCGGAACGCTTCGTGTGATATTCACCAATGGCGCGGAGGGGAATTTCGTCGGACGGGGAGCGAACATGCGAGAACAACGCCACATCCCAACGAAGCCGTGCAAACCGCACTTATGCCCTCGTCGTGCGGGTTTTCCGGTCACGTGTTGGAAAGACGAACCCGTGCAAACGCGTTTGTACGCCCCACCCGTGGGTTCTCCGTCGCGTGTGTTCTCTGATGGAATGCGGCCGCCCCGCCCCCGGTTTGCAGCGCCGCTGGAGGAAACGCCCCTGGCGTGGTCCAGAATAAAAAAGCGCCGAACGAACCCGTGCAGGCGCCACTCGCCGGGCCTCCCTCCGAGGCCAGCGAACGGAACACCGCCATGCTGTTCGCCAACCGTATCGGTCCTACCCGGTGCGTCGGACCCGTGTCGTGCGAGGCTTGGCGCGCTTGACGGGTCCGGTCAGGGGCAGGCCGATCCGGCGAGCCTTCTGGCCGACACGTGCCCAGAATGCCGCGCGCTGTTTCGGCGTGAGGCCTTTCAGTTGTTCATGGACCCGATGCTTCCACTGGTCCACTTCGTTCAGGTAGTCATCGATGTTCGAGTTCATCGCAGGCCTCGAATGGATTGCAGATCATCGGTGTCTTGGAATAACCATGCAACCGGTTCACCGACTCATATTGTAGCCGCTTCGTGGGGCGAGTCATATGCCGGTGATTCCAGCTCACCAGATAGTCCAATTGAAAGCACGTGGCGGCCGCCACGTGGGCCGCGTCAGTTTCGCGCCGGCGTGGTAAGACGCCGGCTGTGATATAGGCACGCGCCAGTGACTCGACTTCGCCGGTGATCGGTAGCACTTCCGGTTTCGACCGGTTCAATTGTTCAAGGATGGCCCCGAAGTACGCTGGAGGCGCTGCCTCAATTTCTGCCACAACCGCGATAGAGAGGAGAGACACACCGCGGACACCATCCAGCAGGCGCAAGAGCCGTTGCACGACTTGCTTTCGATCACGTGGCTGCCGCGGGGCGAGACTTCCCCAAACGCTGGTTTCGAGATAAAAGGTCTTCGGCGACATTCCGCCATTCTATCGTGGCCCAGCCAGGAGAACTCAAAGCTGACAACACTGCTCCAATGGAACACCCATCGTGTTCTTTTATGGAATGGGACCGCCGCGGCCCCCGCTTTGCAGTACTGCTGGAGGAAACGCCCCTGGCGTGGTCCAGAATAAAAAAGCGCGGAACGAACCCGTGGTCCCCCGTCCGCCCACGCGACATTGCCGGCGTACCCGGACGGAACAGGCCAACCGCCTCTGAACCTCCAACCGGGTTTGGCTGATGATAAAAGGCTATTCTTGCTTTGCCCATGCCGGGATCGCATAATAGAAGTCGATGCTTTGGGCATCGGCTGGTGACCGGGACTTGTGTTTGGTGCAGGCGTCTCGCCTGCACGTGCAGCCGAGACGGCCGCACCACAAAACCTCGCCTCCCGGCCCGACAATTGTGAACCTTCGAGTCGCCTGCTGCGGGTTCTTTGTATGAGCCCGTGGTGGGGTCCACCTGCGGTGGATAGCGCTCGAGCCGCCGGGCGGCCCTTGCGGAGTCGCCGGCGGATAACCATGGCAACCTATTGGAAAGGAGAAAACCATGGCCACCAAGCCGCAAGCCTCGGCCCCTGCGCGTCCGTCTTCACCCGGCAAAACTCCTCCGTCAACCCCAGGACCGCGGCAACTTGTTGCCGCACTGGTCAAAAAGTCCGGCGCCCAGATGCTCCACGACGTGCTCATCGAGCAGGGCGTCGAGGTGCTGTTCGGCTATCCGGGCGGAGCGATCCTGCCGACCTTCGATGTGCTGCACAAGACGCCGCTGAAGTTCATCCTCACGCGTCACGAGCAGGGCGCCGGCCACATGGCCGACGGCTACTCGCGCGCGACCGGCAAGGTGGGCACGTGCATCGTCACCAGCGGCCCCGGCGCGACCAACCTCACCACCGCGCTCGCGACGGCGTACATGGACAGCATCCCGATGGTCGCGCTCACCGGCCAGGTGGCGACGGCCGCCATCGGCAACGACGCCTTCCAGGAGGCCGACGTGGTCGGCGTCACCCGCCCGGTCACCAAGCACAACGTGCTGGTCAGGAACGCGAGCGAGCTGCCGCGGATCATCCGCGAGGCGTACCACATCGCGCGGACCGGGCGGCCCGGGCCGGTGCTGGTCGATCTGCCCAAGGACATTCAGGCCAAAGCGGTCGAGTTCGAGGACGACGGCGAGCTGAACCTGCCCGGCTATCGACCGCGGAGCAAGGGCAACCCGCGGCAGATCAAGCTGGCGGCCGAAGCGATCAACGCGGCGCAGCGGCCGGTGCTCTATACCGGCGGCGGCGTGATCGCTTCCGGCGGTTCCGACGAACTCCGCCAACTCGCACGAAAGGGCAACATCCCCTGCACGACGACGCTGCTCGGCCTCGGCGCGTTCGATGAAGTCGCCGACAGCGACCTGGCCCTGCACATGCTGGGCATGCACGGCAGCGCGTACGCGAACTTCTCGGTGCAGCAGAGCGACCTGCTCATCGCCGTCGGCGCGCGGTTCGACGACCGCGTCACCGGCAAGCTCGAAACGTTCGCCCCGCACGCCAAGATCATTCACATCGATGTCGATCCGTCGAGCATCGGCAAGAGCGTGGATGTGGATATCCCCGTCGTCGGTGATGCCAAGTCGATCCTGGCCGAGATGCTGCCGCTCATCGAGCATCGCGACCGCAAGGCCTGGCTGGACCAGATCAACGAATGGAAGCAGAAGTATCCATTCAGTTACGGCGATCCGCCCGGCACCATCCTGCCGCAATACGTGATCGACGAGATCAGCCGGATCACCCAGGGCGAGGCGATCATCACCACCGGCGTCGGCCAGCACCAGATGTGGGCGGCGCAGTTCTACCGTTGGCGGATGCCGCGGCAGATGATCACCTCCGGCGGACTCGGCACGATGGGCTACGGCTTCCCGGCCGCCATCGGCGCCGCCGTCGGCTGCCCCGACCGGCATGTGATCGACATCGATGGCGACGGCAGCTTCCTCATGACCTGCAACGAACTCGCCACGGTGGCCGAATACAATATTCCGACCAAGGTGGTGATCCTGAACAACAATTTCCAGGGCATGGTCCGGCAGTGGCAGGAACTGTTCTATCAGGGCCGCTATACCGCCGTCGCGATGAAGAACCCCAGCTTCGCCAAAGTAGCCGAGGCGTTCGGCTGCAAGGGCATCGACGTGAAGGATAAGCAGGACGTGTCGGGCGCGATCCGCGAGATGCTGGATACGCCGGGTCCGGTGGTGGTGGACGTGCACGTGGCCGAGGAGGAGAACGTGTATCCCATGGTCGCGGCGGGCAAGAGTCTCCACGAGATGGAGATGGGAGGCATGTCCTAAGAGGGTGTGAGAGGGCATATCAGAGCCGCGCCCGTAAGGAAGCGGGCCGGATAGGACCGCTCCCTCACGGTCGCGGCTCGGAATGTGAAGCGTGCTGGCATGGACGATCTGAAACCTCCAACAACCAGGAAGCATGAGGAAGACCGCCGCCCGCGGCTGTGGAAGGCACTGCGGATAATCTTGCGCACGCGGATCGTCGCCGGCCTGCTGACCGTGATTCCGATCTGGGTCACCTACTACGTCATCAAATTCGTCTTCGACCTCATGAAATCGTGGACGGAGCCGCTGGCGTGGAAGGTGGCGCGGCTGCTCCAGTACAGTCCCAAACCGCTGGTGGCCTCAACAGTGGAAGCGTATGTGAACTGGATCGTGCCGGTCATCGCGATCCTGCTCACGCTGTTCCTGCTGTACGTGCTCGGGCTGCTGACGGCTAACGTTTTCGGCCTTCGCATCATCCGCTTTTTCGAGCGCGGGCTGGAACGGGTGCCGATGGTCAAGACCATCTACCGATCGACCAAACAGATTGTCGCGAGCATCGGCGGCGCCGATCCCACCAAGTACCACCGCGTCGTCCTCGTGGAGATTCCGCAGCCGGGGATGAAGCGGATCGCCTTCCTGACTTCGGTGATGACCGACGCCGACACCGGCCGCGAGCTGGCCAACGTGTTCATTCCCTACACGCCCTACGTCACCACCGGTTACATGCAGATTGTGCCGCTCGACCATGTATCGGAGACGGGTTGGACGTTCGAGGAAGCGGCCAAGCTGATCATGTCCGGGGGGATCATCACGCCGCCGTCGGTCCCGTTCGATCGCCCCCAGCCGGTGCATTGGTCGAAGACGGAGGCCAATCAGTGTGGCACAGGCGTCTCGCCTGTGCAGCACCGACGAGACGCCGGTGCTGCACCTACAAAGAAGTCGCCCGCCGAAAAGCCGCCGCCCGAGGCAGTCGAAAGCGGCAAGACTCACTAAACGGACACAGGCTATGCAGAAACAGATACTCAGCGTTCTCGTGCAGAACCAGCCCGGCGTGCTCGCCCACATCGCCGGCATGTTCGCCGCGCGCGGCTTCAATATCGACTCGCTGGTGGTCGGCCGGACGGAGGACGCGGACTTCTCGCGAATGGTCATCGTCTGCACCGGCGACGATCTCACCATGGAGCAGATCCGCAAACAGCTCGGCAAGATCGTCAGTGTGGTGAAGGTGCGCAACCTGCGCGAGCAGAGCTGCGTCGAGCGCGACCTGCTGTTGATCCAGGTCAACTGCCCGCCGGAGAAGCGCGGCGAACTCCGGCAGATCACCACGATTTTCCGCGGCAGCATCGTGGACGTGGGGCCCAGGTCGGTGGTCATCCAACTCACCGGCCCAGAGGCCAAGATCGAAGCGTTCATCGAGCTTTGTCGGCCCTATGGCATCAAGCAATTGTCCCGCACCGGCGTGATCGCGATGCCCCGCGCGAGTCAGGCCGCGGACATGCCCCCGGAGCCCGCCGGCGCCGGCCGCAAACCGCGCCTCCGCGTCCCCACCGCCGCCACATCGCCCGCCGAAGCCATTCTACCACCGAGCTGAGGACTTGCCTCAAAGGCAAGTTAATGATATACTTAAATCGGAGACGGGTTTTCGCAAAGGTTTCTCGATATTGGCAGTAGTCGTGGGTGATCCTTTACGATGCCCGCATGAAATGGCAAGGAGGATTAACGCTCCACCAACGAGACGCAGTGCTCGGTCAAATCGAGGCACATTGGAAGTGGGTTCGGAAATACGAACCGAACGTCAGGGACATCTCATTCCTGGAGGATATCTTGTGCCATCATGCCAGGAATCTGTGTTGTGAATGTCGAGATGCTGCCGTGAGGGACGACCGGCGTGAAGCGAATACCGCGTTGTCGGCACTGGACCACTGTGTGTCGGAATTGGCGTTGGTCAGAATCCAGCGAGGTGCATTGAAATGAAACAGCAGGACCCCGCCGTATCGCTTTCATCCGGACTCGTTCACCACCTGCAACGGAAGGGGATGACCCTCAAAACGGTAGGCGAGATGATCGGTGTCAGCGAATCTTTCATCAGCCGCGTGGCCAATGGGCATCGCAGCTTTACCTTGGAGCATCTTGCGGAGTTCGAGAGAAAGCTGGGTGAACCACTGCCGATCCTCCTGTTGGAAGTGACGTGTCGAAACTCGGTCCCCGCGGACAAAAAGGAGATGTTCGAGGAAGCGATGCAACTGCTCCGCTCCTCGGCTCGGTTGAGGGAGGGGCTTTCAGCAACGTCTGCCGCCCAGGATCAAGACGAAACGCATCCCGGACAATCCGACCCGAAACGAGTCCGTGGCCGCAGGCAACGGCGAGCTCGGGTGGGTGTCAAGTGATCGGGCCGATATTTCGGTAAATGCAGCCACTGCAAATATATACGCCCACCGGGAACGCCGAGTCCGCCGGTCGCAAACCGCGCCTCCGCGTCCCCACCGCCGCCACATCCGCCGCCGAAGCCGCCCTCCCGCCGAGCTGATTCACCACGGAGAATACAAATCAAGAGGGAGAGAATGAGAGATGGAGAGAAGGATATCGCAATGTATTCTCTCCGTCTCTCTATCTCTCTATCTATTACTTCTCCGTGCCTCCGTGTCTCCGTGGTGAATTCGGCACAGCAGCATCGATCACTTCGCGGGGCGTACGGAAGAGACAGCCTGTCAGGAACGTTATCCCGGCACCCACCAGCACATACCAGGTGAACTCGATCCGTGGCATCCAGTCGGGCACGACGTAGCGCTGGTGCCCGGCGATCAGGTTGGCCAGATCCACGTGCCGCCCGCTGGCGATCAGAACGCCGAGCAGGCCGAGCGTCACCGCCAGCATGTTACCCGCGTCCGACCCGCGCGATCGCGTCAGCATGCCCAATAGAAAGATCCCCAGCATCGGCCCCAGGATGTAGCCGGCGATGCCCAGCGCGATGGGAATGATGGTCATGGTCGGGTTCCGCACGTTGAGATAGGCGAAGAACACCGCGATCAGAATCATCAACGCGGCGAAAAGCGCGGTGAATGCGCGGGCGGCGGTGACGTAGTGGGTTTGGCTGCGCTGCGGGGCGACGTACGGAATATACCAGTCATTCGTCAAACTGGTCGCCAGCGCGTTGAGTGCGGCGGCGAGTGAGCCCATCGCGGTGGCGAACACGCCCGCCAGAACGAATCCGCGCACCCCGGCCGGAAGCACATTGAGGATGTATGCGCCGAATACGTCGTTCGCCTTGGCCGGCGTGAGGTCCGGATGGCCCTGGTAGAACGCGAGCAGCAGCACGCCGATGAACGCGAACGCGGCGAAGATCGGCACGTCCATGATGCCGGCCATGATCACGCTGCGCCGGCTGCGCTGGTAGTCCCTGGCGGTCAGCATCCGCTGGGCCATGTCCTGGTCGGTCCCGTACGCCCCGATGCAGAAGATCGTGTAGGCCAGCAGCGCGGAGACGAGCGTGTACTGCGTCCCGAGCAGGTGCTTGAGAACGTCAAGCAGCGGCGTGCCCGGCGTCACCTGCTCGAAACCGGTCAGATAATAACCGCGAGCGGTTTTCATCTCGGGAACGCGCTCGGCCAGCGTCGCGAAACCGCGAGCGATCGAGCCGTCGCCCAGGTTCCAGAGAATACTGCCGATGGCCACCAGCGCGCCGGTGAACATGACCGACGCCTGAATACAATCGGTCCAGATGACGGCCTTGATGCCGCCGATCGCGGTGTAGACGCACGTGATCACCGTCAGGATGAGGATGGCCCAGGCGTAGGGCCGCCAGGATTCGAGCTGGCCATAGCGAACCGGCTCGTGGAGTACGAACAACCGCCAGGCCAGCACCATCACCAGCGATGGGATGAAGAGGCGAACGCCCGACGCCAGCGTCCGCATCAGCAGGAACAGTCCCGATATGTAGTTCTTGGTTTTGGGCCCGAAGCGGATGGCCAGATAATCGTAGACGGTGTACACCTTGTGGTCATAGAAGGGCTTGAGGAACAGATAAGCGATGGTGATGCGGGCCAGGATGATGCCGAAGGCGAGTTGGGCGTAGAGCAGGCCGCGGTGCTTGTAGCCCTCGGCCGGCGCGCCGATGAACGTGGCGGCGCTGGTCTCGGCGGAGATGATGGAGGCCATGATCGCCCACCAGGGGAGCTGGCGTCCGCCGAGGGCGTAGTCTTCCAGACCGGTCTTGCGCCGCCGGCCGACGTAGATGCCGATTCCCGTGATGAGCGCGAAGTAGAAGACGATGATCAGGCCGTCGATGAGCAGCGCCGCCGAACGCATGTGAATCACCACGGAGACACGGAGTCACGGAGAAACACGAGACGAGAAAACAACTTTCCTCTCTCTGTGTCTTCGTGTCTCCGTGGTGAGTTTAATCCAGCCAGGCCTTCTTGTCTTTGATTTTGGCCGGGGTGTATTCTTCGGTGAGGTAGGTGAGCCGCTTGTTGATCATGGCTTCGACTTCCATCTTGAAGCCGTTCTGCATCATCTTGCGGATTTCGCGCTCCCAGAGCTTTTTGCCCTTGAACCACGGGTAGGCCAGGATCTGCTTGGCCCGCTTGATGTCGTTGTCGTCGAGGCCGATCTTGACGTCGTCGCTCAGGCCGCAGGCTTCGTAATCGAAGCTGGATACGCCGATGAACTTGGCCTCGGGAACCGCCATCCGCCGGCTCTCGTATGCGAGGTTGATGGAGCCCTGCTTGATGACGCTGTAGATGTAGTACCCCCAGGGATCGTTGTCCATGAGGCAGAAGACCGGCAGCTTCAACTCATCGTGCATCCGGCGGAGCAATCGCCGTACGCCGCGTGGCGGCTGGCCGCCGCCGTGCGTGACGAGGCACTCGTGCTTCTCGTAAAATCGATCCTCGTAGAAGCGCCGCCAAACGGTATCTTTTTCGACGTGGAGGATGTACTTGGCCTCACATTTTTTGAACTGGATCACGTCCGATTCAACGATGCTCGGCACCGTATAGCCTCCCGACCCCATCCGCATACAGTCGAGGGTATTACCGTCATCGACGAGGACGAGCGGCCCAACCAAAGAGCCCGCCTGCTTCGCGTAAATGTGGAGTTCTTCGCGAAGCGCATCCAGCGTGACTTCGAGGTCCTCAATTATCGGATCGGACTCGTCCTGATCGGTGAAGGTTTTCTCCTTCGTGCCGGCCACGTCGTGCTTGGACATGTAATACAACTGACGAATTGAGGCGGTCTTCCCGGCGTCGATGAGCTGCTTGCAGGCCGAAGCGATCAGCGTCGTCTGCATGAACTTCTTGGCCATGTTCATGTCGAAGAACTGCCGCGATTGCTTGGCCGAGCCCATCTCGATGATGGCCCGCTTGGGGTCAAAACGCACATTGGAGAGCGCCCGTGTCGGCACTTCGAGCTTCGGGCCGATCTTTTTAGCCGCTGACGAAACAATCATGTCCGCCAGCGACTCGATTTTGGCCGACGTTCGCTTGGCCGTTGGCGACGACTTGACGGCCGCCGCGGATTTCCTCTCGTTTGCGGTCGGGTTTTTGGATGTGGTTACTTTCTTGGCCAACGGGTTCCTCCTTGAAACATCTGTTATCCATCGGGATTTGCCCGAATCTCTTCCAACCGCGGGCGAAGCTCGGGCGGGATCTGCCCGGCCAGCGCATCGTCGATGAGTCCGACGTTGATCATGTCGGCGATATGCACTTGATCGACTCGTCGGAATGCTATCAGCTTGAGAATCAAGAGTTCTCGAAGCTTGATGGCATCGACACCATCCGGGCTTCGCATGCCCTTGACGACTGGGGGCGCTGGATGGGGATCGTTCTGTTTGATCTTCTCGCCCGCAAAAATGACGTGCACGCCACGGCTGGGCATGGGATCTTCACGTTCGAGGAACATGGTGACGCCGTTCACTTCGGCCAGGTCGAATCCGGCCTTCGACATGGCCTCAGCCGCACGGGACAAGTCCGCCCTTTCAAGCAGAACATCAACATCCTTGGTATTGCGAATCGCCCCTTCATCCTTGCTGCCCACCCACACCGCTACCGCGTTACCCCCGATCACCACGTACGGGACGCCTGCGTCCTCCAGCGCCCGGCAAGTCTTGAGCAATCGTTCCCGAACCTTTTCCACCGCTCGTTCCGCGCGCATGATCCACTCCATCGGGACTCTGAAGGGCGTTATCGGAATATCCACGTCGGGGATAGCCATATGAGCATTCTAGCGGTAGACCGCGTCCGTTTCACGTCGGCGGACCGGGGCGGTCGTTTCTTTAGATACCGGCATTTCGCTCGCTGCGAACGTGGGCTATATTGGCGAGCCATACTCCGACGCGGTCCAATCGAAAGGAAGAATACATGCTTAATCCACTGCTGTTCGCTGTAGGGCTGGCGGCCGTAGTGCCGGCGGAGCCAGGCGAGGCGGTCACCAAGTACGTGCGGTTCCAATCCGGTGACATCATCGCGTATGGCCTGCTCGAAGGGGATAGGGTCAGGCAGTTGAGCGGCGAGACGTTCGGGAAATGGGAGAAGACGGACAAAACGCATGCGCTGGCGGACGTGAAGCTGCTGGTGCCGGCGCCGACTCATTGCAAGGTGCTGGCCCTGGCGGGGAACTACCGGAGCCACCTGGCCACGCAGCCGGCGCCGGCGCATCCGGAGATCTTCTATAAACTTCCGTCGGCACTGCTGCGTAGCGGCGAGAACATCGTCATTCCTCCCGGAACAAAAGACGTGCATTATGAGGGCGAGCTGGTCATCGTCATCGGCCGGCGGGCGAAAAACGTGCCGGAAGACGCGGCTCTGAAGTACGTGCTGGGCGTGACCTGCGGGAACGACGTGAGCGCCCGCGACTGGCAGAAGAACGACCGCCAGTGGTGGCGGGCGAAGAGCTGCGACACGTTCGCGCCGTGCGGGCCGGTGATCGTCAGCGGCATCAACTACGACGATTTGCAGCTTCAGCTTCGACTGAACGGCGAGGTCAAGCAGAAGGCGCGCACGAGCGAGATGGTACACAACGTGCGGCAGATCGTCAGTTGGATCAGCCGCCACGTGACGCTTGAGCCGGGCGATCTCATCTATACGGGGACGCCGGGCACGACCTCACCCATCAAACCGGGAGACATTGTCGAGGTCGAGATCGAAGGCGTCGGCGTGCTACGCAACGGTGTGGAAGCGGCGAAGGTGCAGGACGGTGCTGAGCGCTGAGATCGTTTAGCGACTGTTCCATAACCTGCACGGGCGAGACGCCCGTGCCACAACCACCGGCGAGACGCCGGTGCCACACAGCCTCATACCGGGCGCGACAGCTCGTCCCAGAGCGCTCGGTAGTAGCGCATGAATCGGATCATGTCGTTGCCGTTTTCGATTTTGATCGTCTGATGCTCCATCAGCGTATAGCGGTCGTAGCCCGATTGGTTGAACAGCCCGAATAGTTCCCGATAGGGGTATGGGCTGGTCAGCTCGTTGATGTGACAGGAATAAATTTTGCGGCGAAGCAGCTCGAACGATTCTTTAACCGAGCCGTCCTTGACGTCGCCGCCGTTGGAATTCCAGGTGACGCCGACATTGGGATGATCGGCAATATCCATGATCTTGCGCATGCGGGTGGGTTCGGACGTGCCGCCTCCGTGCACCTCGCACCAGATCTGGATGCCCATGTCCGAGCCGGCCTGGCCGCAGGTGTGCAGCGAGCGGCCGATCTGCTCGAGCGTCTTTTCCTCGTCCACTTCCTTGGGCAGGCCGTTCGGCCTCACTTTCACGCCCTTAGCGCCAAGATCGTGCGCCAGATCGATGAAGCGCTTGCATTCTTCGATGTACTTGTTGACTACTGCGGGATTCGGCGAATGGAATTCGCAGACGGAGCCAAGCCCCCAGATCTCCAGGCCACCATCGGCGCAGCGCTTCTTCACTTCCTGCCGCTGCTCTTTCGAGAGGCTTGGTTCGACGCCGTGTTTATGTGTGGTGCGGAACTCGACACCGGCGAACTTCGCCGCCCGGCAGCGCTCAATGATCGTGGGCAGGTCCCAATCGGGCGCGAGATTGTAGGTGACCAGTCCGAGCTTGAACTTGCGCTGGGGCTTGGAGGGGATGACCTCTTGCTTTTCTTCCGCGGCGGTCGCGGCTCCCGCCGGGACTAACGCCGATGCGGCGATCACGGCTGAAGCCGATCGGCCGAGAAGCGTACGCCGATTGATTGGTTCACCCATTTGAAAACACTCCCTGATTAAAGAGATCGCAACTCGTTCACCACGGCCTCGATCAATGGCTGAAGCGTCTGCCGGCTGAAATCGAATTTGAGACCGGCGGCGGCCCACAGGTCGGGCAGCGGGCGGCTGCCGCCGAGCGCGAGGGCTTCGCGATATTGCTTCAGCGCGTTTACTTTGTCGGCGCGCGCGTTCCGCCAGAGCTGGAGCGCGCCGATCTGCGCGATGCCGTATTCGATGTAGTAGAACGGGACGCCGAAGAGGTGCAGTTGCCGCTGCCACATCGCCTCGCGAGCGGGTTCATAGCCGCTCCAATCGACAACGCCGCTGTCGAACCGTTTCAGAATCGCGAGCCACTGTTGCGTTCGGGCCTGGCCCCGGACGGCGGCGGGAACATCCGCCGTAGTCCCATCGCCGACCTGTGACGGATCGGTGTAGATCCAGTGCTGAAAGGCGTCAATCGTCGCAATCCAGGTGAATACCCAGACGATGCTCTCCATCTGCTCGCGCCGGGCGCGGGTCAAGTTGTCGCCGCTGTAGAACTGATCGAGGTGATCGTACGCCAGCAGCTCCATGCCCATCGACGCGACTTCGGCCATCTCCATGCCGTAATTGCGGTACTGGAGCAGCGGATCGTCGCGGCAGGCGATGGCGTGAAAGGCATGACCGCCCTCATGCACCAGCGTCTCGACATCGCCGTGCAGGCCGACCGCGTTCATGAAGATGAACGGGTGCCGGCGCTCGTCGTACGTGGCCTGATATCCGCCCGGTGCTTTACCCTTGCGGCTGTCCAGATCGAGCCAGCCGGCGCTGACCATCTGATCGAACTGCCGGCCGAGATCGGGGCTGATCCGGTGGAAGATGGCCGAAGATTTTTCGCAAAGCTCGGAGGATTTCTCAAACGGCCGTAGCGGCGGGCGGTTGTGTGGATCGACGTTCAGGTCCCACGGCCGCAAACGGTCAACGCCCAGCGTCCGCCGCCGCTCCTCGTGGATGATCCGCTGAGCCGGCACCGCGACAGCGGCGATCGCCTCATGAAACTTGAAGCAATCGGCCGGCGTGTAATCGAAACGCTCGTAGGTCTTGAACTGATAATCGCGGAAGTTCTCAAAACCAGCATTCGCGGCGATCGTCGCCCGCAGCCGGATCATCTCATCGAAAATGTCATCGAGCTTCTCGCGCTCGGCGAGCCGCCGCCGCACGACCATCTCCCACGTCCGCTGCCGGACGGCGCGATCGGGTTCCTGCTGATAACGGGCCATCTGCTGGAGCGTCTGCTCGCGGCCGTCGTATTCGACGGTCATCGCCCCGCAGATTTTCTGATACTGCTGATCGAGCTTCTCGTCCTCGGTCTGAAGCGGGACGTTCGCCTCGCGGAAGATTTCCACGGCAGCAACGTTGCTGCGGTCGAACACGGCATAACGCGGCCGTCGGAGTTGGGACCGCGCCGGTGAGGCCACGTATCGTTCGCGCAGGCGGTGCCAGCGCGGTTTGCACTTCGGCGCGATCTGCTCGATGAAGTGCAGGTAGGCCTGCTCCTTGACCGGGTCGTCGGTCTGGCAGGTCATGGCCACGTGACGTTTGGTGGATTCCTCTGAGATGCAGGCGGCCAGCTCGCTGATATCCAGGAGCCACCGCTCCAGTTGGTCCGCGTTATCGATCGGCCGCTGATCGAGAGCGTCGAAGAGCGGAGCGATCTGGCTCCAATCGCCCATGTCGGCGTCGGCCGGGACAAAACCGCGCGGGAAACTCGTGTTTGTGGCAGGCATCGATAGCGTCATGGTCCATATCCTAACGGGGTCCATCGCTGTGGGACAGGCGCGCTTGCCGTTGCCAAGTGGCTGTGCTGACAGTGGTTCTGATTGGGCTGGACTGAGCCGCGACCTTGAGGGAATGGTCCTCACGGGTACTCCGCGCCCTTACGGTCGCGGCTCGGATCAGGAATCGACTTTCACGTTCGTCCCCGATTGTGATATTTTAATGTAAACCTTTTGCCGCCTTGTGCGTCCAAGATAGTACAGCGGCGTACTTTCCTTCTGTCCAGCTGCGGGAGGTCAGTTGTTGGCCGGCAAGCGAATCGGGGAAATCCTTGTCGAATTGGGGTACGCGACGGAAGACCGCCTTTTGGGCGGGGATACTTCCGGCGATCACGTCCCCATGCGCTTCGGCGAGCGGCTCTGCCGGATGGGTGTGGTCCGGCAAGAGGACATCCTGCATGCGCTGGCGGTTCAGCACGGCATCCCCTGCGTCAAGGCATCGACCTTCCCGGTATCGCCCGAGGCGTTGAGCACGCTCCCGGCGGAACTGGCCCAGCGGTATCAGGCGTTGCCGCTGGCGTTCGACAACGGGCACATTGAAATCGCGATGGCCGATCCGTTCGATCAACGCGCGGTGGAGGACCTGACGGTGATCTGCGGTCGGCAGGTCGCGCGCCGCTATACCCGTCCGAGCGAGCTGGCGGACGCGCTGCGGCGGCATTACGGCACGTCGGCAGCGCGGATGGCGGACTCGCTCGGCAACCAGACGGCGGCGATTGGTGAGGAAGCGGGCGCGGACGATTCGGTCGGGCACCTGCATGATCTGGCCCGCGAGCCGTCGCTGATCAACCTGGTCAATCTCATCATCCTCGAAGCGATCAACGACAGCGCCAGCGACATTCACATCGAGCCGTTCGAGAAGCAGCTCAAGGTCAAATACCGCATCGACGGCGTGCTGCACGAAATGGCGCCGCCGCCCAAGCACCTCCAGCCGGCGATCATCAGCCGCATCAAGATCATGGCCCAGCTCAATATCGCCGAGCGATTCCTGCCGCAGGACGGGCACATCAAGTTCAGCGCGCCGGGCGCGCACGTGGACATCCGCGTCTCGACCGTGCCGACGATGTTCGGTGAGACAGTGGTGATGCGCATTCTCGACAAGACGAACACGCTGCGCAATCTCGGCCAGCTGGGGATGTCCCCGGAGATGCGATTAACGTTTGAGGGCGTGATCCGGCGACCGCACGGGATCGTGCTGGTGACCGGCCCGACCGGCAGCGGCAAAACGACGACGCTGTATGCCGCGCTGAACGAGATGTACACACCGGAGAAAAAAATCATCACCATCGAGGATCCGGCCGAGTTCCACCTCGATGGTGTGAACCAGATGCAGGTGAACGTCAAACGCGGGCTCACGTTCGCGAACGGCCTGCGATCAATTTTGCGGCAGGATCCCGACATCGTGATGGTCGGCGAAATCCGCGACGGCGAAACGGCGGACATTGCGATCCGCAGCGCGCTGACCGGGCACCTGGTGCTGTCGTCGCTGCACACGAACGACGCGGCCAGCGCGATCACGCGATTGCTGGACATGGGCATCGAGCCGTATCTGCTGGCGACCAGCGTGGAAGCCGTCGTCGGACAGCGGCTGGTGCGGATTCTGTGCAACCGGTGCCGCGAGCCGTATGAGCCTTCGGCGCAGGTGCTGGAGCAACTGGGTGCGGATGCGGCCAACTTCAAGAACACGCGGCTGCATCACGGGAAAGGCTGTCAGGATTGCCACGGGACGGGCTACCGCGGCCGCATCGGGATTTTTGAGATGATCCGGCTCTCGGATGCGATCCGCGAGATGATCATGACGCGGCCGTCCGGTGCGCAGATCCGCCGGGCGGCGGGCCCCGATTTTGCCGGCATGCGGCGGGACGGATACCGCAAGGTGCTGGAGGGCGTGACCACACTGGAGGAAGTCTGGCGCGTGACAATGGATACCCAGGAGGCCCTCGCGCCGGTGGATTCAGACGTGTAGCTTCAGAACTCGCTGCATAGTGACGGGGTTTCTGGGGAAGAAGGAGAGATAGAGAGAGGGAGAGACGGAGAGAAATTCTCTTCATCTCTCCCTCTCTTCGTCTCTCTATCTTGCTGCTGATGTCCGCGTCCCTCGGCAAACACGCGAGCAGGTTCATTTTGCATGGCTACCTTTATCTACAAGGCGGTGACCGGCGGCGGGCATGATATCGCCGGTGAGCTGGATGCGGCGGATCGCGGGACGGCGCTGCGCGAGTTGATCGCGCGCGGTGTGAGCGTCGTCGAGATCGGCGAGCGTTCCAGCCGGCTGATGACGCTGCTACCGGCGGGGTTGGGCCACGGCGGGCCGCGCGTGCGGCTGCGGCAACTGGCTGTGCTCACGCGGCAACTGGCGACGTCGCTGGAGGCGGGGCTGCCGCTGATGACGGCGCTGGATGTCGTCGGACGCGAGCTGGAGCAGGCGTCTCTGCGGCAACTCATTCACGATTTGGCCGCGCGCGTTCAGCAGGGGGTGAGTCTGTCCGATGCGCTGGCCGCGTACCCGACGGTTTTCGAGACCATGTACGTGCGGCTCGTGCGCGTGGGCGAGACCGGCGGGATGCTGGATGCCGTGCTCAGCCAGCTCGCGGACATGCTCGAACAGCGCGCCGAGCTGCGCGAGCGGGTCAAGACGGCGGCGATTTATCCGGCCATCGTCATGCTGTTGGGCATCGTGTCGGTCGTCGTTATTGTCGTCTTCATCGTGCCGCGCATCATCGAGTCGATTGACGTGCAGCACTTCCTCTTGCCGTGGCCGACGCGGGTGCTGATGGGAGCGAGCGATCTGATTGCTGGGTATTGGTGGCTCCTGATCGGGCTGCTGCTGCTGTCGATCACGGGTTGGCGGGTGCTGGTACTGCGCGGCCCCGGCCGGCCGTGGTGGGATGATCTGAAGCTGCGCGTACCGATATTGGGGCGGTTGATCCGGCAACTGGAGTCGGCACGCTTTGCCCGCAGCCTCGGCATGCTCGCGCACGGCGGCGTGTCGATTACTGAAGCACTGGCCGTCGTCCGCGAGGCGATCCAGAACGCGACGATGCGCAAGGCGGTGGGGCAGTTGGCCGAATCGATCCAGTCCGGCGAGCCGATCGCCACGCCGCTCCAACGGACGGGGCTGTTTCCGCCGCTGCTCGTGCAGATGGCCCGCGTCGGCGAGAATACCGGCCGGCTGGATGAAATGCTGCTGCGAGCGGCGGCCGTGCACGAGACGCAGGCCAAGGTTACGCTCGACCGGCTGGTGAGCGTTTTACCAGTGCTGCTGATCCTGGTGCTGGCGTGCATCATAGGGTTTATCGTGGCGGGACTGGTGCTGGCGATTGTGGAGTTTCAGACGACGGGGGTGGGGGCGATGGGACGTTAGGAATTGCGGATTGCGGATTGCGAATTGCGGATTGGGATGTCAGACGTGAGACGTTAGACGTGAGAAAACGGCCATGAATAGAAACCGAAACACTAGCCGGTCGGGGTTCACCCTTATTGAATTGCTTGTGGTCGTGACGATCATCGGGATTCTGGCGGCGTTGATTGTGCCGCGGGTGGTCGGGCGCGTGGGCGGGGCCAAGCAGGCGGTCGCGAAACAGAAGATCGCCGTGCTGGAGAATAAAGTCGTCGAGTTTCAGACCGACTGCGGACGTTTTCCCAGCGAGCAGGAGGGTTTGCAGGCGCTGCTTCGGCCGCCGTCGGATGTCGCCGCCAAATGGAAGGGGCCCTACGTAAAGGAAAAGGACATTCTCGATCCGTGGGAACTCGAATTCGTCTACCGCTATCCGGGGCAGCGGAATACAGACTTCGACCTGTTCACGTTCGGCGCGGATAAGCAGGAAGGCGGCGAGGAGGAGAATGCGGACATCGGGAACTGGTAATGAGAATTGCGAATTGCGGATTTCGGATTGCGGATTTCGGATTGGCGCGGCGCAGCGTCTCAATCCGCAATTCGCAATCCGCAATCCGCAATCGCGCTTTCACCCTTATCGAGCTGGTGGTCGTCGTGGCGCTGCTGGCGGTTATGGCGGGGTTGATCGTGCCCCGCATGGGCGGGTCGCTGGATCGGCAGGAGGCTTTGGACGCCGCGAGCCAATTTGCACTGACGGTGCGCACGGCGGCCGAACTGGCGGTCGCGCGGCAGCAGCGATTCGGGATCGAGATCGGGCAGGAAGGCTATGTCGTGGTCATGCAATCGGAAGACGGCGGCGATTATCAGGCGATAGAGAGTTCGTGGCTGCGGGCGCGGAGATGGCCGAAGAGCGTTCGCGTTCTGGACCTTCGGACGCCCGGCGGTGCGGGCATCTCAGGCGATTCGCATCGGCTTCTGCTGCGGGCGGACGGCACGAGCAGCGGCGTCGCCCTGCGGCTGGGCAGCGATGCGGCGGATAGCAGCGTCATCGTAAACCCGAGCAATTCGCGGGCGGTGGTCGGCGACGATGAGAACGCGCTCTCGGCGCAGCAGGAATACGATCTTGGGGATTAGCTCGGAACCCACCACGCAAGTGGTGGGCCGGGCCCCGCACTGGCGTGCGGGGTTCTGATAACCCTCGCTTGCGTTTTGGGCTCTATACGGACGCATCCTCGTCACAAGTGGGAAATGAAGAATCATCTGAAACATGCGACACCAACAACCGGCGCACATGCACGCCAAGCCATGACGCTCATCGAAGTGCTGGTGGCCAGCACGATCCTCGGCGTGGGCGTCACGGGGCTGCTCTCGGCGGCGACGCTGGCGATGCGCAATCAGCATCGCTCCGAGCAGCGGGCGGTGGCGCTGGCACTCGCGCAGGAGAAGATGTCGGAGATCGAACTGATCGGCCCGCATGTGTGGATGCTGGGCCGGCCCAGCACGGGCAGCGAGGAGCGCGGGGAGCAGACCTATCAGTGGACCACCCAGATCGAGCAGCAGCCGGTGGGTGAGCTGTTCGCGGTGCAGGTGCGGATCGAGTGGAGCGGGCAGGCCGGCGGGCAGGTACAGCTCTCGACCTGGCTGAACGATTATGCGGCCAAGGCCGCGGAGGCCCCGCAGGCGAAGAAGAAACCCGATATCAGCTCCGTCAACCGGCCGGATCGAGGTCAATGATGAACAATTTGGATTGCGGATTGCGAATTGCGGATTGCGGATTTTCATGCCGCCGCCCATCAATTCGCAATCCGCAATCCGCAATCCGCAATTCCTCCAGGGCTTTCACGCTGATGGAGGTTTTGCTGGCGCTCACCATCGGCAGCCTGATCGTGGTGTCGGCGGTGAGCGCGACGCGCGGCATGTCGCGCGCTCAAGTCAGCGTGCGTCAGCGGGCGGACCGCGTGGCCGAGGCCCGGCGGGCGATGGATGCGATCGTGGGCGCCCTGCGCAACGTGCGGCGTGACCCGACGTTTGAAGCGCCGATCGTGATCGGGCACCGCGGTGTCGGCGTGGCCGACAGCGACCGCATCGACCTTCAGGTCATCGGCAATCGGCCGGTGCGTGCGGACGGCATCGAGTCGGATCAGTACGAGATGGCGTTCTTTCTGGAGCAACGCGGCAAGGGTATGCCGGCGCTGATGTGCCGCAGGGACCACGCTTTTGATGAATATCCGGAGGAGGGCGGGATTGTATCGGTGCTGGCGGAGGGCATTGTCGGTTTGAACTTCGAGTACTACTTCGCGGGCGAGTGGCATCAGGATTGGGCCTCGACGCAACCGCAGCCGCCGCAAGCGGTGCGGGTGATGTTGGCCGCCGCGTCGCCGCCCGACCCGACGCAGAAGGGCGCGCCGGAGGTGCTCGTGTTGACATCCGCGATCGCCATCAAGGTCGAAGCGCCGCAGAAGCCCTCGCCCGAGCAGAATAAGGCGGCGGCGCCGGGAGGTCCGGCGTCATGAGCGGACGATTGCGAATTGCGAATTGCGGATTGCGGATTTCGGATTGCGCTTCGCGGCGTTTCAGTCCGCAATTCGCAATCCGCAATCCGCAATCCGCAATGCGCCCCGCCGCCGTGCTGATCCTGGTCTTGTGGGCCATGGTCATTCTCTCGCTGGTGGCGGGTGGGATCAGCTTCGCGATCCGCCAGGACACCGCTCTAGCGAATATCGACCGCGATCGTCTCATCGCCCACTGGTCGGCGCGGGCCGGCGTCGAGCGGGCGATTGCGGCGGTGATGGACGATTGGGCCATATCGGATGTGGAGACAGACCTGTGGTCCGACGACGAGATCGCATTCAAAGAGGTTGAGGTGGGCGACGGCAGCTTCAGCGTTATCCATGATCGCTACGAACCCGCGCCGCTGGCGTGGTTCGGCGCGAACGATGAGAGCGCCAAGCTGAACGTCAATATCGCCACGCGCGAGCAGCTCATGAAGCTGCCGAAGATGACCGCGCCGGTCGCGGCGGCGATCCTCGACTGGCGCGACAACGACCAAAGCCCGCAGTCTGACGGGATCGAGGGCGGCTACTACGGGAACCTCGCGCATCCCTACCGGATCCGCAATGCTCCGCTGAAGACCATCCGCGAGCTGTTGCTCGTACGCGGCGTGACGCCCGATCTTTTCTACGGCGAGGACGCCAACGTGAACGGGCGGCTCGATGCGAATGAGGATGACGCCGATGCGAACGAGCCGCCGGATAATGCCGATGGCCGGCTGGACCGCGGCTGGTACGCCTACCTGACGGTATATACTTTCGAGAAGAACGAGGACGGCACCGGCCTCAAACGGCTGAACTTGAAGACGGCCGATGCCGGGTCGCTGGCCGTGCAACTGCAATTGGAGGACTGGGCGGCCGAATCGATCGTCAAGCACCGTGACAGCCACGAGTTCAACCACCTCGTCGATCTGCTGGAGGTGCAGATCGATTCGTCGGTGGTGCGCGGATCGACCAGCGAGGACAGCTATTCGCGAGGTGATGATGAGAAAAACCAGCCGGTAACCAAGGCCATCTTCCAACGGATCGTCGATCAATTGACTTTGTCGAATGACGAGATGCTCCCCGGCCGGGTCAACATCAACACCGCTCCGATCGAGGTACTCAAGACACTCATGGATGACGATATTGCCCAGGCGGTCAAGCGCTTCCGGGATCGCGGCGATGAGTTCACCTCCATCGCGGACCTGCTGGACATCAGCGGCATGACCACCGAGAAATTCGGCAATCTTGAAAACTTCGTAACGGTCCGTTCGAGCGTGTTTCGCATATTGAGTCTGGGTCAGGCGGCGTCGGAGCTGGCCCGCGAAACCATCGAATGTGTGGTGGACCGCTCCGGGAAGACGCCGCGGGTATTGTATTGGTCGGAGACGTCACCGTAAGCGGCATTGGTTTGTACAAGAGTGCGTGATGAGTGTGATCGGTTTGCATGTTTTCGGTGAGACGCTCCGGGTCGCGGAGGTCGAGCGTTCCGGCGAGCAGGTGCGTGTCGTGCGTATGCAGGCGTTGACGTTGCCCGCGGCGAGCGCCGCTTCGCCGGCTACCAAGGGCATGAGTCGCCGTAACAACGGTGATGCCCGCCCGGAGTGTATCGCCGCGCTGCCGCCGCAGGACGTGCTCACGCGGACGTGGTCTCTGCCGCAAGTCGATGGCCCGCGGGCTCGGCTGCTGGTGGGGCACCGGCTCGAAGCGGACCTGCCGATTTCGATGGAGCAGCTCGTCTGGTCGTTCCGCTCGGCGTCAAAGCAGAGCGACGGGCAGCGGCTGGTGCTCGCCCAGGCGGCCCGCCGGGATCGCGCCACCGAGCACATGGCCCGACTGAGCGCCGTCGAGTTCACCGCCGATGCCGTCACCACCGAGCACGAAGCGCTCGGCGGGTTGATTCGATACGGGCTCAAACTGGGCGCGGAGGATTCCTGCGGGGCACTGATTCTGGAGTCGTCCAGCCAGTGGCTTGTCGCGGTGATCGATGGCGGGTTGGTCCGCGCGATCCGGCGAATTCCGTGCCTGGCCGAACAGACTGAATTTGCGGGCCGCGAGCTTCAGCAGACGCTCATAGCGGAACTCGGCACCGGCCGTTCGATTCAGATCTGGTGGTGTGCGGCGGAAATGGATGGTTCCCGCATGGCCGCTGTGGCCGGCGCACATGACCGTTCCGTCGTGCCGGTGGAGTTTCCGAACCTGCGGGACGCCTCCGGCCGACCGCTCGCTCCGCACGAGATCGTCGAATTCGGGCCGGCCATTGGTCTGGCACTGGCCGGACTGCTCGATCGCGCGGCACTGCTGCGCCTGGCCGGCGAGGAGCGCAAGGCCGCCCACGGGCGGCATGAAAAACTTCATCGCCTGCTGGCCCATCCGTGGCGTCTGACCGCGGCGGCGTGCGGACTCCTGATCGCCGCCGCCGGTGCGCATGTCGGGGCGCTTCGTTGGGAAACGAAGCGCATGTCGCGAGTGCTGGGGGCCGCAACCGTCGCCGCGTCGCCCGACCTGGAGCGCAAGATTCAATCCATGAAGCGGCTGGAGCAGTACCGGGTCAACGTCGAAGACTTCATGTCCGAGGTCTGCAAGGCTATCCCCCCCGAAGTCATTGTTTCGTCTGTTCAGCTCTCGCGCGAGCATCGACTGGTGATTAAGGCGACATCGAAAGATCCCAAAGCGGCGTTCACGCTGGCGGACGCGCTGCGCAAGAGTTCGCGATTCGCGGCGGTGAATCCGGAGCGGGCGGCGCCTTCGGGCGGCGGCGATTTCACCGTCAGCGCCGAGCTGGTTGGCATCGAGAAGCTTACCGGCGCGGGCGCCAAGGGGGCGCGATGGCGTTGAGCACGCGCGATAAACGGGCGCTCTATTTCGGCGGTGCCGCTCTGGCGCTGATCGGGCTTTATTTCGGCGTGATCGAGCCGACCTACCATGCCTATTCCGATCTGGCCGGACGGCATGAGAGCGCCGCCAACCGGCTGGCCGCAGCGCGGCGCGAGCAACAGAAGAATGCTTACGCGGAGGAGCGCATCAAGGAATGGGAGAGCAAGGCCGGCCTGCTCACACCGCCCAAGCTCTACGGCGAAGCCATCACATCGGTAGGTTCGCAGATCATCGCCGCCGCGCAGTCGTCCAACGTGGAACTTGCCGCCTCGACACCCGCCGCGGCGACCCCCTGGCCTGAGGATTCACAGCTCGAACAGGCGCTGATTAACATCGATGCCCAGGCCGAGTGGGAAAACGTGTTCAAATTCATCTCCGCTCTCTACCGGATCGAGGGCGTGCTCAGCGTCGAACAAATGGATCTGGGAACCGTCGAACCGAAGCGGGACAACAAGCTCAAGCTGCGGCTCGCGGTATCCATTCTCTTGCAGGCGGCGCCAAACCGCGGTGGTCGATGGGCAAGATAAAACTTTCATCCGCAGTCAGGAATCGACTCGCCGTAGCCATGCTGGCGA
The DNA here is from genome assembly GCA_964384465.1 of uncultured Planctomycetales bacterium. GTDB lineage: Bacteria > Planctomycetota > Phycisphaerae > UBA1845 > PWPN01 > CAYLLT01. Next base: position 30,578 of record CAYLLT010000025.1, on the reverse strand, counting down.
TCGCGGCGCTCATGCTGGTGGACGCGCTGTATCAGCTCGGGATGCACGTCAGGTGGCGGTTCTGGATCGCCAAACAAGCGCTGGCCATGCATCCGACGACGCAGCCGTCCACTCAGCCGGCCACGCAGCCGTCCAAAGAACCGAAGAGGGTCGGGCCGCCGGAGATTGCCGCGGCCATTCGCGGGCGGAACATTTTTACCGCTCCGCCACCCTCGGGCCACGGCATGATGCTGACCGGCATCATCGGGAATACCGCGCTCTTCTCCGGCCGCGGTGGCACCGTGGGCATCAAAGAGGGCGAATCCGCGCAAGGCGTGACGGTGAAATCGATCAGCGACGCTTACGAGGTGGTGATCGAGTTTAAGGGCAAGCCGGAAACGATGCGGTTGTTCGGCGGTCAGGCCGGTGCGGGCGGCGGCGGACCGCCCATGCCCCCGCAGCCGGGCGTGGTGGTGAGCGGGCCGCGGGAGATGCACATGCAGGTATCGCCGGGTGTACCAGGCTCGCAAGCCGCACCGGGCGCACCGGTCATGATGGATTCATCCGAGATCCCGCCGGAGATCCGGCAGCGCATGGAGAGACGCCGCGGCAGATGAGAGAACTGACGTTTATCTGATCCGAGCCGCGACCGTGAGGGAGCGGTTTGTCATGCCCGCTCCCTCACGGTCGCGGCTCGGATAGAGGTCGATCTGCGAAACAGCACACGGACGCAGAAGGTCGGGGGTTACCGCGCGAGGCGCTTTGCAGACCCGCGCAACTGAAGGAGTCAGTGATGCATTGGTTTACCGTACGAAGCGGATGCGGGATCGCTCTCGTCCTTGTGCTCACGTGGCAAGCTGCGGCCGCGCCGCCGCGACGCGAGCGACGCGACGCGGCCGAATCGCAGCCGGCGACCGCGAGCACCACTGGACCGGCCACGCAGCCCAGCTCGCAGGCGTCCACGCGGCCGACCGCCAGCGGGCCCAAGCCGATCCCGCTGTCGTTCAATAACGCGCCGATCGGCGAGATCGCCAAGTTCCTCAGCGATCAAATGGGCAAACCGGTCATCCCCAGCAAAGACCCCGGCGTCGCCTCCGCGCAGATCACGGTGGTCAACCCCAAGCCGCTGCCGCCCAAGGACGCGATGTACGTGCTGGTCGAGGCGCTGCACCAGGCCGGCATAGCCATCGACGAACGCGAGCACAACATCTACCTCATCCCGCTCAAGGACATCGCCCAGGCGCACCTGAAAATCCTCGGCGTGAGCGACGACGTGTACACGTTCGAGCCGGCCAACCAGATCGTCCGCAAGTATTTCGCGCTCAAGTATTACAACGCCGCCGAGATGGCCAACGTCGTCAAGCCGCTGCTGCCCGACTACAGCAAAACCGCGATGATGCCGGACCCCGCGTCGGGCAAGCTGATGATCCTCGCGCCGATCGAGCAGTTGCGCGTGGTCGCCGGGATCATCAAGGAACTCGATGCGCCGGACGTGAGCGGCGGCGAGATGCGGGTCTTCCCGATCAAGAACATTGACGTGAACGAATTGCTGCCCATGCTCGAGCGGCTGGTGTCCAGCTACCTGGGTGTGGAGGTGAAGGCCGCTCCGGCTCCGGCGGCCAGGAGTTCTTCTTCCGATCGCGGCTACGATGGTTACGGTCGTTACGGCTATAACTACGGCGGTTCCAGCGACCGCAGCTCGAGCACCCCGCCCGTCACGCCGAGCGGCCCCATCCTGGTCAAAGGGGAGAAGACCCCGGTGATGCTGATTCCGGACAGCCGGAGGTCGGCGCTGATCGTTGTGGCCCCGTCGAAAGTGCTCGTGCAGATCGAAAAATGGCTGGTCGAGTTGGACCAGCCCAAGCCGCCGAGCACGGATTGGGAGCAGGTCGAAGTACAGTTCGGCGATCCGGACGAGCTGGCCAATCAGCTCACCAACACACTCAACAGCATGCCCGACGAAAGCCTGCGCAGCGCCGTGCGCATCCTGCCGTTCGGCTCCTCGCGCAAGATCATGATCATCGCTTCCGAGCAGAACCGCGCGCAGGTCAAGAAATGGCTCAAGGACATCGATGTGCCCGCCGGCGTGATGGAGACGAAAACGTTCGATCTCAAGAACGCCGACGCCCAGCAGATCACGCAGAATATCAAAGAGTTATTTCAGGATATGCACCCATACAGCGGCAATTACGGAAACTTCGGCTCGTATTACGGCGGGCGCACGAATGACCGGACGAAGGTGACGGTGACGTCCAACACGCGCAGCAACAGCGTGACGGTCACGGCCTCTCCGGACCGCCTGGCGCAGATCGCCGAGCGGATCAAGGAATGGGACCGGCCGTTGGAAGGGGACGTCGCCCTGCCGCGCACGTTCGACCTCAAGTACGCCGATCCCGAAAAAACCAAGACGCTGCTGGAGAACCTGTTCACCAAAAAGGAGCAGAGTAATCCTTTCTCCGGCTTTTTCTTCGGCCGTGATATGCCGGAAGCACAATCCTCACCGGTGGGCCGGCTGTTCGGACAGTTCCGGTTCGAGGCTTATCCCGAGACGGGCAAGCTGATCGTGGCCAGCAAGAATGAGGAAAATTACGTGTTCATCGAGAAGCTGATCCGCGATATCGACAACCCGCAGGAGGTCGGCATCCCGCGCATCATCCAGCTCAAGTTCGCCGATGCCGAAACGCTCGCCGAGCAGCTCAACGCGCTGCTGAATGCGCCGGGCACGCCGGCGTCGATCCCTCGCCGCGGCCAGTCCGGGACATTCAAAGAGCTGGCGGACAAAGAATCGATGTACAGCACCAACCCCTCCGGCGGCCAACAGAGCGGCCGGCAGCCGCAGCAGCAACAGCAGCAACAGCGCAACACCAACGACATCCAGTTCTGGTGGCAGAACCCGCCGTCCGACCTGATCAAGAATCGCCAGCCGAGCAACCTGATCGGCAAGCTGCGCATCGTGCCGAACGTGGAGCAGAACCTACTGATGGTGGTCGCGCCCGAGGGGTACGCCGAAAAGGTCGAGAAATTCGTGAGCGATCTGGACAGGCCCGGCCAGCAGGTGCTCATCAAGAGCATGATCGCCGAGATCACGCACGATGATACGACGAGCCTGGGTTACCGGTTCTCAACGGACTCGAGCTTGTTCACCACGGGCTCCGACGCCATCATCACGGAAAACGCGATTCGCGGCCTGCTGAACTACAACTTTACCGACACCTTCGGCAATCATAGTACCGTTACGCTCAATGTGGACGTGAACAATCTGATCAGCCTGCTGCGGCGCGTCACCAACCTCAAAATCCGCAGCGAGCCGAAAGTCTTCACCGCAGACAACGTCGAGGCGGAGTTTTTCGACGGCCAGGACATTCCGTTCATCAAGGATTCCTATTACAACGCCAACAATCTGCCGCAGCAGTCCTTCGACTATAAACCCGTCGGCATCCGGTTGCGCGTGAGGCCTCATATTACCAAGGAGCGAAACATCGACCTGACGGTGAATCTACTGGTTTCGAGCACCATTCCCGGCCGCACGCTCTTCGGCGGGGCGATCGTCGATCGGCGCGAGACGACCACGCGCATCGTGCTTGAAGACGGCAAGACGTTTCTTATCAGCGGCATTCTGCGGGAGGAAGAGAACAGTATCATCCGTCGGATACCAGGTCTCGGCGACATTCCGCTTCTCGGAGAAGTCTTCAAGCACCGCGAGATAACCAAGGTTAATACCGAGCTGCTCATTTTCCTGACGCCTTATGTGATTGGAACGCGGGACGACCACGCACCGATCGAGTCCGAACCGCTGGAGCGTCTGCGCGAACAGATGGATACGGAGAACGAGTTCGGCCGGGTGGGCGATGCACGGCCCAAACGTGAACATGCGACCACACCGCCGGCTGTTGAGGCGAGGGCAAGTAAGCCGTGAGTTTGCCATTGCACCGATCTCTGCTGGAGGGTGGCATGGGTAAGCGGAGCCGTACTCGGCGGAGCTTACCCGTGGCGAGCGTCTCTTATGCGTCGACCACGGGCAAGCTGCGCTTGCCCATGCCACCCGGCTTTTTCAGCGCTCTCTGCCTCATCGGAATGGTCCTCGTTTACGGGTGCGCTTCTTCGCCTCCAGTGAATCAGGATCCGCTCGCCGCCGCGCAAGAGGCGCACCGCACGGCGTTCGGCGATTTTGAATTGCCGCGCAAAGTCGGCACCGTCGATAACGCCGGGCTCCAGTTGCCGGTCGTCTCGCCGGATGGCGAAAGCCTGCTCTATCTGCGGACGGATCAGGACGGGCTGTCGCCGATGACGCAGCTCGGTTCGGATGATCCGCTGGATACGCCGTCGCAGGGAACGCTGGCCATCTGGCGTCGTCCGCTGCGCGGGGCGGAGTTTGGTCAACGGTTCTCGCGGCAACGCTGGTGTCATTCAGCGGTCTGGTCGCGGTCGGGTCAGTTCATCGCCTACGTCGCCAACGAGCCGCCCGGCAGTGCGATTCATCTCATCGAGGTCGCCACAGGCCATGATGAAGTGCTGGGGCTGCCTGCCGCGGTCAACTGTCTGCCGCGCTTCGGCCCCGACGATCACACGTTGATCTTCTGCTCCGGTCCGGCCGCGTCCGGACCATTTCGCATCTACCGGCAAACGGCCGGTGACGAACCTGCGGCGCTCTCGCCCGAGACCGCCGACTGCGTGCTGCCCGCCATGCTGGGCGATCGGGGCGAGTTGATCTGCGGACGCGTCGAGGATGACCATCTCAACTGGATTCGCGTCGATGATGGCCGGATGCTGGAGCTGATCAGAGAGGTGGGGGTCGGCCAGCGCCCGGCTCTGCTACAGGCCTGGGCCGGCATCGCGGCGCCGGTCTCGCCCGATGGCCTGAGTATTGCTTTCTTTGATGGTCTGGAGAATCGTGTGGGTGTCTTGAACATGGCGGATCGCATCGTGCGGCGGCACCGGTCGGGGAGCCTGGCGGCATGCTGGCTGAGTCCGCGGGCGATGGCGCTGGCCACCATCGAGGGGCTTTTCGCCGTCGAAACCGAAACGGGCATCAGCATTCCGCTCATGAATGGGGCGTGGATTCCGCTCGCATATGTTTCGGCCGAGAATCGGCTGATCCTGCTGGGTAAGGAAGGCTCGGGCGCGCGGTTCTCGATCATGGAAATGACCTTCAAGCCGGCAACGGATATCGCGAGCGCGAAGGAGAAGAGATGATACGTCACCCGAGCAGACGATCTGGAGGGATACTCGTTTTGTTTGTGGTGATGGCCACTGGGTGCGCGCGGTCCCTCCCGCCGGAGGTGCCGGAGTTCAAGGCCCCCGCCGCGAAGGTGACGCAGGAAACTCCGCCGCAGACCGTCGCCCATGTCGCGCCGGCTCAGCCCGAACCACCGCCGCGGCCGATTGTCGTTCAAGCTCCGACGGCGCCGCCGCCGCCCGCTCCCGAAAGTCGGCCCGCCCCGAGCGTCCCGGCGCCCGCGCCGGCCGCCGCGCCGAGCATCATCGGCACGTGGCAGATCGCCGAGATGTCGCATAACGGCCAGAGCGTGCCGATGCCGCCGGGCATGACCATGAATCTCACCTTCGCCGAAGGCGGCGCGCTGACCATGAATATGACCGGCGCCCCCGAAGGCGCGGGAGGAGGAAATCAACAGGGCAGCTACACGCTGAACGGAAACCAGATCACCATCACCATGCAGAACGACACGAAATCCGGCACCCTCACGTTCGAATCCAACAACCGCGCAATCCTGGACATGCAGGAGATGCGGATGGTCCTGACGCGCTGAGCGAGAACCTGGACGAGATGGATGATACGCTCAATCCATGCGCGGGACCGCGTCCGCAGTCCGGGTGGTCAGCGCGTCGTCGTTGTCGCGCAGTGCGGCGAGATGCTGCCGAATCCGCCGGGCGGAGGACCGCAGGAACAGCCTGGCGGCATCGTGGCGATGCGTGCCGTCGTGCCCGGCCTGTTGCATCAGCTCGTGGTCCCAGCGGCTGAGCGTGCAGGCGGACGCAAACAACTCGATGGCCGCCCAGGCGAGCCGCTCCTGCACGTATTGACGTTCGAGAATCTGTTCGGCGTGCCGGACGAGCGATCGCTGGGCCGCGAGGTGGAACGCGCGAATGAGTCGTCCCAGTTGCCGGCCCCCCGTGGACAGCCCGCGCGATTGGAGCGGCACCGGTGGGGGTTTTATCGCTGTACCTCCCCTTGCCACTCCCAGCCGCCATGCGTTTCGCACGCCGGTCCATGAGAGATGCCGCAGACCTTCCCAGACTTCCTGCATCTCCTGCCCCGGTCCGCGCAGGCCGACCAGCGCGATGAACGAAAGCAGCACTTCGTTGGCCCCCTCCCCGATCTGGTTGATCCGCGCGTCGCGCAGCATGCGTTCCAGCGGCAGATCGTTGAAATAGGCCGCGCCGCCGTGGATCTGGAATGCGTCATTCACGCCCGCCCAGAGGCATTCAGTGGCAAAAACCTTCAACATGGCCGTCTCGACCATGTAGTCTTCCAGGCCGCGGTCGATGAGCGACGCCGTCACCGTCGTCACCGCCTCCATCGCGTACGCATTCGCCGCCATCTGGGCGATCTTCTTCTTGACCAGCTCGAACTCGGCCAGCGTGCGGTCGAATTGCCGGCGGTTGCGGGCGTGATGGGTCGCCAACCGCAGGCACGTTTTCATCGCCCCCGTGCAACACGCGCCGAACGTCGTCCGCCCGAAGTCGAGCACGGTCAGCGCGACTTTCAAGCCCTTGCCCATCGGGCCGAGGATGTTCTCTTTGGGCACCGGCATGTTCTTGAACGCCAGCCTGGAGGTCGTCGTGCCGCGAATACCGAGCTTTTCCATCCGCGCCTCGACGACCTCGAAGCCGGGCATGTCCGGCGTCACCACGAACGCGGTGACGGCGGTTTCGCTGCGGCCGGGCACCGGCGTGCGGGCCATCACGGTGAGGAAATCGGCGATGGAGCCGTTGGTGATGTAGCGTTTCTCGCCGTTCAGGAGGTAATGAGAGCCGTCGGGCGAGGGCGCCGCCCGCGTCTGGACATTGCCCGCGTCGGAGCCGGCCTCGGTTTCAGTCAGCGCGAACGCCGCGAGTTGCTTGCCACTCACGAGGGCCGGCAGCCAGCGGCGTTTCTGCTCATCCGTGCCAAACAGCAGCATCGCCCGCATACCGATGGAGTGATGCGCGTTGACCAAGACGGAGGTTGACGCACACGCACCTCCGATTACCTCCATGATGCGACAGTAGCCGCGCAGCGAGAATCCGCGGCCGCCGACTTCCACCGGCGCGGTCATGCCCATCACGCCCAGCCGGCCCAACTCGTTGATCACCTTGCGCGGAATGGTCGCTTTGCGATCGATGCTGACGGGGTCGAGCGTCTCGGCCACAAATTGCCGGACCGCTTCCACCGCGGCTCCCACCGCTTCCCGCTCGCCGGCCGGCAGCTCGGGGTACGGCAACACCCAGTCTGCCGCAAAGCGTCCGAAGAACAGGCTCTTGGCCAGGCCCATCACCTGCGGGCCGCTGAACAGCAACTGTTCCGCCTCGCGCATCTGTTTTTCTTGTGCCGCCGATTGCTTCATAGACCATCCAGCATAACATGAGACGCTGGGGCAGTCCTTACGACACGGGTGCGGCCATGAGCGAAACATTCAAGGCGCTGTGGGTGGAGGAGGCGCCGGAAGGAGGCGTGCGACGGAGCATCGTCGAACGCCGTATATCGGATCTCCCGCCCGGTGATGTGCTGATCGACGTCCATTATTCCTCACTGAATTATAAGGACGCGCTTTCCGCAACGGGCAACCGCGGCGTCACCCGGCGGTATCCGCACACGCCGGGAATCGATGCCGCGGGCGTCGTCCGCACCAGCACGGCCGATTACCTCCGGCCGGGCGACGAGGTGATCGTCACCGGCTATGACCTGGGCTCGAACACCAGCGGCGGGCTGGGCGAGTGCATCCGCGTGCCCGCGGAGTGGGTGGTGCCGCTGCCGGCGGGGATGTCGCTGCGCGAGGCAATGATGCTCGGCACCGCCGGCTTCACCGCCACGCTGTCGCTCCATCAACTCGAACATCACGGGCTGAGGCGGGAGCAGGGCGAAGTCCTGGTCACGGGGGCGACCGGCGGCGTCGGGAGCATCGCCGTCGCGCTGCTGTCGCAGCTCGGGTATCACGTTGTTGCTGCGACCGGCAAGGCGGATGCCATCGCGTGGCTGAAGGAACTCGGCGCGCGCGAGGTGGTCCCCCGCGAGGGGTTTGCGTCGCCGCCGGAAAAGTCGATGCTCAGCACCCGCTGGGCCGGCGCCATCGACGTAGTCGGCGGAGATATTCTGGCGACGATCCTCAAATCCCTTTGTTACGGCGGGGCCGTGGCTGCCTGCGGGCTGACCGCTTCGCCACAGTTGGAAACGACGGTTTATCCATTCATCTTGCGCGGCGTCGGTCTGCTGGGCGTGGCCTCGGCGGAAACACCGATGCCGCTGCGGCGAGAACTCTGGCAACGACTGGCGGGGCTGTGGAAGGTGCGGAGACTCGCATCGTTTTGCAGAGAGGTCGCGCTCGAAGATGTCGAAGCGGAGCTGTTGAAAATGCTCGCCGGCGGGAGCCGCGGACGCATCATCGTACGCCTGCGTTAAGCCATGCGTGGCCCAGGCGTCTCGCCTGTGGACGGACGAACTGCTATATGACCCCCACCATCAGGTACGCTGCTGACCCGCAAGGCATCGCGACCGTCTGGTTCAATCAGCCGGCCAAATCGGTCAACACCATCGCGCGTCGGGTGCTGGACGAGTTCGCGACGGTGCTTTCGCTGCCGGAGCTCAGCGCTGCGCGTGGCGTTATTTTCGCTTCCGAGAAGCCGGCCACGTTCATCGCGGGGGCCGATCTGGCGGAACTGCGGCAACTCGACCGCGCGTCGCTGGAAGACCTCCTGATCCGGGGACAACAGCTCTTCGATCACGTCGAGCGACTCGGTCCGCCGACGGTCGCCGCGATCAACGGTCATTGCCTCGGCGGGGGGTTCGAACTGGCGTTGGCCTGCCGGTATCGCGTGGCGGCCGACGATCCGGCGATCCTGATCGGCCTGCCGGAAGTTTCGCTCGGTCTGATCCCCGGCTGGGGCGGCACCGTCCGACTTCCACGGCTCATCGGACTCGAAGCCGCCGCACCACTGCTGCTGCAAGGCATGAAACTCCCGCCGCGCGAAGCGCTGCGCCTGGGCATCGTGGACCTGATCGTGCCAAAAGAGGCGCTGATCGAATCATCGAAACGAATGATCCTTCATCCGCCGCCGAACCGCGCCGGAATCGACCGGGAGCATTCCGCTGAAGCCGTGCACAACCTGCTCCAGGAGACGCGAGCGGCGGCGGCCGAACAAGCTGACGCCTGTCTGCCGGCTATCGATCGATTGATCTCCGTGATCGAAGTGACACAGCGGAAGGGCCCGGTAGCCGGTCTCAAGGCCGAGCGGGATGCCGATCTCGACCTGATTGAGACCACCGAGTGCCGTTCGAGGCTGGATCGCGTACTCACTCGCCGGAAGTGATGGGACGATCCGAGCCGCGACCGTAAGGAGCGGTCATGAGGCAAACACCGCTTCCTCACGGTCGCGGCTCGGAAAAGCTCTCTACCTTTCTATACGTTATCGAGACGTGCCTTGCGGCCGAGATAGCCGCCGTGGTGGCGGAGGGCGTAGTCCTGGGCGGTGATGCCCTTCAGCTCCATGAGCACCAGGGCCAGGGCGTCGCTGATGGCCAGCATGACGGCGATGGTGGACGATGGCGTGAGGCCGAGTGGGCAGGCCTCCTTCACCGGGCCCATGTCCACGATGATGTCGCTCAGCTCGCGCAGCCTGGAGTCGGGGTGCGAGGTGATGCCGATGATGGTCTGGAGGCCGAGGTGCCGGCCGAGTTCGAGCATCTCGATGACTTCGTTGGTCTTGCCGCTGTTGGAGAATGCGACGATGCAGTCGTTTTTGCTGACCAGGCCCAGGTCGCCGTGGGCCGCTTCGCCGGGATGAATGTAGGCGGCGGGCGTGCCGGTGGAGCAGAGCGTGGCCGCGAATTTGCGGGCGATGTGCCCGGCTTTGCCCATCCCGGTGGTGAGCACCTTGCCGGTGCAGTCGCGCAGGGCCAGCACGGCCCGCTCGAAGTCGGGCGTCACCTTCACGGCCGCAATTGCCGCCGCTTCTTTGGCCATCACTTCCGAGATGCGTTGCCGGATATCCATGCTCGAACGCCGCGATCGACAGGTCAGGGTCAATCGTACGGCTCGATCTCCGTAATATCTGTGGCGCTGATCCTGCTCAGCAACCCTCGAAAGACTTCATCGATCTCGGCCTGCGTAGCCGGGCTTTCGTCCTTGATTTGCAGCAAAGCTGAGAAGCCTTTGTCACGAAGACCGACGAATACTCCCGCCTCCCCCGCTTGAGGATACTCGTGGACGCGTACGCGAACATTGGGTATGGGGTGTGTGCTCAAGTAATCTCCGTACCAGGCGCTATCGCTCAGTACCCACTGCCAGGGGCCGGCCTCATTGAGGATAGCAAGCATATCCTCGATTGTCCTGTCACAAGCGAAGTCGTATGCCCAGTAGGCTTTGAGTGGCATGTCACCGCTCCGGGTGCACAGGCGCGCTCGCCTGCGCTCGCGGCTAAACGTTTACCTGTTCACTACATCGACGGGTTCGGTCCGTTCGATTCGCGTAGTGACGGGTTCGCGCTGACCGCTCATCCATTCGCGGACGTCGGGCGTGGGCTTACGCGGGCCGCCGATGACTTCGCGCACGACGTACAGCGGCCGGCGTTTTACCTCTTCGAAGATTCGGCCGATGTACTCGGCGATAATGCCCAGGCATAAGAGTTGCACACCGCCGAGGACGAGCACCGTCAGGATGAGGGCCGTCCAGCCGCGCTCGATCGGCCAGCCGGCGAGCTTGGCGAACAGGATGTATCCCGCGTAGAGCAGGCCGAGCAGCAGCGTCACCATGCCGAGGATCGACGCCACCCGCAGCGGGAGGTTCGAGAACGACAGGATCGCGTTCATGGCCATGCGGGCGGTCTGGCGGAGGGTGTACGAGCGGCGGCCGGCGAAGCGGTCCTGCTGCTGGTAGGCGATGCCGATCTGCTTGAAGCCGAGCCAACTGATCATGCCGCGGATGAAGCGGGCCCGCTCCGGCATCTGGCGGAAGGCATCGACCATGCGGCGGTCCATCAGGCGGAAATCGGCCGACTCTTCCGGCACGCGGACCTTCATCATGGCGTTGACCAGGCGGTAGCCGAGCCGGGGCTTGACGCCCTCGCGGAAGGCGTAGACCAGGTCGTAGCCGGCCTGCCATTTCTCTATGAACTCGAGGATCAACTCCGGCGGATGCTGGAGGTCGGCGTCCATCACCACCACGGCGTCGCCGGTGGCGTGATCGATGCCGGCCGACAGGGCGGCCTGATGCCCGAAGTTGCGCGAGAGGCTGACCACGCGGGCACGCCGGTCGCTCTCGGCGAGTTCTTTCAACCGTTCGAGCGTGTCGTCGCGGCTGCCGTCGTCAACGAAAATGAATTCGACATCCATTGGTTTTGTGGGACCGGCATCCTGCCGGTCGGACCGGCTGGAAGCCGGTCCCACAGCGATGCGGGCGGCGAGCGCGTCCAGCCGCCGATGAAGCTCGGCGATGTTCTGCGATTCGTTGAAACAGGGTGTGACGATGGAGAGCCGCATCAGATGTTTCCGGTGAGGGCGGTGAGTTTTTCGAGTTCGCCCGGCTTCATGTGGATCGACTGTCGGTCGGTCGGGAACCGGCCGGCATGAATATCATCGACATACTCGGTGAACGCCCGCGTGAGCACACCGGCCAGGTCTTCGTAACGTTTGACCAGCCGCGGCGGATGACCCCCGCCCCAGCCGATCATGTCATGCAACACGACCACCGTCCCGTCACAGTGCGGCCCGGCGACGCAGCCAATAACGGGCAAGTCGGTATGCGTCGCAATCTCCTGCGACACTTCGCTGGCGACAGCCTCCAACAAGAGGCAAACCGCGCCGGCGTCCTCAAACCGCTTCGCGTTCTCGATCAGCTCGCGGGCCGATTCGGCATCGCGGCCCTGGGCGGGATACCCATCGGACGGATCGAGCATCTGCGGCAGCAGGCCCAGGTGCGCCACCACCGGCACACCCGCTTTGTACATCGACTCGACCAGCGGCACGTACTCCCCGCTCACCTCCACCTTCACGAAGTCGCAGCCCGTCTCCTCCATGAACCGCTGCGCCCATCGCACGGTGGTGCGGTCATCGCCGCAGCGGCAGACGTACGGCAGGTCGGCCATCACCATCGCCCGCGACGCCCCGCGGCGCACCGCCTCGGTCAGCGTCAGCAGAAACTCGGCGGGGATCTCCCGCGTGGAGGGCAGGCCGAGGATCACCTCAGCCGCCGTATCCCCGACGAGCAGCACCTCCACGCCGGCCGCGTCCATCAGGCGGGCGGTGGAGGCGTCGTAGCAGGTCAGCACGCTGAACTTCCGCCCCGAGCTTTTGCACGCCCGGAGGCCCTGCAACGTGATCTTTTCACCGTGAAACATGGCTGTTTCAGCATAAGCAGCCCGGCGGCGAATCTCAAGTGCGGCCCGGCTTGCATTCGCGCCGTGCCCCGATCATAATGAGAGGTCCGCGAGAGAGGATGGCCCGGCCGCCGCTCTCGATCGCGTGCTGGTTTGACATTGAGATATCGCTGGCGAGCCAGCAGAACTGGAAAGGAGACCATGGGAGCTACGCTCGACGCTCTTCATCGTTTGCAATCCGTTGAATCTCAGCTCCGCTCTGTCCGCGAGCAGATTGAATCGAAACGCCGGTCCGTCCAGGCCCATCAGCGCCGCGTCGCCAGTGTCGAACGCCAGATCGCCGACACGCACGATCAGATCCGCCACGCCCAGGCCGAGGCCGACCGGCAGGAACTCGATCGCAAGGCCCACGAAAGTCACATCGCCAAGCTGCGCGAAACACTCAACCGCACCAAGACGAACAAGGAATACGCGGCCGCTCTCAGCCAGTTGAATACCGACAAGGCTGATGCGCTCAAGATTGAAGATGCCGTCCTCGCGGCGATGACTAGCGTCGAGGAGTTGAAGAAACAGGAAGCCGAGCTGCGTACGACCCGCGACAAGGAGCAGGCCCGTGTGGCCGAGCTGGCGAAATCGGCGTCCGATATCGAATCCAAACTGTCGGCACAACTCAAGCAATTCGAGGCGGAGCGCGAGGCGGCGGCCGAAGTCATCCCGGCCGAGGTGCTGATGCTGTTCGAGCGGGCGTGCGGCGGAAATGATGGTGAGGGCATGGCGCTCATCGAGCAAATCCACCCCAAACGGGCCGAATACACGTGCGGCGGCTGCAACATGTCGATCACGCTGGAAATGATCAACGCTTTGCAGTCGCGCGGCGCCATCGTTCAGTGCCACACATGCGGCCGGATCCTCTATCTTGATGCTGCGGCCCACGTGACGGCGTAATGCATTTGGCCGCCGGGTATGCCCGGCGCGCATCTCCCTGGTGCTGCGTGACCGAGTGAAGCCGATGCCATGGACGGCCTACATTGACGGCGGCTCGCGCGGCAACCCCGGCCCGGCGGCAGCGGGCGTCGAGTTTACCGATGATCGTCAGAAGATCGTGTTCGCGGGGGGATTCTTTCTCGGCCGGTTAACCAACAATCAAGCTGAATATCGCGCGCTGCTCACCGCCCTCGATCTGCTCGCCCGGGCCAATGCAAAATCGATCGAGATCGTCAGCGACAGCGAACTTCTGGTCCGGCAGATTACCGGCCAATATCGCGTGAAGTCGCCAGACCTGCGGCCCCTCTTTATGGAGGCTCAGCCGCGGCTGGCCGCGTTCATACACTGGGCCATACGCCATGTCCTGCGTGAGGAGAACGCGCGTGCCGACCGGCTGGCGAACCAGGCCATGGACGCCAAACGCGATGTGATCGTTGTCGATACGCTCGGGCTGGCGCCGGCGCGGGCGGTCGAACCCGATCAGGCGCCGACGCAGGCGCCCGGATCCCGAACCGTGGAGGTGCGCGTCATCCGCGCCCCTGACCGTCGGGCGTGTCCGGCGGGTATCCGGCGGGGGCAATCATACCTGTTCACCACCGTCACGCCGAACATCTGCGTGGAAGCCGCACAAGCGGTGATTGACGCGGTGTTGGCTCTACAGTCGATGGATTCGGAGGGGCCGGGGGAAGTCACACCGCTCACGCCGCGGTGCGGCAAGATCGGCTGCGGGGCGATATTCGAAGTGAGACCGCGGTCGGGAGATTAACGCCGTTCCGCGATTGAGCATACGATTTGCTTGACGTGAAGCGTAACCGGTGGGCTTTGTCGGTCACGTGTTCGCCGGTACAATGAAATGCGGAGTCAACCTGCCTGAAAAGTTTTTTGTGCCGGGTGTTTCCTGATCGTCCATCCTGGGAGTTTTTTTCGTGGCCCGAGTGTTGATCATCCATAAGGATAAACAGGCGCGCACCATGCTTGAGTCGATGGCGCGGGTGCGGCACGAGGTGGAGTCCGCCAGGGACCTGATCACCGGGCTGAAGCACATGGCCAGAATGCGCCCGAGTGTGATCGTTGTCGGCCATGATTCGCACAAGCAGGAGGGCTTGCGGCTGCTGCGTTACATGCGCGAGAACGTGCTCAAGACGCCGGTGGTCGTGGTGTTTGCCAGCGGTGCCGGGTCGAGTCAGCCGGCGCTGATGAAATATGGCGCCAGGGCGTTTCTGGAATACCCCGTGGATGATGATCGGCTCGAACGAGCGCTTGCCGCCGCCCTTCAGGCCGGCAGCACCAGCACAGCCCCGCCGCCGCTTACCGCGGAAGAGCTGGCCGGCAATCTGTCCATGATGGAGAACAAACTCAACAAGCACATGAAGTGCTTTGCGGGCAGGAACCAGGTCTTTTTACAGACCTTCATCGGCTCCGGCGCACGCCCGCGCATCGCGCTCAAATGCGGCCTGCGTGCCGAATACGGCCTCAACAAGGATGTATACTTCGAGTTCATCCGCGACACCTGCTGCGGCGATCCATCACGTTGTGAGGCGGTCCAGCGGTTCAATGCCGAGCGGGAATCGGCATGAATGATGTGGAGCTTGATGAAAAGGGGCAAACGCTCGGTTATCAAACCGCGTTCGGATACCCCGAAGTTTCAAGTTTCTCCAAATTGACCCATGCTTGACACCGCATCCGGGGGCGGCTAGCCTCATCCAGTTGCAACGAGAGGCTTGCAGCAGCGGCCATGCGCCAAGGCCGACGGTGCAAGCCTCTCTTTGATAAGAGGCAGTTCCCGAAATCGGCTCGGCCGGTGCCGCGGTGGACGGCTCATTTGGGTATAACTATTTAGCAGGACTAGAGATGCTTCCCGTAGCGAAGACCTCCAAAGCGCGCAAAAACAAACGACGATCGCACCACGCGCTCCGCCGGCCCAACCTGGTTGCGTGCCCCAAGTGTGGAGATGCCAAGCTCCCTCACGCCGCCTGCGAGAACTGCGGATACGTGAGCAGCAGCGTGGCCCTCGTGATCAAGGATCAGGAGAGCTGAGTTCCATGCGGATCGGCCTCGATGCCATGGGGGGTGACTACGCTCCCCGTGAGATCGTGCGCGGTGCCATTGAAGCGCTTCCGGCGCTCAACGGGCACGAGTTGGTGTTGATCGGCGACGAGGCCGCCATCCGGGCGGAACTGGAGCGGCTGAACTTTCGGGATCCACTGCAGATCGTCCACACGTCGCAGGTGATCGGCATGGATGAAGTGCCGGTCGAAGCCGTTCGCCAGAAGAAGGACTCGTCCATCTGCCGCATGACGCAGCTTGCGGCCCAGAAGGAATTGCAGGCGGTCATCAGCGCGGGCAACACCGGCGCTTTCGCCGCCGCCAGCCAGCTTCGGATGCGGCTGCTGCCGGGCGTCATGCGTGCGGGTATCGGCGTCGTACTGCCGTCGTTCCTCGGGCCGATTGTACTGTGCGATGCCGGCGCTAATCTGACGCCGAGGCCTCAACACCTGGTGCAGTACGCGCACATGGCCGGCGCTTATGCGCGTTATGTGCTTAAGGTCGAGCGGCCGCGGGTCGCGCTGCTGTCGGTTGGCGAGGAAGACGCGAAAGGTACAACCCTGGTGCAGCGCGCTCACGAGCTGTTGCGGGCCGATACGCGCGTGAACTTCGTCGGTAATGTTGAGGGGCGCGATCTATTCCGCGGCGGCTGCGACGTGGTGATTTGCGACGGCTTCGTCGGCAACATCGCGCTGAAGCTGACCGAGGGTTTGGCGGAAGGGTTGTTCAAGACGATCTCCAAGGAACTTTCGCTGGCCTCGCCCGAGCTGGCGGCGAAAGTGGCCCCGGTGGTCAAGCGCGTGTGGGCCAATCACGATTATGCGGAATACGGCGGAGCACCCCTGCTCGGCGTGGACGGGGCGTGCATCATCTGCCACGGCAGCAGCGATCATGTGGCCATCCGAAACGCGGTCCGGGTGGCGACGCAGTATTGTGAGAACGATTTGAACTCCATCATCGCGGCCGAGTTGACAGCATCGATACCCGCGGGAGTGGCCGCTCAACCCGTCCAGTGAAGAGCCTGATGGACCATCGAATTCCCATGATGATTCGGGGCATGGGCAGTGCCGTCCCCGACCGCGTGATGACCAACGCCGATTTCGAGAAGTCGCTCGAAACCTCGGACGAATGGATTGTCACGCGTACCGGCATCCGCGAGCGGCGCATCGCCGGGCCGAACGAGAACACGCTGACGCTGGCGGCGGCGGCATCGAAGCGGGCGCTGGCGGATGCGGAGCTGACGCCGGGGGACATCGATCTGATTCTCGTGGCGACGTGTACGCCGGTCGTGGCGGTGCCGGCCACGGCGTGTTTCCTTCAGCACGAGCTGGGCTGCCGGATTATCCCCGCGTTCGATGTCTCGGCGGCGTGCAGCGGGTTCGTTTATGCACTGGTCACCGCGGCGCATCTGCTGAGTGCGAATCGGTACCGGAACATCCTGGTCGTGGGCGCCGAGACGATGTCGCGGGTCACGGACTACGAAGATCGATCCATGTGCATCCTGCTGGGCGACGGGGCGGGGGCGGCCGTGCTCACCGTGCCGGACAATCCGGTGAGCGCGTTATACGAGCATCGTCTGTATTCCGACGGCAGTGGTGCCCAGATGATCTGGGTTCCCGGTGGAGGGTCGAAAGACCCGGCCAGCAACAAGACGGTCAACGAGCGGTTGCACTACTTGAAGATGAAGGGCCGAGAAGTTTATAAATTCGCCGTGACGCGCATGCAGGAATTGATCGTGGACACGCTGGCCGCCGCGGGCCTTGCCGCGAGCGAGCTGGCCCTGATCGTGCCGCATCAGTCGAACCTGCGGATCATCGAGTCGGCGGGCGAGAAGCTGGGCGTGCCGCGCGAAAAGATGGCCATCAACATCGACCGGTACGGCAACACGTCGGCCGCTTCGATCCCGCTGGCGCTGGAAGAATACCGCCGCGAGGGCCGGATCAAGAGCGGCGATTGGGTGCTGATTGTCGCGTTCGGTGCCGGCCTGACATGGGCATCGGCGCTGATTCGGTTGTGATATATAGCCTCGGCATGCCCGGGGGACTAAATGCAGAGAAGTTGAATATGCCGAATACCGCAGTTCTATTCACGGGTCAGGGCGCTCAGTCGGTGGGCATGGGCAGGGACATTGTCGATGCCTGCCCGGCGGCAGCGAGCGTGTTCGAGCAGGCAGCGGATGTGGTCGGTTACGATCTGCGGGCGGTCTGCTTTGAAGGGCCGGCCGAGAAGCTCGAACAAACCGACATTCAGCAGCCGGCGATTTTCACGACCAGTGTGGCCATCTGGCGGGCGCTGAACGACGGCCAAGATCTCGACGATGCACCGGCGGCGATGGCCGGCCTGAGCCTCGGCGAATACACCGCGCTGTATGCCGCCGGCAGCGTTTCTTTCCAGGACGCGCTTCGGTTGGTGAAGCGGCGTGGCGAGTTGATGCAGTCGGCTGCCGAGTCCGCGCCGGGCGGTATGGTCACCGCACTGGGATTGGAACCGGATGTCGTCGAGCGGATTTGCAAGGAGGCATCATCAGCCGGCGCGATCGGGCCCGCCAATTTCAACTGCCCCGGTCAGATTGTGATCTCCGGCGAAAATCCGGCTTGCGAACGGGCGGCGAGGTTGATCGAGCATGCCGGCGGGCGGGCGGTGCCGCTGAAAGTAGCGGGTGCGTTTCATTCCGCTTTGATGAAGCCGGCCGCAGACGGCCTCGCCGAGATGCTCGCTCAGACATCGTTTCGTCCGCCGCGCGTGCCGGTGGTCGCAAATGTCAATTGCGAGTACCATCGCGATGCGGAGACCATCCGCCGCTGGCTCGCGCAGCAATTGACGCAGCCGGTCCGATGGCAGGCGTCAGTTGAGCGGCTCATCGGGGAAGGTGTTGAGCGGTTCGTCGAAATCGGCCCCGGAAGGGTGCTGATCGGACTCATGAGGAAGATCGCCCGCAATGTGCCGGTCGTGAACATCAGCACGGCCGAGGGCTTGGCGCAGTTGGCGGGCTTGGCGCAGTGATGTGCGTTTGAGGGTAGCGAACAGTGTCCCTGGCGAATCAAATCGCGGTGGTCACCGGCGGGTCCCGTGGGATCGGCCGCGCCATCTGCCTCGCGCTGGCGGGTCGCTCCGCCACCGTCATTGCCGTGGCCCGCGATGCCGGCAAGCTGGCGGCACTGGCTGATGAGGCCCGCCAGACCGAGCTGCCCGGCACCATCATCGGCAAGACGCTGGATGTCACCAATCGCTCCGCCATCGACGCATTCGTCGACAGCGTGGCGGGAGAGCACAAGAAGATAGACATCCTGGTGAACAATGCCGGCATCACCCGCGATAACCTGATGATGAACATGGAGGACGATCAGTTCGAGGACGTGCTGACGACGAACCTCCGGTCCGTGTTCTGGATGACGCGGGCGGTGAGCCGGTACATGGTCCGGGCGCGCTACGGGCGAATGGTGAATATCACCAGCGTGTCCGGGATCATGGGTAACAAGGGTCAGAGCAACTATGCGGCCAGCAAGGCCGGCGTGATCGGTTTTACGAAGTCAGTTGCCAAAGAGCTGGCCAAACGCAATATCACGTGCAATGCGGTGGCGCCCGGTTTCATCGCCACCGATATGACCGACGTGCTGAACGAGAAGATTAAGGAGACGGTCAAGGCACTGATTCCTTGCGAGCAGTTTGGCGAGCCTGGTGATGTCGCCGTTGCCGTGGCGTTCCTGGTTTCGCCCGAGGCGCGCTACGTGACCGGCCAGGTGCTGGCGGTGGACGGCGGATTGAGTATGTGAAACGGATTCACCACGGAGGCACGGAGACACGGAGAATGGGCGTGAAGACGGAGAGAATGAGAGATAGAGAGATGGAGAGAGGTGCGTTATGCGCACGTCCCCTGTGCGCCTTCTCTCATTCTCTCCTTCTCTCAATCTCTTCTTTTCCGTGCCTCCATGTCTCCGTGGTGAAATAATTTGTGTTTTCGGGCCGAATTTTTTGAGACAGTTTTCTCGTTAAGGAGGATGCTGTGGTGACAGCCGAGGAAATTGAAGACAAGGTGTTTACGATCGTGAGCGAGCAGATGGCCATCAACAAGGCCGAGATCACGCGCGAGACATCCTTTGTCAACGATTTGAATGCGGATTCGCTGGACATCGTGGAGCTGGTCATGGAGTTCGAGGACAACTTCGAGATGAGCATCCCCGATGAGGAGGCGGAAAAGATCCGGACGGTGGGCCAGGCCATCGACTACATCGTGGCTAACCAGGGCAAGGGCTGATTCAAGCGCATGTCCAGGCGACGTGTTGTCATTACGGGGATGGGTGTGGTCACGCCGCTCGGCCATACCGTGGACCGCTTCTGGGACGGACTTGTTTCCGGCCGAAGCGGGATCGGCCCCATTACGCACTTCGACTGTACTGACTTTGACACGCGTTTTGCCGGCGAGTGCCGGGATTTCGATCCGCTCCAGTCGATGGACGGCAAGCTGGTCAAACGCATGGATCCGTTCGCGCAGTTCGCGCTCGCGTCGGCGATCGTTGCGGTGAAGGACAGCGGTCTCGATATGGCCGTGGAAGATCCGTATCGCATCGGCGTGATCATCGGGTCCGGCATCGGTGGGCTGCTCGAGCTGGAGCAGCAGCACGTCCGGCTGCGCGAGAAGGGTCCGTCGAAAATCTCGGCGTTCACCATCCCCAAGCTCATGGTCAATGCCGCCACGGGCAACATTTCCATTCACTTCGGCGTCCGCGGGCCGAGCAGTGCGGTGGCCACCGCCTGCGCATCGGCGACGAACGCCATGGGCGACGCACTGCGGTCGATCCAGCGCGACGACTGCGACGTGATGATCACCGGCGGAAGTGAAGCCGCCGTCACCTGCATCAGCGTCGGAGCGTTCAACGCCATGCACGCGCTGAGCACCCGCAATGACGCGCCGCAGCGGGCCAGCCGCCCGTTCGACAAGGATCGCGATGGTTTCGTTATCAGCGAGGGTGCGGGCGTCCTGGTGTTTGAAGAATATGAGCACGCCCGAAAACGCGGCGCCCGTATGTACGCGGAGGTGCTCGGCTATGGCATGAGCGCCGACGGCGGGCACATCACGCAGCCGGATGAGACCGGCGGTGCGGCCGCCATGGCCATGAGAAAATGCATCAAGGACGCCGGCCTGAATCCGGAGAACATCGACTATATCAACGCTCACGGCACCAGCACGTCGCTCGGCGATATCGCCGAGACGCGGGCGATCAAGAATGTTTTCGGCCCCTACGCCGGGAAGGTCGCGATCAGCAGCACGAAGTCCGCGACGGGCCATCTGCTCGGCGCCAGCGGCGGCATCGAGCTGGTGGCCAGTGTCATGGCCATCCATCACCGCACGGTGCCCCCGACCATCAATCTCGAAACCCCGGACCCCGATTGCGATCTCGATTACGTCCCGCAGCAGGCCCGCGACCTGCGCGTCCGGCGGGCGATGAGCAATTCATTCGGTTTCGGCGGCCACAACGCCTGCATCCTCGTCGGCCAAATGGAATGAAATACAGAGGGGGAGAGGGGGCGGGCTGGTTACCACTCAGTCCGCGCAGGCCGGGTCGGCAAACTGGTTGGCATCGCTGTAGCAGCGCTGGAGAATGCCGTAGTCGGACTGGTCGATGTCGTTGTCGTGATCGAAGTCAGCTGCAAGCCAGCCGTTTTCATACGGCGTGAGCGTACAGCCGGCCGGCAGCACGGCCGGGTCATACGACACGTCCGGCCCGGTCGCACAGGCCTTGAAGATGTCGAAATCACTGTCGTCCACCACACAGTCATCTGTGAAATCGGCGGCGATGGTCAAGACAGTGAGCGTGGCGGGATCGCTCGTGGGGTTGCCGCAGGCTTGGGTGACGATGCAGTCGTATTGCCCCGCGTCAGCGACGCTCGCGCCGGTGATGGTCAGCGTGGCCGTCGTCACGCCGGTGTGATTGGCGTCCGCCTCGACGTTCACACTGTTTCGACGCCACTGATACAGCGCCGAGCCGCCATAGCGAAGCGCGATCGAGAATATGGCGATGGCCGATCCGTTGCCGCAGATCGTCGCCGGCACGGGTTCCGTCCAGATCGTGGGAGCGGGCATCGAGCACGCGGGAGTGTAGGTCGTCGCCCCGCCGGGTACCGTGACGCCCGTCTGCGAGATCACCACGCCATAGTATTGCGGGCCGATGGCGTACGGATAGGCGGAAGATCCGTCGGCGTTGATCGTGGTGAAGTAGGCGTATATCCCGCCGGGAAACTCCGGCGTGACGCAGGTGCGGCCGTTGTACTGATCCAGATCGCCCAGCCCCGCGATGTATTCGAAATCCTCAACATAGTATCCCAGTGGGTATTGTGCGCTCACCGCCGGGCCGTTCGTCCGCGTGGTGATGTTTCTAAGCTGATAGCTGGAGCGGATGCGCGTGATGCCACCCGTGCCGTCCGTGTTCGCATAGCCGTACGGCCCGTAAATCGGGAAGCCGTCAAAGGCATACCCGACCAGAGGCGAGTGCACCGTCGGCAAGTCGCCGAGCTGGGCCAGGAGCGCGATGGGCCGCTGATGATGGTGATAGGCGCCGCCGGGCGCGGGATGCCCCAGCGCCGCGTCAAAACCGGCCGCCTCGACTACCACCGCGTTTTGATTCCAAATGCCCTGATTGTTATACGAGTGCGCGTCCTTGGCGTTGAACACCGCCACCCCGTTGACCCACGCCCCGATTGAGCCCAGCGGCGTGTTGGTTTTGGTCCCCGACTGCAACTGCGGCGAGCGCGTGATACGGAAGGTTCGGTTCTGGTTGGTGGGGAGGTTCGGGTTGCCGTCGCCGAAGGGGCCGACGTCGTACGTGGGAATGCCCGTGGCCCGGACATAAGCGTCCGTCGCGGTATATTGCACCGATTGCACGTCGGCCAGGATCGTGCTGACCGTGGCGTTGATCGTCGGTACCGTGCTATGCCCGTGGTGCCCGTCCAGGTTAAAGACCCAATGCGTGATGCGGGGATCAGTGATTTGAGCCTTGGACGTCCCGTAAGCTGAAAACCAGACCAGTAAGGCGGACAGTCCGATACGACCGCTGTGATGCATGAATCCTCTCCTGGGGCCGGGCTGGATCACCGCGGGCACCAGCAAGGCAAACGCGACCCGCGACTGCATATTGCCAAAGGGAGGGGAGAACGATGCCGCTCGCCTGATACCGGGCGACGGTCCAATCCTTGTCCCCTGCTTCCTATTTCACCAATCAAGCCCCCCTCGCGAAACCGCCGATAATGCTGGGGGGAGTCTCTGTGTCTCCGGGCCTCTGTGTTTAGTATACCAGCGATGGCCGAAACTCAGGAAAAACTCGATTCTCTGCTCACTGAGGTGAACGCATTGGCCACGGAAGCGGTCAATGATATCGCCGGTGATGACCCCGTGTCGGCAATCATTTCCCCCCCCTTGATCGGCCAACCCGCGACCCACGAGCCATCCCAAACCGATAGGTCGCGGGCTGTTTCAGGGGATGCAGCCGGTCCCCCGAGCAGTCCACGCAAACACCTCCCCTCGCGAAAAGAAGACCCCAAGCGTATCCTGAATTTAGAGGTGCCGGTCATTGTCCAGCTCGCCGAGCGGACGCTGTCGCTGTCGGAGATCGTGAACCTGACCAGCGGCGCCATCATCGAATTTGAGAAATCGGCGGACAGCCCCCTGGACCTGATGATTAATAACAAGTGCATCGGCCGCGGTCAGGCCGTCAAAGTCGGCGAAAACTTCGGCCTGCGGCTCACCACCATCGGCTCCCTCCAGGATCGCATCAAAGCTCTCGGCAACCGTTGATATCTCCCCCTCTCCAAGTCTCCCCCTCTCCCACTCTTCGTCGATCGTCTTGACGCTCTCTGCGGCAGGGCGGATAGTGTGAAGCATGTGCGCACTGGAAAGGGAGCCGGAGGTATTTCGAGGTCACATCGGGCGGCGGATCCGCCATTATCGCCAGCGGATGGGGCTCAAGCAGATCGAACTGGCCCGGCGGGCACGGGTCAATCAGGGTTTTCTGAGCGAGATCGAGCGGGGCCGGCGGAAGCCCTCGCCCTCATCACTACAGGCGTTGGCCGTCGCGCTGGATGTTCCGCCGGCGGTGTTGATCGGCGAGGGTCTGGACCACGACACGCCTCAGCCGCTGGACACGCGCGAGCTGCCGCTGTTCGGCTCGATTCCCGCCGGCCCGCCAACAGAATCGCAGGAGCAGCTCGAGATGTTCCCCGTCCTGCGCCACCTGTGGGGGGCGGACCGATATTGCCTGCGGCTCAGTTTCGATTCGATGGAACCCACGCTCAAACCCGGCGATCTGGTTCTCGTGCAGTATCGGCCCGGGGTGAATCCCGAGCACGTCCAGGGGCAGATATGCGCATGCTTGGTCGATGGGATGCCTACGCTGAAGCGCGTCTCAGTCGAGCGGCAACGCGAGTCGCTGCTCGTCATCCTGCGGGGCGACAACCCGGAGGTGCCGCCGATCGCCATTGACGACTCGCACGAATTTTCCATTCAAGGCGTGGTTACGCATCTGGTCAGCCGCGATTTGTAAACCGGCAGATATTCTGTGAACTCCTTTGCACAACTGTGCCGCATTTTTCTCACTCATCCCGGTACGGGTCGTTCCCCGGCAGATTGCAAAAAAATGAACACTCGCCGCTGAAACGGTCAAACCCACAGCGAGCCGTGACCACCGCGCGGCTGATCCATGCAAAACTTGGCACACTCTCACTGGATCGCTCTTGTTCGCCAACCGTGATATCACCGGCCGGCGAAATTCGTAATCTACGAATCCGCAGCCACTTAGAAGAGATTTGGATTTAATATCAAACCTGCTGTTCAATTGGCATCCCATCTGCTATAACAATCCACCGGAGGAAGGAAAAGTAGGTCTGATCTATGCGTTTATTCGATCGAGGGAAAAAGTGTCGATTCAAGCTGGCCGACGTGATTTGCCCGGATCAGCAGCACGCGGTTTTGCAAATCACGCCAGGAATCGAGTTGTCCGGTGAAATCGTCTCGCTGAGCGATTATGGTGATCAGCCGGACAGGTTTGCTATTATCGAGGTGGAAGGAATCGCATCGCCGTTGATCGTGCCCGTCGAGCGCCTTCAGGCAATCTACGAGGCACAACTGGAGGATGCGGAACCTGAGAGAGCCGTCCACCTTGATGATCGATACGAGAGGGCGGCCTCGGAGTAGGAGGGAAAAGCAGGGTGGGAAAAGCCGTTCTCGCTTCGGCGAGGACACGTCGTGCGGATCGAACCAGGGAAAAGCGGCCGCACGGAAACTCCAGGTTTCTCTCTCCCTCCCAGGCTTGGGTTGCTGAACAAGCAGCCCTCGCCTAGACGGTCGATGATCGTCGCCGGGAACGGCGATGTTGAGATAAATGAAAAATTCGCGACCGATTGAAGGTCGTGTTTTACGGTCTCTCTCTCCCTCCCAGGCTTGGGTTGCGCTTCGCAGCCCATGCCTGGATTTTTTTTTACACCTCCCATTCGGGAGGGACTCGGCCAATAACTTAATCTGTAAGCCATTTTAATTACTGATGTTATGGTGAACGTCGATCGCCGGTGCATGTCTGAAGCCAACCGCATTTCCGCAAGTCATGCCTTATCAAGACGTTGCGCCGTAACCCGCCCGGACGCCGACATGCGAACAGCCGGCTCATTCTTTTCTAAAAAAAACCCTTGATTGACGAAAACCGTTGCTGTAGTATAACTTGCGTGCGTTAGCGGGGACGCAATGGCCGCCGTTCACGCCGCTTTAGCGGCGAACGACCCACCTCTACCGCACGGGTCCATGCACGGTTGCTGAGGATGCCGGTATGACGCGTCCCGCTTGTTCGGCCCTGATGGGCCGGTGATAACCGAATGGTGGGGGTAATCTTCGCTGGGGCCAGCTATGCAGACGATCACGAAAAAAGAACTGATCGATCGAATCGCCGAGAAATCCAGTTACAAGCGGGTCGTCGTCAAGCGCATCATCCAGAACTTCCTCGACGAGATCATTGACGAGTTGGGCCGTGGTAACCGGTTGGAGTTCAGGGACTTCGGCGTATTCGAAAGCAAGCAGCGAGCCGCGCGTACCGCGCAGAATCCAAAGACGCTTGAGCGCGTCTCTGTTCCTTCCAAGCGCACCGTCAAATTCAAAGTGGGCCGTTTAATGAAACTCCGGCTGTCCGCCGCCACGGCAGCCGCGCACGCCGGCGCTTCCGGTGGTACCACCAGCCCCTCGGGCGCACGCGCATCTTGAGGCTGTAGTTCAACACGTATCAACACCGCTCCCCCGGCATCCATGCGAGTTAATGCCTCCCGCAGTTCATGCGGAACCGGCGTCGCTTTTCTGAGCTGACTTCGGATGGCGTACAATCTGTGGCCATGGCCCAGATCGAAGTTAGACAACTGACCAAGACATTTCGCGTCCCCGAACGAGAAGGCGGGTTGAAGGCCGCGCTGCGGAGCCTGTTTCACCGCAAGTATCGCTCGGTCTGCGCCGTCGATCACATCGATTTTACGATCGAAGAAGGAGAGATCGTCGGCTTCCTCGGGCCCAACGGGGCGGGCAAGACGACCACGCTCAAGATGCTCACCGGCCTGCTCTATCCAACCAGCGGCGAAGCCCGCGTGCTTGGCCACTTGCCGTGGGATCGCGAATCGGAATACCTCCGCCGCATCAGCATGGTCATGGGGCAGCGCGGCCAGCTCAACTGGGATCTGCCAGCAATGGACTCCTTCCTTGTGCAGCTCGCGGTGTACCGTGTGAATCGCGCGCAGGGCGAAGCGACGCTGAAGGAGCTGATCGAGCTGCTGGACATCGGGGGCGTCCTCAAGAAGCAGGTGCGGACGCTCTCGCTGGGCGAGCGGATGAAATGCGAAATCTGCGTATCGCTGCTGCACCAGCCGGCGGTGCTGTTTCTCGATGAGCCGACGCTCGGCCTGGACATCACCATGCAGGCCCGAATCAGGCAGTTCATCGCTGACTACAACCATCGTCACGGAGCGACGATCCTGCTCACGTCGCACTACATGGCGGACGTGACCGCGCTGTGCAAGCGGACGATCATCATCGACAAGGGGCGTATTCTGTTCGATGGTCCGCTGGCCGATCTCAGCTCGCGCCTGGCACCGTTCAAGGTGATCGCCATCGATCTGAACAATGACGCGGACGGCTACGACTTCTCCCGGCTGGGCGATCTGCTCAGCCGTGAGCCGCGGAAGGTCATGCTCCGCGTGCCCAAGGACGCCACCGCGGCGGTGACCAGTCGTCTGCTCGCGGAACTGCCCGTGCTGGATCTGACCATCGAAGACCCGCCGATCGAAGACGTGATCCAACGCGTGTTCGCCGGCGATGCGGGAGGGCGGGCGTGAGGACGATTCTCGCCGCCCTAGCGGCCTATATGCGGATGTCGCTGGCCACCATGCTGCAATACCGCGGCGAAATCGTGCTGTGGGCGATCTGGGGCGTGGTGTATCCGGCCGTCGCGATGGCGATGTGGTCGGCGGCGGTGAGGGGCTCGCCCGGCGGCGCGAGCATCGGCGGGATGGCCCCGCGCGACTTCGCCGCCTATTTTCTGTTGACCATGATCGTCGGGCACGTCGCGGTGGCGTGGGACATCTTCGAGATGGGCTATTTCGTCCGCACCGGTCTCATGTCGTCGCGCCTGCTCAAGCCCATGCTGCCGGTGTGGCAGAGCCTGTCGGACAATCTCGCGTACAAAACCCTGACGCTCGCCATTCTGGTGCCCATCTGGCTCATTGTCGCATGGGTCGTTCAGCCGCGGTTCACGACCACGCCGCTGGAACTGGTGCTGGGCCTCGCGGCCATGCTGCTGGGTTCCGCGGTCCATTTTATCTGGAACTATAATCTGGCATTGACCGCCTTCTGGATCACGCGCATGGACGCGATGGCCGAGACGTGGTGGGGCATGAATCTGCTGTTCGGCGGACGGATAGCGCCGCTGACCATCATGCCCCTTCCGCTTCAGTGGGCGGCCGCGGCCCTGCCGTTCCAGTGGATCATCTGGTTTCCATCGGCGGCACTCTCCGGCCAGCTCCAGGTATCGACGATCGTGACCGGACTGGTCTGGCAACTCGGCTGGCTGGCGGCGGGTCTCATCTTTTTCCGCGTCGCCTGGCGACTGGCGATCCGACATTATGCCGCTGTCGGAGGATAGCGGGAGCTTCACGATGCTGCGGAACCTGAAACTACTCTGGCTGTTCGCGCGGGTCAGCGTGCAGGATGACGCCGCGTACCGGCTGGATTTCCTGATGCATTTCGCGCTGGCGTTCATACAACTCGGGGCGGAGCTGATCGTCGTCTGGACGATCTTCTCGAACACGCAGAGTCTGGCGGGCTGGAACGCCATCGAGATTCTGGCTTTGCTGGGCGTGTTCCGCATCATGGTCGGGACAATCGGCATGTGCATCGCCCCGAACATGCGGGCCATCATGGAGGAAATCCGCGATGGCAAGCTCGACTTCGCCATCCTCAAGCCGGTGAATACGCAATTCTATGCCACCGCGCGGCGGTTCGTACTGTGGCGGATCGCGGATGTCGTCTTCGGCCTCGGGCTGGTGATGTTTGCGGCCATTCGCCTCTCGACATCGGTGTCGACGGGCAAGGTGCTTGTCTTTGTCATCATGCTCTCGTCGGGTGTGACCATCATTTACTCATTCTGGCTCGCGCTGGCGACGATGGCATTCTGGTTCACGCGGATCAACAACATCGAGATGGTGTTCTGGAACGTGTTCGAGGCGGGGCGATATCCGGTGCACATCTATCGGCCGTGGGTGCGGTGGGGTCTGACGTATATCGTACCGCTGGCGTTTCTCACGACATTTCCCGCCAGCGCCCTGCTGGGAAAAACCTCATCGGACGGTGCCATTGTGGCGGTGATCTTCGCCGGAGTGTCGCTGCTGCTTTCGTCGTGGTTCTGGCGATTCGGCCTGCGGCACTACAGCGGTGCGTCGGCGTGAGCTATCGGCGAGCTGCTCCATTGACGGTGACGCCGGTCACGAGAAGCAGATCAACGAGTTGGAACTCTTCTCCCGCATCGCCAATGAACACTGTGCGTCCCGCCCCTGTATGGGCGATCAGCTCCGGGTGTTGGACATGAATCGTGCGGCTATCCGCGATGTGCAAATCAAAAGGCCGGAAGGGCCGCGCATCCAGGACTTGTCGAAGCGCTTCAACCGTCATAATACCTCCTCACCGGAATTCTGCTCTGCTCATGCCTTGATGATAATACTCCGCTATTTGCCCGGCAATAGCGCCAGCAAACCCTCGTGCGGGCGGGCGATGACGTGCGCGAGGATCAGCTTGCCGCCGACGCGTTCGACCGCGGCCTTGCCGCTGTCCACCGCCGATTGAACCGCGGCCACGTCGCCGCGCACCATCACCGTGACGTACGCGGCGCCGATCTTCTCCTTGCCCACCAGTTCGACGGCGGCGGACTTGAGCATGGCATCGGCGGCCTCGAGCAATCCGACATAACCCTGCGTTTCGATCAATCCGATCGCATCCTGATTGGCCATGGGACTATGCTTTCCTTTCTTTTCTGAGAGCGATGACTGCGTGGTGGACACGCCGGGCAGCAAATGATCGTTGGCGCCGATGACGCCGTTGTATTCCTGCTTCGAGTGGATGAGGAAATCGGCGCCGGGCGAATACCGCGGCCAATCGACATGGCCGATGTGGACGTTCATCTTGCGGGCGATCTCGGATCCGGCTTCGATGGCGGAGTGGACATCGGCGGTGGCGCCGGTGATCTTGATGACCGATCCGCCGGCCCCGTCCACTTCGATACCCGGAACGTCGATGCTCCCGGCTTTGCACATCACGTCCACGAGGACGAAGGAGGCCGAGAGCGATTTCACTTCGAGGACACCGACGCTCTGAGGCGTGACACGAAGGTCTGTAGGTGCAACTGCCATTTATCGTTCCGATCGCGAAACGGCGAAGCGCCTCACAGGCGAGGCGACTAAACGCGACGCAACCCGCGCATCACTTCCTGCACAATCTGCTCGACGGAGTTTCGATCGAACGCCGGCGTTGCGCATCCGCCCGACGGCTGATCGGTGAACCCGAATTCGTTGAGCGTGCACTGGATCGTCCGCCGGACTTCTTCGAGGCTGAACTGCTGCGTCGGCGAGAGCGGTTGCCGGCCGGTGCCCATGTCGAAACCGCGCAGCCCCACCGCCTGCCGAACCGCTTCGGGGAAATCCGCACCGAACACAATCAGCTTGATGAGATCGAGAAGCTTGTACTGGATGGCCTTCGCTTCGTCGTACCTGCCCGCGCGGGTCAGGTGATATAGCTTCATCACCACCTCCGGAACGACGCCGCTGGTCGCCACCGTTCCGCCGTCGGCGCCCATCATCACCGCAGGCAGCAGAATCTCCTCACAGCCGATCAGGAAAACGAAATCAGGCCGCACCGGCGCGATCTCGTGCATCATGTTCAGAAATCGCGGCAGATCGCGGCTGGAATCCTTGATCCCGACGATTTTTGGATGCTCGACGGCGAGCCGTTTGATCGTGTCATTGGAGATATCGTTCGCGAATTGCGGAATGTTGTACAACGTGAGATCGATCGGGCTTTCGCGGGCGATCTCCGAGAAGTAGGCGTAGACGCCCTCCTGGCTGATCTTGTAATAAAACGGGGAGACGATCGCGACGGCATCGCATCCGAGCGAGTGATAGTAAGCGGCGGCATCAAGCGTCGTACGAACGTTGGCTTCCGCGGCCCCCGCCAGTACGAACGCCCGCCCGGCGTTCTGCTCGGCCACAATGCGGACGATTTCCTTGCGCTCTTCCAGGCTGAAGCGCGTGAATTCGCCGGTGCTGCCGTTGGGGTACAGCCCGCTGACGCCCTTGTCGATCAGCCAATCGACAATCCGGCGCAGCTCGCGCTCGTTGATCCGCCCGCGCGCATCGAGCGGAACCATATTGGGCGTGAATATGCCGTGTAGCTTCTTCGACGTCATCGGCTCTCCAGTGGTCAGGCATTCTAGCCGAATCGAGCGTGGACGGGGATAGCGGGGTGGATTAAACCGCCA
>CAYLLT010000024.1:0-56552 GCA_964384465.1 uncultured Planctomycetales bacterium | reverse complement strand
AAGATGGCTGGTTTTCACCCGCCCCAACCTGGCTGGTTTTGCCCGCCCGGCGACAAACCATTGCCATGACGCTCTTATCAGGCTGTTCGAGACATTGCGGATGCTGTTGCAGGTCATCGTAATCCTGCTGGAAAAGCTTTAAACCAAAGGTGGCTGACGGAAATGTCAAGCAGAAGGCGACAGCAAACAGCATAGTACAAGTAAGCGAAAGGATTCCTCGGTTCAAGTTGATCTCTCCTTGTGTCGACTGCTCTACCGGCGCCGATACAATCTCAGAACGACGAGCGTTGGAAGGCCTAACAGGATGAATGTAGTGGGCTCAGGGATGGTGGCGACATACATGCCCGCAGACCCATCGCTGAAGCCGGCAACGAAGGCAACGCTGTTGGCGCTCAGGCTTTCCAATCCCGCACCAGCAGCCGTGACAATCTTGCCGTCCAGTATGTCGCCAAACCCGCCAATTTTCATGAGGATCCCATCAATGTCAGCGTAAACACCTGTATGTCCAAGTGAGTCACGGGCCCAGAATGCCAAATTGTCACCATCCATCGAAAGAGCAAAAAAGTTCGTGAAAGTTCCTAACCCGCCGGGCACGGGCGTATTCTTGTCCACGATTTTGCTCAGCGAGCTGCCGTCGTCGAAATAGATGCCCTCCTGACCAGACGCACCCTGCCCCACAAATGCCATGTTGTCGCTAGAAACAGAGAGGGGTTTTACATTATAAACAAAATTCCCGTTGCCGCCTGGGATCGGTGTGCTCGCGTCGGCCACCAGACGAATCGATCCGCCCGTCTTCAAATAGATTCCCCCCTGATCCGACGACGTGTCGTGGGCATGGAACCCTACGTTCCCACTGTCCGCAGCGAAATCGAAGGAATCCACGCCCAAGATACCCGGCCCGCTTGGCGCTGGCGTGTTGTGATCCAGCACCACGCTTAAAGCGCCAGCGTTCTCCACATATAGCCCCCTTTCAGAGGGTCCTTCGTCGGAAACCAATCGCTCGCCGTAAAAAACGACCTTGCCATGATCGTTCGAGGGGGCGGGACCAAATGCGAGATTCGGCCATTGGAAAGTGCCCGACCCGCCAGGCATCGGCGTATTTGTGTCGGCAACTATCCTAAGACTAGCGCCGGCGCTGCTGTAGTATCCCCGTTGAAGATTGATCCCGCTCCCGCCGAACGCGACTGAGGTGCCGTCGAAGGATAGCGGCGTAAACCCAGTGAATGTGCCTGCCCCGCTCGGGATCGGCGTGTTTCGGTTCGCGACCAAGCCCAGCGAGCCATCGATGACTGTGTAGATACCCTGTTGAGACGATGTGCCATACGCGCGGAAGCCCAGATTCCCATTGTCAAGCGAAGGCACGTCAAACTGGGCAAAGTTCCCCGTCCCGCCGGGGATGGGCGTGCTGGTGTCCACGATCTTCGTGAACGCGATCTGCCCGAGGCACGGCCTGAAAATGGTCAAAACGAGAAATGGAAGAAGAACGCACAGTCCGCTGCGGGAGCATATGACCGGCATGAGGGCCCCTCCTGATTTGTTCACCGTGTCCCTCCGATCGCGGCCCGATTATACCACGCAGATGTCCCCTGTCCAATTATCAGCGGCACGCCCGCCGGAACCCAAAAACTCGAATCCAAACTCTGCGCCCTCGGCGTCCTGTTTGGCTCCTCGTCGTTTTTTGGCACTATTCGGAACCGCGGACCCGGCACCGCCAACGGCTCCGCCGTGGCGAGTGCACGCAGATTCTGACAGATGCGATTTCCGCGTTGATCGCGCACTGCCTCCACCAGGACTCGAACCTGGAACCCGCTGATTAAGAGTCAGCTGCTCTGCCAATTGAGCTATGGAGGCCGGCGATGTGAAGAGAAGAAACTGTAGCCGGAAACGGGCGCCCGGTCAAAACTTTGGTCCGCGCTTCTCGCTTTCGGGGTCCGTGACACGTTAAGCGGTCCTTTCTCAATCAGGGTGTGTGTTCCATGTGGGGTGACCGAGGTTCTCAGAGGGGTGGCCCAGGTCCTCTGGACTTGGGGTCGCGATTAAACAGGAAGACAACCGCGTGCATAAAAGTCACTTCCGAATCAATATATGTTCCACAGTTTGCAATCGCTCCCCCAGGTTTGAAAACCTGGGCCACCCCTCTGAAAACCTGGGCCACCCTACCGGTGTCTGTCGAGAGTGCCACGGACCTCGCTTTCCCTGCTGCGCGTTTCCATTTAGACTGCGAGCATGTTGACTGAGAGCGAGAACGGCCGCCGCTCGTTCGAGAGGTATCCCCCGCGTGCCGCAGAACCGCCGGCGGATACGATAGCGAACCGTGGATGGCTCGGTTGGTCGCTGGCGGGCGGCATCGCGCTGGGCGTGCCTTCGGGCTGGCTGCTGGCGTATCTGGCGGCGCTTCCGGCGCTGCTGGGGCTGTTCTTTTTTCTGCTGATCGGGCTGCTGATCGGAGCGGTCATGTTCCGGCTGGGCAAGCCGGCGGCGCCGGTGCCGCGAGGCATGCTGAGACCGATCGGCATGGCGGTTGCCCTGTTGGTTTGGGTGACCGGTTTGCTCGCCGAGTATCGCTGGTTTCCCGAACACGCGGCCGCAGAAGTCGTCCGCAATTCAGTCATCCAGTCGATTCCCCCGTCCGAAGTCAAGCAGTTCGAGAACAAGATGCGCCGCGAGGCCCTGGATCGCCTGCGGGCGGATTACCCGCCGGGCGGCTTCATCGGCTACCTGCGCTGGGCCGCCATCGACGGCCAGATGTCGCTGCCGCGCATGAAAGATCAGTCGCGGTATCTCTATAAGCTTCGCCAGAAGCGCGTGATCTGGGTCGCCCGCGTCGTCCTTTCGCTCGTCCTGTTCACGTTCGCGCTCCAGTCGCAGTTCTTCGGCCTGGCGCCGCGCAAGCCCGTCGCGGAGGACGAGACCTCCGAAGGCGCGGCGAAGTGAACAATGTGTTAAACATTGCGGTGGGGTGCGCGATGCCGATATAATCCGCTCACGACCGGCGCGGGGTGCGAGATGGGAATCTCGCACCAGCCTACGGAGCGCACCAGCGTGAACGTTCAGCGGGAATTCATCTGACATGACCACCAGTCGAAAATGCGGGGTATTGCTGCTTCGCGTGACTCAGCTTTGCACCGCGGGGCTGGTGATGTCCGCCTGCCCGGCGGTTTTCGGCCAGACGGCCGCGCCGCCGAAGGCGCACGCCGAGCGGCTCACGTTCGATCCGCTCACCGATCAATGGACGGTCGCCGCCAGGCCCGTCCCCGGCACCGAGGATGGCGACCTGAACATCGCCCGCCAGTGGATGGCCCGCGAGGACTACAAAGAGGCGCTGAAGGCCGCCAACGCCTGGATCAAGTCTTACGGCAAGTCCGCCGCCCGCTACCCGGAGGCGCTGTACATCAAAGCCACCGCGCTGCTTCAACTCGGCGACTACCGCGGCGCCCACGATTCGTATCAGGAGCTGCTGAACAATTACCCCGGCTCTGAGTTAGCCGAGCGGGCGCTGTCGGCCGAGTTCCGCATCGCCGAGCAATATCTGGCGGGTAAGAAGCGGAAGGCATTCAAGGGCCTGTTTCGCGTGAAGGATCGCGAGGCCGGCATCAAGATCATGGACGACATGGTGGCCAATTACGCGGACACGCCGCTGGCGGAACTTGCGCAGAAGGCGAAGGCCGATTACTACTATGGCCGCGGCGACTTCGAGCTGGCCGAGGAGGAGTACGCCGCCTTTGCCCGCGACCATCCGCGCAGCCGATATCATGCTTACGCGCTGCTCCAGAGCGCGCGGTCGGCGCTGGCCAGCTTCCCCGGCGTGCAGTTCGATGACGCCGCGTTGGTCGAAGCCCAGGAGCGGTTTACGCAGTTCATGCATCAATATCCTGACATCGCCCGGCAGCAGGGCGTGCCGGTGATCCTGGATCAGATCGCGGCGCGCCGCGCGGACAAGACGTACGAGATCGCGTACTTCTACGACCGCACCGGCAAGAAGCAGGCGGCACGATACTACTACCGCGCGACGGTCAAGCGTTGGCCGAATACACCCGCCGCTGAACAGGCTCAGGGGCGACTCGCCGCGCTGGGCGAGCAGGGAACCGCACTTGGGCCGCTGGGCATACCTGAGGCGGCCCCGAAACCTCCATCCGAAGGAGGCGGCTGATGATTCATTTGATGTGGCACCGGCGTCTCGCCGGTGCTGCACAGGCGGGACGCCTGTGCCACACTTGCGGACTTTCGACCTCCCTCCTCCTGGTACTATTGGGAGTAGCCGGTTGCGGCTACTCGTCCGAAGGCCTCTACCGCGAGAACATCCGCACCGTCTACGTCGATATGTTCCAGTCCAAGGAATTCCGCCGGGGGATCGAGTTCCAGTTGACCGAAGCCTTGCGCAAGCAGATCGACCGCAGCACCCCTTACCGGAACGAGGCCCGTGAAAAAGCCGATACCATCCTGACGGGCGAGGTCCTGGAATGGCGGGAAGCGACACTGGGGCGGAATCAGGCCGATCTGCCGCGCGAGACGGCCGCCACACTGGCCATCCGCTACCGATGGCAGGACATGCGGACCGGCAAGCTGTTGGTGGACCAGCCGCGATTCGTTACCACCGTCGAATACGTGCCGCCGGTGGGGGAGACCGTTTACGACGCCCGCGAGGACGCCGTCAACCGGCTGGCCCGGCGCGTGGTCGAGAGTATGGAAACTCCCTGGTAATATGCCTATGATGAGTGGGGGATGGGGTCCGTGCGTTCGCATGAACATTTTCGGACGCTCGGCCGTCTTGTTGAGATAGAGCCCTTATTCGAACATCCATTGGCCAAGGCAGGAAGCAGAGCCATTCATGTCCGATATGCCGCCAGACCGTAATGACCGCCCGGGGCCGAATCGGCCGGGGTCGCCGTTGCGCATGTCCCGCGGGGTGCTCGGCTGGATCGTATTTATCCTCTTCTCTCTGATGCTGGTCATGATGGTGATGACCAACATCAACAGCAAGACCAACCTCACGTACAATGATTTCCGCAAACAGTTGACGGACCATAACATCGCCAAGGCCACGATCCGCGAGGACGCGATCATCGGCGAACTCGTCGAGGCGGAGACCCCCGGTCACACCAAGCTGTTCTCAGTCGACCTGCTGCCGGGCAAGATGATTGACCTCAATAAGCTGGTGAACGAGGAGTTCCCGCTCTACTGCCCGAACGCGGAGGTGAAGTTCGACAACAACAGCAACATGGTGTGGCAGGTCCTCCTCTCCATGGTGCCGTGGATCCTCATCATCGCCTTTGCGTGGTTTTTCGTGATCCGGCAGTTTCGCGGCGTGGGCGGCGGGCCCGGCGGGATGCTCGGCAATTTCGGGCGCTCGCGGCACCGCGTGACTTCGCGCGAACACACCAACATCACGTTCAACGACGTGGCCGGCATCGACGAAGCCAAGGAAGAGGTCACCGAGATCATCGAGTTTCTGAAGAACCCCAAGCGCTTCCAGCGGCTGGGCGGGCGGATTCCGCGCGGTGTGCTGCTGGTCGGCGACCCCGGTTGCGGCAAGACGCTGCTGGCCAAGGCGATCGCCGGCGAGGCCGACGTGCCGTTCTTCAGCATCTCCGGCAGCGATTTCGTCGAGATGTTCGTGGGCGTCGGGGCCTCGCGCGTGCGCGATCTGTTCAAGCAGGCCAAGGACAACTCGCCGTGCATCATCTTCCTCGATGAGATCGATGCGGTCGGCCGACGGCGCGGCGCCGGCTTCAGCAGCGGCGGGCACGACGAACGCGAGCAGACGCTGAACGCCATCCTCGTCGAGATGGACGGCTTCGATACGTCCGACCAGGTGATTGTCATCGCCGCGACCAACCGCGCCGACGTGCTCGATCCGGCGCTGGTCCGGCCGGGCCGGTTCGACCGGCAGGTGTTCGTGCCGCTGCCCGACGTGAAGGGCCGGCTGGAGATCCTCCGCGTGCACGCCAAGCGGATCAAGCTCGGCCCCGACGTGGACCTGCACCGGCTGGCCCGCGGGACGCCGATGTTCAGCGGCGCCGACCTGGCGGCCATCATCAACGAGGCGGCGCTCATCGCCACCATGTCCAACAAGGACTACGTCGAGATGAGCGACCTCGAGGAGTCGCGCGACAAGGTCCGCTGGGGCCGGGCGAAGAAGAGCCGCGTCATCGACGACAAGGAACGCATCGCCACCGCGTATCACGAGGCCGGGCACGCCCTGCTCCAGTGCCTGGTGCCTGATTCCGACCCGCTGCACAAGGTGAGCATCATTCCGCGCGGGCCGTACGGCGGAGCATCGTTCACGCTGCCGGAAAAGGACCGTACGACGTACGGCGAAAAGTGGCTCAAATCCCGCATCCGCGTGGCCTGCGCCGGCCGCATCGCCGAGGAGCTGGTCTGCGGCGACGTGAACACCGGCGCGTCGGCCGACATCCGCCAGGCCACCGAGCTGGCGCGAAAGATGGTCGTCGAGTGGGGCATGAGCGACAAGGTCGGGTTTATCTACTACGGGGATGATCCGAGCCGCCAGAGCATGTTCTTCGATCTGCCCGGGGGGCACGATTATTCGCCCGAGACGGCGCAGACCATCGACCAGGAAGTCCGGCGGCTGATCGATGAGGCCTACGAAGACACGCGCCACATGATCGCTGAGAACCGCGAGAAGCTCGAAGCGATCGCACGGGCGTTGCTCAAATACGAGACGCTGGACGCATCTGAGGTGCATGCGCTCATGCGCGGCGAGACGCTGCATCGCCCGACGCTGGGCGACCTGCTCGATGCCGATCACGCCGGCACGGTTTCGCCTCCGCCGGCGCCGAAGGCCAAGCCGGCCTCACCCGAACCGGGCCTGGGCGCGGGGCCGCTGCCGCAGCCGGGATAAGGAATTGCGAATTGCGGATTGAGCGGTGCTGTCCGGCAATCCGCAATCCGCAATCCGAAATCCGCAATCATTATTATGGCCAATGCCGACATCGTCATGATTGGGCTTCGCGAGCTGCCGATCATCTCGGAGCTGTTCAACGAGGTGTTCCGGCCCGCGCGGGAGGTCACGTTCTTTGAGCGGCGGCTCAAGGGCCGACTCAATCCGCTGATTTTGCTGGCCCAGATGGACGGCCGCCCGGTGGGTTTCGCCGTCGGCTACGAGAACAAGCCGCGGACGTTCTACTCGTGGCTCATCGGCGTACTGCCCGATTTCCGCCGGGCCGGAATCGCCTCACAGCTCATGGAAGCGATGGCCGCCTGGGCCCGCGACAACGGCTACCGCATCATCCGCTTCGAGTGCTTCAACAACCAGCGGCCCATGCTGCACCTGGCCATCCGCCAGAACTACGACATCGTCGGCCTCCGCTTCGACTCCGACACCGGCCAGAACCTCATCATCCTCGAGCACATCACCAGCGAATCGTTGGACGAAGAGTGATCGCACCTGCACGACCCATTCACGCCTGAGTTCCGGCAATATCTTTCACCCTGCTCAGAAGAGAATAAGGAAAGCAGGAAACGATGAATGCAGGATAAGAAAATGGATAGAAATTTCTGCATTCCTGGTTTCTTTATAAATCTGTATGCGTCTCCGCGGTCAATTCCACTTTCGGCGTGACGGGCGGAGCGTCAATCGCTACAATCCATACCGGAGGCGTGCCCGAGCGGCTGAAGGGGACGGTCTTGAAAACCGTTAGGCGCGCAAGTGCCTCGGGGGTTCGAATCCCTCCGCCTCCGTTCGTAATGTTGCAAACGCTCACCTCATGAGGACCACAACAATGAAACCATATCCGCTGAAAACACTCTTCGTCGTGGGTTTCTCGGCCATCGTTATCGGGTCCGGGTTCAGCCTGGGCCAGGAAGCCGATCCGGTCAAGAAGCGTCTCGATGCGTCGCCCCGTCATCATGAATGGGTGGACATAAAGACCAAGGGCGGGCGAACCGTCCGGGCGTTCCTCGTCTTCCCGGAGGTGAGCAAGCCCGTACCGGCTGTCGTGGTGATCCATGAGAACCGCGGCCTGACCGACTGGGTTCGCAGCGTCGCCGATCAATTGGCTGAAGCGGGTTACGTCGCGCTCGCGCCGGACCTGCTGAGCCAGACCGGACCGAACAAGGGCGGCACCGACAGCTATTCATCCAGCGATGCCGCCAGCCATGGGATCTACAAGTTGCCGTCCGAGCAGGTCATGGATGATCTCGACGCCTGCGTGGAGCATCTCCGGAAATTGGAAGCGACGAACAAGAAAGTCGCCGTGGCGGGGTTCTGCTGGGGAGGCGGTCAAACTTTCCTTTATGCGACACACAATCCGGACATCAGTGCCGCGTTCGTTTTCTACGGTCCGGCGCCGGCGGAAGCCGACGCGCTGAAGAAGATCAAAGCGCCGGTATACGGCTTCTACGGCGAAAACGATCACCGCATCACCGGCCAGGTCTCCGAGACCAAGGGGCGGATGGCTCAGATCAAGAAAAAATACGATCCCACCATTTATAAAGGTGCAGGGCACGGGTTCATGCGGAGCGGCGAGGAACCCGGCGCCGACGCCGCCAACCGCGATGCGATGAAGCATGCGTGGGAGCGGTGGAAAAAGCTGATGAAGGATATGACCAAAGGCAAGTAACGGGTTTTCCCGCGAAGCGGCTACAGGTTTGTAACAGTTTAGGCGGGCGTTTTGCATAGCCCTGTTTACAGGGCTTTCCCGCGTAGCGGGCTGTAGGCCAGCCGTTTACGGCTGGTCGTTGGTGGCATGATTAGATTCGCAGCCCGTTTCAACGGGCTTGACTCCGCGGGCTTGAGCCCTTCTTCCAAGGATGCTCTATGGCACGCAACGTTTACCATGAGATCAATCTACATATCGTGTGGCGAACAAAGGACGATGCGCCAGTGCTCGTGGACCAGGTGGAGAATCGCTGTCATCACTATCTGGAACACCGCGCGATGCGGTCTCCGGGCGTGTATGTTCACGTGGTGGACGGTATGCCGGACCACGTGCATATGGCGGTCAGCGTTCCGCCAACGCTGCTGGTCAGCGAATGGATCGGCCAACTGAAGAGCGCCAGTTCTCACCACATCAATCACGAGATTTGCAATCGCAAGGTACTCGACTGGCAGACGGGCTATGGCGTTGTGAGCTTCGGCTCGAAGGATTTACCCTGGGTGATCCGGTACATCAAGAATCAAAAGCAACATCACGCCACGGGAGAGATATACGAGAGACTGGAACGGATCGAGCACGACGATGAGACGAGGCCTGAAGGCGGGGAAAAGCCCGTTAAAACGGGCTAACGACCCAACGTGGGGGAGTGGTTGGATTTCCAGGCCTCGTCTACCGGCCGTAAAACGGCCGGCCTACAGCCCTGCGGGAAAGGCCGCTAAAGCGGCCTCTACTGACTGCGGAAGAATACCCCATGGAACGCTCAATCGCTTTGAAGATCAACGGCAAGGCGGCGAGCATCGTCATCACCGACCCGGAACGTCCGCTGCTGGACGTGCTGAGGGAAGACCTCGGGCTGACCGGCACGAAGTACGGCTGCGGCGAGGGCGCGTGCGGCGCCTGCACCGTGCTGCTCGACGGGGCGCCGGTGCGCTCGTGCGTGACCGCGGTGTCCCGCGCGGAGGACCGCGACGTTCAGACGATCGAGGGCCTCGCTGCGGACGGCAAGCTGCATGTCGTTCAGGAAGCCTTCATCGAAAAAGGCGCGATGCAGTGCGGCTACTGCGTACCCGGCCAGATCATGACCGCCGTCGCTCTGCTGAGGAAGCGCCCGGCGGCCACGCGCGACGAAATCATCAAGGGGATGAACGGCAATCTCTGCCGCTGCTGCAACTATGCGAACATCCTGAGCGCCGTCCAACATGCGGCGCGACTGGCCGGGGAGGGCAGGCCGCTATGATGCGCGACCGGCTGACACACGCGATCGTCGAAGATGATCGGTACGAGTTGCTCGAAGGGCCGTGCTATCATTTTGAATCGGCCGGCTTCGACACCAGTCGCCGCGGTTTTTTGCAGATCCTCGGCGCCGGACTGCTCCTATCAATGTCCCCGGCGGGCGTAAATGGTCAACAGCGTCGCTCGCGCGGAGGCCGCGAAGGACGCGCGACGGGAATCTCCGAGCGCATCCACGTCGGCGAAGATCGCCTCATCACGGTGATGACCGGCAAGGTCGAGGTCGGACAGGGCGCGCGGACGCAGATCACGCAGGCCGCCGCCGAGGAGCTTCGTGTCACGATCGATCGCGTTCGGCTCATCATGGGCGACACCGCGCTGTGCCCCGACGACGGCGGCACCTCTGGAAGCGGCACCACGCCGAGGACCATACCGAGCATCCGCTCCGCGGCCGCGGCGGCCAGAGAGCTGCTCATCGATCTGGCGGCGGAGCGTTTGAAGGCCGAGCGATCGTCGCTGAGCGTGCGGGACGGCACGATCACCGACGCCACATCGCACAAGTCGATCACCTACGGGGAGTTGGCGAAGGCCGAGGGGTTCGCATCGGCGATGAAAAGTGCGGCCGGCAACAACGCCGCGGTAACGCGAGTTGATGAATGGAAAGTGCTGGGGACGCCCGCGCCGAAGGTGGGCGGCTCCGATGTTGTCACCGGCGCGCTGCGATATCCGTCGGACATCGTTCGATCGGACATGTTGTACGGCAGCATCCTGCGGCCTGCGTCCTTTGGAGCGAAATTGACGTCGGTTGACGCCAACGCGGCTCAGGCCCTGGAAGGCGTGACTATCGTCCGTGACGGTGATTTCATCGGCTGCGCCGCGAAGACATCTCATCTCGCCGCAAAAGCGATCGAAATGATCGCCAAGACCGCCAAGTGGGACTCACCGCCGCATCCGTCGTCCGACGGCTTGTTCAAATATCTCAAGCAGCACGCGCAGCCGGGCGGGCAGGGCCGCCGCGGGTCTCGCGCGGACTCGCGCGGCTCGGTGAAAGACGCGCTCGCGGCCGCGAAGAAGGTGATCGACGCATCCTACGAGATCGCCTACATCCAGCATGCGCCGATGGAGCCGCGGTCGGCGGTGGCCGAGTGGGCCGACGGCAGCCTCACCGTCTGGACCGGCACGCAGAACCCGATGCGCGTCAGAGAAGAATTGTCCGCGGCGTTCAGCATTGCCCCGGATAAGGTGCGGGTCATCGTGCCCGACACCGGCGGCGGCTTCGGCGGGAAACACACCGGCGAAGTCGCCCTGGAAGCGGCGCGCCTGGCCAGGGGAGCCAAGCGCCCGGTCTCGGTCCGCTGGTCGCGGGAGGAGGAATTCACGTGGGCGTATTTTCGCCCCGCCGGACTCGTCGAGATCAAAGGCGGGCTTGACGCGGACGGCAAACTCGTCGCGTGGGATTATGCGATGTACAACGCCGGCTCCTCCGGCATCGGCACGCCATACGATGTCGCGAATGTCAGGATACAGTCCATCGCTTGCGAGCCGCCGCTGCGGGAGGGTTCCTATCGCGCCCTCGCATCCACCGCCAACGCCTTCGCCCGCGAATCGTTCATGGACGAACTGGCCGCCGCGGCCGGGGCCGACCCGCTCGATTTCCGGCTGAAGCATTTATCCGAAGCCCGATTGCGGGATGTTCTCGAACTGGCGGCCAAAAAGTTCGATTGGGCCGGGCGACGCGAAAAACAGTCGGCGAAC
The DNA here is from genome assembly GCA_964384465.1 of uncultured Planctomycetales bacterium. GTDB lineage: Bacteria > Planctomycetota > Phycisphaerae > UBA1845 > PWPN01 > CAYLLT01. The sequence continues at coordinate 44,949 of CAYLLT010000024.1, read as the reverse complement.
CGCGGGATCGGATTAGCGTGCGGATCGGAGAAAGGCTCGTACGCAGCGGCATGTGCGGAGGTCGAAGTCGATCGCCGGACCGGCACGATCAAAGTCCTGAACATCTGCCAGTCGTTCGAGTGCGGGGCCATCCAGAACCCGGCCAATCTGCAAGCCCAGGTCGAGGGCTGCATCATCATGGGCCTGGGCGGAGCGCTGCACGAAGCGATCGAATTCCGCGACGGCAGGATCGTGAACGCCCGCTTCTCCGACTATCGCGTGCCGCGAATGGAAGACCTGCCCGAGCTGAACATCATCCTGCACGATCACCGCGATCTGGCGTCCGCCGGCGCGGGCGAGACGCCGATCATCGCCGTGGCCCCCGCCATCGCCAACGCCGCCTTCAACGCCACCGGCATCCGCATCCGCTCGATGCCGATCAAGAACGAAGCGTTGAAGCGAACATAGAAGCTTCGATCCAATAGGATCGCGCAAACCCGCGGGTAAAGTTCTTGAATGATACGAGGGAATGGAAGGATATCACGGCCAGCCCATGCGCGTGCCGAGGACCCATTCCACGTGCGAATCCGCGAAGATGATGTTGGTTCCCGCGCCCTGGCCGGTCCGATGGCTGCCCACATTATCGCGCCCCAGCCGGTTGGCTTGATTCGAGAGCACCATGTGTTCGCCCTGGGCGCAGAAGGTGGTCACCAGTTGAGACAGCCCCCCGCCTCCCCGCGTGAGCACTGGACCAGGTCCGGGCACTACCTCACGAGAATCCTCGTCCTTCCATCTGCGATGCAGCTTGTTCAACCAAGCATTGCGCTTCGTTGGGTCATTATTAAGCGCATTCCCGTCGGTGACGTGGTTCCAGTTGATCGTCGAATACTTGGCGATACCGTTCTTGGCCGGACCGGCCCCGCCCGGCCATGGTAAGCCGCCGGCTAGCGTTTGGACCGTCTGATTCTTGATAACGTTGTATGGCCACAGCGCTGTCTGATAAGCCTCGTATTTTCCATGTTCCTCGTAATATACGAATGGTTTGACGGGATCCAAGACTCCCGGGCTGCGAGTGACGGGCCCTTTTCCTCGCTCAAAGGGACAGACGAAGTAATCGAGCATCAGGCGGTCCTCGTAATCCGTCTGTTTCGGCTCGGCTGGAGTGTTTTTCCACCACAGGTCCGGGTCGAACAGAGTCCCCGTCGTACTCATGATGTTTTTCAAAGGGGCTGCCCCTTTGTGGTACGGGCGAAAGGCGACGGATAGCCAGCAGTTCTTGGCGGGGCCTTCATGGCTCGGGGAACCATTGGCGTAATAGTTCAAGATGATCGGTACGTAGCCCTGAAACTCGGACTGGTACATCGCGATCGTAGTGGCGATCTGCTTGCTGTTGGCTTTGCAGACGGTGATCTTGGCCTGCTCGCGGGCCTGCCGGAGCGAGGGAAGCAGGATGGCGATCAGCAGCGCAATGATGGCCACGACCACCAGGACTTCGATCAGCGTGAACCCGTGGGCGTTCCGCCGCCCGCGAGCCGGCGGAAGAATCGTTTGTGAAGTCGCGGCAGGACGGCGGCTCATGGGAGATTTTCTCATCCGGGAAATAATACTCGACGACCTGTATAATTATAACGATAAAATCGACCGAATGTACAGAAAAAATCACTCCCGGACCGGCCCCAATCCGCAAAAATGTGAAAAATCGACGGTCCGCCGCTTGCGGCGGTACGCCGTGGCACGGGCATCTTGCCCGTGAAAAACACGGCCTGGAAGGCCGTGCCACGGCCGGCGCGGTTACGCCTCATGGACCGGGAACGCGCCTGACCCCGCGCGCAGGCGGCGGAACCAGGCGGCCGGCAGCCACGCAGACGGGCGCAACGCCAGCCAGGCACTGGCGTAACCGATACAGGCGCCGGTGAAAATGTCGCCGGGCCAGTGCACCTGGTCGATGACCCGCGACGCCGCGCAGCCGGCGGCCAGCGTCCAGAACGTCGCCCGCAGCCGCGGATAAAACCACACCAGGACGCCGGCAAACGCGAAGGCGCCGGCGGAGTGCCCCGAGGGGAATGAGCGGAACTTCTCCGAGCGCACCCAGGGGGACCAGGTCAACACTCGGTGCGTGGCGGCGTAAGCCTGGAGACTGCCGAAATCTTCGATCGCATACCGTGGGCGGTACCGCACCAGCAGAAACTTCGGCGGGTTGTAGCCGATGTTGGCCAGCAGCTCGGCCAGCAGAATGCAGAACACGATGGTCTTGCGCCGGCGGTCGTATCGCCAGACGATGATCATCGCCACCACGATGGGCACGACCTGCCCGAAGTCGCGCAATCCGTACAGGATCTGCCTGGCCCAGCCGTCGATCTTGTCCGGCGGGCCGAAGAGATCGATGCTCCACTGCATGACCGTCACGTCATAGCGCAGCAGCAGCACGAAGATGGCGAGCAGCGCGGTCCACAGGCAACCACGATAAACCCATCGCGCGGGTGAAATCTTCCGCGGCAGAGGCAGGACCGCTTCGCCGGTCGCCGGCGGCTCCAGGCCTGATGTGTTGGCTGGGTCAGTCATTCAGAGCCGCGCCCGTCAGGAAGCGGGGTGGCGCCCCCGTCAAAGCTGAGGACCGCTCCCTCACGGTCGCGGCTTGGATGGTTCTCACGCTGCTCACAAGCAGTCTCAATCGCGTTCCAGATAGGTGTAACCGGTCAATCCCTGCTCGTATTTCTGGATGAACTGCCCGGCCTCTTCGAACGAGATGGTCCCCGCCCGCACCGCCGCCTCGATCATGTGCCGCATGCGGTGCGTCAGGTCGTCCGTCGAGTATTGCACGACGTTCAGCACTTCCTTGACCGTATCGCCCTTGACCACGTGCTCGATCGAGTATCCGCCGTTCGGGTCCAGCCGGACGTGGACCGCGTTGGTGTCGCCGAAGAGATTGTGCATGTCGCCGAGAATCTCCTGGTACGCCCCGGTCATGAACACGCCGATGATGTAATCCTCGCCGTTGACCGGGTGCAGCTCCAGCACGCTCTTGACGTCCTTGAGATCGATGAAGCGGTCGATCTTGCCGTCCGAATCGCAGGTGATGTCCGCCAGCACGGCCCGCCGCGTCGGCTCCTCGTTCAGCCGGTGGATCGGCAGGATGGGGAACAACTGCTGCACGGCCCAGAAGTCGGGCAGCGACTGGAAGCACGAGAAATTGCAGAAATACGTGTCGGCCAGCGCCCGCTCCAGCCCTTCCAGATCGTCGGGCACGTACTCGACCTCGCGCACGATGCGGAGGATCTTCTGCGCACACGACCAGAAGATCGTCTCGGCCAGGCTGCGGTCCTCCAGCGTCAGATAGCCGTACCGGAACAGGCTCATGCACTCGTCGCGATAGTGCAGCACGTCGTGATAGCTCTCCTGAAAATTCTTCCGCGTGATGTTCTTGTGCACCTCGAGCAGGTTTCGCAGCGGGTCGGGTTTGTCTTCCGGAATTTCCGCCGGCACGGTGGCTTCGCCGACGAACGTACTGGTTCCCAGCACGTTGAACAGCAGCACGGAGTGATGAGCGGTAATCGCCCGCCCCGACTCGGAGACGATCACCGGGTGCGGCACTTCAGATGCGTCGCACAGGTCCATCACCGCGCTGACGATGTCGTTCGCGTATTCCTGCATCGAGTAATTGGTGCTGCTGGCGAAGTTGGTCTGCGAGCCGTCGTAGTCCACCGCCAGCCCGCCGCCAACGTCGAAGAACCGCGGCCGCGCGCCCAGCTTGTGCAACTCGACGTAGATGCGGCACGCCTCCTCCAGACCCTCGCGGATCGAGCGGATATTGGTGATCTGACTGCCGAGATGAAAGTGCAGCAGTTCGAGGCAGTCGAGCATGTCGTGCTGCCGCAGCAGATCGATCGTGTCCACCAGCTCGCGGACGGTCAGACCGAACTTGGAGCGGTCGCCGCCGGACGATTCCCATCGCCCCGACCCGCGCGTTGCCAGCTTGGCCCGCACGCCGATCTTCGGCACCACGTTCAGCCGCTTGGCCACGTCGATAATCAGCGGCAGCTCACTGAACTTCTCCACCACGATGATGACCTGCTTGCCGAGCTTGGTGCCCAGCAGGGCCATCTCAACGTATTCCTCATCCTTGTAGCCGTTGCAGATGACCAGCGACTCGGTCGATTCCAGCAGGGCCAGCACCGCCAGCAGCTCCGGCTTGGAGCCCGCCTCCAGCCCGAACTGATACGGCTGGCCATACGTGATGATCTCTTCCACCACCTGCCGCTGCTGATTGACCTTGATCGGGTACACGCCGGCATAGCGGCCGCGGTAGCCGTACTCGCGGATGGCCGTGCGAAACGCCTCGTTCAACGCTTCGACGCGGGCCCGCAGAATGTCCGAGAAGCGGATCAGGATCGGCAGTTGGATGCCGCGCCGCTGCAACTCATCGACCACCTGCTTGAGATCGACGGTCGGCCCGGTCGGCCCCTGCGGATGCACGCAGGCGTTGCCCGCGGCGTTGATGGAGAAGTACGGATTCCCCCAGTTGCGGACGTTGTAGAGTTCCATGGAGTCATCCACGGACCACGTTCGCATGGAGTCCGACTTGTTGAAAATGGCGTGCTGAACCTTTCCCATTTCTGGCTGTCCTTCTGCCGTTTTGGCGACCGCGGCGCAGCGGCCCTTCAAGCAAAAAAGCCGACCGGGCGGCGCAGCCCGTCGGCAAATTCAAACGATTACGTGCATCAATGTTATTATGTTCTCACCGCCGGTCAAGCGAAAATCGACATTTATCCCTCCTTACGTTAAATATTTTTTCGCCGGCAATGTCGTCAACCGCTCCCGAAGTCGCCGAAGCGCCTGCCCGCGATGGCTGATCGCGTGCTTCTGGGCCGCGGTCATCTCCGCCGTGGTCATGCCCTTCTCGTCCACCCAGAACAGCGGATCGTATCCGAAACCGCCGCCGCCTCGCGGCCCCTCGATGATCCGCCCTTCGATCGCGCCCTCCGCCGACGCCAGGACATCATGCCCGTCGCTGAGGACGACGGCACAGCGGAATCGGGCCGTCCGCCGCTCCGCCGGCACGCCCTTGAGCCGCTCCAGCAGCAGCGCGTTATTGGCCTTGTCGTCCCCCGGCTCGCCCGCGTATCGCGCCGACCGCACGCCCGGCTCACCGCCCAGCGCATCCACCTCCAACCCCGAGTCGTCCGCCAGCGTCCACAACCCGCTCAGCCGGGCAAAATACCGGGCCTTGATCTCCGCATTGGCCAGGAACGTCTCGCCGTCCTCCACCGGCGGCGGCCACGCCGGGAACTCCATCAGCATCCGCCACAAGAACTTCGCCCGACCGTTAGAGGGTGTGTGAGAAGCGGTCGAACTATCCGTGCCGCGACCGTGAGGGAGCGGACCCGCTATGCCGGTGGATGCACACAGAATCTCCTGCATCTCCCGCGCCTTCTTCGGGTTCCCCGTCGCCAGCAGTATTTCGCGTACCGCGGCCATCGCGTCCGGCCCTCTGCCGCTTTCACTCTCCTCACACATAGACACATCTCACGGGTCGAAAGTTGAGTGAAGCTGCCTGCTGGATACGCGACAAAACCGGCATTCATGCCGTATAGAAAGTGCAGTTTTTTTTATACCCGGCAACCGTTTTTAGACGCACACCACTTCGGTCACTTCCGGGACCTGTTCCTTCAAATTGCGTTCGGCGAGGCTGAGCGTCATCGTGCTCGAGGGGCAGCCCACGCACGCGCCGTGCAGGCGGACCTGAACCACGCCATGCTCATCCACGCTGATGAGCTCAAGATCGCCCCCATCGCTCTGAAGCGCCGGCCGCATCAGATCGAGCACCGCCGCCACACGCTTCCTGATCGGGGTTGACTTATCAGGTGTGCGGACCATTCGATTCACCTCAGGAAGAATTGCGGATTGAGTCCGAACCCGGCACGCAAGTGCCGGCCCCGGCCCCGCACTGGCGTGCTGGGTTCGGATCAGCAATCAACAATCCGCAATTCGCAATCATTTGCGCTCCTTCTCGCGATACAGCCCCTCTTCCCCCGCCACAACGAAGTTCTCCGCCACGCGCTTGAGCGTCTCCCAGTGCCGCCGGATCCGCGCCGCCTCGGCCGGCACGATCGAGCTGTCGGTGCGCACCGACACGCTCACCTCCTCCAGCATGTCGCTGAATTCCTTCACCAGTCGCTGCGTCGCTTGGAGCAGCTCGTGGCTGACGTGGGTGGTATCGACCCGCGGGTTCGGCGTAAAAAAACCGCCCGCCTGATGGCACAGCCAGTTCACCACTTCGGGATCGTGTGTGATCCGCACGATATCCATGAGCCGGTCGAGCGGATTGCGGGCCCCGCTGCTGTCCGGGTCGTCGGCATCGCACGGCTGGCACCACTTGTAAACCAGCGCCGGGGAGAGCTTCAGTTCGGCCGCCAGCGCTTTGACCCCCACCGTGCTCGCCGCCTGCTTCAGCACTTCATCGGATCGCTGCATGGGGTCCCTCGCTCTCGCCGCGGACTGATTCTGCCGCCACAAACCCGATCAGAAACCGGCCCGTATTATATGGTAACTACGATCCGGCAGGTATTGGCCGCAACCATCTGGGTGCATGTCCGTACCTGTGCGGGCTGTCTTTGTGGAGTGCGGCGGCCTCGACGCCGCTTTGGCTTCACGCAGAGCGCTTTACAGCTCAGGACGCCGGAGAGTCTCTTATCGCCCGACGCGGCCTGCCCGCAAGCCAAAGCGCTGCCGCCGGCGACGCACTCCATATGCAGCCGGACCGCACTACATAATACGGACATGCCCCCCCCAACCATCTCAGCATCCCACGATGAACAAGGCTATAATCATATGGTTGACCGTGGCACGGGCATCTTGCCCGTGAGAACACGGCCTGGAGATTGTGGCACGGGCATCTTGCCCGTGAGAACACGGCCTGGAGATTGTGGCACAGGCATCTTGCCTGTGAGAACATGACCTGGGAAGCCCACGGGATGCAACTCGTGGGGGAGTGCGAGCGATGAACTCGCGCGAGCGAAATTGTGCACGTCAGCTCTTTAGCGCTTCACGTCGGGGGGGCGGTGTCATGAACAACGCAAATCCGTTCACGTCGTGGCTGCTGCGTTTGCGGCCGTTTCTGGTCTACCTACCGCTGATCGTCGGGGTGTTGACCTGGGCAGCGGCAACGCATCGAGTAGCATTCGGCATCGGCGCCGCTCTCTGGTGCGGCGGGCTGCTGACCTGGACGCTGCTCGAATGGGGCCTGCACCGGCTCATGCACGTGCGGCCGCTCTTTCCCGCCATGGCCCGGTTCCAGGACTCGGCCCATCTGCGGCATCACCGCGAGCCGCACGACCTCGACCACTCCGTCGTCCGCCTCAGCGGCAGCATCCCGCTGGCCCTGCTCCTGCTCGGCCTCGCGTATCTCGGCTTCCGCGATTGGAGCCGCGCGCTGCTGTTCCACAGCGGCCTGCTGACCGGCTACATCGCCTACGAGTTCGTCCACCTGGCCAGTCACGCTCGCCGCCGAATCCCCGGCCTGCGCGGCCTCAACCGCTACCACGCCCGCCACCACTTTTCCGACTCCGACCGCACCTTCGGCGTCACCTCACCGCTGTGGGACTGGATCTTCGGCACCCTCCCGCACCAGCGAAAGACCACTCTCCCCCGCCGCCTCGTAGAGGAACGCCGCCAGCTCGGCCTATAAATACTGTTCATATGTAGGGCGGGCACTGCCCGCCTGAGCCCGCGAGAGCGGGCGAGCTAATGGAGGCGCGCTCGCTTCGCGAGCTTTGGCGGGCAATGCCCGCCCTACTGTTCACCAAAATCCTGAACCCTGAACCCTGAACCCTCTCAAGGTGTCGGATTCAGCAGCAGCAGACCGTTAATCGAGTTCGCAGGGTTGTTCCGGGCGATGATCTCGTCCGCCGAACTGACCGTACCGCTCTTGTCATAGTCGTATTTCGCGTCAGGAGCATTCACCACCGCATACGTGGAGTTTGTCGCGACCGGCACCCGTCGTCCCGCCTGTGGAGAAGAAGCGGGAGAATCCCCATTTCGACTTACCAAAAAATCTATTGTCGGGAACATATCACCTCTGATATGCTGATGCGGCCCAGCATATTGGCTCTCTGCTAACGAGATTGATCATGGCAATGACCAAGGCGGAAATGGAGGCCCATCGGACAGAATACTTTGCCCTGATGGGTAAGGCGCGAGCAGCCCAGCAGGACGGCCTCTATCGCAAAGCCATCGAACTCGCACTGGCCTCGTACGACCACATCGACGGCATGATGCAGTATGAGCGCAGGTATGAGGAGAGGGAATTTGACAGTGTCGAGAGTATTGATCTGATCCTGAAGTATGCTCCTGTCTTGTTCGATTTTCCAAGTCTCGATGCGCTCGAAGATCTACTGAAGACCCAGAGGCGAATCGAGAAGAACACCTCCGATGATTTGGGCGAGAGGCTTTCGAACGCCCGAACTCTGATGTGGGATGCGCATCGAATGTGGGATCACTTGGAGCAGCATCCGGAAGCAAGACAGGACGACCTTCGGCATGCACTTGGGGGAGATCAAGACCGTTGGCGGTCGGTGGCAGAAAGATGGGCAAAGATGGGCCTGCTCCATCGTACGCCGGAAGGCAATTCATATCGTCTGGCACTCTGCACACGCATGGGGCAGGTGGTATCGGGTAAATGCTTTTCTTGTGGTGCTGTCGCAGAAGCGCCGAAAGCCATGTTCATGGAGGAACTCGCTTGTCCCGATTGTCGAACGCGCGGACTTTTTGTGATCATCGAGACCTCGAAGGAGAAGAAGGAGTAGCCAATGGCATACATAATCCTTTTGCTGTTGGGAGTAGCTGGTGGTGTGATTTGTACCTTCGTGATTTTAGACGCTAAGCGGAAGGCACTAAAGGAGCAGGAGCAGCGACAGGCGGAAAAAGCCAGGGAACTGGAGGAGGCACTCGAAAGCATCAACGCGAGGCAGCAGGAACTCAAACAATCAACAACGAGATTCGGTGCAGCGCGGGCAGAATTTGAAGCCAGAGTCGTTTCGTACGAGGAACTTCGGGCCGAGAACGCTATTCTTAAACGTGACCTGCAAAACATCGATGTTAATCTGCGGAAACTTCAATTGGATCGCGAACTCCAGCACGAGTCTCAGGAAAAACTTGATGCTCGAAGCCAGGAGCTGGGAAGCCGCTACCTCAAAGAGAATGTGAAATGGCTCGGTTCGTCGCTAACGCCAAATAATTTCGTGAACTCAAAACAGCGTTTGCAGCAAGTCATCGAACGCTGTCGGGAGATCGGATTTAAGATTCCACCAGAAGAAGAGAATACGCTAATCGCAGATCTGAAGGCCGAATATGAGATGCTAGTTCGTGCCGCCATCGAGCGGGAGGAGCAGGCCCGCATTAAGGCTCAAATTCGCGAGGAGGAGCTGCTCAAGAGAGAAGTCGAACGTGAACTCAAGCAGTTGGAGCGGGAACGTGCAGCGATACAAGCCGCTTTGGACCAAGCGCTCGCGGAAGCGAAGGATCAGCACAGCGCGGAAGTCGAACAGTTGAGAGCCAGATTGGCTGAAGCCGAAGCGAAGACTCGAGCCGTTTCTCAGGCTCAGTTGACCAAGTGTGGCCACATCTATGTCATATCCAATATCGGCTCCTTTGGTGACGGTGTGTTTAAAATCGGAATGACAAGAAGATTGGAACCAAAAGATCGCATCCGGGAACTGGGTGATGCGTCCGTCCCCTTCCCCTTTGATGTTCATATGATGATCTCCTGCCAGGACGCACCTGGCTTGGAGTGCAAAATCCACCGGGCGCTGCACAAAATGCGGATCAATCGAATTAACCCTCGGAAGGAATTCTTCAAGACAGATGTCGAGGCCATCTGTCGGATCGTGATGGAACATCACGGCGAGATTCAGTACATCGCAGACGCGGAGGCGCTCGAATACCGCCAAAGCCTAAGCATGTCAGACGAAGATCAGGAATTCATTGAAAGCGTCTACGAGGGAGCGGAAGATGAAAGCGAGGCCGTGACTCAGGATGAATGACAACTGGTGTGAGAATTTGCTCCATGAGCCAGGTAGCATGTAGGGTGAGTCGTACGCTCGACCCACCGCTTTCGGTCCGACACAACCACGCGGATGGTGGGTCGAGTACGACCCACCCTACTCGCCAAAACACCCGCCGCGAAGCCGCCGCGTCCCCACCGATCGGAGTAACGACCTATCCAGATTGATTGCAGCGATTGTGCATTCTATCTACTTCACATGGTGTATCCAACATGTATTTTGGAAAATTCTGCTGAGCAGCGCGATTTATTGACCAGAACCCAGCAGCATTCCCCTCGGTGTCCTCTGAGACCTCTGTGGCTGATCAGGTGCGGAACGCCGCGCGTGTTATCAACAGAAGGGAGTGCCCAATGAAATGCGACATCAGACAAAACCTGGAAATGACGAGCGGACCGCTCGAAGACCGTTCTTCTCCGTGTCTCCGTGCCTGCTGCGTGGTGCGGACCCAGCGAAGCCGTGCCCAAAGGCCGAAATCCGCATTCCCGCTCCACCAATGCGGTTTCACGCCGCTCCCGCGAATCGTTTTTTACAAAACAAACCCATTTTCATTCGCACCCGTGTGCCACTGCTCTCAAGCAGTGCTTGGGGCGGGCCCATCTTTTGCATCGGCGATGGGTGGCGTCGCGATGATCGGGACTCAAATGGAATCGCTTGCCGCATCGCGACGAACGCCGCGCTCGTACCGTCCGCCGCTCGCGGCTCAGCAAACCGTCTGGCTCAGGAGTGTTTGAACTGGAGTCTGGTGAATTCCTCGATCTGCTGTTTCATCGCCCGCTCGGTCGGCAGGCGCTCCATGCTGCTGGCCCCGTAGAAACCGTGTATACCAGGGCAGCTCTGGAGGATGAATGCGGCATCCGGCGGCTCGGCGATCGGTCCGCCGTGACAGAGGAACAGCACGTCGCCGCGCGCCTTGCGGCCCGCTTCGACGATCGCGTTGATCCGCCCGACGCATGTTTCCAGCGTCGGGGCCGTGTCCCCCGCGCCGATGCTCCCGCCGGTGGTCAGGCCCATGTGCGCGACGATGATGTCCGCGCCGGCAGCGGCCATTTGCTCGGCCTCCGCCGGATTCGAGCAGTACGGCGTCGTGAGCAGGCCCCTGGCCCGCGCCAGCCGCACCAGCTCGACCTCGTCGGCGTAGCGATAGCCCGTCTCTTCGAGCTGCGCCCGGAACAGCCCGTCGATCAAACACATTGTCGGAAAGTTCTGAATACCCGCAAAACCCTGCACCGCGAGCTGGTCCAGCAGCAGCGGCATCATGCGGAACGGGTCGGAGGCGAACACGCCGGCCAGCACCGGCGTCCCCTTCACCACCGTCAGCACTTCCCGCCCGAGGTCCTGCACGATCTGATTGGCATCGCCGATGGGCATGTATCCGGAGAGGCTCCCGCGGCCGGCCATCCGATAGCGCCCCGAATTGTAGATCACGATCAGGTCGATCCCGCCGGCCTCTTCGCACTTGGCGCTCAGCCCGGTCCCCGCACCGCCGCCGACGATCGGCCGCCCCGCCGCCACCTTCGCCCGAAACCGCTCCAGGATCGTCTCACGCGAGGTTGTCATGCTCGAATCATCCATAAAAAGTGTGCCGCCCCGTCCCGCGATTGTAGTGCCGCCCGCCGGCCGCTCAAGGGACCACCGGCCCCGCCGGCTCCAGATTTATGGGGGGACCAGATCTTCCCGCCCGCATCCGATCTTGACCCCCGTACAATCGCTTGTAAAATGAGATCAACGCGACCCAAAATAAGCCGTACGCGGGCGTAATTCAGTGGTAGAATGCCAGCTTCCCAAGACAGGCTAGCACTACTTAGCACCTCCAAAATCGCTTCTTTTCGGCCGAAAATTGCAATTTCCCAAAACCCGTCGGGTCGATGAATCGGCCTAAGTAGTCCCCGATCGACCCGTTAAGTAGTGCAGAATGCCAGACCTAACTTGATCCTAACTGCGCCAGGCGAAGGTTGAACGGTTCTGCCATGAGCGAACAGTTGAGTAGCACCCAAGCATTAAGTCTGGATAGAAACGCATACATTTGCTAAGATATGTGTGCGTTATTATCCGACGATTTTGTAGGTACGTGCCATGTCATCAACAATCACAGAAGCCCGGAAGGTCTTCAAGAAACATGGGGGTACGCTTCGCACGGGGGAAGCCTTGAAGGTGGGTATTCATCCGCGCACTCTGTATGCCCTGCGAGATGCCGGCGAACTGGAGCAAGTCGCCCGGGGGCTGTATCGGCTGGCTGGGCTGCCGCCGCTGAGCGAGCCAGATCTGGCTACGGTCGCCAAGCGCATCCCGCAAGGTATTGTCTGCCTGATTTCGGCCTTGGCCTACCACGAGCTGACGACGCAGGTTCCACATGAGGTTCATCTCGCGCTTCCGCGCACGGCGCGCCTCCCCAAGCTGGACTACCCCCCCCTGCACGTGTACCGATTCTCTCGCGAGCCATTCGAGGCCGGACTCGAAACGCATGTCATCGATAAGGTGCCCGTCCGGATCTACACCCCGGAGAAAACCCTGGCCGACTGCTTCAAATATCGCAACAAGATCGGTCTTGATGTCGCCATTGAAGCACTGAGAGCCTATCGTGGCCGTCGTGGAGCCCGACTGCAGACGGTCCTCGAATACTCCCGCATCTGCCGTGTCGAGCACGTCGTTCGACCCTACCTGGAGGCCATCGCATGACGAAGCGGCGGATCACGCACGTCGCCGACTCCGTGCACCAACGCCTCCTGAATGCTGCGCGGAAAACCGACCGTCGGTTCAACGACCTCGTTCAGTTCTATGCCGACGAGCGCTGGCTGTACCGACTCGCGCTGTCACAATACGCCGAGCGATTCGTCCTGAAAGGCGCATTGATGCTCCTTGTGTGGAAGACGCCGGTTATGCGCCCGACCCGAGATATCGACCTGCTCGGTCGAGTGAGCAACGACTTGGAGTCGATCCGTTCGGTAATCGCGGAAGTCTGCCAGACACCGGTTGATGATGATGGCCTCGTCTTCGACGCGACCAATGTGATAACCGAACGCATAGCTGAGGACGCGGACTACGAAGGCGTGCGGGCCAAGTTTCACGCCCGTCTTGGTAACACCCGCATCGCGATGCAGATTGACATCGGCTTCAGCGATGTCATCACTCCGGGCCCGGTGCAGATCAGCTACCCGACGATCCTTGATCAGCCACCGGTGCAGTTGCAGGCCTACAATCGCGAGACCGCCGTGGCGGAGAAACTCGAAGCCATGGTAAAGCTGGCTGAACTGAACAGCCGGATGAAAGACTTTTTCGACGTCTGGCTGTTGGCCGGCAACTTTGATTTTGATGGCCGGACGCTGGCCGAAGCGGTTCGGCGAACCTGCGAGCAGCGCCAGACGCGATTGGATCCGGAGCCGATTTGCCTCACTGATACCTTTGCGATGGACTCTTCGAAGGGAGTCCAGTGGACAGCATTCGTCCGGCGCGGTCTCATGTCGGATGCACCAAAGGAGTTTCCCAAGGTCATGGAGCAGGTCCGCGCGTTTCTGCAACCGTTGGTGTCCGCCTTGGCGGACGAGCGGGTTTTCGATTCGCGATGGCACCCGGGCGGTCCGTGGCAATAGGGATCGTCGCATGTTTGACTCACGAACAACAATTCGAGGCCTTCTGAATGGCCGCTGGCGGGACTGGAAGATTAGCTGCTCCGCGCTGGAGAGTGACGAGTAATGAACGTCTGTGAAGGATCGCGGCCATTCGAGTCTGAGGTATAATCCGTCTCGGCCTGGAGGTGCTTGAGCATCGTCGCCTGCTCGCGTCCCCCGACTCTTGTAAGCGGCAGTGGATTGAATTTTGTCAAATGTCGAAGGAATCAGATTCCGATCTGGCCGTCCGTTATCCGAACGTGAACGTATGGGTATTGGGTGGCGGCTGGGTCGAGATTGGTCAAAACCATCGTAACGGTCCGTTCGCTCGCGCGATGGATGAGGGCGGGCAAATCTGGGAAGGTAAGCGCAAATACCGCTCGCTGGAAGAAGTCCTGAAAGCCCTTGATCGAGGAATCGCCGATTGGTTGGAAACGCATGGATGAGAGCATGATGTCTGCCCAATTGACGTCGGCCGGCGCGAGCGTCGGCACAACACCGTATGGAGCTTTCCATGGCGAGGACAAGACCCAGGCTGAATAAGGAGCGCGAGCGGCGTATCGAGATGGAGATCGTCGTCGATGCTCATGATGAGCAAGAGCGTGCGATGGGCTGGTACTACTACCTCGAAGATAAACTCCAATTCCCATTCACCGCCACCTGTATCGCCAAGCGTGCCATCTCCCCTTTGCGGGTCGAAGATGAAGTCGAAGTTACTGGAATGCCGGGCGAAGACGAGTGTTCGCACGAGATGTTCGTGACCATGCGCTGGGACAGGAAGGACGGTTTGGCCGTTCCCCTGTCCCAATTGAAGCCGATCGGCGACTCGAACGAGCAGACAAGGCAGGCCGTCGAGGATTGGCAGTATTGGATCAGGATGGGTTACGAATTCTGACGCGAACACAATGCCTGACTCGGTATATTCGCGCGAACGGGCAATTCCATGACCCAGGCACTAACATCGATCTCAATAGACCGGGAAGAGAATCAGGTCGATCACCACTCGCCAGTGGAGGCCAAGATTGCTCTGTTCCGCTCGCTCTTTCGCGGGCGCGACGACGTTTATCCGCGCCGCTTTGAGAGCCGCAAGACGGGCAGATCCGGTTACTCGCCCGTTTGCGCCAACGAATGGGTTACGGGTGTGTGCGAGAAGCCCAGGATCAAATGCGCCGAATGTCCGAATCGCCGCTTTCTTCCTGTCACCGAAGACATTGTCCGCTGGCATCTTTCCGGCCGGGACGACGGCGGGCGCGATTTCGTCATGGGTGTCTATCCGATGCTTTTGGACGAAACCTGCTTCTTCCTGGCTGCCGATTTCGACAAGGCCCATTGGCGTGAAGACATAGCCGCTGTCCTGGAAACATGCCGGAGCATGAATCTGCCCGCCGCCATGGAACGATCGCGCAGCGGCAATGGTGGACATCTCTGACTATTCTTCGATCAGGCCGTCCCAGCCGGATTGGCAAGAAAACTGGGCGCCCACATCCTGACCGAGACGATGGAACGCCGCCCAGACATCGGTTTGGATTCCTATGATCGCTTCTTTCCCAATCAAGATACACTGCCTCAAGGCGGATTCGGCAATCTGATCGCCCTCCCCTTGCAGAAACGGGCTCGGGAACGCGGAAACAGCGTCTTCCTTGATAACAACTTCGATCCTTATTCCGATCAGTGGATGTTTCTGTCCGGGTTGCGCAAGTTGAGTCTGCGTGCGGCCGAGGACATCGTCCGTGACGCAGAAATGAACGGACGCATCGTTGGCGTACGTCTTGCCTTGGCAGATGAAGACGATACTGCTCCATGGATAGCATTGCCGTCGCGCCGCCGGAAGGAACCGCCGATTGCCGAACCGCTGCCCGAGTACCTTGAACTGGTCCTCGGTAACGAGGTATACATCGCCAAGAACGCGTTACCGCCATGTCTTCGCAATCGATTGATTCGCCTTGCTGCCTTTCAGAATCCGGAATTCTACAAGGCACAGGCGATGCGCCTTTCGACTTACGATAAACCACGCATCGTCTCCTGCGCCGAGGACCACCCACACCACATAGGTCTGCCTCGGGGGTGCCTTGAGGATATTCAGTTACTTCTGTCGGACTTGAAGATCAAGCCTGTCATTCGGGACGAACGCTGTAAAGGCAAGCCTTTGAACGTGAGGTTCGACGGAGAGTTGAGGCCAGAGCAGAAAGCCGCCGCAGACGCAATCCTCGCGCATGACACGGGCGTCTTGTCTGCGACTACGGCCTTCGGCAAGACGGTGGTTGCCGCGTGGCTCATCGCTCAGCGGTGCGTCAACACGTTGATTCTCGTGCATCGCCGGCAGTTGCTCGAACAATGGACGGAGCGATTGTCGGCGTTCCTGGGCCTGCCTGCGAAAGCGATCGGTCGTATCGGTGGCGGACAAAGGAAACCGACAAGCAGGGTGGACGTGGCGGTCATCCAGAGTTTGGTGCGGAAGGGCGAGGTAAATGATTTGGTTGGGGAATATGGCTATCTCATCGTGGATGAATGTCATCACCTATCCGCTCGCAGCTTTGAGCAGGTGGCCCGTCGGGCAAAGGCCAGATTCGTTACGGGATTGTCCGCCACCGTGACCCGGAAGGATGGACACCATCCGATCATCTTCATGCAGTGCGGGCCGGTGCGGCATCGGGTCGATGCAAAGCAACAGGCGTCCGCCCGCCCCTTTGAGCACACCGTTCTTGTTCATCCTACCGCGTTCTATGCGCTCAAGTCAGCCAATCCCAATGTTCGAATCCAGTTTCACGATCTCTACGATGAACTCATGGCCAATGAGGCGCGCAACGAACTCATCTGCAACCACGTTATGCAGGCCGTCCGTGATGGCCGGTCCCCAATCATTTTGACGGAGCGCAATGAACATCTCGCTCACCTGGCTGGCCGTTTGTCGTCCAAGGTCCGGCATCTGATTGTGCTCCAGGGCGGCATGGGAAAAAAGGAACTCGATGCCGTCACCGCTCGGCTGACATCCATTCCTGAAGGCGAGGACCGAGTGCTGCTGGCAACCGGACGATACATTGGAGAGGGATTCGACGACGCTCGTTTGGACACGCTGTTCCTCACGCTTCCGGTATCATGGCGAGGAACCATCGCGCAATACGTAGGCAGGTTGCATCGCCTGCATAATCGTAAACGCGAAGTGCGCGTGTACGATTATGCCGATCTCAATGTGCCCATGCTGGCGAAAATGTTCGATCGGCGATGCAGAGGATATGAGGCCTTGGGTTACACGATTCTTCTGCCGGCCAGCGCGGTCCCTGGTTGGCCGGCGGACGTTCCACTCCCAGTTGATCCGGCGTGGAAGCAGGATTACGCGGCCAGCGTTCGGCGGTTGGTCCGCGATGGTGTGGATACGCCGCTGGCGAATCTGTTTGTCCACATCGCGCGAGTTATCCCACCCGATGCGGACGGTGCGAGCCGCGCGCGAAGCGCATCTGAAGCATTTCTGTACCGACGGCTTGAAACACTGCGGGAAACTGCTGGACGATTCCGTCTGAATGTTGATCTATCGATTCCTTTCGACGGATGGGGAGGAATGGAGGTGGACTTGCTGTGCGCGGATGCTCGCGTGGTTATCGAATTGGACGGCGCGCAACACTTGGCCGACGCCGTCGTCTATCGGCGCGATCGACGCAAGGATTCTCTCCTGCAGGAAAACGGCTACCTCGTTCTGCGATTCCTGGCTGAGGATGTGGGCAAACGGCTCGACGAAGTCCTTGATGCGATCCTGCGTACACTGGCTCACCGACGAAGAGAGAACTCGTGACCGAGTGGCTCAGACGGCTTGGTGAAAATGTATCCACGCTCCTGTCGGGGCCGTCTGGAGTTTCAAATACCAGCTTTTCGAGCTGTGTTTCCTTGCGAGAGGGAGGCTTCCAATCGGCCGGAATTGCGGTATGATTGATAAGGTAGTGAGTGCTTAAGTAGTGCAAACGGGAACTCCGCACTACTTAAGCAACAGACTCTGATTTCATAAGTAATTACGAAACAACAACTTGCAATTTTATGCGGGCGTAATTCAGTGGTAGAATGCCAGCTTCCCAAGCTGGACGTCGTCGGTTCGAATCCGATCGCCCGCTATGATAAGCCCCTATGCACCTGTAACTTACACGCTAGTCGTCGATCTTAACGTCCAGTTGGTCGAGTGTCGCGCGGACCATCCGCCACGTTGCGTCATCGATGAACAAGCCGTCCTTTTCCTGCCGACGATGTTCGCGGGCCTCCGGTTCACCGGGGACCAGCACTTCGTCGAAGCCGGACGCCGGCGGCGACGATTTCACGTGGCCGATCAGCTCTTGAATGAGCGTCTCGAACACTTTTCGGGGGGCAAACGCTTCCACGTCGATCGCCATCAGGAAGACGCCATCCGTCCTGCCCTCCATCGGTGCATCGATCCCCGTACAGCATCCGGCGCCCGAGAGTCCGCCGGCCAGCGCATCGATCACCAGTGCCAGGCCGAACCCCTTATGGCCGCCGAACGGGAGCAGCGCTCCTCGCGGCGGCCCGTACAGATCCGCCGGGTTGGTGGTGGCCCGCCCCTGATGGTCGGTGGCCCAGCCTTCGGGAATTGAATGCTTCGCGGCCAGCATGGATCGGATTTTGCCTTCCGGAACGTTGCTGGTGGCCATGTCGAGTACGAGCGGATCGCCGGAGCCCGTGGGTACGGCAAAACTGATCGGGTTGGTGGCGAGCCGCCCGGCGGTTCCGCCTAAGGGGGCCATCCATTGCCCGCAACCGCCCGCATTGACCATCATGATACTCACAAAGCCTTGCCGCGCAGCGTACGCGGTGTAACTTCCCAACCGACCCGTATGACCGCAATTCGCCAGCGTCACCGCGGCGGCGCCGGTTGGACGTGCTTTGTTCATCGCGATTTCCATCGCGCGATGGACACACACCATCCCGAAGCCGTGATGGCCGTCCAGCGCGGCGGTTGAGTCACGTTCGGCCACAACGGTCAGCTCGGCGCCGGGGACGATTCGCCCCTCGCGCACCGCCTGGATGTACTGAGGAACGCGGATGAGGCCGTGCGACCGCACGCCACACAGCTCCGCTTCGATCAAATGAGACGCGACGATCTGTGCCTCTTCATCCGGTACACCGCACGCCTTGAATGCCTCGACGACGGTGCATTGGAGGACTTCCGGTCTGAACGTGGGCATCATTTACCTCTTGCACGCGCTGCGCAGCCGCATCATGGCGGACTTGGCCGCCTCCAGGAGCAGCCGCCCATCGGAGGAATAGGAAACGAACCGCATCCCCCGGTGCATCCAATCCATCACCACGTCGATTTCCGCGCAGATGATACCGGGAGCCACGCTGTGCTGCTGCGAAACGTCGATCAAGCGCTGGATGGCCGCGACCATATCCGGATGCGCCACCTGGCCGGCGATCCCCATGTCCACAGAAAGGTCCATATAGCCGAGACAGGCGACATCGACCCCGGCGATCGACACCATCTCGCTGAGGTTGGCCAATGCCTCGCGACGTTCGATCTGAATGACCAGCAGCGTATGTTCATGCACCGCCCGCATGAAGTCGTCGGGGGGGACTTCGCGATCCTCGTTTTGGAAGTGCGTGCAGGCGAAGCCGCGAATTCCCAGCGGCGGGTAACGCGTCCAACTGACCAGCGAGCGGACCTGCTCGGGCGTGTTGACCCGCGGCACAATAATGCCCATGGCGCCGGCATCGAGCACGCGGGAGACCCACGCATATTCCGCCTGCGGCACACGCACCAGCGGCACGAGTTTTACCGCGCGGGCGGTCTCGATCATCCGCGCGACGGTTTCGAGATCGAAGGGCGTGTGCTCCATGTCAATGAAAACGAAGTCGTAGCCGGCGAGAGCATAAATGCGGGCGACTTCATGCGAGGCCAGCCGTGAAATCTCCCCGCCCAGGACGATGCCGCCGGATTTCAACGCCGCCTTCACCGGATTCGATCGCATTCTGCATTCCTTTGTCATGCACGGCGGGGCCGGAGTTCCACCGGATAGTCCGACAGGTTCTCCGCGCCGTCCTCGGTCATCAGGTACATGTTCTCGATGCGGGCGCCGCATCTTGCCTGGGATGTATATCCGCCCGGCTCCAGGCAGAGACAATCACCTGCCTGGAGAGGCTCGCCGCGATTCCGATTGATATCCGGCGGTGAGTGGATGCGCAGCCCGATCCCGTGCCCGCCGTGATGTGTCAAGCCGATGTCGGCGAGGGCCGGATGCTCGCGAATCAGTTCATCCATGGCCCGCCACACATCCTTGGTATCCAGTCCGGGCCGCAGCATGGCGGCAACCGTTCGTTGCACCTTCGCGATGCAATCAAAGATGGACTCCTGGAGGTCCGTAGCGGCCGGGCCGACGATGTACGTTCTGGCCAGGTCGGACCAGTATCCGTGAAACCGGGTCCAGGCGTCCACGATGTACATCTCCCCGGATTCGATCGGCCGGGGGCGCGCCGGGCCGTTGTAGGCGCCGCACCGATAATCGCCGTTGTGATACACGTGTTCTCCCGCCGCCCGCACGGCCCCGCGCCACCCCGCACTCAGCACGTCCAGCTCGGTCACACCTGGGGCGATCGCCTCCTGTACGGCGTCATAGGCGGCCGTGTTCACCCGAATGGCTTCGCGAATCTCGGCGATCTCATCCGGGTCCTTGCGGCGCTGGATACCGGCGAGGTGTGGGTCGATCGGGACCCAATTGTCCGGCGCGAGCACCCGCTCCATCACCTGCGCGATGGTGTGTGGCATGGCCTCGACCTGCCAACCGACCCGGCGCAAAGGACCGCGGGAATTTATTCCCGCACTGCTCAGTCTTTGCGCGACGGCTGTAGCCAGACGATTGGTCATGTCAAAGTGATTGGTGCCGGCCTCGTTCCAGTCGTAAGTCATGTAGTCGTCGACCGCGGGGGTCGTGTCCAGCGCAGGCCCAATGAGACAAGTTCCGCCATCGGACTTGAACAACAGGCATGCGGGCAGAGTCTCGGGCGGTAACATGCCGGTCAAATAGTAAACGTCGCGGTAATCAGTCACGACGGCGGCATCGAGCTCCAGCGACGCCAGGCACTGCCGGAATCGTTCTTGTCGGCTGAGGCAGCCTTGCTGTGTCAGCATGGTGGCCTATTCCTTCACCTGGATCACGATCCGGCCGTGGGAAGCTCCGCTTCGTACGTGCTCGATGGCTTCATTGAACCGGTCCAGCGGATACCGGCGGGCGATCGGCGGTTGGATGATACCCGCGGCCATCGTGTCTATCGCGTCGATGGCGTCCTGAAGGCTCCCATTCCGCGAGCCGATGATTTGTAACTCGCGCTGGGCGATTTGAACCGTGTCAATGGCGGGAAACTCCGGCTCCTCGCCGATGACGATGATTTTCCCGCAGCGCATCACACACTCGGCGGCGAGCTTCATCGTCGCGGCGGTTCCCACCATCTCAAAGACGCAGTGGACGCCGTCACGGTCCGTTCCGACGAACTGCCGAATCTGTTCCGCGATGTCCGGCACATCGGACCGCACGGACAGGAAAAAGGTGTCAGGAACCTTTTTCCGGGACGGCCCGAAGGGTGCTTCGCACAAAAGGTTCCTGACACCTTTTTCAGCGAGATCCAGGCTGGCCTGCGACCGGGCCACCGCGATGGTCCGCACGCCCGCCGCCCGGAGGAGCTGGACCAGGACCAGGCCGATACCGCCCGCGCCGAGCACCAGGGCGGCGTCATTCTTCTGCAACTTGGCCAGGCGAAAAGCGTGCACGGCGGTGATGACCGCACAACTCACCAGCCCGCCGGCATCGAAGGGGATGGCTTCTGGAAGCGTCAGCAGGTTGGCGGCCGGTGCGGCGAAGTACTCCGCGAATCCGCCCGGCAGGGTCACGCCAATGATCCCGGACAGATGCATGGCCTGCGCATCCATGCCGGCTCGCGTGTAGGCACACTCCCGCGAGCGAACGAAAAGATGCGGCACAACCCGCTGGCCGACCTTGATGTGGCCGACGTTCTTGCCGACGGCCGCCACAACGCCGGCCGGCTCATGGCCGGGAATATGCGGCAGATTCGGCACGTAGGCCAGACCATCCTGGATGTGGAGATCGGTTCGGCAGATGCCGCAGGTTCGCGTTTCCACCAGCACCTCGTCCGCACCGATGCGCGGCACGGGCACGTCTTCGATGGCGAACGGCTTTCCGATTTCCTTGAGCACCGCGGCTTTCATGATCGCGCTTCCCTGCGTTCCGCGTAAGCTCAGCGAGCACGATCACCAAACTCTGGCGGGCGTCAAAAGAGAAGGTCATAACACGATGGCAACATTTTTGGGAATGGTTCCAGTGTATAGCATGGCAAATCGTTTGGGGCGTAACTCAACCGCCTTGCGGTAGACCTCATCCCGATCTTTGCTGTGATATCGAACCTTGCCGCTTTGCACCTCAAGAGCATCGTTGGTGATAGGATCTTCGACCAACACCCACTCAGATTCGAACTGCGAATGGATTTGCGAAATAGTCAGCATCCGGATCATGATTGCTATTATACCACCTTGAATAGTTGAATGAATCGTCAGAAACCTGCCCCTCTTTTCGCTCCAGGAACTGAATTTGACTTCCGAGGCGTCGTGATTGATAATTGTGGATATGGCATCGGCGACAACGAAAAACAAGCGAAAGCGGGGCAAAACGACCAAAGCGTCGGCCCGGCGCATATCTAACACCAAGCTGCTGAAGCTGGCAGCCAAGCATCGCCCGCCTCAAAGCTGGTACGACGACCAGACTGATCCAACAAAACCCGAATAATCAGGCGATCGTGGGCGTTAACCTTTCTCAACTTCGCTCCGGTCGCATCGTTTGGGCAATTGTGCGCGATCATCGCGGCTACCGAAAACGCCGTCCCGCGATCATCCTGACGCCGGATGCCGAAATCTCGGCCGATCAACCATTGGTTCTCATGGCCGTCACGACGACCTATCCGGAACCACCTCCGATAGAATACATCGAGCTTCCTTGGAATCGAGATCGACGCCGGGTATCAACCGGCCTGGCCCGCCGCAGCGCCGCTGTGGTGACGTGGGTGGACACCGTCTATCCGGACGAGGTCGACAGCGTGATCGGTACGGTCCCGCCCAAAACTATGGAAGAAATACTCCGCCATCTTCGGATGCTGGAAGAAGATGATGCGTAATACGTGCACCCTGCCGAAGCGCTAGCTCAGTTTCAATTCTTGTTCCACTTGCCGAATCTGATCCGCATTCCGCCGTGCGCCGTCTTCGAGCAGCGGATAGTTGAATAGATCGTTGGTCAACGTGCCGTTGAAGCCGATCGACCTCAGCGCCTGGACGATCCCGTGCAGATCCAGCACGCCGTCTCCGAGCGGTAGATGCAGCGCATAGGTGCGTGCGTCACCATCGGAGAAGTGTACATGCTGGATGCGGCGTCCCAGCACGCGAATCGCCTCGACGTATGCATCCGGTTGGCCTACGCCGTAATGGCAGCAATCGTACAGCAACCCCACGCTTCCGGGCGGACGGCCATCAGCGAGTCCGTCGATGAAATCAATGGCGAAGCGGTGATCCATGCTCAAGGTATCCGGATGCGGCTCAAACACGAGTCGCAGACGTTGCTGCGCACAGATATCAGCCACCCGCCGGAAGAGGTCCAGATTGATGGTCAGACATTGACCGGGGCTGCGGTCGCCATTGACGGATGCCCACGGATCATGGGTGATCATCATGCCGAGGTTGAGGTCGGCCGTCCACTCGGCGGCAGCCTGAAACTGCCGCAACGTTTCATCGAATCCGTTGTAGGGTTCCACGTCCACCCAACAATCAAAACCGTACAGGTTCAATCCAAGACCCGCCGCCCACTCCGCAAAGCGCCGTCGCAGGCCGGGCGTGGTGAGTTTCAGATAGAATGGAGGCCGGGACAGCTCGAGCGAATCAAAACCGGCTTGGCGCACCATCCGGCAGATCGATTCGATGTTCGGGTTCTCATGGAAGCTGACTGCGTTGATCCTGGGCACGGGTGTTTTCTCCAGTGGGCACCGCCTGCCGGGCGGTGCCGGTGCCGCCCGGCAGGCGGCACCTACTACTTGACGCCCATGATCTTCCTTGCCTCGTCGGGCGTGGCGATCTCCCGCCCCAGCTCGCGCGAGATCCGCACTATTTTCTCCACCAGCTCGGCGTTGCTTTTGGCATATTCGCCCGGCCGGATGAACGGATTGTCCTCCATGCCCACGCGGACGTGCCCGCCGAGCATGATCGCCATGGTCAGGACGCGCCAATGTTCCCGCGGGTCCATTACTGATGTGTTGTAGAGGAACCCCTGGGGCAGGTGGTCGTCGTTGTACATGGCGGCCTTGAGCGTCGGAGGGGTCCAGCATCCGCCCTTCCAGCCGAGGAAGAACGTGATCCATACGGGCGTGCTCAGGAGTCCCTGCTCGATCATGCGCATCGCATTCCAGACGCCGCCAAAGTGGAAACACTCACATTCAACCTTCACGCCCAGCTCGGTGGTGATCCGGCAGTACTCGGACAGCTCCTCCCGGTTGTGCAGACCGTAGAGCTCGACGGGCGGGTTGCCCGGTTCGTAATCGAAGCACTCATCGTGGGCATTGAAGCAGACGGAAATCATATCCGGCTTGTGTTCGCGCATGAGCTGTTTGCGCTGCGGGAATCGGCCGTTGGCGATGCCATACTGGATACAGCAGTCCGCGCCATCGAGGATATTCCGCTTCAACCTGCCCCAGCCGGGGATGTCTAAATCCGAAAGCTTGGTCCCATCGGCCTGGATTTTCTCATCCACGGTGTAGGGGCCGTGCAGATGGGCGATGGAGGCGCCCGCGTTGACGCAGCGCACATATTCGCGAGCCACCTCGTCAAAGCCCTTCCGGGTCGGGTTATGCGGATTGGAGGGGTACGACATCGTCGAATCACATGTGGCGGTGATGATCAACTTATCCATGTTGAGGTTTCCTCCTCGTGCGTGGGATGGGCAAGATGTTGCCACGGGCCGGCAGCCGCACAAGCTGGTTCGCCTTCAATGTGCATTGTACGATGAAATGACCCATACATCCGCTGACCCTGTTTGGAGGAGGCGCTCCCATGCCGAAATTCAACGCGACTGCGACCGCGATGGCGATATTGTTCGGGTTCCTGGCGGTTGGCACAAAGGCCCCGGCGGCGCCTGCGACGCTTTTCCCGACCGATGGTCCATCGCGAGAGTGGCGCACGTTTTCCGCACAGGGTTTTACGCAGCCGGCCTGCGGTGTGGTATACCGCATGACCGACAAGGTCACCTGCGGGATGCCGCTGGGGGGTATCGACACCGGATGTCTGGATCTGGAGACCAGTGGGCTGCTCGGCTACTGCACGCTGTTCAATACGCACGTTCCACGTCGCGGGCCATTGAATGTGCCTGTCTTGGGACTCAGCGTCGGCGGCGCCACGTGGGTCCTGTGCGATCCCAAACCCAAGGAGGCTACCGGGGAGTATCAATGTCCGAAGGACAAAGGTGGCAAGTACGCCATCTGGCAGGGCGCGAAGTGGAACCGCGAGGCGACCGAGCCCTTTTTGCCGGTCCCGATGAAGCTGGAACTCGACGGCGTGCGCACCGCCCGCGACATCCGCTACTGGGGGCACTATCCGATTGCGGATATGGAGTTCGAGACGGATGCGCCCGTCCAGGTCGGCGTTCGCGCATGGAACCCGTTCCTGCCGGGGGACGTGGTCGGTTCGATGCTGCCCGGGATGATCTTCGAGGTTCATCTTCGTAACACCACGGACGAGAAGCAGCAAGGCAGCTTTGCCCTTTCGTTTCCCGGACCATTATCAAAGGAAGCCGGCCGTTCGACGTTCGATCGGTCGGCCATTCACGGTGCGATTGAAGGTGTATCGGTCAGTGCCCCGCTCGCCTCGTACGTGATTGGCGTGATCGGCAAGGAGAGGGCGCGCTGCGGCGGCGAACTGGGTTCGCAAGGCGCCGCCTGGGCGGCGATGGCGTCCAAACTTCCACCCGCACCGCCGCAGCACGCCGGTGCGTCAGTCGCGGTCGATTTTGAATTGAACCGCGGCCAGCAAAAGGTGGTGCGATTCGTGCTGACCTGGCATGCGCCGACCTGGAACGCGGGTGGCCATAACTGGGCCGGCGCCAAGCACACCTTCACGCACATGTATGCCAAACATTATGCCAGTGCCCGCGATGCGGCGGAAATGCTCGCCAAGAACCACGAAACGATCCTTGGCCGCATTCTAGCCTGGCAGCAGGTCATTTACACCGAGCCCAACCTGCCGATCTGGCTCCGTGAATCGCTGGTGAACATCCTGCACCTCATCACCGAGGACGGGCTGTGGGCCCAGGCCAAGCCGCCGCTGCCGGATTGGGTCAGACCCGAGGACGGGCTGTTCGGCCTCATCGAGTGCCCGCGGGCCTGCCCGCAGATCGAGTGCATCCCATGTTCGTTTTACGGCAATCAGCCGCTGGTTTACTTCTTTCCGGAGTTAGCGCTCTCCACCCTGCGCGGCTACAAGGGCTATCAGTATCCCGACGGCGCCGCGGTGTGGATTTTCGGCGGCTGCACGAACGAAACGGCCCCGATCGATTTTGCCAATCCGACGCGCGGATATCAGTTTGCCACCAATGGCATCTCCCTGGCCGCCATGATCGATCGTTACTACCTGTGCTACCCAGACGAAACCTTTGTGCGCGAGTTCTTCCCCACGCTCAAACAGAACATGACCTACACGGTCAACTACCGGCCGGACTATCCCATCGGCGACCGCATTCTGGCCATGCCCACGGGCAACGTGGGCACGGAATGGTTTGAGGCCCCCGAGCCCGGCTGGCGGGGGATGACCGCCCACGTCGGCGGACTGCATCTGGCCCAACTGCGCATCGCCGAGCGATTCGCCAGGCTGGCCGGCGATGCCGAATTCGCCAAACAATGCGCGGACTGGATCAAAGCCGGCGCCGACACCATGGAAAAGAAGCTCTGGGCCGGCCATTACTATCTGAACTACTGGGAGCCGGAGACGGCGAGCAAGTCCGATCTGGTGTTCGGCTATCAGCTCGATGGGGAATGGATCACCGACCACCACGGCCTGGCCAGCGCGTTGCCCGAGCAGCGGGTCCAGACGGTGCTCGATACGATCAAACGCTATAACCTGGCGCTCAGCAAATACGGTGCCGTCAACTACACGTTGCCCGACGGCCGGCCAACCAAAATCGGCGGCTATGGAACCTATAGCTTCTTCCCACCGGAAGCGCTCATGCTGGCCATGACCTATCTGTACAACGGTCACCGCGAACTGGGCATGGAACTCGCCCGCAAAGTTTGGCACGACATCGTGTGCCTCCAGGGCTACACCTGGGATATGCCCAACATCATGCGCGGCGATGCGGATACCGGCGAGCGAACCTACGGCAATGATTACTACCAGGACATGATGCTGTGGTCGATGCCGGCTGCGGTCGAAGGCCAGGATTTCGGCGCACCGACCAAACCCGGCGGTCTCGTGGATCGGATTCTGAAAGCGGCGAAAGGAACATGAGCGGCAACAAGCACTTGAGCTCTCGAAACCCGCCATAAATGGCGGGCCTAGCTCAAAACCCGCAAGGAACACTCGATAATGCCACACATACTTCTCGGTTTCAGCATGATCCTGATCGCCGCGGTCAGCGGCGGTGCGTTCGGCTTGCAGTATCGGGTCATGCGGAAATACACCGCGGATAACACCGGCTTGTTGTCCATGTTCTTTGCCACCATTGTGGTCCCGTTGATCGCCATCCACTTCATTCTGCCGGGATGGACCGACGCCGTCGCCCGCGTGGGTTTGCGGACCAACCTGCTGGTCTTCCTCTTCGGCTTCGGCTGGGGGCTTGGCGCGACCACCTACGCGTATGGGTTCAGTCTGTTGGGCATGGCCCTGGCCGCTTCGTTGCTCAAAGGCATCAGCATTGCCGTGGGCTCGGGCATCCCGTTGATCCACAACTGGGAAGCTGTTCCGGCAGCGCCCAAGGTTTGGACGATCGTCGGCATTGTCATTCTCATGGTTGGCACCGCCATTGCGGGCAAGGCCGGCATCATGCGCGAGCGGGAGAGTGGGCACCGCCTGCCGGGCGGGGCCGGTGCCGCCCGGCAGGCGGCACCTACTGCCGCGGCAAACCCGACCGTGAGGATGTTTTGGCTGGGGATGATATGTTGCCTGATTTCAGGCATATTCAGTGGGTTTGCCAATCTGGGCTATGATTTCGCCAAGCCTTTGGAAATCGCGATGGGAGACGGTCTCAAGTGGCGGGCCACATTGATTCGCTGGATGCCCATGTATTGGGGCGGTATCACCGGAATGGCCATCTGCATGGGCGGCAACATGATCCGTCGCGGCACCTGGCGTAACTATTTCGCTCCAGGGTCGCTGCGCGACGGAGTGATCTCATCCACCATGGGCGGCGTTCACTTCATGGCCCAAATCCCGTACGGAATCGGAGCATTTTACCTCGGAACGCTGGGTACCACGGTCGGGTGGGGCGTCAATATTGGAATGGCCCTGGTGGTCGCCACCACGCTCGGATTCATCAGCGGCGAATGGCGACACGCGTCAATCGCCTCGATTCGCGTCCTGCTGGCGGGTATTGTCGTGTTATTGGTCGCCATGCTGATCCTGGCCTATGCCAATAGTCTCGCTGCGTGAGTCGCTCAATGGACGCCCAACTGCGCGGTAAGTCGGCTCTGATTACGGGAGGCGCCACCGGGATCGGTCTGGCCATCGCGGAGGCGCTCGCACGTGAAGGTGTCAACTTGGCCATCGCCAGCCGTAACCCCGAGCCGCAGGGCCTTGAACGATTGCGATCCGCGGGGGCGAAAGTCGTCGCGATCCAGGCTGACGTGAGTCGAGAAGAGCAGGTCGTCAGCATGGTGGCGGCGGCGATCGAAGCATTGGGCCATCTCGACATGTACGTGAACAACGCGGCAGGCACGTGGCACCAGCCGATCATGAACTTGGACGCAGCCTCCTGGCACAAGACGATCGATACCAACTTAACCGCCTGCGTGTTTGCCTGCCGCGAAGTGGGCCGCCACATGATTCCTCGACGCAGCGGCAGCATCCTGATCGTCGGGTCAACGTCCATGTTCACGCTGGCGCACGAGGAACTGGCCTACCGCGTATCGAAAACCGGGCTGCGCGTGGTGATGGAAAACCTCGCGATGGAACTGGCCCCATACGGGATTCGCGTGAACATGATCGTGCCGGGCCACTATGTGACCCGGTTGACCGCTCACGTGACCGGCGAGCCGCTCCAGAAGCTGACCCAGCGCATCCCCATGCGGCGGGTGGGCCAGACGCACGAAATCGGACCCGCGGCCGTACTTCTGCTCTCCGAAGCATTGAGCGGTTACACGACCGGCACATACCTCATCATCGACGGCGGATTGCATCTGTTCTCCCTGACCACTTGAGCTGACCACGATACGGCGACGTTCGACTGCGAATCATTCTCTTGATCCTGATTGAAACGGAGTCAGAGCACTAGCCTCAAATCACCCACGGCGCCCGCATGGGCCGTGAACGGAAACCGTTCGCGTCGGCGTCGGCGAATTCCTTCTTGGCCGGGTCGTATTTCATGTTTCGCTTGAGCCACATGCAGATGTTCGCGGCGTGTACCGTGGACATCGAGTGGAACATGACCTCGGCGTTGGCTACCGTCGGCTTTCGCGAACGGACGCAATCAAAGAAGTTTTGAGCGTGGAATACGACCCCGTCGTTGCCCTCCAGACCCTTCATCGGACGGCCGGTCCGCTCGCTGTAGTCCTGGATGATTTTGTCAAAGTCCTTCAGCAGGGACGGATCGGACACCTCCGGCGTCTTGTATCCATCCGCGCAGGCGACCCAGCCTTCCGGTCCTTCGAAGCGCATTCCGCATGAGCCTTTCCAATAGCCCTCGCGGTGGAGCGTCAACTGCTGGCCGTCCGCGAAGCGCGTGACCATGCCGTCGCCGGTGGGGTTCTTGACGTATTCGTATTCGACCGGCGAGGTGTCGAGCTTGTTGAGGCCGGCCTGCGCCTGGGCGAACGTGTGTGCGCCCCATTCGCCGATGCAGCTCGTGTGGAAGTCGTAGTGTCCGCGCCAACCGCCGCGAATGTACGACGAATTGAACGGCCGCCACGGACATGGCCCGAGCCACTCATCCCAATCGACCTCGTCCTTGGATGGCAGGGACTCTGCCGGGAGCCAGTCGTGATTCATCTCGGCCGCATCCCACGGCGCAATGTGCGCCCGCGCCGTCTTCACCTCGCCGAGCCGGCCGCTGCGGGCCATCTCGATGCAATACACGAAGTTCGCTTCGCTGAGCCGTTGCGTGCCGGTCTGATAGATCCGCCCGTGTTTCCTGGCGGCGTCCACCACCGCCTGGCCTTCCATGATGGTCATGCACGAGGGCTTCTCGCTGTAGACGTCCTTGCCGGCGCGCATGGCCATGATGGCCGCCGGGGCGTGCCATCGATCGCCGGTGGCGATGAGCAGGGCGTCAATGTCGGTGCGCTTGGCCAGGAACTCGCGCATGTCCGCGTAGACGGCACAATCACTGTTCCCATATTTCTCATCCACCAGCTTTTTGACGGCATCACGGCGCGCCTTCTGGGCATCGCACACCGCGACGAAATGGACGTTTTTCTTCCCGAGCATCACGGTCAGGTCGTGCGTGCCGCGCGGGCCGATGCCGATGCCGCCCAGGACGATCTTTTCGCTGGGTGGGATCGCGCCGTTTCGCGAGAGCATCGAGCATGACACCATGTACGGCGCGGCGATCGCCCCGCCGGCCATCGCCGTGCGCTTCAGCACCTGCCGCCTGGTGAAAGACCGGCGCGAAGATGGTTTCTGCGATTGTCCCAGCGCTCCGTCGCTCCGATTCTGAGTGAGTTGTTTTGATGACATGTGGAGGATTCTACGTCCCGGCCGGCCTCACTGCAAAGCCCGAAAATTTCCCAATTTCCGACTGGCAATCGAAAAACGACAATCGGAAATCGCCTATTCGATCTCGATCCTGGCCCAGTACGCTTCCTCGTGCGACCAGCCGTTGGCGGCGTTGATCAGTTGTAGCGTGATGATCTGGCCGGCGTAGCTGGAAAGGTCCACGTCGATGGTGGTCCAGCCGTCGGGGGCAGTCTCCATGCCGATGACTTTGCGGACCAGCTCCCGGTCGGCGGTGACGCTCAGCAGCCAATCGCCGTCGGGATGGTGCCCTACCTCAAGATGCAGCGTGGTCTTCTTGTCGGGCACGATGTCCACCCGCCGACCCATGACACACGGCATGGTTTCGCTGAGCGGATGCGTGACCAGCACGTTCTTTTTCCCCAGTTCGTCGCGGATGCCCGGCGACATCTCGGCGCCGCAGTCCTTGACCATCCAGCCGGGGGCGAATTTCGCGACCGCCGCGCTGATGTCCACACGGGTGCTCTCGTGCGGAGTCTGCTTCGGCGACGTGGTTGCGGCCGTCGATTGCGGCGGAGGCTTCTGCCCGACCGCGATCATGGGAACAACATCGGTGTCCATGGCCGCGCGCTGGTACAGTTTATCGCGCTCACCGGGCGGGTCAATGGCGATGACGGTGTCGCCACGCCAGGTGATCCGATAGGGCTTGCCGCCGACGTTCACGTTCTCAGTGGTGCGACGCAGCGGATATGAAATGGAGACGACTTGCTGTCCGCCGACGTCTGAAAGAACAACATAGGATGCCGACCACGACCATTCCGCATCGGGCTGGCCGTCGACGAGGACCGTGACGCGCTTGTGGTCAACCCAGTCGGGCACGCGAACGTGGAGGCGCGGAGCGGGCTGATGGAGCCGCACGTCCACGCGTCCCTGGTACGGCTGGTAACCAATGACCTCGGCCCAGGGGCTGTCACGGCTGATGGCCAGATTGATGAACATGTCGTCCGTCGGTCTCGAAGCAGGAACCTTCTGCTTGTGAGCCGGAAGCGGCATGTCCCCGGTCACGATGTTCTCCCAGGCCAGGAAGATAGCGCGGGCACCGCCGTTCAGACAGCAGCCCTCGACGGTGCCGACATCCTCGAAGCCGCCCTGGCCAAGATGCGAGTTCGGATGGGATTGGCTGTCGAACGTTCCCAGCAGCGACGGGCAGACCGTGATGTCCTTGCGGGCCAGTACGGCCGGATTGCGGAACTGGGCTTCGATCACCTGGTTGCGAACGCATCGTTCGATGTCATTTAAATATTCGGGGTGCCCGGATTGCGCCAGTTCCAGCAGCAGCCGGACCGCGCTGCCGATCCCGCATGTCTCGCATGAGCCGAAGGTGGGAAAAGTGGCATACCAGCCGAAGTCGCTGCCGTTGGTGCGCTTGACCCAATCGTAAATCGCGCGAGCGCGGCTCAGCACTTTTGCATGATCGAGGCGGGGCGAAACCCTGGCCGCGCGCACCGCCCCGGCCATCGTCTCGAACCACGAATGAACGTGACCCTCCCACGAGAGCGCCTTGAGGATCTCGCCGTCCGGCCCGATCGTCGGATCGTGCTCGACGGCCCAGCGGGTGAGCCCCTCCGCCAGGCTGAGCGCTTCCGCGCTGCCGGTCAACTCGTAGTAACGCACCAGCGGAAAGATCTGATAACCGGCCAGATGGCTCCCGGACGACTGCTCGAGTTTGACCGAGGCGTAGGTCAGGTAATCCCCGTGATCCTCCGCCAGGGCGCGCAGGCCGCGGATCATGCGGTCCATGCCGCTGCGGGCGGCTGCACTACCGCTGTCCTCATACCAGGCGAGCAGGCCGAACAACGCGCTGCCCTGCGCAAACATGTGATCGACGTTACCGGTATCCGGAATGTGCACTACGCCGTCGGGCCCGATGACTGAAAGCAGGTATCGTCCCAGACGCTCTTCGGCCAGCGACAACTCGGAAGAGGTGATCCCCATCGCGCGTGCGTTGATGAGCGTCTCGAGATAGCGGCCGGTCATGTCGCCCACGTCCCAGTCCATGCGGGCGAGTGAGTGCGGCACGCCGTCCTTACCCTGGATGAGAAAGAACGGGCGAAACGCCCTGGTCGCATCCAGACGTCCCGGAATGGCGTTCGCCGCCAGCGTCATCGGCGCGCGAAGATCGAGCGTGTCCGGCCGCCGCTCGCCACCGTCTTCAGCGAGGACAGGGATGATGATTATGCAGACCAGCCCAAGCGCTAGAGTGATGCGGGTAATGGAAATCACGGATTGAATCCTCTGTGAGAGCATGGTGAGGATTGTACCTGTTCGTGGCTCAAGCGTATGTGGCGACCAATCTGAGGCTTGCCAGCATTCCAGCATGCCGGGCCGGCGATTTGTCGTTTTTTGCCTTCACCGAAACGTATAATTGATTGGAAGCCCCTCCTTCGGCGTGCCGATTTCTTACGCGGGAATCAGGCTATGCAAGGACCGCTTCAACGTGTATACTTGATATGACAGCGCTATGGTCGCGGTTCCGGGGTTGTGGATTTCAACGGTTTAGAACTCACGGAAAACCGCGATAACTGCCGGCCGGTGCGAAATAGCGCTGTCATAATAAAGGGGCAGCGGAGTATCCTCCGGAGAATCGCCGGGGTCGTGAGACCAGGCGGGTCGCCCGGTGGGCGCGAGTTTGCCCCGGTTGGGTTGCCGCTCGGCTTCGACAGAGCAGGGTTCGCGCAGGAGACAGATTCTCATGAGACGGCGGGCCTTCACGCTCATCGAAGTCCTCGTGGTCGTGGCCATCATCGCCCTGCTGATCTCGATTCTCCTCCCGTCGCTGAGCCGGGCGCGCGATCAGGCCAAGAACACTTCCTGTAAAGCCAACGCCAAGCAGATCGCCACGACGATAGCCGAGTACATGACCGAGAATAAGGATTCTGTGCCCGTCATGTACAACTATGCAGCCGGGGATGGCATCTACTCGACGGCCACTCTATATCCAATGCGCACCGTGATGACTTCGGTCGCGTTTCGCAAGTACGATGCCGGTACCCGCAAAGCGCTGGTTCCACCCACGTATAACCCGGAAGCCCTCTGGCCGGACCCGGTGGTCGTTACGTACGAGAGCACGATCATGCCCGCGTACTTCAATTGTCCATACCAGCGGGGCAAAGGACAGGGCCAGACAGTGGTTATTCGCAGCACTCCCCAATATCTGTATGAAGATACTCGTGGGCAGTTCGAGTCCTACCAACCGTGGCGTCGTCAGAATCCGAAGGACTCCGTGTCAGCCGGTCCGCTCACGCCTCCCTGGCCCGGAGCCGCCTGGGATGATGCGATGCAGCTCTACGCAAATTTTAACTGGAATATCAGGCCGGGCGGTGCAGCCCAGACCGGCGACAAGAACCGCCATCGCAAGTGGAGCATTGGCGAAGCCCGTGGAATAAGTGCTGCAAGTTTCAGCGACGTAACGGTGCTCTTTTGCGCGCAAGGCGAATACATGGTCAAATTCAGTAATTCTCCCCCCATATGGCGGAGGAATATCAATTCGCACCGCTCGGGCTCGGGAGGCGGGACCAACGCAATCTTCGCCGACACGCACGTCTCGTGGGTCAAGGGGACTCGCATCGGCTCGCCGTAGGTTGTCCGAATCACCTGGTTGAGCGCGCGTTCGTTTGAATCTTGTTCCGTGGGTCCACCCCCGAACACATCACTCGCACTTCATCAATGCTCGCGTAAATGATATCCTGCGCACATGTTCAGCAATTGATCCGAATTGAGGATTGGCTATGGCCAAATCAAAGGGCAAAGCGATTGTCGCGCAGTCCGGCGGGCCGACGGCGGTGATCAATGCGTCGGCGTGCGGCGTGGTGCAGGCGGCGCTGCGGCATCCGGAGACGTTCGCCGGCGTCTACGGCGCGCACAATGGCATCCTTGGCGTGCTGAACGAAGACCTGTTCGATCTGGGCAGGGAAGACCCGGCGGTCATCGAAGGTTTGAAGCGCACGCCTTCCGCGGCACTCGGCTCCTGCCGTTACAAGCTCAAAGACAGGATCCGAACCCCCGACGCCAGTCGGGGGCCAGACACGCGCTCGGCCCCTCACTGGCGTGAGGGGTTCGGATCCACAGACCGCACCGATTACGAGCGGATCGTCGAGGTCTTCAAGGCCCACGACATCCGCTACTTCTTCTACTGCGGCGGCAACGACTCGATGGACACCGCCGACAAGGTCAGCCGCCTGGCCGCGGACATGAAGTACGACATGACCGCCATCGGCGTACCCAAGACCATCGACAACGATCTGGCCGAGACCGATCACTGCCCCGGCTACGGCAGCGCGGCCAAGTACGTCGCGACGGCGGTGATGGAGGCCGGCAAAGATACGGAGGCGCTCTACACCGCCGACACCTGTACCGTCGTCGAGGTCATGGGCCGCAACGCCGGCTGGATCGCGGCCGCTACCGGTGTCGCTCATCGGTGCGAGCTGGACGCGCCGCACCTCATCTATCTCCCGGAGGTGCCGTTCTCGATCGAGAGTTTCGTTCAGGACATTCGCGAAACATTGAAACAAATCGGCCGCTGCGTCGTTACGGCAGGTGAGGGGTTGCGGGATGAGCGCGGGCAATACGTGACCGAGCAAGGCGGTGCGTTCAGTCAGGATGCCTTCGGGCACCGGCAGTTGGGCGGGGTGGCCGAATATCTCCAAAACGTCATTGAGAAAGAAGTTGGGGTCAAATGCCGGTCGAACAAGCTGGGCACCTGTCAGCGCAGCGCGATGCACTTCGCCAGCCGGACGGATCGGGATGAAGCTTACCAGTGCGGTTCCGCCGCGGTCGAGGCGGCGCTCGCCGGCGAGCGCTTCAAGATGGTGACGCTGATCCGCGGAGGGAACGGCCCGGAGGATTACTCGTGCACCACAGGGTTGGCGGAGCTGTCGCGTGTGGCCAATGGCGAGAAGAAAGTCCCTCGCGCGTTTCTGAACGCCGCCGGCAATCACATCACCGCCGCGATGAGAGATTATATAACACCTCTCATGCGCGGCGAAGTACCCATCGAAGTGGGTCCGGACGGGCTGCCGCTTTACGCGCGGCTTTTGCGCGTGCCGGTGCCGCCGCTGGCCATGCGGGCGGATCGGCGACCTTGAGATTTTGCATTCAATCTCTTACAGTAACCAGCGGAGGATTGGATCGCGGGCCTTCGGGGCGATCGGAAGCTGAGACGCGGGCGGACTTGCCGGCCGGGTTGGGAGACTCGGCCAAATTCCCGGACTTATACTTGTTATCTTTTATTATCCGGAAGCCGCCCTCATGCTCTGTTTCACCCTGAACCGCAATGATTCGCCTGAAAACGCGGTCACTGTCACCGGCGCCTACGTCGTGGGAAGTGACGGGGTTCCCTTGCGCGGCGAGATCGAGCTGCGCGAGCCGCATCTGATCTGCGCCAAGCGGGCGGAAGGTCCGGCGGCACTCGCCCTGCTCTGCCCCGTGCCGGCGTGCGGCTCGATCATGCTGGAAACCAGCCGGCTCATCGATCGCGATAAGCCTTACAACCTCCCGCTGGAACTCGTCCGCGGCCGGCTGATGCGCATCAACCAGAAGCGCGAGGAATGGGGCCTCTACGATTTCGAGGGCATCGAGCCCGTCGCCAGGGAGATCGACAAGGCGCGCGATCTGTTCGTCGAAGCGCTGAAAGCGGATGAGCCGGACCTACAGACCCGACTGGCCGAACAGGCCTTGCAAGTCTCGTTCGTGTCGGGCGAGCAGTTAAGCCATTTTCACGCCGACCTGTTTCTGACCCGCCGCCGGCAGGCACACGCTTTCAGCAAGCGCACGATGGGCTGCACCATCGACCTGGCGAACACCGCCGAGGCCTATCGTCAGCGGCTGCGCGAGGCTTTCGATTTCGCGTATCTGCCGATTCCGTGGCGCACCGTCGAGCCCAAGCAGCAGGAGTTCAACTGGCGGCCGTTCGATTCGTGGGTGGAGTGGCTGGCCAAGAGCCGCATGCCGATCAAAGTGGGGCCGCTGGTGAGCTTCCACGAACGGCACGTGCCGGACTGGCTCGGCATGTACGAGACCGACTTCGAGACCGTCCGCAATCTGATCTTTGAACACGTCCGCCGGATCGTGGAGCGCTATGGTACTTACGTGCACCACTGGGACGTCATCAGCGGCGTACACGCCGAGAACACGTTCGATTTCAGCTTCGAGCAGCTCATGGAGCTGACCCGCGTGAGCGGCTCGCTGGTCAAGCAGCTCGCGCCGCGAGCGCAGACGGTGATCGACCTGGTGTGGCCGTGGGGTGAGTATTACGCGCGAAACCAGCGCACGATCCCGCCCATGCTGTACGCCGACATGGTGGTGCAGAGCGGCATCGGCTTCGACGGTCTGGGCGTGCAATTTCTGTTCGGCGCACCGGCGGACGGCATGTTCGTCCGCGATATGTTCCAGATCTCCGAGAAGCTGGATCGGCTCGGCAGCTTCGGCAAGCCGCTGCACATCACCGCGGTGCAGGTGCCCTCGTCGCCGGTGGGCGAAGGTCCGCTGGCCGGCGGCGGCGTGTGGTGGAAGCCGTGGAGTGAAGCCGTCCAGGCCCGCTGGCTCAAGGAATTCTGCACGCTCGCGCTGAGCAAGCCGTTCGTGGAGAGCATCACCTGGCGCGATCTGGCCGATCGGCCGCATACTCTGCTGCCCACCGGCGGCCTGCTCAACGCGGACCTCACGCCCAAGGCGGCGTTCAAAGTCATGAAAGAGTTTCGCACCGCACTGCTCAGCGCCAGCCGCAAGCCGCCGGCCCCGCGCTCCGCATGATCAGTCTCAACGGGAATACCATGTCCGATTCGCAGCTCCCTGCACTACCACCTGCTGACCGCCCGCGGACCGCATGGTCGGTCCACCTTGTGGCGTACGCGCTGCTGGGCTGCCTGTTCGCCTGCGTGCTGATCGCGCGTTACTTCCGGCCGCTGGTACTGGGTGACGCGATCGGCGTGGAGCCGGCCAACGTCGAGCGGGTCGAGCAGCGCATCGACCCCAACACCGCACCCTGGCCGGAGCTGGCCCGCCTGCCGGAGGTCGGCGAATCGATGGCCAAACAGATCGTCGCCTACCGCGAGCAGCACCGGCCGGCATCCCGAACCGGCCTGGTCTTCCGGTCATTGCGGGATCTGGAGCCGATCCCCGGCATCGGCCCAAAGACGCTGGATGAGATCGCCCCCTACCTCAAGTTTCCGGAAGGCAAGCGTCGAAGTGAATAGTGTAGTGTTACTGGGTTGAGGACGTTTATCCGATCCGAGCCGCGACCGTGAGGGAGCGGTTTGTCATTCCCGCTCCCTCACGGTCGCGGCTCGGATAAACGTCGATCAGTGCGAGATAGTACAATAGGTAAGCCGTTTAGCGGTGCTGCGTGCGGCACCGTCCCCGCCGCCCGCGGCGGGGCTAAACAAACAAGACCTGCTCGTTGACAGCTCAGGCGGGGGGGGTCTAGAATGTCACAGCGTGAACGACGCGACTCGACCTTCCTGCGGGACGGACTCCGCGGCCCTGAATCCCCGTTTGTGAGGCAAAAAACGATGAGACGCTGGATGATCCTCGCCGCGGTGTTGGCGACTGTCTTTCAGAGCGGCTGCGGCGACGGTGTCGCGTACACCCGCCGGGAGCGCCAGGCCCGCCAAAAGGACATCATCGACAACGACTGGAAACAGTTGACCGACGACTGGGACTACCTGTTGCTCATGGAGCACAAGGGTCACCTTTCGAAGTGGCAGGTCGAGTAAAGCCGCCGATCCCCAACCCATCATTAAACCGAGAGCGGATCTCGATTCGATCCACCACCGATTGACGAGTTCACTCGTCTACTGCACTGGTCTGGCCACGGGCAGTTCCGTGCGCAGGAGTACGGCGGACCGGGAGGCCAGGCGGGCCGCTTCGCCCAGGCGCCGGCGGTATTGAGTGAGCAGGCGCATGGCCCAGCCTCCGAAAACCAGCACCGCCATGATCGCGCCGCAGCCGGGAGCGAAGATCGTCGCGAGGGCGGTTGCGCTACGCTGAGCGGGCGTGCTGGCGATCAGGGTCATCACCACCATCACCGGCAGGAGCAGCATGAGCAGGACGGTTACCACGATGCCCCACATGACGATGGACGTACTTCGGGCCAGTCGCTTGTCGGGGATGCGCAGGGCGAGCAGGCGGGCATGCACGAGGGCGGCAAACGCGGCCACGATGCCGCAGAGGATGGAGATGACGCCGCAGGCGGCGGTGATGGCGGAGGGTGCCACGACTTGGACGAGGTCCTCCATCGTCGGCGGTTTGCTCTTGCTGCCGGGCGTGAATCGCGTCAGGTGCCCCGTATCGGCGTGCGACGGCACGGCGAGCAGCGCGAGCACCGCCAGAATGGCGGATGCGGCCGCGGCGTACCGGAATATGCTCCGCGTGCTCAGCGCTGATTCGACCTGGCCCGGATCGGGCGACGAGAACTTCCAGCAGCCGATGAATGTCGCCGCGGTCGGCAGGAACAGGAGCAGCCCGCTCACCGAGTCGGGTATGGAAGCGGGGCTGAAGATGCTGGCGGTGTCGAGGAGGCACACGAAGATCATCACCGGCAGCGAAAGCAGAATGCTCAAGCCGATCCAGTTCAGACCGCTGTACAGTTTCCTCACCCACGCGGGCTCCGCGAAACGCAGCAACCAGGTGGAACGCAGTACCGGCGTGCCGCATTCGGGGCAGGCTCCCTCCGGCGAAAGCCCGCGCAGGTTGTATTCGCATTGGCAGCAGAATAGGTCTTCGTCGATGCGATGGTTTGAGTCCAATGCGCAGCCCATGCTGATATCCTTCGGACGGTGGTCGCGCGTTCCGCGCTCGCTTTCGCTCGCGGCTAAACGTTGATCCGCGACGTCGTGACGCGCGCGGCGGTGCTACGTGATTGTAGAGCGCACCAGACATATGTCGGCAACTCCAGCTCTCGACTGGAAGTGCTGAGCGTTTAATAGGGTTCAGGGAGCAGGGGACGGGCTTGCCGTTCGCAGTTTTGAGCTACTTCGGCGGCTCGGCAGGTTGGGTGGCGGCGCCGACGGCCTGCGGGCGGGTGACTTCGACTTTGGTGGCCACGAGCTGGCGGTCGCCGTCATGTTTTTCGATTCGACCGGTGACGCTGACCAGTTCATCGATTTGAATGTCTTCCAGACGCGCGGTGGCTCCGTTGATCAGGATCTCGGCGTCAGGCGCGAGCTTCCCGGAAACGGGGACATCCCGCTTCCTTCTATCGCTGTAGGTCGTCATCTCGACCACGCCGGTGGCTGTGTTAATGCGGGTGACCCTGCCTTTGCGATAGGCATATTCGGGCGTGTCGGAGCTATCACCGCAGCCGCCGATCACGCTACAGGCGCCGGCCAGCAGGACGCATGAGAGCAAAGCATTCGTTTTGAGCATATTTCAACACCTTTTCGAGCGGCAGATTCGTTCGTGAATCCGGGCCGTGGCCAATCTAGCCGCCGAACACGGCGAAATCAAACCTCATGGCGGATCGATTATTTCCCTACTGTGTATTCGTTTCAGAAATGCGTCGGTTCGCGCTTGAGGAATTTGCCGCGGCCGACGGTGCCGACGAACTTGCCGTCGCGGACGGCGACCTGGCCGCGGACGGTGACCACGTGCGGGCGGCCTTGAATCTTCATGCCTTCGAAGGCGTTGTAGTCGATGTTCATGTGGTGGTTTTTGGCGGCGATCGTGCCTTCGTAATTCGGATCGTAGACGACGAGATCGGCGTCGCTGCCCGGCTGGATAGTGCCCTTGCGCGGGAAGAGGCCGAAGATCCGGGCGGCCTGCGTGCTGGCGGCATCGACGAAGCGGTGCAGATCGATGCGACCGGTCTTGACGCCGTAGGTGAACAGCAGGTTGACGCGGTCTTCGAGGGCGGGGATGCCGTTGGGGATTTTGGTGAAATCATTCGCGCCCATCCGCTTCTGGTCGGCGAAATCGAACGGGGCGTGATCGGTGGCGACGGTGCTGATAAGGCCGGAACGCAGGGCGTTCCACAGGATCGGCTGGTTGCGCTGGTCGCGGAGCGGCGGGGACATGACGTACTTCGCGCCTTCAAATTGCGGGCGTTCGGCATACGTTTTGTCGATCAGCAGGTACTGGATCAGCGTTTCGATCCAGACGCTCGCGCCGCGGTACTTGGCGGCCTGTGCGACCTGGAGGGCCTCGTCGCAGCTCAGGTGCACGATGTAAATGTGGGCGCCGAGCAGCTCGGCGAACGTCGTCAGGTGGTGTACCCCCTCGGCCTCGACGCGGGGCGGGCGGCTGGGCTCGTGCCACTCGGGGCCGGTCTTGCCTTCCGCCACTAATTCCTTCTGTCGTTCGAGCACGAGCGTTTCGTTTTCGCAGTGGGCAGTGGTGATGACGCCGAGTTGGCGGGCGAGCCTCAGTGCCCGGTACAGCTCCTCGTCGTTGACGCCGAAGGCGCCTTTGTAGGCAAGGAAGACTTTGAACGAGGCGACGCCCTTGGAAACGATCTCGCGCGTCTGGCGATCGACCAGGTCGTCGAACCGCGTGACCGCGAGGTGGTAGCTGTAATCGCAGGCGGACTTGCCCTCGCTTTTGGAATTCCACGTGTCGAACGCGGCAAGCGGCTCATCGCTGCGCGCGGGGATGCACATGTCGAAGAGGGTGGTGGTTCCGCCGACGAGGGCGGCCCGGCTGGCGGTGGTGTAATCGTCCTTCCCGAAGGTTCCCATAAATGGCAGATAGATGTGCGTGTGCGGGTCGATGAAGCCGGGGAAGACGTACTTGCCGGCGGCGTCGATGACCTCCGCGCCCGGCGGCGGCTGGATGCCGCGGTCGATGCGGGTGATGGTTTCGTCTTCGCACCAGATGTCGGCCTGGTAACGCTCGGCGGCGGTGACGATTTCGCCGTTCTTGATCAGCAGGGACATGAAGATTACCTCCGGGCATCATTTTGGCGCGCTCCGAAAGTTCTCGCAAGAACGATTGCGGATTGCGGATTGCGAATTGCGGATTTCGGAAGGGGGGGGGTACGGCTTCGTTTGGTTGTGGCGCTGTTTTGATTGCGGATTGCGGATTTGGGAAGGATACGCGGGATTGCGGGAAGGCGTTGATCACGGCTTTGTTTTGTCGGGGCGGTTTTTGCGAAGGTGGGTGAAACCGGGGTGGCGATAGCGAAAACGCGGATTTGGGGTGTTGGAGCACGGCTTGGTTTGGTTTGGGGATGTTGAGCCGTCGAGGCGCCGGAAACGGAGGCCGGGGCCGCGCGCGGCGCAGGGCCGGCAGTTGCGTGCGGGGTTCGGATCGGTGTCTGGTCATGGCTGCACTCCCATTCGGATGAGAACACGCGCGGCGTTCCGCCGCGAGCTATCAGCATTCAGTTGTCAGCTTTCAGCCAGAGGAGAGGGGATAG
This sequence comes from uncultured Planctomycetales bacterium, assembly GCA_964384465.1. Taxonomy (GTDB): domain Bacteria; phylum Planctomycetota; class Phycisphaerae; order UBA1845; family PWPN01; genus CAYLLT01. Next base: position 2,982 of record CAYLLT010000024.1, on the reverse strand, counting down.
GGGTCAGCGGAGAACGCGGGCGCTTGGAAGATCGGTTGGGCCCAACCGCACCGACAAAAACAAATTTGTCGGTGCCACGGGCCCGGCACTTGAAAGGGTAGCGGATCATCGCGGCTCAGTCGTGCAAGTACGTCGCTCCGATGTCAAAGGCTTCTTCCGGCGTGCCGTGGAATGTGCCGTTGGCGAATGCGCAGGGCGTGTACTTCTCGTTGCTGTAGGTGAAGAACGCCAGCGACCAGCTCTCCTCGTCGCCGAAATAACGCAGCCGGCACAGTTGAGTCGGCGTGTCGCGCAGGCGTTGGATCATCTGCTCGCGGGTCTCGTGCCAGTCCTTCGGCGGCCAATCCGGCGACAGGTCCGGCTCGCGGCAGGCGCCGATGTAGCAGCATGGCCCGCGGAAGCGGATGTCCAGACGGGTAAACTTGCCGCGGTAACACCGATTCGCGTACGCCTCGATGCGCGCCCGGACCCGCTCCTGGACCGCCGGCGGAATCTTGACGCCGCCGGAGTGCGGATCGAATACCCACATCCGACTGCGGGCGGGTTTCTTCTTCGTTTTCGTTTTGTGTGCCATGAGAATTACCTTCAAAACTTACACGCCATTGGTCCGCCCAGCGGACCCTACTTAACTCCTTGGTGGGCAGGGCCGAGACTGGAAAGATCCTGCCGTCGATGCCCATGTCGCCGCCCAGAGCGATGACCGCCCAGTTCTCGCGTTCGAAGGGAACATCACGCGATGTGGGCGTGGACGATGAACTCGTATAGTTCCTTCTTGCTCGTGCGCTTCCGGATCGTCTCAATACTCACGCCGACAAAGCCAGCGTCCTCGAACAGGGCTGCGTAGATGCCCTCGACCGGCAGCATTGTGTCGTAGAACTTGCTGTTGCCCACGATGTAGTGGCAGCGGGCGCCTGGCGCGAGCACGTTCCTTAGGCCGAGGATGTGGCCCTTAATGTCCTCGAAATACTTGTGGACGTAGCGGCCCAGAAGCGCGTGGCCCTGGCCGATCTCACGGATGATGCGGTCGAAGTTCGGAAAGGGGATCTCGCCGTGCCCGTTGGGCGTCCACGTGTTGAGCATGCTCGTCGCGCACCCCCACGTGCCGCCGATGGCCTTCCAGTCGAGCTCACCGGCGGCGCGGCCGTCGGAGAGATAGCCAAGCCAGTACATGTACGGACGAAGCTCGCGGATGTAGGACATGCGGTTGGGATAGGGTGGCGACGTGATGACGGCGGTATACCGATCCTCGCTCGTGGGGAGAACGGCGGGGAGGTCGCGCGAATCGCCCAGGAACACACGGCAATCGGCGGTGGGCGGCTCGATGCCCATGCTGTCGGCGATTTCGTTGGCGGCGACCACGAAGGCGTCGGCGATGCGGTTGGCCGTCCGCGTTGGAGTCTCCGCGATAAGTTCCGCTTCGTCGCCCTTCTTCTTAAAGGACATGGACTGGTGGCCGAAAGAGACGTTGGCACTCTGGATCATCACGCGGCAGAACGCGACTCGCAAGAGATCGCCGACGTTGTCGGCCCGATCGCGCGTCGGGTTGCGGATCGCATCGCACAAGGCTGCCAGCGCGTGCAGCGTGGGAGCATCCCACCACTTCTCGATCTGGTGAAGGTCGGGCTTCCAAGAGTGAGCGCCCCGCACGCGGGCCTTGTCGGCGATTCGTGCGGCTGCCGATTTCACGGCGCGGGCCGCGCCGTCGTCGAATCGTGTCAGTTTGAGATTGCCGAGCCAGACGAGGAACGGGTTGATGTCCACCGCGTGGCAGCGGATGCCCAGCGAAGCGCACGCGAGCGGCGTCGTGCCCGTGCCGGAAAAGGGCTCAAGAACGACCTCGTCCGGATCGGACTGCTTGAGCAGTTCGCGGACAAGGGCGAGCGAGTACGCGGGCGTCAGTCGCAGCCAGCCGTGGCGTCCGAGCGCGACGTTGCCCCTGAATGTCAGGTGCGCGCGCTGCCCGAGCCCGTTTGCGGGCTTGCCGTTGGTGACGGGATGGCCGAAGAGGTCGGTGTTCATCGCAGCAACCCCTCGAACACCGCGAGCGTTTCGGCCTTGATCGCCGCCGAGTTGCGGCGGAAAAATCCGGCGAGGTCGTAGCCGAGCACATCGCGGCAGAAGACGTAGGTCGAATCGGTCGTCTTGCCGCTCACGGTTCCCCGAAGGATGAGCCAATGAGCCCGCTGGTATCGCTCCGCCAGGTTGTCGGGAATCTGGACCGAAAGCAGCACCATCACCGGCAGGTAGCGGTGCGCAAAGGCGTTGCCGGCGTTGGAGACGTCGGCGTTCTGTCGCTTCGCGTCGTTGCTCTTGTACCCCTGCCGGACTTCAAAGACGCAGCCCTCCAGCCCAGCTGCGTTTTTGCCCTTCAACCCGACGTGCTCGGTCGCCTCAACAAGCCACGCCTCGGCCCGTTTGCGGTTGGGTTTCGTCATGATCTTCTCCAGGGGAATCCGACCGTCGAGCGCGAGCGTGCGGTGCTTCACGCCCTTCGCTTTAATTTTGTACGACCACGTCGCGTCCGCAGCGGAGAGGCCCAGCGTGTCTTGCAGCACGTTTTGGAACACCAGTTGGCAACTGAGGCCGATCTGCCGGTACACCGAGGTCATGCCGCCAGCCGCCTTGTGCGCCGCGTAGACCAAGGGCGAGTCAAGACCGAACCAGGCGTAGAACTCGTCCTCGCGGTAGATCTGCTGGAAGCGTTCGAGCGACACACCATCGCCCTTGCCGTGGCCGAATGCAGGCTTGTAGTTGAGACAGACGCGCAGGGCATTGCGGATTATCGCCAAATAGCGCTCGTCAGGGTTGGTTGAACTCAGGGCAGTATCCATCAGGCCACCATTCTTGTGCGAGAGTGGCTCGCGTGCCAGTCGCAGTGATAGTAGAAGCTGCCGGTTCTCTTGAGCACGCGGGCCAGCTCGACGCAGCGCGGGCGCATGTATTCGATGTAGGCCTGCGTGCTGGCGTGGCGGTCCTCGAAAT
>CAYLLT010000023.1:20259-57618 GCA_964384465.1 uncultured Planctomycetales bacterium | reverse complement strand
TGGCCAGGATCTCCGTCGGGTGCACGGGGTCTTTCTTGGGCGATGAGCCGTGCTGGTCGGATTCGCCGTAGAGGGCGCCGCGCCTGACGCCCGCGCCGGCGATCATGGCGGTGTAGCAGTACGGCCAGTGGTCGCGGCCGTCGGCGGCGTTGAAGTTTCCGGAAGTGTTGGCGCCTTTCCGCGGCGAGCGGCCAAACTCGCCGATGGCCAGCACCAGCGTCTCATCCAGCAGCCCGCGGTCGTCCAGATCGGCCAGCAAAGTGGCCAAGCCTCTATCCAGTTTGGGGCAGTGCAGGTTCTTGAGTGGGTCCGTCCCGCCGTAGTGCGTGTCAAACGAGGTGACGGTTGGATCACCGTTGGCCACCGACGGCCAGTTGACCTGCACGAACCGCGTACCGGCCTCGACCAGGCGCCGCGCCAGCAGCAGCGACTGACCGAAGCTGTTGCGGCCGTAGCTATCGCGAGCCTCCGGTTTCTCCAGCGACAGATCAAACGCCGTCCGCGCCCGACCCGACAGGATCAGATCGAACGCCTTCTGCTGATAGGTGTTCAATGCGGAATCGCTCAGGGCCTTCTCGAGATTGGGCATGTTGGCGTCGATGGTCTTGAGCAGGCCGGACCGCCGCTGGAGCCGCTCGATGGTCATCTCCTGCCGCATGGTCAGATCGCCGATATCGATTTTCTGGTTCAGATCCTGGAAGAGGTAATAGGGGTCATAAGCCTTGCCGAGGAACCCGGCGGTGCCGCCCTTGCCGATCACGTTGCTCTCCTGGAGCGGGTGCGGCAGCATGACGAACGGCAGCATGGGCACGTCCGGCGGACGCATCTTGGAGACGTTCGAGCCGGCGGTGGGGAAGTCGCGCGGCGAGGGCGGCTCGAGCTGGCCGGACGGCGAGACCTTGTCGGGCGTCCAGCCGGTCACCAGTTGGTACATCGCGGCGGTGTGATTGAGCAGCCCCTTCGGCGTGTAGTTGATCGACCGGATGAGCGAGCACTTATCCATCTGCCGGGCGAGCAGCGGCATGACCTCGGTGAGCTGGATGCCCTCGACGTTGGTCTTGATGGCGTTGAAAACGCTGCGGATGTTGGAGGGCGCGTCCGGCTTGGGGTCCCAGATGTCGATGTGGCTTGGCCCGCCCTGAAGGAAAATCAGGATGACCGACTTGGCCCGGCCGAAGCTGTTTTGTGAGCCGGCCGGGCGGGTCGTGGAAGCGGCATTGGCTTCTCGAGCCAGCACGTCCGCGAGGCTCAAACCCAGCAGGCTCGCCCCGCCCCATTGCAACAGCTCGCGCCGCGAAGGACCGTCGCATAACCGGCCGCAATGTCCAGGGACCCAAAGCATCGAATTGTCCGCACGATGTACGAAAGGATCGTACGCTTATCCGAACAGGCCGGTGACGACTTTGCCGTCGACCAGCGGGCGCGGCTGGTTGAGATCGTTATACACGACGGTGTCCGGCCGGATGCCCAGGCTGTGATAGACAGTGGCCAGGATCTCCGTCGGGTGCACGGGGTCTTTCTTGGGCGATGAGCCGTGCTGATCCGACTCGCCGTAGAGGGCGCCGCGCTTGATGCCGGCGCCGGCGATCAGGGCGGTGTAGCAATATGGCCAATGATCGCGGCCGTCGGGCGAGTTGGCGTTGCCGGAGGTGCTGACGCCCATGCGCGGCGAGCGTCCGAACTCGCCGATGGCCAGGACGATCGTGTCCTCCAGCATCCCGCGGCTGTCCATGTCCTCCAGCAGCGCGGAGAGCGCCTTATCGAGCTTCGGGCAGTGCAGGTTCTTGAGCGGCCCGAAGTTGGCCGCGTGCGTATCGAACGCATCGATAGTCGGGTTGCCGTTGGCGACCGCGGGCCAGTTGACCTGCACGAATCGGGTACCCGCCTCCACGAGGCGGCGGGCCAGCAGCGCGGATTGGCCGAAGGTCGTGCGGCCGTATTTCTCGCGAAGCTCTGGTTTTTCCTTTTCGAGATCGAACGCCTCGCGGGCCTTGCCGGAGAGGATCAATTCGAAGGCTTTGCTCTGGTACTCGTTGAGCGCTGAATCCGACAGCGCCCTCTCGAGATTGGGCATATTGGCGTCGATGGTCTTGAGCAGGCTGGCCCGGCGGCGGAGGCGATCGACGCTCATCCCCGCGGGCATCTTGAGGTCGCCGGTGTCGATCTTCTCGTTGGGATCCTGATAGAGGTAATAGGGATCATAGGCTTTACCGAGGAAGCCGGCCGTGCCGGCCTTGCCGATCACGCTGCTCTCCTGGAGCGGGCGGGGCATCATCACGAAGGGCAGCATGGGCACGTTCGGCGGGCGGAGCCGGGCGGCCTGGCAGCCGACGTTGGGGAAGTCGCGCGGCGAAGGCGGCTCCAACTGACCCGACGGCGAGACGCGGTCGGGCGTCCACCCGGTGAGCATCTGGTACATGGCGGCGGTGTGGTTGAACAGCCCCTTGGGCGTGTAGCTGACCGAGCGGATCAACGTGCAGCGGTGCATCTGTTGAGCCAGCAGCGGCATGGTCTCGCTGAGATAAATGCCGTCCACGTTGGTCTTGATCGGCTTGAATTCGCCGCGAATATTCGATGGAGCATCGGGTTTCGGATCCCAGATGTCGATGTGGCTCGGCCCGCCCTGAAGATAGAGCAGGATCACCGACTTGGCCCGGCCGAAGTTGCCGCCGCCGGCGGGCTGCGTGGTGGTGTTGGCCATGGCCTGTTGCGCCAGGAACTCCGGCAGATTCAGGCCGAGCATGGCCGCTCCGCCGACCCGAATAATTTCACGGCGCGTCGGCCCGTCGCAGAATCGTCCAGCTTTACCCGGAATCGACAGCATCGCACACCTCGTTTCGTTAAACCGCCAAGGTGCCTTGGCGGTCCGATCAACTTAACGATTGAACAGGAAGCCCGGACTGTTCACCAATGCCCATAGCAGGTCCTGCGCGCCTTCGGCTTTTGATGCGGCTGAGGCAATGTATTTCATGCCCTCAGCCGTTTCGGGCTCGCGCGGGAAACGGGCCAAAGCCGCGAGATACAACTCTTCAACCATGTCGTTCGGCGAACGGTTCTCGGCGATCAGCTTGGCCACGCGGCCGTTCGAGTCGGCGACGGCTTTGGAGATGGTGTCGCCGTTCACCAGGTTCAGGGCCTGCGCGAAGCTGACTTCGCTGCGCCGCTCGCATTCGCACGATGACTCGCGCGGCGGGCGGCCGAACAGATCGAGGAAGCTGCCGCCGCCGACCATCGCATCGGGAAGCTGGGCCGCGCTCATGGGAGCGGGCACGCCGATGAACGCCTGGTGCGTGCCGGTGGCCACGGCGAGCGAATCCCACAACTGCTCGGCGGTCAGACGCCGCGGCTCGGCCCGCGAAAAGTTCGTGTCGTCGCGGTTGAACTCGTTGGTCACCACGTCGAGCTGGTAGACGCGCGAGCTCACGATGGTGCGAATGAGGTGGCGTACATCGAAGCCGTGTGCGACGAAGTCCTCGGTGAGGCCCTTGAGCAACGCGTCGTTGGACGATGGGTTGCTGGTGCGAACGTCGTCAACCGGATCGATGATCCCGCGGCCGAAGAAATAGCTCCACACGCGGTTGGACACCGACTGGGCGAAGTAGGGGTTCTCATTGGAGGTGAGCCAGTCGGCGAGCACTTCGACGCGGCGAAACCGGGCCAGGTCCTTGTCCGGGCTGCCGAACGGCACGTGCGGGTTCATCACCCGGTTGTTCTTGGGATGCAGCTCTTCGCCGCCGAGCGGATTTTCGTAAATGATCTCTTCGTCGGGGCGCGGACCCGGCTTGATCGCGACGCGCGAGAAGAACGCCGACAGCTCGTAGTAGGCGTTCTGCGTCCACTGCTCGAACGGATGATCGTGACACTTGGCGCACATCATCCGCACGCCGAGGAAAAGCTGCGTCATTGTCTCCATCACCACTTCGGGGTCGCGATTGACGCGATAGAAATTGGCGGGCGGGTTGTCGTAGGTGCTGCCGCGGGCGACGAGCAGCTCCTTGGCGAACTTGTCGAACGGCTTGTTGCCGGCGACCGACTGGCGGATCCAGTTGCGATAGGACCACACGCCCTTGTCGCCGACCAGCTTGCGGTTGCACTTGAGCAGGTCGGCCCACTTGAGCGTCCAGAAATCGACGAACTCCGGGCGTTCCATGAGCTGATCGACCAGCCGCTGGCGCTTGAGCCGCGAGTCGGCGGGGTCGTGGAGGAAGGCCCGCACCTCGCCGGGCGTGGGCGGCAGGCCGATCAGATCGATCGACACCCGCCGCATGAACGTCGCATCGTCGCACAGCTCGGAGGGCAGGACGTGGATGCGTTTGAGCTTGTCGTAGACGAGACGGTCGATGTAGGTGTAGGCCGGCGGATCGTTCCACGCGTAGCCGGGCCGATTGGCGAGCACGATGACGCGGCTCAGGCCGTAGCGCCCTTCGTAGCGGACGAGCATGGCCGCTTCGCCGGAGCGGATGGTCTGCACCAGGCCGCTCTTGTCGATCTCGGCGACGATGGGCTTGCTCGAACTGAACACGGCATCGCGCGTCACGTCGCGGGTCGAACCGTCGGCATAGTGAGCGATGACGGCAAGCTGCTGGGTGAGGCCGGGCTGCGGCAGCAGCGGGGCTTCGGGCGTGACGTCGATGCGATCGCATCGCTCGACCTTGCCCGCGTCGGACATGACGCCCTGGGCGATCCAGTCGCGCAGGAGGCGGTAATAGCGTGAATCCAATTCGAATACCAAACCACCTTCGTGCGGCACACCCTGCGTGGGCTTCAGCAGCATCAGGCTCTGCCCCGGATCGGCGCGGTTGAACCGCCGGCCGGACAGGTCGTCGATGAACGCCCGATGATCGAACTCGGCGTCATAACCGCGCAGCGAAAGCTTGAAGCCGTTCTTGCCTTTGGCGCTGCCGTGGCAGGTGCCGGCGTTGCAGCCGGCCTTGCTGATCGTCGGCATGATGTCGCGGACAAAACTGACCACCGGCACCTGGGCCTGGCCGGCGACATTCACCGAAAGCTGGGCCTGCTGGCCGCGGACCTGGATGGCGACGGCCTGCTCGCCGTCGGAGACCGGGTACACATAGCCGGCGTCGATGCGCACGCCGGGCGTCTTGGCGGATAACTTCGCCTCCTGTGTGAGGTCGATGCGACTGCCATCGGCCAGCACACCGGTGACCAGCACGATGTGGGCATCGTTGCGCCCGATGAGCGTCATCTGTTTGGGCCAGACTTCGATGGACGCGACCGGTTGATCAGCGGGCTGCGTGGTGGATTGGGCCAGGTCGAGCTTTTGACCTTCCGGCGTGCCCGCCGCGAGCGCGGAGGATAACCCGGTTGAAGCCGCCAGCAATAACCAGATGAATGTGCTACTTCGTCGGTTGGACATGCTAAGCATCCTGCTGTTGTGAATCTCGTGAATCTACAGCTTATCTTAAATATCGGTCGTCGGCAACCAAAAATTATCTGGGTGCCACTGGGATATTTTTTAACATGTAGACGTAATGAACGCTGTTGCCGCGCATGGACAGCAGTATGCATGACGAAGATCGGCCTGCCAAGTCGTAGTTCGCCGCGGCTGGAACACCGAGAAGCCCGCCTTCGTGGCTGAAGCCACTACGGCGCGGCAGACTTCATTCGCCTGGCGGCGAACGAAGACTGGAGGCGGCGGGAATCGAACCCGCGTCCCGTGACAGTTTGGAAGAGGTTTCTACGTGCGTAGTCTGCTGATTTAATCTCGGCTGACCGGCGCCCAGCGACAGGCTCCGGCTCGCCCAGCGTCGTGAAGTTTCGCCCGCGCGTCACGTCGCCGACCCGCGCGAACCAGCCTGCTGTCGTCGCCCCGCCGCCTAGCAGGCGTTGCCGGCGGGACGGGTGGCCTTATTTAGGCCGCCATACGCAACGTTTGACCGTTGGCATTTAAAAGTTTTCTCAGGTGTTTAGCCAGGCCTCCTGAGAACCTGGGCACGCCGCCTCGACCGCGTCTTGCCCGGTCGAGCCCATTCGCCCCCTTGGGGTCCCTTCATTATACCTTATCGGCGGACGAGCGGCCACTGTTGATCGAAGCATCTTCCGCGAATCCGGCAAGAGAGGGAGAGGGGGAGACTGGGCGAGGGAGAGGGGGAACAACTCGCCACTCGCGACTTACCTTCGTCCGATTACAATGCGAATGGCCACAGCAAGGTGAAACGGAGGCGGATTGAGATGAATGCCATCAGAATGTTGTCGATCGGTTTATTGGCGGAGGCAGTGATGGGTGCGGCCACAACACAACCGGCGGAGCGGGTGAAGATCGCGGTGTGTCAGGTTCTGTGCATCGACGGCGACCGGTCGGGCAACTTCGCGCGGATCGAGCGGGCGCTGGCCCAGGCCCATGACGGCGGCGCGCAGATCGCGTGTCTGCCCGAGTCGGTGATCCTGGGATGGGAAAATCCGGAGGCGCACAAACTGGCCGAGCCGATCCCTGGCGCGGACAGCGAGCGAATCTGTGAGCTGGCCAAACGATTGCGGTTGATGATCGCGGTCGGCCTGGACGAAAAGGACGGCGATCGGCTGTACGACTCGGCCATCATCGTGGACTCGGACGGCCGCATATTGCTCAAGCACCGCAAGATCAACGTGTTACCGGAGCTGATGGACCCGCCCTACGCGACCGGCAGGATGGAGGACATCCGCGCGGTGGACACGCGCTTCGGACGGATCGGCATGATGATCTGCGCGGACACTTTCGATATGAAACATCTGGATCAAATGGCGCCTTTGCGGCCGGACCTGGTGCTGGTGCCGTACGGCTGGGCGGCTCCGAAGAAGGAATGGCCACAGCATGCCAAAAACCTGGAAAAGCTGATATGTAAGATCGCGCGGCGATGGGATTGCCCGGTGGTGGGCACCGACCTGGTGGGCAGCATTTCTCAAGGCCCCTGGCGCGGCCAGACCTACGGCGGCGCCAGCGTGGTCGCCGACGCCGAAGGCCGCCCCATCGCGATACTCGCCGACCGTGACGTGGAGGTGCGCATTGTCGAAGTGTCCATCAACCGGCGATCGCAAACAAAGTAGGGCGGGCATTGCCCGCCAAAATGGTGCATGTGAGAAGAGAGGCGGGGAGTGCCCGCCCTACGATCAGCTCCTCAAACAATCGGTGAACGCTTCCGCCAGCGCGGTGACGCCTTCGATGACGGCGTCTTCGGTGATGCAGAGCGGTGGGGCGATTTTGATCGTGCCGCCGTTGAGGCCGACCGGGGCGAAGAGCATCAGGCCGCGGCCGACGGCGTGCCAGACGATGTTGTGGGCGAGGTCCTTGTCGGGGGTGGTGGTTTCGTCCTTGATGATATGGACGCCGGCGACGAGGCCCTTGCCGTGGATCGCGCCGACGCGGGCGTCGAATGGTTTGAGCTGACGCCAGAGTTCGCGGTGCAAGACTTCGCCGACGCGAGCGGCGTTGCCGATCAGATCCTCCTTCAGGATCAGGTCGATGTTGGCCAGGGCGGCCGCCACGCAGATCGGGTTGCCGGTGTGCGTGCTGGTCATCGAGCCGGGCGGATAGAGGTCCATCAGGTCGGGCCGGCCCACCACCGCCGCCACCGGCAGCGAGCTGCTCAGCCCCTTGCCGAGGCACATCAGGTCGGGCACGACGCCGTAGTGCTCGAAGCCCCACATCCGGCCGCAGCGCCCGAACGCCGCCTGCACCTCGTCGAACGTGAGCACGACGTTGTGCTGGTCGCACCACGCCCGCAGGTCCTGAAAATATGCGGGCGGGCCGAAGCTCGCGCCGCCGCCCTGATACGTCTCGGTGATGACGCCGGCGACCTGGCCCGGCTCCACACCCGTCGCGTTCAGGCTCCGCAGGAAGCAGTCGAATGTCTGATCCTCGCAGCGGAAGCCGTCGGGGAACGGCACCTGCACCATGCCGGCCTCAAACGGGCCGATCCATTCCTTGAGCGCGGGGATGCCGCCGATCAACTGGGCGCCGAGCGTGCGGCCGTGGAAGGCGTGCGTGAAGCTGACGATGACGTTCTTGTCTTCGTCGATCTTCCGGCCGTGCGTGCGCATCAACTTGATCGCACACTCGGTCGTCTCGCTGCCGGTCGAAAGCAGGAACGCCTTCTTGAGCGGGTCGGGCGCCAACTCGCACAAGCGTTTGGCCAGCGCGACGCGCGGCTCATTCGGGAAGCAGTAGCTGTGCAGCAGGCCGTGCTGCGTCTGGCGAATGATGGCGTCGGCGATCTCGCGGCGGCAATGACCGGCATTGGTGACCAGCACGCCGCTGGAGAAGTCGATCCACTTGTTCCCGTGGGCGTCGAAGACGTTGAACCCCTCCGCCCGGTCCCAAACGATCGGCGGTTGCCCCTGCATGGCCCGCGGCTCATACCGGCGCGAATCTTCCAACAGAGCCAGCATCTCATTGGTGGGTAACACCTCTGAGACGATCTGCCGGTGCTTCGTCTTCACCGGATGTACGGGGATTTCGTTGGAATCTGGAGCTTTCATTCATGATTCTCGCGATCGATCGCCGACGCGGCCAAGCCCTCGCCGCACGTCCCAGTATACAGCGGGCTTATAAACTCTGCATACGGTTCTGGCAAAGGTGTCTCGCCTCTACGCACCGGCGGGACGCCGGTGCCACAAAATTAAGTCACGCTCCTTACCAACCGAATCGTACGATTGAGGTTGAGTGTTTGTGGAGTCAGTCATGGACGTTATCGGTCGCAAACAATTGCCCTTCGTACGGCCCGGCCTGACGCTGGTCGAATGCGTGCTGGCACTGACGATTCTGCCGCTGGCGGTCACCGGGATCGCCTTCGCGGTGGTGTCGGGCCAGCAGCAGGCGGCCGAGGCCCTGCGCCAGACGCACGGCATGATGGTGGCCCAGGCGTTGATGGAAGAGATCCTGTCGAAGCCGTATGCCGATCCCGGCGGATCGTCGGCGTTGGGGCCGGAATCAGGCGAGACCAGCCGATCGCTGTACGACAACGCCGACGATTATCACGGCTTTTCGGAATCGGGGGGGAGCCTGAGTACGGCGGCGGGCGTGGCGCTTCCGTCCTCGTTGCAGGGATTCAGCCGTTCCGTCAGTTGCTCGACGACGACCGTCACCGTCGCCTCACTCAGCGTATCCGTGGCGGCGGTGCAGATCACCGTCACGGTGACTGACAGCAATGGGACACTGGTTGCATTGACGCGGACGCTGCTGCAACCCTCTTGATGCCTTATGTGAGAATATCACCCATGTTCCGAAGGACAGAACATCACAGACGTGCAACGACGATCGCCGAGCTGATCATCGCGATTACGGTGACGGCGCTGATCTCGCTCGGCGTCGCCGCCATATTACAGGCCGCCACCTACGGGACATCAGCGCGGCGCGAGGTGCGGCGGGTGGCGGTCCGATCGGAGCAGGTGAGGAGCCGCATCGACAATGCCCTCTGTTCGGCGCGGGCCGTCCTGGCCAGCGGCAGCGGGTACATCGTGCTGTGGATCGGCGATACGCGCAAGAACGATCAGGTGAACCTCAGCGAGCTCCAATTACTGGAGATACCCAGCGGCAGCACCACGCTGAGTTCTTACACGACGGTGTTCCCGACCGGCTGGACGCAAACGCAAATCGACACCGCCGACGTGGCCTACGCCGCCGGCTCGAATTTCGCCACCGTGGCCCAAACGGCCAAAGCGGGCAGCTATTTCCCGGGCACCGTCTGGGCAACCGGCGCGTCCAGCTTCACCGTTGCGCTGGATAACGCCTCGTTGGGCCTGACGCACCTGGTCACGTGGGACCTGACGCTCACCAACGATCTGCTGAGCGACTCACTGGTCGGCGCCGCCTCGCTGCGCGAGATCGGCGTGCCACAGTAGGAGAGCGCAATTGCGAATTGCGAATTGCGAATTGCGGAATGCGAACCTGAAGCAGGACCGCGTCAACTTGTTGACGCAATTGGGGCAACAAGTTGCCCCGGTCCTTCCTCTTTTCAATCCGCAATCCACAATCCGCAATCCGCAATCGCGTGTTCCCCGCGCCTTCTCCATCATCGAGCTGCTCATCGTCATCACGCTCCTGGGCATCGCCTTCGGCCTGGCCATTCCGACCATGGGCGACAGCAAGGAACTCAAGCTCCAGGAGGCGGCCAAGATGCTGGCGGCGGATTTCGAGTTCGCCCAGAACGATTCGATCAGTCATGCGAGCGATCCGCGGCTGGTCAAATTCAATACGACCACCCACCAATACTGGATCGCGGCGGTATCCGCGCCGGATACGCCGATCACCGACCCGGTAACCAACTCGCCCTATCTGCTCGCCTTCGGAACCGGGCGCGGGGCCGGCACATCGGGCGTCACCATTCAGTCCATCAGCGTCGGCGGTGACACTGAACTGCGATACGACGCCTACGGCACGCCGGACCAATCCACCAACGCCACCGTTACGCTCGCCTGCGGGCCGGCCACCATGACCGTCCAAGTCGCCGCCGGCAGCGGCGAAGTGACGATCTACTGATCGCGCATCTCCCCACATAGTAGATCATCGCCTCTCGCCTCGGTATAAAGTCCCTCGTATCGCACCCCTCATCGCTTCCGGAGTCGAGTCATGCTTCGAACTGCGGTTGTCATCGTGTCCCTTCTCTTCGCGAGTCTAGCGATTCATGCGACATCTGCCGCTCCACCGGGCCCGTCTACGACGCCTGCGATCACCACCGCCCCGGCTGACGTGCGTTTCGGCCCGCTGCCGGATACGAATACGAACTTTCAGCCCGCACACTACGGCTCGCTCGACGAATGGCAGAAGCGGCGGGAGTGGCTGAGGATGCAGGTACGCATCGCGGCCGGTCTGTGGCCCGAGCCGGAGAAATGCCCGCTCAACGCGCACATCTTCGGCAAGATCGACGGCGACGGCTACACCATCGAGAAGGTCTACTTCGAGAGTTACCCCGGATTCTACTGCACCGGCAATCTCTATCGCACCAAGCACGCGGGATCAGAGTCCGAAGCGCAAGCGACGGGTCAGCCGCCACAGGGGGCGACCGCTACAAACAAAGTCCCCGGCGTGCTCTGCCCGCACGGTCACTGGAAGAGCGGCCGGCTCGAACAGAGCGAACTCGGTAATATCCCCGCCCGCTGCATCATGCTCGCCCGGCTCGGCTACACCGTGTTTGCCTACGATATGGCCGGATACAACGACAGCGCTCGGCATTTCAAGCATGGCGACAAGAGCCTCGAATCGACCGCGAACCAGTTGTGGGGCTTCGGCCACCTGCATCTGCAAACGTGGAACAGCATCCGGGCGCTCGACTTCCTCCAGTCGCTGCCTGAGGTGGATCCCGATCGCATCGGCGTCACCGGCGCCTCCGGCGGCGGCACGCAGACGTTCATCCTCTACGCCGTCGATGACCGCGTGAAAGTCGCGTGCCCGGTGAACATGATCTCGCACACCATGCAGGGCGGCTGCGTCTGCGAGAACGCCCCCTGCCTGCGCATCGACACCAACAACATGGAGATCGGCGCCCTGATGGCCCCCAAGCCGTTGCTCATGATCAGCGCCACCGGCGACTGGACCAAGGACACGCCGCAGGTCGAGTACCCGTTTATCCGCAGCATCTATGCCCTGTACAACGCCGCCGACAAAGTCGCCAGCGTGCAAATCGACGCCCCACATAACTACAACAAGCAGAGTCGCGAAGCGATGTACCGCTTCTTCGCCAAACACCTGCTGAACCGCAGCGACACGGACGGGACCACCGAGCACGATATCCCCGAGTACAAGGCCGAAGATTTGCTGGTGTGGAAGGATGAGAACGTTCCAAAGAACCTGCTGCGTTACGAGCAACTCGCCGAGCAACTGAAGAAACGCGCGTCGAAGGTCATGTCGCCCGCGGCACTCACGCCGGATGATTACGCGACACTCAGTAACAATGTTCGAACCGTGCTGAAGCACGTCTATGGCTCCATGACGGGCGATCGCAGGATCTGGCCGATGATCACCGGATCGGGGCCGCGCAGCGTGGACATCATAATGATGAACATGCTGGGGCAATTCGTGCGTTACCGGGAAGTGGGTCGCCACGCCGGGCAGCACAGCAAGGCGGGGTCGATTACGTGCATCCTCGACCCGCTGGGGTTCGATGCGGCGTTACTCCCAATCGCCGGAGATGACCTACGGCAATTGATCGCCGGAAGTGACCTACAGCAATTGGCAGTGCCATTCAGCGCTGACCGATCGCATGGTTTGCGTGGCGAGAAACGTTCGTTCTTTACCACATTCAACCGGACCGACGATGCGGAGACGGTCAGGGATATTGAAAGGTTGGTCAAGTTGGCGAGTGCGGACCACTGGCGCATCGTCGGGCGAGACCGGCTCGGCCCGCTGACGTTGGTCGCTCGTGCGATGATCGGGCGTGATAATGCTCGCAAGAGCGATCTGCGGACGGTCATCGACATGAATCGTTTTGATGTGGACAGCGATGAGGCGTACTTGAAGGAGCTGAACATTCCACACATCCGGCGGCTGGGTGGCCTGCGGACGATCGCCGCCGTAGCGTGCAACGGACCGATCTGGTTTCACAACGTCGGCGAACATTTCGATGAGGAGTGGGTCAAGGCCGCCGGTCGGGTGAACGGTGTCGAGGTTCGCGTGACGAAGGAAAAGGCGGATGACAAGCAGATTGCGGAGTGGCTGACGAAAAATCGGTGAACTCCGGGGTGGTGTGTTCAGCGGAGTTCCATTGCAATACGAAACCCGCCGCATGGTCATTTGCACAACACCCGCAGCGTTCCGCACGGATGAGGTATTTGACACTCATATCGACCATCAGAGTTCAACTTTGAACAGTTCGCCGAGCGTCTTCCGATCCGCTTCCAAGTCTTCGAGAGAGTAATTCCAATTGACGCCGCGCTTACCGAGCCATTCTTCGGCTTGAAAACGCGAAGCAAACCCGAGGATCTCGCGCACGTCGCCGATGCTGAGCTTGGCGGTCTGGTAACCACGGATGATCAAGGCTTCCTTGGCGGCTTCGGACAGATCGTCGCCGAAGGCTCGCCGGAGCGCTTCTTCGGCGTTCTTCGGGATGTCAAGTGCAAGGGTCATTCCTGAATTATAACCTCTCATTTACCCCTTCGGCAACGAGCATCAAAATGGGCCCGCGGGAGGTCTTCCCGCGGGCCCTGACTCCACCGCATCACTGCCTGTCTGCAGCGCGTTGGTAGTTATTGGAGCTGTCAGCTTTCAGCTCTCAGCTTTCAGCCTGAAACCAGGGATTGTCATCCCTGGGCTTGCAATCATCTCTGCTCCGCTAATGCTTTCTTGTGGGCGGTTACGATTTCCTCCTGCACGTCGCGCGGGGTTTGCTTGTAGCACGAGAACTCCATCGTGAAGGTGCCCTTGCCCTGCGTGGCGGAGCGGACGTCCGTCGCGTAGCCGAACATTCTCGCGAGCGGGACTTCGGCGGTGATGGTGACGAAGTTCTGCTTCATCTCGGTGCCGTGGATGATGCCGCGGCGGCTGGAGAGGTCGCCGACGATGTTGCCCTGGAACTCGGACGGGGCCTCGACCTCGACCTTGACGATCGGCTCGAGTAAAGCGGGCTTGGAGCGGCGGAACGCGTCCGTGAAAGCGTCGCGGGCGCAGATCTGGAACGCCAGGTCGGACGAATCCACCGAGTGGTATGAACCGTCTTCCAGAAGCATTTTGACGCGGACGATCTCGAAGCCGGCCAGCGGGCCTTTGCCGCGGGCGCTCTGGAAACCCTTGTCCACCGACGGGATGTACTCGGTCGGGATGCGGCCGCCGGTGACCTTGTTCTCGAACTCGTAATCCTTCTCCGCATTTGCCGTCAGAGGGATAAGCCTGCCGACGACGTGAGCGTACTGGCCCGCCCCGCCGGTCTGTTTCTTGTGCTTGTAGTTGAACTCGACCTCCTGCGTGGGGGCTTCGCGGTAGCTGACGCGGGGAGCGCCGACGGTCAGCTCGATCTTGTACTCGCGGCGGATGCGCTCGATGTACACGTCGAGGTGCAGCTCGCCCATGCCGGAGATGAGCGTGTCGCCGGTCTTCTCGTCGCCGCGAACGTGGAACGTCGGGTCCTCACGGCAGAAGCGGTGCAACGCTTTGCTCAGCTTGTCGCGATCGACGGACTTGGCCGGGTTGATGGCCAGCGCGATCACCGGCTCGGCCACATGGATGCTCTCCAACGAATAGCTGATATTCATCGAGCAGATGGTGTCACCCGAATTGCACTCGACGCCGATGAGGGCCACGATGTCGCCGGCGGGGGCTTCGTCGATGTCCTCGCGATCATTGGCGTGCATGCGGAGGATGCGGCTGACGCGCTGCTTCTTCTGCGAGCGGCTGTTGTAGTAGGTCTCGCCCTTGCGGATGCGGCCCTGATAGACGCGCGTGAACGTCAACTGGCCGAAGGATTCGTCCACGAGCTTGAACGCCATGGCCACCGTCGGGCCGTCGGGGTCGGCGCTGAGGGCGGTTTCGGCCCCTTCGTTCTCGTTGTCCTTGGCGTAGGTGATGCGGTCGAGCGGGCTGGGCAGATATAGGACGACGGCGTCCAGCAGCGGCTGCACGCCTCGGTTCTTGAACGCCGAGCCGAGGATCACGGGCGTGATCTCGCGGGCGATGGTCTGCTCGCGGATGATCTTGTGCAGCAGCTCTTCGTTGATCGGCTTGTCTTCGAGCATCAGCTCCATCAACTCATCGCTGTAGAGCGAGAGGGTGTCGAGCATGCCGTGACGGGCGCGATCGGCGGCGTCCTTCAGCTCGGCGGGAATCTCGGCAACGCGGACGGTCTCGCCCTTCGGTCCATCAAAATAAATGGCCTTCATCGCGATCAGATCGACCACGCCGACGTGATTGCCTTCGAGGCCGATGGGAATCTGAAGCGGGACGGCGACGTGGCCAAGCTTGGTTTCGAGCTCGCTGATGACGCGGGCGGGGTCGGCGCCGGTGCGGTCGCACTTGTTGATGAACGCGATGCGCGGCACGTTGTACCGCTTCATTTGCCGGTCCACGGTGAGCGACTGGGACTGCACGCCGCCGACGCCGCAGAGGACCAGCACCGCCCCATCCAGCACACGCAACGACCGCTCGACCTCGATGGTGAAATCGACGTGGCCGGGGGTGTCGATGATGTTGATGGTCTTACCCTTCCAGCCGACGGTGGTCGCGGCCGAGGTGATGGTGATGCCGCGCTCCTTCTCCAGCTCCATGTGGTCCATGGTGGCGGTGGCGTTGGCATCGCTGCCCTTGACCTCGCCCATCTTGTGGATGCGGCCGGTATAGAACAGGATCCGCTCGGTCAGCGTGGTCTTGCCCGAGTCGATATGGGCGGAAATCCCGATGTTTCTTAAATTACTGAGGTTGCTCATGTTACGTCACTACAGGCCCTTCTTTGTTCCGAAACGCTGCTATACATTCTCGGTTGCGGAGGCGACCGGTCTTGAGGCCGCATTGGCTTGTGGATCGCCCCAGCCGCATACCTTGCGACTGTGAAAGACTGCCAAATGGATGATGAAGGGGAAACCCGCATCGGCAGCCTCGTGATCGGCCGCCGTTTTTGAGCGGTCGAATCAGAGCTGCCCGAGGCCGAATAAGACCTTTAAGGCCCACCTCATACCGGCAATTCTCCGCGTAAGCCTGCAAGCGGGCGGGAATCAGATACTCCGGCCAAGCCTGCGAGCCAAAATACCAAGACTCGTAAGTATAGGGAAAACGTGGAGCGGGTGCAAGAGATAATTCGCAGAATTTCGGCGGGTGGAGTTGGACCGCCAAACCTGCCACGGGACAGCCCGTCCGTCGAGACACGGGCCCGCCGTGACTGTTGGCCATGCCTGGAACGCCAAACCACCAAGGAAGGCGTGGTTTTCCGGCGGTTCAGGACAAACCATGAACAGTCACGAATTCTACGAAGCCCGCCCGTTACTCAGCACGTCAGCTTGAGTCTGCGTCAATTTGTGGCGGCGCGGGTGGCGGGCCGGCCGGTGAGTTTCTCGAGTTCGGTGCGTTCCTTGGCCGTCAACACGTTCGATTTGCGCTCGAGTTCCAGGGCTTGCGCGAACAGATCGGCGGCCCGGCCGCTTTCGCCCTGACGCAGCGCGATACGGCCGAGGAACGTCAGCGAGCGTGCCCGCGTTCCGGGCGAGGTCCGCGACGACTGTATGCAGGTCTGAAGATCCTGCTTGGCCTCCGCGAGTAAATCGAGCCGGAAGTTGATCGCGCCGCGGGTATTCAGCAGACTGGTGTCTTCCGGATAGCGCAGCACGCCTTTTGTCGCATAGTCGAGGGCTTCGTTCGGCTTGCCCAGTTCCTCAGACAGAATCCAGGCCAGGTTGTTCAGCGCCTCGCGGTGATAGGGGTCGATCTCCAGCAACCGGCGGTATGACTTTTCGGCTCGCGGCATGTCGTGCGTCTGGTAAGCCAGGACGGCCATCGCCAGATGCACATCCACGCTCTTCGGATTTGCCGTGAGATACTGCTCGAACAGCGGCTTGACCCTTTCCAGATATTCCGGCGGAGCCGACTCCGCCAGCAGGGTGGCGGTGGCGATCAGGATGGCCGAGTCGTTCGGATGGGCGCGCATCTGCTGCTGAAGATGCGTTAACATCTCGTCGTAGCGTTTCTGGGCCGCCAGCATGCGCATCCGGATGCGCAGGGCGACCGCGCCCTGCGGCGCGACCTGATCCGCCTCGGCGATGCGTTCCTCACATTTGGCGAAATCCTTCTGTTTGCGATAGAGATCCGCCAGCGCAAGAATGACCTTCAGATGCCCACTGCCCGCACCCTGGCGATAGGCTTCGAGTTGTTTGATCGCTTCCTCCCGCTGGTTTTTAACGTCCAGAATCTGCGCCTCGGCGAGCCGAGCCTCCTCATGATCGGGTGCTATCCTGAGTGCTTCGTGGCATCTCGTTTCGGCGGCGTCGGTCTCGCCGTTCCTCAGGGCCAGTTGCACCAGGATCAACCGCGCGGGCACATTCTGCGGATCGTTGTCGAGGACCGTCTGGGCCAGCTCGCGGGCGGCCAGGCGATTGTTCATCTCGCTCTCCAGGCCCGCCCGGACGAGAAGCAGGTCGTTGTTCTGCGGATTGGAGCCGGTGGCCCGGGCGGCAAGCTGGGCCGCCTTCGACAGCTCCCCCTGATCCATGGTCAGTTTGATGAGTTGAATGTGCGCCGTCACCGATCGCGGATCGAGGGTCACTACCCGCTCGAACAGGTCGGCCGCCTGCTTGGTACTGTCCGGCGTGCGCTGTTGCAGCAGATCCGCCGCATGGAGCGTCAGGAGTACGGGATCCTCCGGCGACTGCCTGAGCATCTCATCCAGCATGCCGCGCCCGCGCATGTGGGCCTGCCGATCGGAGCTGCCGATCTGCACGCGAATCAGGGCCTGCTTCAGGTCAGCATTCTCCGGCTCGGCATTCAGGCCGGCCTCGTAGGCGGACATCGCCTTGTCGGGCTGGTTGATGTGTTCGTAAAAGTTCCCGAGCTTGCCGTAGCCTTCCGCGGTTGAAGTAGGAAATGTTATCAGATGCTGGTAGTCCCTTTGCGCCTCATCATGCTGACCATTGGACGCGTAATATTCCGCCCGCAGCAGGTACGCGCCGTAATCCGCCCGGCGTTTGACTTCGGCGTTCAGAACGGCCAGCGCTTCATCCTTTTTCCCCTCGCTGTGCAGAATCCCGACCCGCGTGGAGATCACCGGCAGCAAAGACGGCGCCGCCTGGTGGGCCTCGTCCAGCAATTTCAGTGCTCCGGCCGCATCTCGGGACTGCTGATAGATGAGCCGGGCGAGGAGCACGCGTGAGGCCGCATCGCGCGGGTTGGCCGCTATGCGGTCCTGGAGTTCCTTCCTCGCCTCGTCAAACTTGCCCTGCCCGATCGCCATCGTGGCCTTGTATCTGCTGATCAGGGATGGGATTTGAGTCGCATCCAGCAGATGGCTGGCGGCGGCGAAGCGGCCCTGCCGTTCGAGCAAATCGATCAACCGGCTCGCCACGTTCACGTCGCCGGGATGGACCTCCACGAAGCTGCGGTACATTTCCTCCGCCAGATCGTCCTTGCCCAGCAATTCGTAGAGTCGCCCGAGTGCCAGGACCGGCGCGTTCCAGCCGGAATCCCCGTTGATGCACCGCGTCAGCAACTCGATGATCTCCTGTTGACGACTCTTCCAATCCGGCTTGCGCCGCAGGAGCCGGGCCTGTTCGTACCTCCACCGGAGACCCCTTTCGCCCTCTATAGCGCGCATCTCATCAACCAGGTGCTGCGCTTGGGTCGTCGACGACCCTTCCTGCTCGCTGTCCTGGATTGCGGTCAGATCGAGGAGTGCAAGTCTGGGGGCAATATCGTCGGCCCGCGCGGCGGCCATCTGCCTGAGCAACTCGATCGCCTTCGGCTGCTGCTCCTCGGAGTTCATCAGCCGCACCAGGGCGAGCCGCACCTTGGCGGCTTCGTCGGGCGGCATCGCGGGAATGGCCTGCTCCAGCGTTTGCCGCGCCTTGTCCTTCTCTCCGGCGGCGAACTGCATATCCGCAAGCATGATTGGGAGAGCGGCCACGTCGGGCATTCGGACAATCGCTGACCGGCACAAATCCACGCCCTGTTGAGCCTTGTTCACCGGATCCATCCATTCGATCAACTGGAGCACCGCCGGCAGCGGATTCTCGCAATCGGCGATGGCCTGCTCCAGCTCGTGGACAGCCTGCTGCCGCTGCCCCTGTGCGTCCATGTTCAAGGCCTGTAGGAGCCGCACCTCCAATCGCTTGGGATAAAGCTGGCGCAGTGCCGCCAAACTGCCAGCGAACCGGGCCGCCTTCGCGGGATCAAGTTTGCCGCCGGACCCGCGGAGGGCGGACTCAATCACCAGCATCTGAGCGGACGGTTCATCCGGCTTCTTTTCAGAGGCCATCTGTGCGTACTTCTGAGCATTGATCCAGTCGGCGTTCCGCGACAGCAGCCGGGCCAGTTCAAGCGCGACCGTCCAATCGTCCGGCTGGCGGCTGACATATTTCTCGAGTGCCGCTATCGATCGCCGTTCCTGTCCGGTTCGAGAATAGGCATAGGCGATCTGCTTCCATACCTCCGCCTCCTGCGGGTCGTGAGCCGAGACGATCTCCTCCAAATGAGCGATCGCGACGTAGGGCTTTCCCTCGGCATTCGCCACCGCCGCTTCCAACAGGGCCAGCCGTTCCTGGAGCTCCCGATCTTTTCCAAGGGTCGTCGACGACCCAATGTTGCCAAGCTGTTTGCGGTATTCCTCGAGGCTCGTTCGAGCATCCTCCACCTTGTCCGCCGCCAGGTAGAACCGGACCGCATAGCCGAGGAAGGTGATGCGGCGGTTCTCCGTGAGCTCGCTCAAGCCCCGCCGGGCCAGATCGAGGGCCTTCTGCTTGTCCCCCCGCCGCAGCGCCAGTTCTCCGGAGGCACGCATGACGGACAGTGCCAGGTCTTCACGTTCGAAATCAAGCTGGACCGACGGCGCCTCGGTGATGGACTCAAGGGTCGTCGATGCCGTCGACGGCAACGACCCAATGGTTTTGAGCTGGGCCTCGGCGCGGTCCAGTTCGCCCAGAGCGATCCACTGTTCGGCCAGCAGCAAGCGAACCTTGGGATCGGCGGGCTGAAGGGTCGTCGATGCCGGCGACGGCAACGACCCCAGGGCTTCGGCCGCCTCCAGGTCTTGGCGCGCCTTGACGGGATCCTTCCTCACGAACTGGTAGAACTTCGCCCGGCGAGCCAGCGCATCGCTCGACTGCGGATTATTGCGGACGGCCGTATCCAGCCACTTGAACGCGGTGTCCGCCGAGTTCGTATCTCCCCGAAGCGCGATGTCGCTGAGCAGCGCGTAGATCTCGATCTCTTTGGCGTCCTTCTCCTTGACAAAGCGGGTGAGGATTTCATTCGCGTCGGCAGGCTTGCCCTGCGCGAGCAGTGCCCGGCCCTGCCAGGCCATCGCCTTGGCGTCGGAAGAATTGACGAAAAGGCGCTGCCGCGCGATATAGTTGGTTTCCACGTAATCGCCGACGGCGAAATAGAGCTTGGCCAGTCGCTCGCAGAGTTCAGGATCACCCTTCCGAGTGCGCAGCAGGCGACGGTAGGCTTCGATCGCAGCGGCGACGTTCGCCGACCGCGTCGGACGAACCTGTAGGTTAATTTCCGCGAACTGGGAGAGGGCCTGAGGATCGTTCGGATACTTCGAGAGGTACACCCTGAACTGCTTGATCGCTTCGGTCCACTTCTGGTCCCGCACCGCCGCCCGAGCGGCCGTCAGCGCCTCCTCGGCTGCCGCTCGCTTGCGGACATAGTGAGCGGTCACCAGGCCGCCACCCGTGAGGGCCAGCAATACCACCAGAACGAGCACGATCTTCACATTGATTCGTGCGGATTGACGGGTCTGAGTCATATACGCATTTCCGAGAGGGTTCAGGGTTCAGGGGTTGCTTTCCTGAACCCTGAACCCTCACTACGTCTGTCGGCGCGATTCGAGTATGCCCGCGCCGATTAGAACGATCCCGAACGCCGTGCCCATCATCTGATGCCAGCCGAAACCTCTTTCGTGTCCGAACTGAAAGAGGTCGGCCAGGATGCTCAGCGCGCCGGTGAATACACCGATAATCAACATCGTCGGGATCCGCACGATGGCGGCGGTCAGTACGAGAACCGCGGCCGCCACGAGCCCTATGTCCTGTTTCCAGCCGAATCCTTCGGAGCGGCCGAACCCCAACCAGTCGGCGAACACCGAGAGGAACAGGCTGACCAATCCCACCGAAATCAAAATCGCGCTGTAGTTCAGCGATGCGTCCCGTTTTTGGCGGGAAAGCTCCTCATCATCCGCACAACGCAGGCATAAGTACCGCATCGTGGCGGCGCCCTGGGTCTCTTGGGTTGTTGCCGTCGACGGCATCGACGACCCTTCATTGGCGATGGTGACCAGGGCGGGCGCGCCGCACTTCTCACAGCCCGGTTTGATTCGGCTCATGTTTATTCTCGACAACCAACAGAGACATCACCCACAGCTCGCCGACCAGTATCAACACCGCGAGCGGCATCATGGTCAGTCCGGCAAAATCATGGAAAAAACGTTCGGCAATCTGGCTGCTGGTCCACAGGAACAACAACGCGGTCACCACGAGGCGGATCAGATTACACAAGATGGCGACCGGTATGCTCGAAACAAGGAGAGCCGCCTTTTGCCAGCGCGGACGGTCGACGACGTATGCAAAAACGGCTGCCACCATGACGAACGCGGTGAGCATACGCAGGCCGCTGCACGCTTCCGCCACCGCCACATGAACGGTATCGTTCAGCAGCATGACGTTCCCCTCCCGCGTGACCACGATGCCCAGCAGCTCCAGTGCGGCGACTGCTCCCTCGGTCGCGAGCGTCTGTAACGGCGATGAAATCGCATCGTGAATTCGCCCCGGCAGCGGGATCATGAGCAGAAGAAACAACTGAACCGGCAACGTGCGGCGAAAAATGTCGCGGCCCGCCACCAGCAGTACAAGTCCGGACACCGTCAGGATCAGGGAGTATCGTTCGGCAGACTCGTAAAGCTCCACCAGTCCGAAAACGCGCATCGCCTGAGCGATAAGGATGACGGCGGCGCCCCACCAGCAGGGTACGAGCGGATACCGCGCGAGGCGCTGACGGTCGTGCCAGAGTAGATATAGCGCTGCGAGCGGCACGAGTTGGCCGACCGAATAGTTATCATCGGTATGCCAGTCGATGAACAACCCGCCCAGCGTCGCCTGGTACGTCCAGACCAACGCCGCCAGGAGCGAAACGGGAATGGCCCAGCGTCCGATCAAGAAGGGGTCAGGATTCATTTGTGCGAAGCACCCGGAGGGCCGTTCCGGCAAATGAATCCTGACCCCTTCGCCGGCCGGCGAACAGGCGGGAGCAGATACTGTATCCAATGTTTCTTTCATTACCTGCATCGTATGCTGTGTGATCTTATCTACTCTGAATTCGCTCGTTGGACCGCATCTTCGAGAAGCTTCTCAATCTGATCCGCGGAGGCGGCTGCGAAATCCTTCACCAACTCATCGGCCTTCATCAGCGGCATGTTGCCACCAGTGCCGTCGACGGCACAGCTTATCTGCACCTGCGCGGCATAGGTGCCATTCCGGTTGATTCTCCTCGCACGAGACCGCAGGAGAGATACGTCTGAGCAGTATTCACCATCGACCAGATAGTAATTGAGTACGGAGATCTGATCGGTCCCCAGTCCCCCGCGACGGAAATGATGGATCTGACAGGCAAGCGGGTTACCGTCTGATAATTTCACACGCTCATTTTCGCGTGTACCATCGAGTGTCCAGCCGGCGCCGCGATAGCAAACCTCGGGGCGGTGCGGCATGAGATCTCGAAGGTGCACGCCATAACCGATGAACAGGGACACCTGCCCCTCACCCGGCCGGCTATAGGTCCGATTCAGGTGATCGTCCGTATCGGTGGCTTTTATCACTCGCTCGTCGAGCGGAATGTCGCAGCCCTCCCATTCGTCGATACGCAAAGGCAATCGAGCGAGCGTACCGGCGGGTATTGGGACGCTACTGAAGGCGCGCTCATATCGGGCGGCCGCCATGCGGTAGCCCACTCCGCTGAGCATGAGCAGCACCATTGCCACTGCAACAGCCCGCTGGAGCCTGGGCGGTGCCTGTTCTCTCGTCGCCATACGTTCTATATATCGCCTTGCCGGTGCCAGGTAATCAATGAGACGAAAACCAACCCCGCCAGTATTAAAACGATGACCGCATCATCTGGATCACTCCCGCAGACCGGTCGTCTCATAAGTATTTTTTAGCCGCTGTGGACAACGCGTGGCAAACTTGCTGAAAATCTCAATTCGCTGGCCCGCCTAGTCTTACCTAAACCCTCCATCTTTCCCATTTGCATCTCGGCCGAATGAATTCGACATTTCTTCGGCACACACCGGGGGACCAGAACAGCACGTGTGTTGTTGAAGCACGCGGGTTCGGGGAAAGAAACACTACCCTTTTTGGAAAATCTCCCATGTTTCATTTTCAGACCTTGGGTCGTCGACGACCCTTCGGGCTCAGCGGTCATTCCCTGAGTAAAACGCATCGGTCCTGCTCATGGGCTAACGTGTTCCGCGGCCTGGTCGCGATGGCCACACTGGGCAGTTGCTTCGGACAATCGTGCAATGTGCTCCCCCTTCTCATGCCCGAAACGCAGGTACTCGATTATCGGGCCGAGCGGCCGCCGGAGGGTACCCAGGATCAAAATCAAACCGGAACGGGTGACGCTCCGGTAACAGATGACAATCTATCCGATAATCAATCCGCGGGCGATTATGAAATCTCCGCGATCGAAGGCGAGGAGATCGTTCTCGACGGGACAGCGTTTGCTTCGATCTCGAGTAAGGAGCCGAAGTATCTGTGGCAGCAAACCGACGGTCCTGTCGTCGAGCTGTTCGACGCCTCGACGGCGGTCGCACGGTTCATTGCTCCGCCCGTGGAGGCCGATACGACGTTGACTTTCGTGCTCACCGTCTCCTCAGGAACCGCGAGCACCACCGCCACCGTTCGCGCTCTCATCCAGAACTCATCCGAACAGCCGAATGTGCAAGTTGAGATCAGCGCGTCTATAGTCGAGGGTGACGCCCCGCTTACCGTTGACCTGGCGGCGGTCGCGAGTGGCGGAATAGAATTACCGGACGGCGTGTATGTCTGGGATTTCGGCGACGGCAGCACGGCTGAGGGTCCGACGGTGAGACACGTATTCAACACCGCCAGTATTTATACCGTCGCCCTCTGTGCCACGCTAACGGGCGTCTCCACGCAAACCGGTTGCACCGAAAAAGAGATCACCGTCCTATCGACGGACGATACGGCCAGAAATCACAAGAGATTTTATGACGTCTCTCAAACCTATGTCATTTCCGGCCGGCTCAGCGTGGACGGCGCGGGCGTGGCCGGTGCGGTCGTATCGGGAACCAACGGAGGCGGAACGGCGGTAACCGATTCCGCCGGTCAGTACCGCCTCACCGTGCTTCGCAACTGGTCGGGTGATGTGGCGCCGCAGACCGCCGGTTATTCCTATACGCCCGGTAAACGTTCCTACTCCCTGGTCAAAGCCAACCTGTCAGGCCAGGATTTCAGCGCCAATCCCGCCTCTGTCGCCAATGTTGTGCCGGTCATCACACAGGGAGCCAGCACCACTCTGTCATTGCAGGCAAACACCGCGGCTACACAGCAACTGAGTGCGACGGATACCGATGCTTCGTCATCCACGCTGGCCTGGACCATTACGACGGCGGCACAGCACGGCTCCGCCTCCGTTTCTGCCGGCTCGCCCAGCAGCTCCGGCGGCTCAGTGACGGTCAGTTACCAGCCGGCCGCCGATTACGCGGGCACCGATTCCTTCAACGCACAGGTCAACGACGGTCAGGGCGGAACCGACACGATCACCGTCAATGTCACGGTGACTGCTCCCGCCACACAACCGCCGCCCCCGCCGACCGGCCAGGTCCTCTACGTGGCCACGACCGGCAGCGACTCAGCCGCCGGCACGCAGGCCGCACCCTTCGCCACGATCGGGAAGGCCGCTGCGGTCGCGCAGCCGGGCACAACCATTCTGGTGGCCGGCGGCGTCTACAACCAGCAGGTACAACTGGGGACACAGGGCACCGCTGCCGCCCCGATCGTCATCAAGAATGTCGCCGGCGCCCGGCCCATAGTAGACGGCCAGGGCACGCGGAGTTACGGCTTCTTTATTGAGAACGCCAAGTACCTCACCATCGACGGATTCGAGATTCGCAACGTGAAGTACAACGCCGTCTGCATTCAAGACAGTGCGTCCACCGCCGCGGGGTCATCGACGTTCATTACGATCAAGAATACCAGGGTTCACGATTGCGGGCGGACCGGCATCTATGTCCGCGGGGGCGATGATTGCACCGTGAGCTACTGCGAAGCCTTCAACTGCCTGATCGGCATCCAGGTCCAATGGCGGGACACGACCGCCAACAAGGCGGACCGGGCGACCATCACGCACAACCTCGCACACGACAATACCGGCGATAGAAGTGCCGGCGCCCTGGAGGAATCGGACAACATCGCGGTATCCGGGGCGAACGCGGCCGTTGTTGAGTACAACCTCTGCTGGAACAGCGGAGACGACGGCATCGACGTTAGCTCGTCGAGCAGCATGCAAGACCTCCCGATGAACTGCGTGATCCGCTTTAACGCGGTATGGAAGAGCGGCTACCTGGGCGCCCCCGGCGATGGCAGCGGCATCAAGAGCGCGACCAACGCGGGTGGCGGACATGTCATCCATCATAACATCGCTTTCCTGAATACGACCGATGGTTTCAACAACGACCAGGAGGGTAACTACGGGGCTAACCAGTTCTACAACAACACCGCCTACAGAAACGGCGCAATTGGCCTGTATCTCGACATGGCCGGCGTGACTTCGGCCAACAGTGCCGCCATCGCCAAAAACAATCTTCTCTATCGCAGCGGCGAGAAGGACTTCAAGGCCAGCGGCACATACGCGATCCAACAGTCCGACTACAACCTGATCGGCGACGGGCAGAAGCCATCGGCGGAAGGATCGCATTCGCTCACCGGCGATCCGAAGCTGGCGAACCCGGACGCGGCGATCAATATCAACTATGCCGGCTCCGATGATCTAGCTCAGCAATGGCAGTTCGTGTGGGATCAGATTGCAAGTAACTTCGCCCTCCGATCAGACAGCCCGTGCCTGACGACGGGGTTGAGCATTCAGGGCATCACCGATGCCGGAGCACTGTTCGTGGGAGCTTGGGGACAACCGTAACCCGGATACACCGACGAGCATCACCGCAACGACCCTCACCGGATGACCAGGGTGCGGATCAGTGCCTCATACTGATCCAGCACCCGGTCCAGAGTGTGCTCCTCGCTGAAATGCGCCCGGCATCGCTCTGAGGCCCGGACCCAGTCCAAGGCCTCTCGGCGCAGCGTTCGAAGTCGCTGTGCCATATCCGTCATGCCGGATACGTACCAGCCGAGCCCCTTGCGTTGAATAAGCCCGTCCGGATCGACAGTACTAACAACCGGCAATCCTCTACTCCATGCTTCCAAAAACGTGTTCGGGAACCCTTCCACGCGACTCGTGGAGATGAGAGCGGTCGCCCGGTCATAGTACGATCCGACCTGTTCGTGCGGGACGTAGCCGTAGAGGTGCAGGTTGGAGGGTAAGCCATCCGCTCCATAGGGCCTATACAACTCGGACGTCTCCGCTGAGACACCCAGTCCCTCAATATCGACTTCGGGGCATTGGCGCGCCAGTTCGACGAGCAACTCCGGACGCTTCTCGCGACACCACCGCCCGACCCAAAGGAACTCCGGCCGGCCCGATGCGGCAGGCGGGACCACGCCCCCAGGAGGTGCCTGCAAGGCGGTGCTGCGGATGAGGGTGGATTCACGTTCGAAATACTGCCATAATCTTTTCTGCTGATCTGTGGTCTGTGCGACGACGGCATCGGCATGGCGGAGGCCGTAGAGATACAGCCATCGCTCTCGTCGCGAGCGGCAGTTTGGCAACTCCGGATCACAGTCGGCCATTGCGGCGACGGCATAGATAAACCGCCGGCGATAGCGCCTGCAAAATGCCGCGACGAGGCCGGTGGTTGAGTCGCTGGTCCGTTGGTAATACACGTCAGCGTGTGCTCGCCGCATTGCCGCCCAGACGCGGGTGATCCGAGGATGAACGAATCGGAGTCCGGGCAGGCCTGCGTCGCGGTGATAGCTCTTGAACACCTGCAAACCGCCGTGTACCTCACCGTCCGTTTGACCGTGATCCAGGGTAACGAGACTCACGCCGTAGCCTCGACGAGCCAGGCCTCTGGCGAGAATGGTCTGCTGCATCTCCGCACCGCCAATGTGCGTGATGCGCGGATCGCCGGAAAGCACGTTATACGCCTGGAGCGCAACAAAACAGATCGTCGGCGGCTGGGCAGGACTACCGCTCAAGGGGGGTTCGACTGAGTACTCCGAAAGCGCCCCAGACATGGCTGCTCCTCAAACGCTCACATACGACGGTGCCGACGTGCCTGAACGCCCCGCCTCAATCAGCTGCGCTGCTTCAGAAAGCGTGCAAAACAGGACCTCCGGTCGGCCGGCAAGATACCGGAGCATCCGTTCCATGCAGTTGAAGGTTGCACGAACGCCCTCCACCGTTTTCGTGCTCGGTGAACCTCCCAGCAGCAGCTCCGACGAGTGAAACATGATATTGATGACGGCCGGCTCCGTCTGAAGCAGGGCTTGCAGCATCCGCACAAGATCGTCGGGATCAAACCCCGTGGGCCGGGCCCATACCAACGACAAGCCCGTCAGTTTCCGTATCGCGTCCTGGAGCCGTTCTGGAAGGAAAGCCAAGCCGCGCACCAGCGGTCCCGACAGGCCGGCCGTCGCATAGATGCTGACTGGAATTTCGAGAATCCGCGCGTTTCCCGGAAGGGTGACGTCGTCATAACTGGGATGGTACGGCTCGAGGGGTGCTCGCCGGTAGTCTATTCCGCCTCGTCCTCCAAGCGATCGAGGCAAACCGAGCGTGTTCTTCCAAGAGCACAAAGGAGTTACTGACGTCTCAACGCGATACCCCAGTTCTTCGAGAACCTTCAGATGAGCACCGCTCAAACCGTATCGCCCGGCGCGGTAACTGACCGGCGGGCCGAAACAATTAGCCAAGGTCCGGGTGAGGAGTTCCATCTTCGAGCTGTAAACATCCAGCGGCAGCTCATGGGGGAACGTGTGATGGTCTCTATCCAGGCCGGTGCCCAGGAACGGCGGATTGTCCCACGGGTGAAGATGTGCGCCGATTTCCGTCCCGCTGCCGACCCGGAGACGCTCGAGCACCTCAACGGCCTCGGGGTGCTGAGTGATCTCATACGTGACCAGCAGCGTGCATTTGGAACCGAACTGGTCCAGGAGCCTCTGAAGCGTAAGGAGTTCCTGCACACTTCGCACTCTCCGGCTGTGGTGATCGGCCCAGACGTTGTCCGGTTCGGTGTCGATGGTGATGACGACCGGCAGGCGCCGTCCCGCATCAGTCATGTCGAGAACCTCAATTAGTACCGAGCTTCCAACGGAGCTTTTCGCCGGACGAAGGCTTGGACACGACGGGTGAAGCCGGCCTTGATCGACTCCGGCAGAGCCCATCGCCAGTACGTCAGACCCAGCACCACCGCGCCGGCCGAACTCCCGAGCAGCACGACCAGCAGGTCCCTTCGCAGCAGCAGCCGCCCGATCAGCAGGACAATGGCGAACGGCAAAGCGGCGGCCACAGGACCGGGCAGTGTGTTTCTGAAGTATTGCCACAACGTCAGGTCGCTGGCTCGCGTGAGCGCCGCCGGAATCAACAGCAAATTGGCGGCCGTGACGGAAGCGCCAACGCTCAGGGCCACGCTGATGAGGCCCAGATGGAATACACCCAGGCACAACCATGTGGTAGCAATGCTGAGGACCGCAGCGAGGACCATGGCCAAGGCAGGGATGCCGTGTCGATTCATCCCCATCAGCGTGTAATAACCGCCGGTCTGGGCGAGCACGACGAAATGGCCGATGGCCAGGATCTCGATCAGCGGAAGCTGTGCGTAAGCAGGCCCCATCCAGATGCGTATTAAAGGCTTCCCCAGGATCACCAGCCCCATCACAAGCGGCAGCGCGATCAACGTCGAATATCGGGTACTCTGTAGCATGAGACGAGCGAGGGTCGCGTGGTCGCGGCTCGATTGGGCGCCGCTGGCGGTGGGGATGAGCACGCGGCCAAAATTGAACAGCAGCTTCTCCGCATGGGCGACCAGGACCATGGCGCGAGCGTAAATCGCAAGGGTGCCGGGTCCCATAAACAGGGCCACCAGGAGGTTGTTGCCCTGATACAAACCTATCTTGCCCACTTGAGAAACGAAATACTTGCCGCCGAAGCCCATCTGCTGGATGAGCGCGTCCCACGTCACGTCGCGCACCGATAAGCGGAGTGTGGGACAGACGTGGTGCGCCATCCGCCACTTGATGGCCGCCTCGAGCGCGTATCCCGCCAAAATGACTGCTCCCATGGCCTTGAGCCCATGACCCGTAAACAGGGTGGCCAGCAGACCGAGGACCATCCCCACGTGGCAGCCCCCCTCGGCATAAACCGCCAGATCATATCGTTGACAGCCGGTGACCACGCCGTGATACACCAGCCCGCACATCTGCACCGCGGTAGCCAGGCCAAGAAAGAACACGACCCATCTGGCTTCATCCAGATAGTCCGCGAAGGAGATCGGCAGGATACGCGGAAGCCACGCCCGCAGAATCAGCGTGAGGACGACCGAGGCGAAGCTGGCGAGAAGGAAGACGAACGCGCACGAACTGGTGCTGCGGTTGATCGCTTTCCAGTCGCGCACCGCCAGGTGGGCGGCCACATAGCGGTTGACTGCCGAACCGACGCCGGCGGTGAGCAGTCCGAGTTGGGCGACCACGGACCAGCCGAAGTCCCACACGCCCAGGCGGTCCTGCCCAAGATGATCGCTGACAAACCGCGGCAGGATGAAGCCGCTGATGACGAGCAGGATGTGTCCGGCCCAGTTGGCGGCGACGTTGCGGGCGATGGTGACGCTGAGCGGCGCCTCGGGCGTCGCGGGCGGTTCGTCCAGGGCGACAGCCGTGGTGTTCTCAGGGTGTACGTCAGCCAACGGACGGCTCCACAGGCTCCCTCGCCATACAGAGCGTGTACGGAGAGAGCCATCGATTCGCGATGTTGTTCTGGTGAGTGCGGGTCAGCAGCCGCTTGATACGGACAGGCGCGAAAATCGCAGGACTGGGCGGCATCGTTACTCCATTGTCGTCAACATCAAGGCTCGTAGCGAACAATCGGAGGAGCCGGCATCGGAATTCTGCGCATCGGCGGCTGCGCCACTCCCTGCAAGGCCGGTGCTCGCTGAGCGAGCATGAGCATGTACGCGCCGCCCATGATGCCGTACCCGCACAGGACCACGAACACGCCCTCCCGCGGAAAGAACGTCTGACCGGACACCCCCATGACCAGATACCCGATCGCCGCTGCCAGGCCGGTATCGCGAGCCGCGATGAGCAGCGGGTCGGCGCTGCGCCACCCCGCGAAAACGGCAATGGGAACGCCCACGAACAGCATCAGCGTGATGAGCAGCCCCACCATGCCCGAATCCAGCAACATCTCCAGATAAGCATTGTGTGGATGGGTGGGGACGTCCCCCTCAGCGGCCAGAATCCTGTCGAAAAGCTGCGTCCTCAGGATAGTCAAGCGGCCCTGTCCGAACAAGGGCGCATTGCCGATCTCCTCGATGGTGGGCGGCCAGATGTTCGTCAGTCGCCCCGCCGAGATCTCATCCAGATTTTGTGTCACCTGTCCGGCGACATTGGTAACGCCGACGCCTTCCAGCACGCGAGAGGTCATACTGGGAAAGGCGAAGGCGGCGGCGACCAGTGCGACTGGAAAAAGGAGCAAAATGCGCCGCCATCTCAGCACCCCGAACGCCAGCCCGACACAGACGAAAGCCAGAAAACCTCCGCGCGACTGACACAACGCGAGAGCGACAGCCACCAGCGGCGCACCCATCGCGATCGGGAGTTTCCACCACCAGCGCAGGCGTTTCCACAGTGGAAGACACGCCATCATGCCCCAGAAGGCGACAACCATTACCAAGGCCATGTCATTGGCGTGCAGCCCGCATTCCTTTTGAATCCGGTTGCGGGACGAGTTCTCCGCATAGAGCAGTGTGCTTGGAGGGATGTACTTGACGACCTGAACGGAGTAGAGCAGCGCCTGACCGAATACGGCCGACATGGCGAGCAAAAGATTTTTTCGAGTGCGCGCGGCTTCAAAGAGAAGGAGCGCGGTGACAATATACTTGATCGGATTGACCAGATAGTCGCTGATGAAGCCGAGTGGCGTGAAATCGAAGCTGTAATCCTCGTTCCCGCTTCGGATGCTGCTGCCATCGAGCATTCCGCGAATGGCCGCTATCACAATGATCCCCATGTAGGCCGCGCATAGTAAAATGAAGGCCTTCGAGACCCGCGCTCCCGGCGCCGGAGCCGGAGCGGACAACCGCGATACGAGCCACGACAGGAAAACACATATCAGCAGGATGTTCCAGAGGTTGAGCCCCTGGATCCCAAAAAGCGAGCGCGGCATGTCGTCGTGCTTCATCACCGCATCAAAGATGATCAGCACGCACAGCGGAATGAACCAGTTCCGCCACGCGTAGATCGACATGCCGATGAACAGGGCGATGAGGATGTATACACGCATGATCGGCTCAGATCGTTACAGAGTTAGCGTCCCATATCCTGGGCTTCGCCTGTCACCATGGATCGGGCGATGGCCAGTGTCGTCAGCGTCGTCGCGACGGCTTCGTCCAGGGGGATGGGCGAGGGCCGCCCCTGGCGCACGGCGTCAACAAACGCGGCCATTTCCGGGAGATGCCCTTTGCCTCCGGAGCCGGCGCGAATTTTTCGCGGCTGTCCCTTCGAAATCAGCCGGGCGTGGCTCCAATTCTCGATGACGCCCGTCCTCCCCTGCCCGAACACTTCGATGCGTTCCTTTTCATAACATGGATCGCCGTTGGCGACGTAGATCAAGCTCGCCACCGAACCATCCTGCATCTTCAGCGTGACGGCGCAATTGTCGTTCTGGGCTCCCGGAACGCTCCCGCCGACCATCTCGGCGAAAACGCGCACGGGTGAGCAGCCGCAGATGAACTGGATGAGGTCCACGAAATGGCAGCCTTCGCTGATGATCCGCCAGCCGCCTTCCTCCGCATCCTGGTACCACGAATCGGCTTTGATCTGACCGGCATTCACGCGGACGGCGATCTCGATGGGGCTGGATCGGCCGGCGAAGAAATCCCTGAGCGCGATGCTCAACAGGCTGAACCGGCGGTTGAAGCCGGGCATCACGATGCGACCGCTCTGCCGCTGAGCGTCGATGACTTCGTTCAGTTGCTCTGCCGTGAGCGCGAGCGGTTTTTCAACGAACACATGTTTTCCGGCGCGGAGCGCCTCGGCGGCAAACCGGGCGTGTGTGTCGTGATGCGTGGCGATGACCACCGCATGAGTCTGCTCATCCTCGAGTAATTCGTGATAATCACTGGTGCAGTATTCAAAATGGTGTCGACCGCCAGCGCTGCGTGCGGCGAGCCCGCCGGCAGAGCAGATGCCGCGTAGACGTGCGCCGTCGGCAGCTTTCAGCGCCGGAATGAGCGTCGCGGTGGCGAAGTTGCCGGCGCCGATCAACCCGATGCCCACCGCCCCGCCGATGGCGCTGCCGCTCTGCGAAACGCCCGAGAGCAACACCTTCCGTTGGGCTGCCGCTTCGCGCGGGTACTCGAAAAGGATGCCCACTGCGTGCTGACCGGGCGATTCGTCCAGCGCGCGATACGCCTCCGGGGCATCTTCGATCCTGAACACCTTCGAGCCGAGCCGAGCCGGACTGATCGAACCGGCGGACAGCAACCGCAGAAACTCTTCGAGGTTCCGCCGCTCCGTCCAGCGGACATAGCCGATGGGGTAATCGATGCCCTTCAGCTCGAAATTGCGGTCGTAGCGCCCGGGCCCGTAAGACCGCGACATGATTACGGATAGTTCTTTCTGGTAGTACGTCCGCCAGTCCGCCTCGACCTTGACCATGCCGACGATGATGACCTTGCCGCGGTCGCGGACGAGCTGGCCGGCCAGTTGCATGGGGTCGCTGCTCTGCGTGCTGGCGGCGATGTAAGCGGCATCGACGCCCGCCCCACCGGTCAGTTGAAACACAGCATCCTCGAGACCCGCATCGTCGCGGGTCAGCGCCAGATCGGCCCCGCAGGCGCGGGCCAGCGCGACTTTATCCGGATCGAGATCGACGCCAATCACACGGCAACCCGCGGCTTTCAAAATCTCCACCGCGAGCAGGCCGACCAGCCCCAGCCCGATGACCAGTACCGAATCGCCGAGCATCACGCCCGCCTGCCGCACGCCGTTCATCGCGATCGCCCCGACCGTCGCGTAGGCGGCATCCTTGAACTCGACGCCGTCCGGTAAGAGTGCACACAGGTTCCGCGGCACCGAGACAAACTCGGCATGGCAGGCGATGCCCTCGCCGGCACAGGCCACGCGATCGCCGACGGTGAATTCATCCACGCCGCTGCCGACCTCCTCCACCACGCCAGCCAGGCTGTAGCCCAGCGGCGTGAGGCTGTCGAGCCGCTCGCGGATCTTGCGATACGTCTCCATCACGCCCGATTGCTTGACGCTCTGGAGCACCTGTTTGACTTTATCGGGCCGGGCGCGGGCCTTGGCGATGAGGCTCATGCGGGCCTGCTCGACCTTCATCCGCTCGGTGCCGGTACTCACCAGCGAATAGACGGTGCGCACGAGCACACCGCCCGATTTGCAGATCGGAACAGGCACGTCCTCCAGACGCAGCTCGCCGGTGTTATAGTTCTGCACCACTTGTTTCATGTCAGCATGCCACTGCGTTGCGGAACCTGCTCCAGGTCGATCCGCTGATCGACGTACGTACTTTTCCCGCTGGGGGTCAATCTGATTTCATCGGTCAGTTCGATCTCAAAGCTGATCTGACCGGCGAGTTTACGGTTCAGATTGTGCCGGATTCGCTGTAAATCCGCCTCATTCAGCCCGGCGGCGGCCACCAATCGCAGCGTCGCCGCACCCGGCCGAATCTGGCGGAACTGGAACTGGCGCACGTTGTTGAACGTCTCGTCGTGCATGTTGATCGCCGTCCAGCAAATGAGCGCGCCGTCCTCCGCCACCAGCATCTCCTGCGTGCGGTGGCCCAGCACGTCGCGAATGAGCGTCTGCCGGCGGCCGCAGGCATCGCAGCCATCGCCGACGATTGTGGCGTAATCGCCGGTTCTATAACGGATAAACGGCATGATATTGTTCATGAATCCCGTGCCGACGATTTCGCCCCGCTGACCGGGCGTGCGGATCGGCCGGCCTTCCTCATCGATCATTTCAGAATAACCATATGTAGGCCAGATGTGGTAATCGTTGGAGTGCTCGCACTCGGCCGCCAGCACCAGTTTTTCAGAGTGCCCGTACCACGAAAAAATGCGGTGCCGCAGCGTGCGCTCTACGAAAGCGCGGTCATTGGGATAAACATTCTCGGAACCAGCCAGGATGCCGCGGATGTTCTGCGGAAACGCCGCGCCCGTCCGTTGAACGAACCGGGCCAGTGTCAGCGCCGACGACGGGTACACGTGCAGGTAGCACGGCCCGATGGTGGCAATATGTTCCATATACCGGCGGAGGTTCTCGTCGTTCATGTGAAAGTTGCTGTAGTAGTGGCGGCGCAGGAGCGGGTCGTAACTGTGTCGCAGACCGGTGCCGTCGTCGTCAACGATCTGGCCGCGAATGACGACCTGCGGGATGTTCAGTCGATAACCCACCCGCTGCCAGCCGGCCACGAGATGGGCGTATTCGATGGCCGATCGCTCCGCGCCGATGTAGAACTTGAGCGGCACGCCCCCTGAGCCGCCGGTGGAAACGCTGTCCACGCCGCGGGCATGGGGCGATGTGGTGCACATTTCGTCGAGGTGCTCGCGGACCGTGTCCTTGTCGATCATCGGCAGCGTGGTCAGGTCCTCGAGCGACTTCAGATCGCGCGGATCGAAGCCGATCGAGCTCCACACCCGGCGGTAGTAAGCGGTCTTTTCAAAAGCCAGCGTGCACACGCGGCGAAGCTGAACGAGTTGATATTCTCGCGCCTGGTCCGCCGACCACGTTTCGGCTCCTTTGATGAACCGCAACTGCGATCGAAATCGCCGCCCCAGCAGCAGCGCCGGCGGTATGCAACTGACGACGCTGCCGACCCGCCGTTTCCACGCGGGCGGCAGATTCTCCCACAGGTTTTTTCGTGAAAACGCCTTCCACATATGATTCCCGACGAGGCGCGCGTGCCACAAAGATCGTGCGGAATCAAACCCCCGTCAGCATCTCCTCAGCCGGCGCGACCTCGATGTGCCCCTTCCAGCCGAAGTGCGCCTTGAACGCCATGCATGGTCCCTCGATGGTGTGGAGCGGCCGATCGTAATCCCCATTATTTGAACGACTGACGATATCCTCCCACGCGGCCGTATTCAGCGCGTAATGATGGTCCTTCAGTGCATTGGCCAGCACCGGAATCTGCCGATAGTTGAAGCCCATGATGCGCGCGCAGGTCAGATCGACCGCCAGCGGATCGACACCCGCCACCACCACACCGCTGCGCCGCGGATCGGAACCCATCGGGCCGTTGCCTTCGCCGCCGATGATCCCATCGACGAGACTGAAGTATCGGCGCTGCGGCGAATCGTGAAGGCGGCCGTCACCGTCGGCATAACGGAGCGCGCGGTTCAGATCGAGCACCATCCGCCACGTCGTGTCGTTGCCGTACCAGTTGCCGGAACGGATGCGGTCCGTATCGGTGTCGCCAAAAGCAACGCGGCCCGCTTTTTTCGCCGCCCCACCGAGCAGCTTGCGCAGCGGGCCCAGCTTCGGGAAATGCCTCTTGAAGGTGGCGAGCACGACCTGCTCCAGCCGCTCGGACAGACCGGAATCCGCATACTGGTCCCCGCCGCTCGCCGGCACGCCCTCGCGATGATGCGGCAGCCAGTTCTTGTTACCATTGATGCCCACCAGATTTTTCAGGTTGAGCGTGACGCCGACCTTCTTGTGCGTCTTCATCTTCGGCAGGTTAATGAACACGTCCGCATCGAGGATGGTCCGCGAGATGAGATACTCGTGCACGTCGCCGTGCTGATGGTCCGCGACTTCGCTGCGGTCGTACTCGCTGCCGTACAGGCGGTGACACATGTCGTTGATCGGGAAAAACTCCGAGTGCCGGCCCAGATCGACGACCGTGTATCCGGCCGGATCGCCCGGCAGCGGCCGATGGCCGACGATGACGCCGTCCTGTTTTTCGGTGTATTCGCGGCGCAGATCGATGATATCGACGGGTATCGGCGAATTCGCTTTGTAGAATTGCTGAATCGCTTCGACGCCGGTCGCGGCGGCGATCCGCTCGAAGCATGCTTCACACTGCGGGGCATCGGAAATCACCACGCGGCCGCGGCCCTGGAGCGCGATGGCCACATAGTCCAGCACCGCGCGGATGATGCTGCCGTGCGTGATCAGGCTGACGATGTCGTCGCCGCGGGTATCGTGAAAGTCGCGGATGAAATTCGGCTTGAGGACGACGGTATCGCCGGGACGAACAATGCCGCCCAGTGGGTTCCATTCAGAGGTATCGAAATGTTCGGCGTCCAGTCCGAGCAGTTGCAATGCGCCGCGTACAGCCCGGTAAGCATGGTTGGCCGGCCCCTCCGCCCGCGGCCAGCGGTATTCCGGGAACGCATCGGTCGGCGACCATGGCGCCGCGGGCGGATACTCACCCGCGCTCTGGTACACCCCAACCTCATAAGCCTCAGACATGCGATACCTCTGAAATGCAAACCGGCGCGGGGCACGCCGGTGAAACATCTTCTGATTCCCGCTTCACGCTGCCCAGCTCGGCCAGAACCTGGTTCCATCGCTGGGCCACCCTCGGAACCGAAGCGGCGGCCATCGCCCCCTGCCATGATTGTACCGACATGCGGCGGCGCATGCCCTCGTCTTCGAGCAGCGTGATGATATGCTCCACGTATTCGCCGATGGCGTCGGGCGTCACCAGCCAACCCGTCTGACCATCGACGATCAGCTCGGAAAGCTCTCCGACGCGCGCCGCCACGGGGGGCACACCGCACGCCAGCGCTTCGAGCAGTGCGATCGAAAGCCCCTCCGAACGCGATGTGAGAACAAATATTTTCGAGCGGGCGAGGACCTCATTGACCCCATCGCGCTGGCCGAGGAAATCGACACGATCCGCGATGCCGCGTTCGGCCGCAAATCGCCGCGCCGCATCCCCCAGAGGACCGTCCCCCACCATTGCGGCTCGCACGGCGGGCACCCGCGCCTGGACCGCGGCGACAATTTCGAGAAACTGCAACGGCTGCTTGATCTCGCTCAATCGGCCCACGAACACGAGGTCGTACACCCGCCCATCCGGGGACGGTGAGGGCTGCGTAGCGATACCCGCGGTGATCGCTACGATGCGGCGGGTCACGCCGTTTTGTCGTAGAAACTGCCGGGCCTTGTCGCCGCGCACGACGATCAGATCGAACTGCCGCGCGACGGCCAGAGCCGCCCTTTCGATCATCCGCGAAGGCCGCACGAGGCTGCTCATCAGTGGATTCTCGGCATGAAATCCGCCGCCGATGATCTCGATCGGCCCGCCGGTCATCTGATAGCACGCAGCCCGCCCGAACAGCCGCGCGGCCCGCAGTGCCGTGATCGCGCCGGGAAATAGATGATAGCCCATATACACGCCCGGCGCGTCGC
>CAYLLT010000023.1:0-20249 GCA_964384465.1 uncultured Planctomycetales bacterium | reverse complement strand
AGCCCCGCGACGATCATGAAGATGAGCTTTGAAAACGCTCGGCCGAAAATTCTCGCCATCCATCGCGGCGGGCACATAAAGCGCACGCGCGGCGGAGCGTCCCGCGGCTCATCGGCCACAACGATGACTTCTTCTACGCCGCTCTGCCCCAGCGGGATCGCGTGCGAAAGAAACCAGTTGTGGTTGTAAAAAGTCCCCGTCACGGCGAGGCGATGCGTCGGCGTCTGTCTTCGCCGCGGGAGCGCACCCCAAGCCTTAGCCCACAGCCACGTGGCCCGATAAATCGCGAACAACATCAGTCGGGCGATGAACGGGCGAATCATAAGGACCGCGGCAAGGGTCGTCGACGACCCAACTTGTTGCCGCACTCTCCTAATGCGAACTACGGCAACAAGTTGCCGCGGTCCTTGCCTCACAACTCCGGAAACACCAGCGGCCGCCACGGTACGCTCACATACGAGCGGTTTGCGTGATGCGTGCTCTCGCACGGTATGGCGACTCCCTCCGATCTGATCTCCACGGCTTGCGCCCCCGGCAGCAGGAACGTAAGCCCCTGGAGTTCCTCAGGGCAGCAGGGCCGCGATCCGGTGATTGTATCGTCTATCGCGTCGAGGCTGATAACGACGGACCGTCCCTCGCGCAGGGTCCGATATCGCAGGCGATCGCGCGCGTTCAGATAGCGCAAAAGCCGGTGCGTCGTCGTCACCAGGATCCGCCGTTCACGGAACGCGTCAGCCAGCAACTGAAACGCCCGGCGTGTGGAGGCTGGAAAGATTTCGCTGCGATCGCGGATCTTGCCGAGATGCGTGTACAGGATGCAGACACCTTCACGTTCGACCAACCGCTCCAGAAAAGCCGGAGTCAACACGTCGGCGACTCCGACGCCGGTATCCCCTTCGCCGACACCGCCCCAGTACGGGTTGCAGCGCATGAACTCCTGCACCGGCTGACCATCGCGCAAACGAACGTCGCGCAGCACGCGGTTCGGCCCGTGCATCGCGTATTTGGGATAATGGAGTGCGGCGAGGGTGCGTTTCGCTGCTTCTTTGGCAAGCGTTCTGGCCGAAGCGAGCGGATGAGCGGGCGTCAAGATGCCGGTGAGTCGCGGAGCCACATTCTGGCCGGTGACGCTGGTAGTACGCCCCCGATTCACGTAGCGGATACCGCGTGCGAGGGTCAGATCGGCATGATATGCGGGTGACCCCGGCAGATCACCGATGCCATGCATGATGTCGGCCCCGAAATTGTGCGGAGCACTGGCATGATCGACCCACACCCTGAGTTGACACTCCCGTCGTTCAAGTTCCTCGAGCGCCCGCCGCGCATCATCCCGTGTCCGAGCCAGATGACCGAATGAATGGAGCGTATCCACGTGGCCGCTCTTCATGAGCGCCACGAACATGGCCCGACCGGTGTCGTCCGTGTCCCAGTAGGTCAGCTCCCTTATGTGGGGAAACGTCCCCCAGAAGTAAATACTGTTTCCGATCTCCAGACCCAAGCCGGGTCCCATTGCCGTGTCCCGCGTCGTGTTCAGAAATCGCATCGACTCCCAGTACACACGCCAGTCCGGGGTCTCATCGAAATCACTAGAGACAGTGAACATCGCCCGGTAGGGGTATGGGTAGGCAAGAAGCGCAGCGGAACAACTCGCTTCAGCAGTTGGGGCCGTCAAACTCATACTATGCACGCCCTCATACCGTACTCAAGACATCAGAAATCGTATACAGATGTTTGCCGCCACTCCGAGGAGGAATCTCTTCCACGATGTGCAATTGGACGTTGAATTGGTTGTTGTAATCGGACTCGATCTTCTGACAACACTTCAGCAAGTAGGCGCGGCGCTCGTTCGTGAGCACGCCGTCCGGCACTACATATAAATCAATATGATCCGGAGACGTCTGGTGAAATTGCCAGGACTTAAACCCCTCCTGATAATAGAAATAGTAAAGGAAGTAAGTGCCACTAATAATGCGGCCGTCTGGCGTGATGAAGTTGTTACATATCCGGCCGCAGCAGGGCGTCATCAGTCGCAAGCGTCTTCCACAAGGACATGTTCCGGGCACAGGGGATGCCGAGTCGCCGTTCCGGTAACGAAACATGGGCATGGCTTCATTGTCAAGTGGAGTCACGATGACCGCGTGCATCCCCTCGTCCACATTTGGCAATGTCACGAACTCCACGATATTCACATCCTCGTAGATGTGATGATTATCATTAGAACACTGCATAGAGATAGACTGAACTTCGCGGCTGCCATAGCAATCAAATACTTTTACACGAAATACCTCCTCGAGCAACTCGCGGAGGGGCTGCAACAATTGCTCCGATGTAGAACTGACAGCCTTAAGGCTCGGAAACTCGATCTTCATATCGCGCGCCAGTTTTGCAACAGTCACTAAGGCGGTCGTATAGCCATAAATATGCACAACACCGCGCTTCGCGGCTCGGCGCAGACGTGGTCCAGTGATCTCCGGAGCTATGTAAAACGGATCAACCATATTCCCACGCTCCACAATCAGACGCAAAGAACGCATAATGCGAGCCTTCGTGCTCCTGTGTGCACGCGCACCATGAGCACCGATCGCTAGAAAAGGCTCTCCAATCTCCACGTTCATCCACCGGCGTGAGCGGTAGTCCATGGCCGCATGCAGATTTCGATAATAGCGACTCTGATAGACGTTGACCGGAGCGCCGGTGGATCCACTCGAGGCCTCATGCACTACCTCGCGATCCGGCAAGTGCGTCGATCGCATGCGGCGCCAATTCTGGCGCAACTCGTCTTTCGTCAAGATGGGCAGCTTCGAGAGCTCGTGAAAAGGATCGGCTCCCTGCGGGTTGACGCCATACGCTTGAAACTTCTCTCGCCAATAAGAGTTATTCGCGTGTGCAATGCGAAACAGGTGGTTCAACCGCTCTGCCTGATGTTGTTGAATCTGCTGTACTGACCAGTCATCCCGCTCGAGCAATGAGTCGAGGAACTGGAACCGGCGATCCCGAATCAACCAATAAGCTGCGGGCATGAGGTACTTTCCATGAAGCCGGGTCCGCCAATCGGTCATATAAACACCTTTTTATGCCTCTGGCACGCTTGTTAGGATATCCGTCAAGCCAGGGTAAAAGCCGTAATCAAAAGTGTGAGTCCTATCCGTTGAGCAACCGCGCATAAACCTGCCGGGTTGAATGACACAATGCTTGGATGGAAAACCGGGCTTCCACATCCGCCCGGGCCGCTCGGCCCATGCGCTGGCGGAGCGAATCCTCCTGTAACAGACGCACGACGCGGTCGGCACACCGGCCCACATCCTCACTGGGAACCAGAAAACCAGTTTCACTATCCTTAACAATCAATGCGTTGTCCGAAACTGCGGTCGCGACTACCGGGATACCACAGGCCATCGACTCCAGAATCACATTGGGTGTCCCTTCGTAGTAGGAGGTTAACACCGTCACATCACACGCGCAGTAGACCAGTTCAACATCCAAACGATTGCCCATGCAAAGAAATGAATCGGTCAGATTCAAGTCCTTGACGAGCTGGATGAAGTCCTCATAGCGCTTCTGACTGTTATCAAATCCGTCCATGAGATCGCCTCCGACCGCGAGGAAGAGCGCATCGTGAACAGCATTCTTTACCAGGCGGGCGCTGTGTGCGTACATCGGATGGTTCTTGTGCGCTTTGAAACTCGCAAACATGCCCACGATCTTCGCGTCAGGCGGCAGGCCAAGTCCTCTTCGGACGGATTTTTTATCGCAGGGCCGAAAGCGATCGATGTTTACACCATTATAGACGATGTGGATTTTCTCCGGCTTGGCTCCCACATCGCGTACATATCGCGACTTGCCGGCTTGCGAGTTGGCGATGATGCCA
The DNA here is from genome assembly GCA_964384465.1 of uncultured Planctomycetales bacterium. GTDB lineage: Bacteria > Planctomycetota > Phycisphaerae > UBA1845 > PWPN01 > CAYLLT01. The sequence continues at coordinate 16,381 of CAYLLT010000023.1, read as the reverse complement.
CTGACACAGGGTCCCGTCAGCTTGAGACTAGTGCGCCGGAGCCATGGCATCCTGGCGACCGAACATCGCTCGGAACCGATCACAACCGGAACACCGGTGAGTAACGCGGCGATCCGGCCAGCAATTTCCGCGTCCAGCAAGAAACAGTGTACGATTTGAGGTCGGAGCCGGCGCATAAGTTTCATGAGGCGCCAAATCGTCGTGGCGTCGTACTTCCATTTTTTAGGGATAAGATGCAATTGGTTTCCACGAGAGCGAAAGCTGTCGGCCAATGGTATATAGTCCGAAAGAACCGCAATGTGGGTTTCGCATCCCATCTCATTCAAGCCATCGGCCAGCACCACCACTTGCCTTTGCGCACCGCCAAACTCCAAATCACTAATTATGAGCAAGACACGCTGGGGCCTCGGGAGTTCGGGAACATCCAGCCTAACAAAACTAGAACGCGCTAGCAGCCCGTGGCAGAAGTCCAGAAAACCGCGTTTTTGACCCCGCCAGAAGGGGTGAAATCGACTTTTGCCACAGGCTGCTAGTTCATCCATTCCGACGCCGCTCATCGCCTGCCTCTCTGCTGTTCCAAGAAGCTCTATACCTGAACGACCCGATCCTTCGGGGACGCACGTGCCGAATCCGGACTCGCAACCGGCGTCGCACAGAACTGCGCCGGGACTTCAAGCACTAAAAACCCATGGCGAGCCGACATCTCTCTGTTCGCCCGAAAGCTGTTATAATCTCCAACATATCTTCCGTGGTGAGGCGGATGCTGAATTGCGCTTCGACGATTAAGTTATGAGCCCGCGAGTCCCATCCGCGCACATCCTGCTGCGTCCACTTCGCCGTCACCGCGTGCTCGAAACCGATCACAACATGTCAGCATGCCTGACAACACTTCTTCTGCAGGTTTCATCGATAGATCCATTTGGTCATACTGAATCTGGCCCTTCGTCACCAGGATGCAGCCGTCATGTGCGTGGAGAACGGGATCGACTGGTCAACTCAGAAAAGACGATGCCGCAGAATAACGTGTTGGTCACCAGATAGCGCCGCCACATCCGCCGCGGCTCCTGAATCACGCGATACAACCACTCCAATCCGCAGCGTTGCCAAAGCACGGGTGCTCGTCGTACCTTACCTGCCACCACGTCGAAGGAACCCCCTACGCCGTGGCAGACGGGCACATCCATCCGATCGGCCCAGCGCGCCAGAAACTCCTCCTTTTTCGGCGAACTCATGGCCACAAACAGAATGTCCGGCCGGGCCGCCCGAATCCGCTCGGCAATCCGCGGCTCCTCATCGCGCGTGAAATACCCGTGCTGCTGACCCGCCAGTACGATGCCCGGATGGTCGTGCTGCATCCGCGCGGTCGCCGCCGATAACACTTCCTGCGTCGCGCCGAGGCAGTACACGCGATAATGCCGTTCGCTTCCGCGCTCGAGCAGCCGCTGCATCAGATCGATTCCCGACACACGCTCGGGCAGCGGCCGGCGCAGAATGCGCGACGCCCAGACCACCGCCATGCCGTCAGCCAATATCATATCCGCCGTCAACACCGACTGCCGCAGCGACGCCTGCGCCGTCGACGGCACCTCACGATGCATGTTCACCAGCTTCGCGGCATTGACCACGCCGATCAGCAGCCGCCGCCGCGCGCGGATGGCCTCATCCGCCGCGATGAGCACATCGTCCATGCTCAGCGCGTGAATGGGAACGCCGAAAAGCTCGCGCGTGGGCCAACCGTTCGCGGCCAATGAACGCTCCTCCATTCTAAAGAACCCGGCGATCTTCATTCACGTCAGTTTCCGTAAGTGTCCCCCGCTCTGCAATTTCGGATTGCGGATTGCGGCAGCGAGCCGCCGGCTTTACGCTGGCGGTTGAACCGGCGGGACAAACCCGCCGGCTCGCTGTGCATCCCCAATTCGCAATCCGCAATTCGCAATTCGCAATTCCCCCGCGTATCGCGCGACGCGCTCGGCAGTGAACGCATGCAACAGCCAGCCCATGTGATAGGGCCGGCTCTCATAATCGATCCAGCCCGGCCGCAGCAGGACGTCCAGGCCCGGCACGCGCCAAGACGGATGCATCCGGCTGGCCACCGCCTGCAAGGTCCTGGCCAGCTTCCCCGGTTCGTGACGGGCCACCTTCCGCCAGATCACGTCCGCTTCAGTATCGACCAGCGGGCCGTCCGACTCCGGCGGATCCATCAACCATTGTACACTTCGTTCGATAGCCGCCTGATATTCGACACCACCGGCGTCCGCCAGCGCGAAGAGCGCCATTGGGCCCATGGCATCCTGATGGACGGCATACACCGGGAACCGTTCGACCACCCGCCCGGTTCGCACGTCATAATGCCACCACCACTGCCCCTGCGGGCCTTGAAGAGCGACCATCATTTCGGCACATCGGCCGGCGACTTGCAGCGCCCTGCGGTCACCCGTCGCGATATGATAGTAAGACAGCGCCTGAATCGGATACACCAGATCGGCAAAGCAGCAGACGTGACGTGACCAATTGCGGATTGCGGATTGGGTCGTCGACGACCCTTGCGAATTGCGGATTGAAGAACCGGCGGCCGGGGCTCGTGTCCCCCATCCGCAATCCGAAATTCGCAATTGGGTCGTCGACGACCCTTCGCAATCCTTATGCCCTTGCCAGTGCGAGAACAGACCGGACTCTTGCTCGAACGTGGAGAGCAAACGTTCGGCCACCGCTCCCGCCAGTGCCGCATCTCCAACCTCGCTGCCGGTCACGACCAGCGCCGTTAAAGACCATGCGAGTTCAACCGTGGACAAGGCCGCCGCGGCGACCGAAAAGCTCTGAAGCCGCTTGAGCACGCGATGAGCCGCCGGATGCTCGAGCGCTCGCGCCGCCCATAATGTCAGCGCGACCTCACCCAGATCATTGGCCGTGTCCGCACGGGCAATGAGATGTCCGCAGATCGCGTGGGCCGTTTCTCCGCCGAAGATCTCGCGTGCGACATCATCCGGCTCGCCGGCCAATGCAATCAGCGCGATCGCGGTATAGCGGCCGCTGATGCCCTCCAGCCGAAATCCGCCTTGATCGTCGCGCCGCAGTCGAAATGCAAACAGGTGTTGATCGGGCAGATACATCCTGCGGAGCGCCCGCACGGCCAGCGAGCGCCAGTCGGCCACCGCGGACCAGACCGCAAAGGGGTCAGGATTCATTTGTGCGAAACACCCGGAGGAATTGCGGATTGAGGACACGATTGCCCGTCCCTTCCAATTCGCAATCCGCAATCCGCAATCATCTTACGGAGGCGTAGCAACCGTCTGCTGAATCCCCTGTAGCGCCTGGTTGCGCAGCAGGAACCCGAACGGATCGAACTGGTCCTGCAAGCCGCCGCTACTGCCGGAGACCGAGGTTTGCCTCGCGGCACTATTCAGGAAATCAATGCCCTGCATGTTATAGTTGGCGCCGAAGGTCGCGCTGGCGCCGGCACGGATGAAGATGTTGCGATTGATCCAGTCCTCCACCTTGGTCTCGACCGTTTCCGGGACCCACAGCACGTCGCCCGCCACCAGCGTGAGATTGGGGTCCTTCCCGGTGCCGATGCGATCCATGTTCAGTTTGACATGCGCGTCCCGGCCGTCGGGGCCGCGGCGAATCAGCGTCGCGTGATGCGGCGTCACGTCCGTTCGCAGACCCCCGGAAGCGGCGATCGCTTGCAGCACGGTGATCGACGTCCCCGGCGGATAGGCCTGAGCATGCGGCGCGAGGACCAAACCTCCGACAAAAATCGTGTTCGGCGTTGCCGCGGTGACGCTGATGATGTCACCATCTTTGAGCGGTTCCAAACTCAGGGCGGCCCGGAGTTGATCCGGGCTCAGCAGGTCCAGCGTGATGGACTGCTCCGGGTGACGCAATCGCCTGATGGTCACCTGGCCTGACGCTCCTTGCGTGACACCGCCCGCGGCCACAATGGCGAACAGCAGGTTCCGTTCGGCACGGCGAAGCGGAACCAACCCCGGCGTCAGCACCGCGCCGTGGACGAGGACTCGCGTCACCTCCGGCTCCACGAGTGCAACGTGCACGACAACATCCTGATAGACCTTCGGCACGAGGGCGGAGTGCAGCGCCTCCTGCACATCGAGCAGATCCATGCCCGCAACCTGAACCGGACCGACCCCCGGCAACTCGACGGCCCCATTCCGGTTGATGCGCACCTGGATGGGCGCGAGCGGGCCGGTCAACATCTCAACACCGTAGATGCCGATGGCCAGCACGTCACCAGAGCCCACGCGATAAGGGCCGAGGTCGCGGTCCAGCATCTTCTCCGTCGCGGGCGTCATGGCCTGCTGCGAGGTGGGCGCAGGGGTTTCCGCCTGCTTTTTCTGCAACTCCATAAACTCGGCGAGGCTGATCCGATGATCGGAACATCCGAAATGTGCGCAGGCCACAAATGCACAGAGACTGAAAGGGGTCAGGATTCTTTTGTGCGAAGCACCCTCCGGGCCGTTCCGGCAAATGAATCCTGACCCCTTTCTGACCATGCCCGACGTTCGCAACGCGATCTGGTTCTTGTTCATCCCGGTTAATCCTCAGTTGATTGCGAATTGCGGATTTCGGATTGCGGATTGAAGAACCGGCGGACCGGGCGGGTATCCCACTTTCGCATTGGGGTCGTCAATGCCGTTGCCGTCGACGGCAACGACCCTTCGCAATACGCAATTGGGTCGTCGATGACCCTTCGCAATACGCAATTCGCGATCCGCAATCCGCAATTCCTCGAATCATCGACCAATTGGAACAGACAGGTCCAATAATTCTCGGCTCCCGGCGGGGACATGTCCAGTCCCGAAAGGGGCCAGGATTCATTTGTGCGAAGCACCCGAAGGGCCGTTCCGTCAAGGGTCGTCGACGACCCAAATGAATCCTGACCCCTTGCCTCTACGCCGCCAGAGGCTCCCGCGGATAGATCACGTCGCGACTTGCTCTGCGTACCATCCAGGAGAGGGGAACCCGCCAGCGCCCGCCCAGCACCAGCACGGTAGCGATCAAAATCTTGATGTCCAGCCAAAGCGAGAAGTGCCGGACATAGGCAATGTCGTAGTAAATCCACTGGTGGAAGTTGCCGGTGGCCCGTTCATCGTCGCGGCAAATCTGCCACAGCCCGGTGATGCCCGGCCGAACGGAAAGTCGCGCCCGCCGCCAGGGGACGCAAATCTGGTTCTCGCGGAAGGGAGACGGCCGCGGCCCGACCAGGCTCATGTGTCCGAGCAGAACGTTGATCAACTGCGGGAGTTCGTCGATGTTCGTCGCCCGCAGCCATCGCCCCACCCGGGTCACGCGCGGATCCTCGCGCATCTTGAACTGTGGCCCGTCCACTTCATTATCCTTGTACAGGTCGCGCTGGATATTGTGGGCCCCCGCCACCATCGTCCGGAATTTGATGCAAGGGAAGTCCTTCCCGCCGCGCCGTTCGCGCCGATGAGTGAAGAACACCGGGCCCCGCGAATCCAGCTTGATCAAAACCACTACCAGCAGCAGCAACGGCGAGAGAAGCAGCAGCGCAATGAAGGACAACACCACGTCCATGACCCGCTTGCCGAACAGATGCAGCCGATAGCCGCCGAGCGCCCGGCTGGCCGAACCGACAACTTGCAGATCCTGCATGCTGTCCGCCGCATCATGTGAATCGACCGCCGGTTCAACCTGGGGGGCGATCTCGTCGTCCGGCTTAATCGTGCCGGACGTGACACGGTGACGCACGATCCGGTCGGCCGGCACGATGCTTTTATGAACCAGCACACATTGGGCAACGGAAGCATTCTCGCTGATACGGCTGCCGCGCCCGATCAGCGCAGGGCCGATGACGGTGGCGCCCTTTTCAATCGTAACATCCGATTGCAAAATGATCGGCGGGATCAGCCGGGCCGATCCATGCACTTTGCAATTCCCGCCCACCAGTACGCCCGGCGCCCGCGCGGAGAACCCGGCCGGAAGCTTCTGGCCGGCGGCATCATTGAGCAGACGCTCGTGAAGCGCCAGGAATTCACCTTCCACCGTTAAATCGAGTGTGTCCGACTGTAGAGCAACATCGCTGCCCAGCATGCCGCGGGCGGCCATGCCACAGCGCAAATCGCCCAGCGAGCCGAACGGAATGTCCACGATGGAGCGAGCCGGCACCAGCGCGTAGGAAACCGCCGTTGTCGCCACTTCCGGCCAGCTCACCGTGTTGTAAAATCGCTGCACACGCTTGACGCGACCGTCCGTGTCATATTCGACCAGTTCGCGCGTGTCATCCCGATTTGAGCCGACGGCGACGCCGTAAGTGGCGCCGTGGTACTCGCGCATGGCACGCCGGATCGCGGCGGGGTCATAGCCGCCGACAACCCAGTGGCGGGACGATACGATCAGCAGGTAATCCGATGTCTCGAAATCATGTAGCGCCCGATGCAGCGCCTCGGAATCGAGCGCCCGGACGGGATGACGGGTATTGCTGGCAATGGCTTCTTCGTAGCCGGCCTGCGCGGCAAAGCAAGGGGTGATCAGGATCTCTTTCTCGACCAGTTCGCCCAGCGCACCGATGAAGCAATCGAGTACGGAGCTGACGCCCAGGGGCAGCGTCAACACGCCTTGATGCGCCTGAGCCGAACGCAGATAGGGTGCGGGACAATCGATCAGCAGAATGGTGATGGACATAGGCACATCCGTGAGAAAAAGGGGTCAGGTACATTTTGCCGGAACGGCCCGAAGGGTGCTTCGCACAAAATGTACCTGACCCCTTTTTCTCCGTCCGCTACGTAGCCCCGTTGCCGCTTTTTCCTTTCGGAGCCGGCTGATGTTCGATAAGGCGGCCGCTATAACCGGACGAATAACTATAATCGTATCCGTATCCGTAGCCATCCCGCTCGTGACCTCGCCCGAACTGGCCTCCGATCAGGACGGTGCCGATCAGTGTTCCGCCGACGGCATTCAACTGCGCGAAGGCCTGCATCGTCTCCGCGCGCCGATCGTGTGAGGACCGCAGCACCATGATCGTCCCGTCCACACTTCCGGCCAGGATCTGAGCGTCGGCCACCCGAAGCAGTGGAGGACTGTCCAGCAGGACGAAATCATAAACTTCCCGCCACCGCGCCATGCACGCGTTGAACACGCCGTTGGCCATCAGCTCCGGATCAAAATCAAATGGAAGTACACCCGCCGGCACGAGATCAAAGCGGGTTGTGCGACCGCGAATCACCACTTCATCATCCGTGGCCTTGCCCGCCAGCAGTGCGGCCAGACCGTTCTGCGCATCAATCCCCAGCCGCTGCCCCAGGACCGGGCGGCGCAAATCCGCTTCAACCAGCAGAACGCGCTTGCCGACCACTGCCAGACTTTGTGCCAGCAGCAGGGCCACACTCGTCTTGCCGGTGTGCGGCAGCGAGCTGGTGATGAGCATCACGCGTTCGTTCGTCCGGCCCACGCGCTCGAGCAGCGTGGTGCGGATCATGCGCATGTTTTCCATGAGCAGCAGCCGAGGGTTGACCGCCCCATCCGCTGACGGTTGCAGGAATTGACCACCCAGCTCTGTCGGGAGGTAAATGGAAGGAAGCTTCGGCAGCAGTCCCAAGAACGGGGCGCGGTTGATGGTCTGGATTTCCCCCGCTTCGTAGATCCGTTTGTCCACCGCGCTGCGCAGATATCCGACAGCCATGCCCGTGCCCAGGGCCACGACAAACGCCATCGCCGTCAGCAGGATCCGCCGGTCATTGTGGGGCCGGAAGGGTTCAACCGCGCGGGCCACGGGACGAACCCGGCTCGGAGCCCGCGCTTCCATCTCACGCCGCTCTTTGCTCACCCGCACCGCCTCGTACGATTCGCGCTTCTGGCGGATCTGCTCATCCAGCCGTTTGATCTCCAGTGCGATTTCGCTGGCCTTGTCCCGGTCGGCACGCTGGCGCTCGATGTCAGCCTGTAGCAGACTGATCTCGTGTTCTTGTTTCTGTTTCTTGTCCTCCAGGGTCTTGCGCGATTGCTCAACCGTCAAAGCGGGACCGCCTCCGATGGAACCTGTTTTCCCAAGGTCGTCCAACTGCGCTTCACGGTCATGGAGAGTGCGCTCGGCATGTTGGACGTCGGCCTTGGCCTGCTTCATCCGCGGATGGGCCGGACCGTAGTTCTGCAAGCCGGCCGTTTCGACCGCGTGCTCGGCGTTCTTCAACGCCGCCGAGCATTGCCGCCATTCCGCGTCCGTAACGTAACGGCGTTCCGGGCCTTCAGCGGGCAGGGTCTCCGCGCTGGCCAGCATGTTCAACTCGAACTGCGTCATCTCCAGTTCGCGCTTGAGCCTGCGATGATCCGCTTCAAGGGCGCTGAAACGCAGCGACAGTTCGGTGCGGTAGTTCTCAGGAGTGTCCGTGCCCAGGGTCTTGGATATTCGGTACCGCGTATCAATCAATCCATCAATCAACGATTGCAGACTTAACTGCTTGGTCGTCAGGGTCTCATTCACGAACTGTTCGCCCGCCTTATCCAGCTCATCTCTCAGGTTGCAGTACTGGGTGACCACCGCATCGGCAATCACCGTCGAATCACCCGGACGGGGAGAGCTGAAAGAAACATCGATCAACTCCGTCCCGGCGCGCGGTGTGACCTCCAGACTCTCCTGAAGCCGCTCCAGCAGCTCCGAGGATCCGGACTGCAACAGCTTGTAAGTCTCCTTGTACCACTCCGTCGCCTGAACCTCCGGCTGGTCCAGCACGCGTTCCATTGCCGTCGGGCTGCGAATAACCGATACTTCCGTGTTCACATGGGATTGATATTGCGGCATCATGCCCGTCTTCGGCGTGATGTACACCATCGGATCGATGACCGGCGCGATCCGGACCACCGACGTGGCTTTGTAGTAGGGCCGGTAAAAGAGCCAGATGCACGGGATCGTCGCGCCGGCAACGATGAAAGTGATCGTCAGAATCAACCACTTGCGCCGCATCAACAACGAATAAATCGACCGAGCGGCGGGATCCCGGACCGGCGGAGGCGCGGCCCCATAACCGTAAGGATCGTCATAGCCCATCATCCCGGCCGGTACGACTCCGGGGGCCAGCAAATCGGTGCTGGCCGGGCCGGGAAGATGCGGTTTGGGTCGCTGTCCCATTATCTCTCCACCTCGCGAACGGCGGGCCCACGCGGTTTCGGAGCAACTCTCACCGGTGTTGTCAACAGACCCGCCGCGGCGCGCTCTGGAGCATTGAATCGTCCCGAAACCGGCGAGAGTGAAGGCGATTCTTTCCCGATATCATGGTTCCAGCGATGCGACTTTGCCGTCGACGGCATCGGTGGAAGCATGGACCGCCAGCAGGCGCTCAAGCGCTCCAGCAACGATCTCCTGGCCGGGCGGACCGGGACGAGCACGGAATGACGTACGGTGCTCCGCGAGTCCACGTTCGCCCGATCCGCGAGAATCGAGTGATCCAGGATTACCCTGGCCCCCACCACGCAGTGCGACCACATCACCGACCGGCTGATGACGGAATCCCTGCCGATTGTACAGCCCTCGCCGACCGTCGCGGGGCCAACGATGATGACGCCCGCCTCCAGCGTGCATCCCCGCTCGACCAGGACCGGCCCCATCAGCCGCACGGTCGGATCGAGTCGAGCCGATAAATGAACGAGACCATCTCCGAACCGCACATAGCCGGCGCCCGGCGGATTCTGACGCAAAGACCTTTCGACCGCCCGTTCACTGACGGATAGATACGACGCCAGTCCGTTCACACCGGCGGTACCTGAGCGGTCCACCACATAGGACTCGACCCGCTCGCCGCTCTCGTGCAGTTGCGGAATCAATGTCTCCTTGATGTCCTGGTAGCCGGTCTCCGGCACATACCTGAAGACTGAACGCGAGAAGACGTAAATCCCGGCCGGCTCCAGCATCCTTTTCGGACCCGCATCTCCCGTGCCGTCGATGCCGACGACGGCACCACGGGCGGGCGTGACCACCACCGTCAAGATCGCTCCCGAGTTCCGATGAGCATCCAGCAGATTGCCCAAATCGATCTTCGGCAGGATCGTCCCCTCAACCACCAGAAAAACAGTCGAATCGCTGTTGACGGACACATCGCGGGCACAACCCGCCGGGCCTCGGGGCATGACGTCCTCATAATAATCCAGATCAATCTTCAGCCCCTCGCCGTCGCCCAGTCGACGCCGCAGGAATATGGTATCGCTGTTCGCGCAGATACTCGCCGCGGCGACACCTCCGCTCCGCAACCAATCCAGCGTATGACAGATCAGCGGCCGGGCCGCAATCGGCACCAGCGGCCGGCATACCGTCCGATCCAGAACATTCTCGCCCCACGAGTGCACGCCCGCCAGGACGATGCCCTGCACTTCCGGCCGCACAACGTTGCCGGGCTGTCCGCCCGCCAATCCGCTGCCGGGAACACCTGAGTCAGTATCGAAAACTTTGGCCTTCATTGTTGCTTTCATTCAGTAAAGGCTCGCTGTCGTCTCTTCAACAGTTTGCTCAGCTCGCCCCCCCGTCGTTCGCCCGTCGCCCCTACCGACACTGATGCCGATGCGCAGGGTGAGATCCAGTCGATCCTCCCACGTGCACCGGCCGACGATCGTGATTGCAGGTGACTTCTGGTGGTACCGCCGGCTGACCCAACCCAGAATGGGATCCTCCCGCCCCTCGAACCATTCGACCATCAAACGTTTATCCAGCTCGATGAGCAGCCGGTCTTCTCCGCACTCGATGCCGAGACGGTTGGCCCCCGCCGGCCGTGCCGTCGGGTCGTCGACGACCCTCGGCGGCACTGCCGCACAGGATTCGGCCAGATGCAGATACAGTTCCGCGGTGTGCCGCCCTTTGCCGATCAATACGTCCCGCACAATCAGTTGGGTCGTTGCCGTCGACGGCATCGACGACCCTTCGCGGCTGCTGCCGCGCAGTTCCAACGTTCGACGATGCACCACCCCGCCCGGATGGGAATAGCCGTCGTGCTCGCCGCTCACTTTCCCGCCGTCAGCGGACGGTTCCCACTGTGTGCACCGCGCGTTCGCACGCTGCCCCCACAGGAACGGGCCTGCTGCCGCCGATTGGTCCTTCCCGTCAACAACAATCGTGTTATGTGCCCGCGTGCCGCGGAAATAGTCGCGCCATCGCGGGTAGGTGAAATAGTCGTACGTTCCGGGATCGACCAGCACGTCCTTGCCGCCGGCTCGCAGCGTGAAACTGAGCGCATCCGCGTGACCGTGCGCGGCGATCGGACCAAAACCCAGTTCGCCGCAATCGAATGTAACGCTGATGCGATCGTCGCTTTCCCGGTGACCCTGTTGCAACAGGTAATAGCCGCTCTCCGCGAATGCCCTGGAACGCAGCTCGTGAGAGGAGTCGTGCTCCGACGCCGGCTTCAGGGACTGGAACTGGTTGAAACCCGTCTGCCCCAGCAGCCAGAAGAGAGGTTCGCCGGCGCCGCGGGCGATCGCTTTGAAATCCGACCGGCCGAACAGCACGGCGGCAACCGCGAGCAGGTCGCGGGCACGGTCCGATCCGCCCAGATCGAGCACGTAGCCGTCATCCGCATCCCCGAACATCGGCAACGACTCGCCGCCTTCGGCCAGGCCGGCCACGAACTCGAACATCTTTTCCAGCCGCTCCCAGTACGCCGGCGGGAAATCATCATTCAGATGCCGGGCCGTCAAACCGGCCAGCAGGAAGAACTCGGTCACGAACAGGTGATAACCCACCGCCTGTTCGCGCGTCCCGCCGTCCGGATACGTTTGGGCAGTGATTTCGTTCAATAGAATGCGGCGGCTCTCGATCTGCCAGCGACGGGCGCGCTTCAGCGTGTGGAAATAACTGCTGCCGATGAAAACGCCGGCGGCTTCGCCAATCCGGTGATTGTTCGCGGAGGAATAGCGCGAGTACTTGCGGCTGATTTCCCACAGATGACGGTAAACCGCGCCCAGGATCCGCTGCATGATTTTCGGAGTCAGAACGCCTGACGGGCGAATCAGTTCGAGGGCCCACACCCAGTTAATGAGCCGGATGCCCAGCTCCAGCGGGCTGCGCCAGTTCATACCCAGGCCGAATGGACACTGGTCGATCCAACTCACGAGCTGCGACAGAGCCGCCGCATACTTGCGATCCTGGGTCAGCCGATACGCCCGTCCCAGAACCACCAGATGCTGGTGCCGGTTCGGCTCCCAAACGAACTTGCAGTCACCCGTCGTCGCGTAATCCCGATAATCGAGCATCGGGGAGAATCGCATCGGGGCGGCTTTGTGCGCCTTGTACTCGTAATTCCAATTGATCTGCGGCCCCAGATCGTGATCTTTCAAATCAAAAAGCGTCAGTCGGTTGGCGCAAATACGGTCCGCCCGTTCGATCGCCGCCGTACGCCATTGCGCGCTTTCGGGCGGAAACAGCCCGCGCTTCTCCAGTGCCCCCAGTGCCGGGGAAACCGCCTCTCTTCGTACGTTCCGAATATCACCGCCGGCCGCGCCGGCCCCGGTAATCTTCCGTATGTCCAGCGGTTGGGAACGACTCGTTGCGGCAAGACCATCGATATACTGGCGCGCGCGATCTCTTGTCCGCCAGCAGAGCTCCGCCGGCGACATCGAACGCAAACGACGCGCATACCAGTTCAATTTCTGCACGCTTTACTCGCTCCCCTGCTGCCTCTTTTCGAGAACTGCATTACTTACAAATCGCCTCGTCTGGACTCCGTCCCCCTCGGCTGCCCTGATCTCATCCGCCCCGCTGGTCGGGACGCTATTCCGTCTCCCCCACACCGATCGGACGTTAAACCGACCGGACAATGTGAAGAAGAGGATAACCGTTCTGGCGATAACAGGCGGATCAATTTAATCTTGGAACAGATCCCGTATCTCTGACCTTTCCTCTTTCCCCCTGTCTGCAACTTGGGATGTGCTGCGCCGGCGTCTCGGAACACCGATCGCCTGTTCGTCAGGACTGTTTTCCAGCCTCGAACAGCGCTCAAAACTTCCAAATAGAAACCGTCGTCGCTTCGCGTCTGAAGTCACGCCGCTGACGAGGCAACAATTTGGCCGATTCGTTCAACCAATGGCCCAACATTATAGACATGCCCCCCTCCTTTGGGACCATTACCCCACGTTGCCAAATCAATGGATCATTATATCCCAAGTTCTCTCGTCTATGTCAAGCGAGAAGGTTTTTAACTGAACATTTCTGGTAGTCTGGAGCACTACATTATGCACACCATTGGGTTGCGTCACAGATGAATTCCAAAACGGTGTGCTGGATTGTTGCTCCGAAATGTAGTGACGGTTTCCCGATGCTACGCCATATGGGGCAAGAAGCCGTATCGGCCCCGATAAGTGCTACGTCCAATAACTGTTTTCCATTCTGAAACGATGTTGATCTGGGCGAAATGCAGCACACCAGGCGGCGGCTCGGAATCTATCACCGGCGGCGCCGCGGGCTTCAAGCGTCCGAGCGAGCGAGAACTAACAGGAGCCATCGAGAAGCAAAAGGTCAATACCCAGGAGCCGCTTCCGAACGCTCCGTTAATCGCAGCTCCCCCGCGCACGCTGGCCGCACCAGCGGACGCCGATGCCCACCCGATCGCCGTCATCCCCCAGCAGCAGCTCCGTACGCACCACCACGCCTTTTCGTGCAATCGTCTGAAGCGAGCCCGCGTTCGGCCCCTGCTCACTGAGGCTCAATCGGAAGACATACTCCTGCCCGATGGCCATCCCAAATCCCACTCTGACCGTTCCATACATGCCGCGCTCGCTGATGTTATGGCATTCGCCCGGAATCACCCGCCCCCCATCCGCCCAGCCGCGACCGGCATCGAGCAACTCCATTTGCGAGAGGATCTCTTGGCGCGGATGCTGCCGCGTCCGTTTCGTGAGGCGGGCGGGGCTGTATTCGAGCCCCATTGCGGCTTCACTCAAGCCGCCCGCCGGCGGAGGCGGAGCCAGACACGTGCTCAAACCGGCACTCTCAATTTCCATGGATGGTGCCATTGTCGCTCCTTGTTTTTTGCTCTGTTGCGCGTCAATCGATAATGAGGCACCGGCCGCCCGAACAGGATCGCGGAACGGAAAGAAAAACGTACCATGAAATGAATCGGTCTGAATTCACGCCTTCTAAATATACAACAACCCGGCAGCGGGTTCAAGGCGGATCTGCGGCATCTCACGTTATCGGAACCGTCAGTTGGCCTTTGGCGGCACACAAACAGACTCCTGACTTGTCAAATCGTGTGGCATCGATCTGTTGTCGCAAACACGACTACATCTCAGCTTGAAAAAGGTCGGAATACGACCGGTCCCTCGCCATTTTTTTGGAATTTGGTTTTCGGCTGGGACTTGACAGTCCCGCCGATCAATGGTTTAATTTAGGTGGTTACGGTGAGCTTTCCATTATCCGGCGGCAAGTCCGCCCTGTACCCAATGGCTTCAGCCATACGCTATTATCCATCAGACTTTGATCATCCTTCCCGTAGCCAACCAGGGATGTGCACGAGGCTAACCCGCCTCTCCGGGCACATCGGGATAAATCACGGTTGCATTCGGCTCGCATGATCCCAGCCGAACGGTGTTTGCAAACGGGTGAATCCGAGGTTGGTGCGAAACTGCCGGCACGGTGGCGGCGTTCCTCCGCGTCTCTGATTCCGCATGGTCGAGCAAGCTCGGTCTTCATCGTGGCACGGGCATTGTGGCACGGGCGTCTCGCCCGTGAAATTACAAGACAATGTGGCGCCGGCGTCTCGCCGGTGCGATTTCAAACTTGTGGGCGAAAGGGTAAAGAAGTTATCGGTCGGTCTCACCGGCAACCGGTGCCGGTCGAAACCGTGATTCATGAACCCTCCCGCCGGCCCGATTACCTCAGGCGGCGGGAGATGCGAAGCGGGTAATAAAAAACCCGGTGTGAAGGAGGTCGATCGGCGTCCAGCGAACGCAAAAGCCCGGTGTCGTTTGTGGTACGGGCATCCTGCCCGTGAATGGTGTAGTTTGTGGTACGGGCATCCTGCCCGTGAATAGGGCATGGGCGTCTCGCCCGTGCGAGGTTGAGATTTCAAATCTCAAATTTGAGATATCAAATCTCAAATCTCCCGGATCGTTCGCCACAACACCCGGCCCTTATTCCGTCATTATCAATCCGTTTCGTTCGCGGATGTGGTTCGATGGTCTTCGCTACGGTTGTTCCGCTCGCGCAGTTGTGCCCCAGGCACGGGAGGTCAATCATGAGGTATGTACCAGGTTCCAAACGGGCCCGCGGCTCACCGGCGTTTACGCTGATCGAGCTGCTGGTCGTGGTCGCGATCATCGCCCTGCTGATTGCGATCCTGCTGCCCAGTCTGGCCCGCGCCCGCGAACTCTCCAAGCGGACGGTCTGCGCAGCCAACGTGAGCGGCATGGGCAAGGGGTTCTATACCTACGGCAACGAGAACGCGGAAGACTGGCCGTGCGCCGCACCGTACGATAAGCCGAGCGACGTGTTCGGCACTGCCGGCACGATCTACGCCAGCACTACTCTTGGAGTTGGCCACGATACACCGACCCGCGGGAGGCCCACGGACGCCACGTACGGTGATGCCAACGCATACTTTATTGATGCTGGCAGAGGTAATGGTGTGGCGGCCCCTAACCTCACCACCACCCGCAACCTCTGGGCACTGATCCGCACCAGCGCGTCCACTCCGGCCTCGTTCATCTGCCCGTCCAGCGAAGATAACAAGAACAACGAGGACAACCCGCAGCTCTACTGGGACTTCGGCAGCAATAACAGCACCGCCGGCGTCCCCCAAGTCACCGTCCAGACCACTGTTCCGGACAGTTGGGCCATGTGCAGTTACGGCTACCAGGTGCCCTACGGCGACCTCGGCCGGCCCAACTCCGACCGGGACTCGCGTATGGCCCTGGCCGCCGACAAGGGCCCATACGGCGCCGCGATCGAAGGGGGCAAGACCGCGCCGCCTGGCTTGGGCGTTGCGGGCGCGCCGAACATCTCCTCCGGGCCGGACGACTGGCGCAGGTGGAATTCACCCAATCATGGCGGCGTCGGCGACGGTGAGGGCCAGGTCGTCCTCTTTGCCGACTCCCACGCGGAGTTTTACCTGAAGCCTTCGGTCGGCGTGGCCCAGGATAACATCTATACCGCCTGGGGCTCAATCGACGGTCTGGGGGTGGTAGCGCCCAGCAATGATGCCTCCGACCAGCACGTCAAGGGGACGCCGCCAAGCACTGCGGTTTCCTCAGGAGTTGCAGCCTGCGGCAGCTCGGGCACGCCCCGCAGCCAGACCGATTCAATCATCTACCCATAGCGCGAACCGGTATTTCAGAGCCCGGAGCGCAAGCAACGGGTTGGTGACGCAAAACCCGTCGCTCTGATCAAACTGAACGTACTTCCCGCCGGCGGGTGGCAAAAACCACC
>CAYLLT010000022.1:31635-58352 GCA_964384465.1 uncultured Planctomycetales bacterium | reverse complement strand
CGGGCAAGATGCCCGTGCCACGGCGCTCCGCCGCACTTCTGCCACAGGCTGCTAGTGCATCAGCTCGGATATCGCTTCCGATTGCATCGCCGAGACCTGCCCAGCACGCCTGACATCGTGCTGCCCCGTCTCCATAAAATTATCAACGTACACGGATGCTTCTGGCACATGCACACCTGCCGACACGCCCGGCGAGCGCCGGTAAGGAACGCCGGCTACTGGGAGAACAAGCGCACGCGCAATGTCGCTCGCAACAAGCGCAACCTGAGGGAGCTGAAACGACTCCGCTGGCAAGCGCTGACGCTGTGGGAATGCGAGTTAAGAGACGCCGACAAGCTAACGAGACGGCTCTACGCCTTCCTCGCAAAACCAAACCCCGAATGCGCGTGACGACACCGCACGCGTCAATAAACAGTTTACGTGGGAACGATTGGATCTTACCGCCCGTCTTTGGCCGGTTTGGGCAGCGCCGCCGGCTTCACGAAAGCTGCCAGACCCCGATCCTCGGCTTTGTAGACTCCGCCCATTCCGACCGCCTGCACCGAATCCTTCGGCACCAGGAAGATCTCCACGCGGCGGTTCTTGGCTTTGCCCTCGGCACTGGTGTTGTCCGCGATCGGCCGGTATTCGCCGTAGCCCATCACGCCCATCCGCGTCATGGCCACCTGCTGCTCGGACAGCAGATTCATGATGGCGATGGCTCGATGCGCCGACAGGTGCCAGTTGGTCTTGTGCTCGGCCCGCGTTTCGGCTTTGGCGATCCGCGTGTTACACGTGTGGCCGACCACCACCACGTCAAAGCCGTTCGCTTTCTCCGATGAGACGATCTCGGCGAACTTCTTCAGCGCCTCCATCACCTCGCCGGAACTGGCCAGCGAATCGCTCCCCAGCGGGAAGAGCAGGTCCGCCTTCCAACGAACCGCGCCGCGGGCCGCGTCATATTCCATGAGATCCGGGTGAGCGGCCGCGAGATCCTGTAGCGCCTGGTGCAGCGGCTGCGGCAGGGCCGGGCCGCGCACGATGTGCACTTCGCCGGCGCCCTTGCCCGCCATCCCTTCGAGAATGTCCTGCGCCTTCTTCAGCGCCTCGCGCAGACTCTGGTTTTCCGCGCTTTGGCTGTTCGCTTGCTCCTCCTTGGACGCCAACTGCTTGCGCAGGCCGTCAATCGACGTGTCCTTCTGCTTGTTCATCGCCTCGGCGTCCTGGAGGTCGGCCTTGGATCGCGCCAAGTCCTCCTGGAGCACGCGGTTCGCCCGCTGCTCAGCCTGCAATTTGTCCAGATAGCAGCCGACATTCCCCGCCGACAACACCATCGCCAGCCCACCCATCATCCAGAAACTCTTCATCGCGGTTCTCCTTTACCGTATTTCCCCGAATATCCTATCGGGCATCTCCGGTGCTGCGCCGGAGAAAACCATGCACCCGGTCGGCCGAGCGCGCCGCCCAGTCCGATCGAGCCGTTTATTCCGTCCACGTGCTGGTGATGATCAGAGATGCTTTCCACGTCTCCGTCGGAACGCGCCGTTAAGTCCGACAGGACGTGATCAGAAACACCAGGCCTTCTCTGACATCCGTGCCTTTCAAGTACCCGGCCAAGATCGCTTCCGCCATTGCGGCGAACGCTTGAATCTCGACTGCCTTATCCCTTCGCGGCCGCCACGGCCGCTTTCCCTTTATCCTTGCCCTTCTTTTCCTTCACCGGCTTTTCTTTCACCGGTTTATCTTTCACCGCTTTCGGCGGCCGCGGCGTGGAGGGCTTGCCGACGAACCATCCTACCAGAAAACAAAGCCCGCCGAGCAGGACCGTTCCGCCAAGGAAAAACCAGAACTGATCCGCCAGTAATTGCAGATAGCCCGGCCACGCATCCAGGGCCACGGCAATGTTCATCGCGCCGGCCAGCGCCAGCACAATGGTCGCCGCAATCAGCAGCCCCGTAAAGGCCGGCGACAGCGGCTCAATATAACCGCTCACCACCTGCACGGGAACAACCCCCACCGCCGGCGACAATCCCGGCACGACGGCCAGCGGCTCCTCGCCTGCTGAGTCTGCCGCACGCGGCGCCGGGTCGACCGACTGCGCCATCGTCTCGGCCGTGTCGCCCATGTCGATGCCTTCGAGCAGCTCGGCGCCCAGCGAGGTGTCGTCGCTCTCGCGCGTCAGGTCCAACAGGCCGGACCCGCCGCCGCTCCCATCCAGCCCCAGGTGCTCATCGCTGCCGGTCATCAGCGTCTTGGCCATCGGATCGGCCGCGATCTCAAGATCGTCGTCATCGAAAACGCTGATCCCGATGTTGGTGATGACCGTGTCGTCCTTCTTCATCCCCTGGACGGCGTCTTTGTCCACTTCATCCAGGCTCAGCGCGTCCACGCCGGGCCGCGAGCCGCTGCCGGTGTCGTCGAGTTTAAGCTCGGCCGTGCTGCCGCCACGCGTGCCGCTCTTGCTCTTTTCGAGTTCAAACTCGAGGCTGCTGCCGCTGCCGCTTTTGCTGCCGCTCTTGGTCCCCAGATTTAACTCGCTGGTGCCGCTCTTGCTGCCCGAAAGGTTCAGTTCGCTCGTGTCGCTCTTGCTGCCCGAAAGGTCCAACTCGCTCGTGCCGCCCTTGGTTCCCAGGTTGATCTCGCTGCCGGTCCCGGTGTCGAGCTTCAGGTCCGCGGTGCCCGTACTACTGAGGCTGAGGGTATCCGTGCCGCCGAGATCGATCGGGGCGTCCGTGCCGCTTAATCCCGGCAGGCTGCCCGAACTCGATAGCGCGCGCAGAATACCGCTGTCCGTATCCACCGGCGTCAGGGCGATCTCCGCGATGTCCTCCACCGCCAGTTCGCCGCTGTCGTGCCCCAGCACGTTATCGCCCGTGAGGCCCGCCAGCTTGTCCACTTCTTCGACGCGGTAGTTCAACTTGCCCGCATCGCGAAACTCGCGCAGCTTGCCCGTGCGGACCAGCCCGCGGAACTGCTCCTCGGAACAACCGAGCTTCGCCATCGCCTCTTCGACGTTGTAATACATTTTCGCCATAAACACGCTCTACGGATCCACGCGGCCAGCCGCTCGCTTCCGCGGCTCCAGACCACATCATTATCATTCTATTTCGGCTTCGGGTTCTGGGGCAACACGGGCGGATTCGCAGCGTTGGGTGGCACCACGGCATTTGCTGCCGCTGCGTTGACCCGCTGCTGCTGGACCAGTGCCTTAACCGCCGAGGGAATCGGATCAGCCACATTGAATTCTTCCAAATACCGGTCGAAAATCCAGCTTCTCGCGGCCACCAGCTTCATCTGTGGCTCGTTATTGGCCCCGTGCTGCATCTCGTAGCACCAGATCGTGCCGCTATCGACATCCACCATGAACAGGCCGTAGCTCTTGCTGGTGAGCTGGCCGGTGAATGCGTAAATGCCGCGAGCGCCGGCCAAAGGCACATTCCCCGCGCCGGGTAACTGCGCTTGGGCTGATCGCACCAGGGAAGCATCGTCCCATCTCAGCAGCAGCGTGGTCGCGATCACGGCGAGCAGGATCGTCATCAGCCACCATACGGTCTGGCGGCCGGGCGGCGTCATCACCACGATCTGCGGCGATAAACCAGGCGTGGACAATGAAGCAGGATTAATATTCGGGGTCGGAGGCGGATGATCGTTCATGCGGGCACCCATCTTGAGGCCGTCGGGCGTGGACTTTCGCAGGCATCGGTGGCGCAAAGGGTTGCGCACCTTCAACTCGGCAAGACAATTATACCGTACCGGGGGCGTCTTGCAAGCGTACGGAAGCTCGAAAATCCCCCTGGAAAGCTCAATTTCCGCCGTTTAGCCGCGAACGAAAGTGAGCGCGAGGGGGGCGATCCCGGGCATTCCTCACGCAAACAGAATCTGCCGCACCACATCCACAATCGCATCCATGTGGTGGAACAGGTACCACATCGGCATGCCCAGCAGCGCCGCCCCGATCACCACCAGACTGGCTCCCATCGGCGACGGCAGCATCGATTCGCGCTGAATTTCGCTCGCCAGAGCGTCAATGAGCTGTTCCTGCGCGTCCTCGCCGCCGACCCCGCCCAGGCACCGGATCCGCAGCGCCACATTCCGCAGCCAGGGTAGCGCACTCTGCGTGATAACCAGATGCACCGGCGATACCCGTATTTGATCGTCAGCTACCGTGACCGACCAGTTCAATCGTCGGCAAGCCCGCTCCATCAGTACACGGCATTGTTCGCGACTGACGTTGTAGATGACCCACGCTCCCCGGCGCGCCGGAAGCAGCGCCCGGAACAACGCCGCCATCCCGGCCACCACGCCGGCCGCGATCAGCGCGTGGCCGTGCTCGATGAGCAGTAACATCGGCCCTATCATGACCGGCAGAAATGCAACGGCAAGCAAAACAAAATCCACCCGCGCGTTGATCAGGCAGGGATGTGATTGACTGTTGACCAGACCCAGGGCGAGAAAATAGAGCGCCAGCGGCCCAAGCGCCAGGATGAGCTGAAGAACAAAAACGACCTGGTCGGCTGAATCCACCTCGATACTCCGGGGGAATGATTTCAGATTTCCAATTTCAGATTTGAGATTTCGACACTGCGAAACAATCCGCAATCGGAAATCCGCGATTCGCAATTCTTCTCCGTGTCTCCGTGTCTCCGTGGTGAATCTTAGGTGTTCGCCGGCCGGTCGATATGCTCCCCGCGGTCGGCGACACGGCGGTACCCCAGGTACCGGATCACCTCGAAAACCTCGCTCCACGAGGGAAACGGGCGGCTGTTCACTCTTTTGTAATTGTCGATCGCCATAACGAAATCAAGCAATTCATCCGACATCTCCCCCTCTTCCGCCTGGCGGCGTGTATCGCTCCGCCGGCGCCCCGGGCCGCGACGCCGATCAAGATCCTCCCGGCGATCGACCACCCCGCGTCGCTCGACTTGCCGCCGCTCCGGGCCTGAATGATCACTGGGCACAGCAAAACCCTGCTTTCAGAAGAGTCGTGAGAAAATACCGCTCAAAAGTCCTCTTCCTCCTCGTCGTCGTCTTCCTCTTCTTCCTCGTCGAACTCCTCGTCGAGGTCCTCGTCCTCCTCGAGTTCGTCCTCCTCCTCTTCATCATCGGCAAAGTAGTCGAATTCCTCCTCATCCTCCTCTTCATCGGGGTCCCGAGCATTGAGGATGAGCACCTGTTGCTGCTCAGTGTACTCATACCACCTCGGCAACGCTGCCGGGGCCGCCGCCGGGACGCTCGTCTCGACGCCCACGTCGAGTTCCGACTTGCGAACCCGTATGAGTTCGTCGCTCCGCCGGTCGCTGTCAGTCATGGCTTCTCGCATGATAAATCTCTCCTGCTGAAGAATTTATCCCCTATGTCCGCGGAAAGTGTATACCTCAAACCGCCCCCGTCAAGCGATTTTTGGCGTCGGCGTGATGATTTTATAAAAAAGCTCAACTCCCGCTCTGGATGTGAATTCTCAGGGTGGGGCCGCCCGCCGCGGGGTCAGCGGGGTCATAACTCCAGGTCGCCAACCCCAGCAGTCGCATCGCTTCCAAGATGTCTGCCAGACGGCCTTTAGCTTCCATTATCGGATAAGCCGCCCCCGGCCGCACATCAACAGGGCAGGCCGCACCGCTCGCACCAGCCAGATACTTTGACAGCTCCGACCAGCTCTGGATCGAGCGATCCACGTGGACGGCCGTTTCCAGCCGCCGATCGGCCGGGATAGTAGTAGGGTGGGTCAAGTCCCACCCTGCCGGGTTGGCCCTGCCCCCCCCCCGTCGAGTCAGGATGGTCAGGCAGGAGGGCGGGCATGGAATCCGGCGGCTTGTCCCCGGCAGAACTCGCCGGGTGGATCCAGATCGCACCGTCCAGGTACTCCGCTGTCGCCGCCGTTTGGTTGGACAGTGTCCGGCACACCGCTTCCAGGTCCACGTCCGGGTGTTCCAGCGTGATCAGGACCGGCTCGGCCAGGATCGCTTCATGAAAGATCGCATCGACGCCAAAGCCCGCCGAGATGTCCTTCCCGATCCGGCTGAGCGGCGTATCCTTCCACGCGACCGCGGCCCGCTTGCCGCGCAGCGCGGCCCACGCCGCCCGATCGTCCGCCGGCCGATGTCTCACGCCTGCCAGGCCGTAGGGTGGGTCTTGACCCACCTTACCCCGCTGCGGCGAGATCAGCAGAATCGCCCCCTCCACTTCAATGGCCTCCAGCCCGGCCAGCCGCGCCGCCCAGCGAAATGCCTGCTCGCCCGTCAGGTGCGACGCCGACAGGCGGATGTCCTTCTCCAGTTGCTTGGCATCCACCGAATCGTCCACCACGAATTCAACGCTCAGACGCGCGCCGAGCTGCGCGATCGCCTCCCTGGCCGGCACCCCCCGCCAATCCACCGGACACGCCGAAGTCAGCGGCGCCCCCGACCAGATAGCCATGAAAAGATTGACCAAGAACCACATGCTCGAAATCCCGTAGGGTGGTTCAACATCCGCTCGTGGAAAAGGTGGGTCGCGACCCACCCTACTTAGCCAAAGAAGAGAGCCCGACTGACCAATCAGCCGGGCTCCCGATTACCTCACAAATCCGTAAGGTGGGTCATGACCCACCCTACGCTACTGTTACGGAGTGCCGGTAATGTTCGCATCACCGAACCCGGTGAGATCGCTCCCGGTGCTGAGGATGACGATGTAATCTTCAGCCACGTTGAAGGCGTTCACATTTGTGCCGTCTTCAATCACGAGATAGGTCTTCCCGCCGTTTGTGAACGTCACGATGTCGCCGGCGGCATCGAGAGCGTCGGTCACCGTAGCGGTGGCCAGAGCGGTAGCCAGATCGGCACCGGCCGCGGCGCCCACGTTCGTCACCGTATTGCCCTCGGCATCCAGATCCGCCTCGGTGGGGGTTGCCCAACCGTTGGTGACCAGATCGATGATATCACCCTGCGAGGCCACGAACACGATCTTGTCCAGATCCGCCGACACGTCGCTGGAGTTGCCGGTGCCAGCCCCCGGAGCTTCAGCAACATAGGTGTCCTTGCCTGCGCCGCCATCGCTGGTATCCGCACCGGCGCCCCCGTCGATCGTGTCAGCCTGCGGCGAGCCGGTGATCGTATCATTATCACCCGAACCCGTGACTTCCAGCTTTCCGCCGAAAGCGGTCGCCGTGACGGTGGCTTGGTTGGCTATCGCAACCGTCAGATCTGCCGTCCCGGTGATCGTCAGTATAGATGCCCCAGACGCAAAGAAGTCAACCGTGCCAGCATCGTTACCGTCAGTGCCATCAGAGGTGAGATTCACGAACTCGAAATCGGTGGCCGTGATACCCGTACCCAACGTGACCGTAGCGGTATCACCGTCCAGCGTTACGTTCAGGGTGTTGCTGAAGTCGTCCGTTTTCGGCGTGACGATCAGCTCGCCGCGATCGGCGCTGATGGTGAACGTATCGGCATCATCCTGCTTTTCGACGGCAACATCACCCCCGCCGCCACCTGAGAACAGGAACCGGGCGATGCTACCCACTTCATCAGCATCCACATCGATAAGGCCACCACCGCCGTCGGTCAGCTCCAGAATCTCGATACCGGTTGCAGCAGTGATTGCGTCCGCGACAATATCACCATTCTGCACCGAGGTATCACCAATCGCCAGAGTGTCGCTGGATGTGGGCGCACCGCCATCGACCGAATCGTTGTCGTCGAACTGACCGGCATTGAACGCGATTCGATCATCCCCGGAGCCGCCCGTGAACGTGAAGTCAGTGTCCGCCGCCGTCGCCTTCACGGCCCCTGTGGCGGCGCTGGCATTCAGCGTCTTCACGTTCGGAGTGTCGACACCGAGGTCGCCCAAGTCCAGAGCGGCGGCCCCGCTCACGTTGATGGTCTTCAGGTCCGCACCGAGGTCAACAGTCAGGATGTTGTCCTCGCTGCCATTGGAAATGATCGCGAGCGTCTCGATCCCGCTGGAGTCAAAGTCACTGCCCGCTGCTGTCACCCTCTCTACTGTCAGCGTGATGCTGTCGGAGGTCCCGGCGACCGCAGCGGCGTCGAAGATGAACTCCAGAAACTCGCTCGCATCAGGGTTGATCAGCCCGCCGTTCATCAGCGCGGCCAGATTTTCCACGGTGAGGCCGTCCTCTGAATCGACGGAGTTGATGGTTGTGGCGCCGGTGATGTTACTGGCGTTCAACGTCTGGCTACCATCGACCGCGGTGAGGTTGATCGTCTCAATGCCGGCGAGGTTCGGCCGGGCATCCTCATTCATAATGCCGTTCAGCACGTCCGCTCCGCCGAGCCCATCCGCAATGTCCCCTGTGTTCAGCGTCTGGAGACTGCCGGGAGCCAGGAACGCGCTGAACGTGTCAGCATTCGCCGTACCGGTCAGATTGTCGGTCCCGGTGGTGAACACCAGCGAGCTCGCGCCCGGCGTCACTGTGACCGTCACCGCGTCCGTCGCCGTCCGTCCGGCGGTGTCGGTCACGGTCAACTGGAATTCCGCCGCGCCCGCCGTGACGCCGGTGACGGAAGCAGTCGAACTGTCTGCTCCGCCAAGCGTCTGAGCCGGACCACTCGTCTGTACCCACGAGAACGTCAGCGGCGCCTCACCGGTGCCCGAACCATTGAGGGCAACCACCTGGCCGACTTCAACTGTCGCGTCGGCGCCGGCGCTCGCGGAAACAGCCGGTTCGCACGCCGTACCCACGCCGTTGCCGTTGGCGTCCGCCTGATCGGCGTTGGCCACCGTCGTACAATTGTCATTGCAGTTGGGTTTGCCATCGCCGTCGCTGTCCGTGTCGGCCACACCGCACCCGCACGCGCCGGGCCGCGTCTTGTTCGGGTCGGTCGAACAGAGGTCGCAGGCGTCGCCCGCACTGTCATTATCCGCGTTGGCCTGATCGTCGTTGGCAACATCCGGGCAGTTGTCGCAGGCATCGCCGAGCGCATCGCCGTCGGTATTCGCCTGATTCGCGTTGGCGACGTTTACGCAGTTGTCGCTGGTGTCAGCCACCCCATCGCCATCGGCATCGGCGAAAGGACAGCCGGTCCCGAGCATGAACGCGGCGATCAATCCCATGCAGCCCTGCAGGATGATCATGCGCCCCCTGTTGAAGTTCACTCTGTTGAAACCTGACATTCTGATGGCCTCCAGTAAAAAGAAGTTTCGGCGTCTTATGTCCGTGGATTGCGCTGAGACCCTGCATCTGGACCCGCGTCCAGCCGTATACACTGGTGCAGCAAGTTGACCGTCCGATCAGTCGGGATCCCCGAGCCATCGGCCGTTCGACTGGCCGATCGATCGGATACCCCGATTCCGCCTGTGCCCACTGGCTCGCGGGATCGTGCGACCCTGGCCTGGCCGGGCAAGCGGATGCGAACTGATCTGGTTTTGAAGACGGCCAATGCTGTGCCGATGCCTCAGTGAACCGACTACGCCCGTTTCGTAAACACTTCTACCCACCCACGATCCGTCGCCGGTGGGCCTACTCGTCTGGAAATTGTCAAAAACGACCGGCTCGTGCCGAATGTGCCGGCTCAATGGCCTTTCATCGGCACTCCAATTAACGTTTTCTTAGGATTTGTTACGCTCCCGTCAATGCGATCCGCGCCAAAGACCGGCATTAACCCGCGCCTGGTGAACTCGCCGGAGCCTGGGCAAGCTCATGTCTATCGCGACAATAATACGGACGTGCCAACCCTTGTCAACCCTGTTTTCCATTTTTTTTTGGACCTGCGGGAAAGCGTCCGCTGTTGTCATTTCCGCAGTTGCGATCATGCGCCATATGCCTGACTCGACCCGATACCCACATTTTCGCGCCGGCACTCAGGATGAAAGAGCGTGCCGCCCGCAGAAGGTTCCGCTTCTCTTTATCGCCTGATATTCCAACCCGCAATAGCGCTTTTGGATGGAAATATTGCGGAAAACCTTCCGCTGTGGGGCGATGGTAGCGGCCGGGCTCCGTACCGGCCGGTTTTCAGCGTGGACGGCCGGTACGGAGCCCGGCCGCTACGGAGAACCGATCCACACGCACTTCTCACACACCCTCTTAGCCAGCCCAAGCATGTGACGATAAATCGTCACCGGGCGGCGACACGATGACCCATGAGCGGTCGTCCGGTTTGCCCGCGTTCACCCCGGGCCCGCACGCGCAGGTTATCCAGAACATTCATAAAATTTATATAAGAATCATAAGGCGATTCGTACGGGTTAAAGTACTTGTGTACGTCCCCGTCGGCGAAATACTTGACGCACATATAGTAGAAATGATCGCTGGTCTGCATCCGCCGCCAGTCGTGCAGCAGTTGCGGGTCGTTGGTGGCCTTGATCTCCGGCTCCAGCCGGTAAAGCTCGTGCAGCGCGTTCGACTGCATGGCATTGCCCAGCCACGCCGAAAGGTCCCGCTCCGTATCCGCCCAACTGATCATGTTCGGCACATCATATTCGCCCGAAACCGGGTACGCCGCGATCACCTCGGATGGCGTTTTGAAGTCATTATCCGGGTGTCTCAGGACCTCGCCGGGCAGGTGCCGCAGGAAATCAAAAATCCCGGTATCCGCCCACTGGTGCTCGCCCAGCGTCTCGTAATCCATGAACAGGTTGACCGTGTAGCCGTTCCCGTTGACCTGGTTGACCCATCGCGCGAATTTCTCCGCCGTCAGCGGCCACTCCGCCCAACCGCGATTCGAGAAGCGGAACGCAATATCGTCGCTCAGGCGATAATTCTTCAGCAGCACGACGAGTTGCCTGGCATTCGGGGCCCGGTAAAGATAATTCGGCGAGCGATACCCGAGCAGATGGTCGGCCCCTTCGCAGATAATCCCCTTGAAACCCTCCATGCCCTCGATGAAATGGGCCAGATCGTTGTTGTAAATCAGCTCGGTATCGCGAAAAATGGTCGATCGCTGCCCGAACAGCTCCTCGATCTTCTGCTGGTGCAGCCGGACCTGCTCGGTGAATTCCTGCCGCGAGTAGAGAAAACTGAGCGAGTGGTAGTACGTCTCAGCCAGAAACTCGACGCAGCCGGTCTGCGCGAGCTGCTGAAATGTCTCCAGCACCTCCGGCGAATACTGGCGGAATTGATCCATGATCACGCCGGTCAGCGAGTAGGCCACGCGGAAACGGCCTTCGTACTGCTTGATCAGATCGAGAATCAGCCGGTTGGCCGGCAGATAGCATTTATGGGCCACTTTCCGGCAGATTTCGCCGTTTTTATAGTCGTCGAAATAGTTGTGATCGGTGTCAAAAACGCTGTACCGCCGCAGCCGGTACGGCTGATGAACCTGAAAATAGAAGCAAACAGAAGCCAAGGTCGATCTCCCGCGCGGCCGGAGACTGTGTGTGCCACTGCTCTGTGAGCAGTGCGGCAGGCCGCACCGAGGCACATTATAGCCGCATCAAGGAGCAATAGTAAAAAGCACGCGGGATGGTAATGGGTCAGTTGGGGTGCGCGACGGCTCGCCGAAAAACTGGAGGTTCACCACACGCCCAAGGTACGGATCTCCGGCTGGTGCTTCGAGATGCGGAACGCCCACCCGGCTTCGGTGAGGTGAGCTGAATGTACCTTTTCCACAGTGTGTCCGGGCCTGTCCCGGTCAGGTTGGTTCGCAGCAGGTAGTGCCCGCGGGGGTCCAAGGGGGGTACTGCCGTGTTTTCACGGGCCAGATGCCCGTGACACAGCGCTCCGCCGCACTTCTGCCACAGGCTGCTAAACCGCCGCCTCTCACGCAGCTACCTGCTTTGCACGCCTTTTTTTGTCTCTGTCCGTATAATGCACGGATTGCCGCAGGGCTTCGTTCCCCTGGGGTATGTTCAACACCGCCTTCACGTGAGATCTGAATGAGTCCTCAACTCGTATCGGCTTCGGCACATCAGAAGGGCAACGGGCTGACGCGCATCCTCGATACCATCGGCAACATCTGGTTCGGCGTGACCATGCTGGTGGTGATCTTCATCTACAGCTCGATCGGGTCGGCCGTACCGCTCATCCGGCAGGGGGCGATGGCCGACTGGCTGGGTCTGGAGTTCCTGCGGTTCGACAAATCCGAGATGGAATGGTTCTGCTGGTGGCCGTTCCAGCTTCAGATTGGGCTGCTCTGCCTGGCGCTGATCCTGGTCACGATTCGCAAGATTCCGCTCACGATCGTGAACGCCGGCGTGTGGACGATCCACACGGGCATCATCACCCTGGCGGTTTCGAGCATGATCTATTTCGGCACCAAGGTCGAGGGCGACGCGGTGGTGTTCCAGTCGCGGGCCCTGATCCTGGCGCCGGGGATGACTCAGCCGGTGTCGATGGTGATCCGGCCGGAGGCGTCGATCGACGCCGGTCTGTATCACATCAAGGTCGATCAGATCATCCCGAGCTTTCCGCTTCAGACCGAGGGGCTGAAAGGCAAATCCACGCAGGCGATCTGGTTGAACGTGCAGTCGATGGCGGGCGGGCAGAACTTCACGCGGATCCTGCTGGTGGGTTATCCGAAGCTGACCGAGGATGTGGTGAGCGGCAAGGAGGGGATGCAGCGGGTCAAGAAGCTGACCGGCGGCAAGGAGCAGTTGCTGGACAAGGACCTTCAGATCCATTTGGACACCGACCCCGCAAACTATTTCTATTACGCGCACTCGCCGCCGGTGCGGAGTACGGGCGCGATCTATGCCCGCTTTTCTCCGGAGGACGAATGGACGCAGATCCGGTTCAGCCACCTACCGCATTATTACGAGCGTCTGATGCATCGGGACGAGCTGTGGCAGGTGCCGGGGGCGGCGTTCCCGCCGGTGCGGGCGGCGCTGGATCTGAAACCGGAGATGCCCGCCGACGCCGGGGCCGTCGGGAAGCTCGATTATCGGATTACCGATTATCTGCCGTATGCGAATCTCGATTCGCGGTGGGTCGAGAGCGGGACGACGCTGAACCCGTACGTTCGGGTTCGGCTGGCGACGGAGCAGGGGGAGGAGACGTACGAGCTGCTGGCGTTGTCGGCGGATCGGCGGAGGCAATCGCTCGGGCAGGATCTTTCGGCGGAGTTCGTGTGGGCGGCTTCGGCGGAACAGCGGGCGGAACTGTTGAAGCAGCCGCGGCCGCAGATCGCCGTGCAGGTCGCTTCGAAGAAGATCGATCGCAAGATCGAGATGAGCGCGTTGTATCGGCAGCCTGAGCCGATGGCGATCGAGGGTACGGATTATCGCGTCGAGGTGCGCGAGCTTTTCCCGGAGGGACTGCTTGGCGGAACCAGCCCGGCCATCGCGCTGCTTCGCGTCAAAAAGGGCGAGGCCAAGTTCGATCGTGTGGTGCTCGCTGACGAGAAGAACGGCGGCCGCGACATTGATGAAAACCTCAAACCGCTGCCGCAGAACTCAGATGCGGATATCAAGTTTGAATATCTAAGTCCCTCCCCTCAGCGGCTGCTGGTGGTCGCGGGGCCCGACGCCGACGACGCGCTGGACGTCGTGCTGAGTCGCGTGAGCGGGACGTTTCAGCACGCGCAGGCGAAATTGGGCGAGGCGCTGAAGCTTACGGAAGAAGTGGGGATGACCGTTGAGGAGGTTCTGCCGCACGCGCGTCTGGAGACGCGGCCGGCGATTGTGCCTCCCGGCCAGCGGCAGTCGCTTCAGGACGTGGGCAAGTCCACGTCGCTGGTGCGGCTCGAAGTGAACGACGGCCAGCGCATTCAGAGCGTGTGGCTGCCGTTCAGCCAGTATGCGTTCTTCGACGATCAGCGGGCGCAGCCGGGGCGGTTTAATTATTCGCCGCGCATCGTGAGGTTGTCGGACGGGCGGCAGTTGTGGCTGCTGTACTCGCGATGGCGGGACCCGCTGCCGTCGCCGGTGGCGCTGGATCGGTTTATGTTGCAGACGTATCCAGGCGGCGATCGGGCCAGCGATTACATCAGCCTGCTGCGGTTCAAAGAGGGTGGGGAATGGTCGCCGCTGGTGGAGGTGAAATCGAACAAGCCGGCGCAGCATGGGGACCTGTGGTATTTTCAGGCGCAGTGGGACCCGGGGGTCGAGGCGCACACGGTGCTGGGCGTGGGGAATCGGCGGGCGGTGCATGCGATGCTGGCGGGCGTGTGCATTTCGATCTCTGGAATGATCTACGCGTTCTATTTCAAGCCGGCGATCATTCGTCGGCGCAAGCAGCGGGCGCTCGCTGGGGCGAAGAAGAAGAACGAACAATTGTCGGGGTCCGGGAGCCGCGGACGCCCTCAGCAGGCGGAGGTGAGCCATGCGTGATCCTGTCGTGAAGAGGCGAGCCGTGCTCGGCGTCTCTGGTGGATTGTTGCTCTCAATCGCGGCGGCTGTCGTCTGGGGTGCGGACAGTGCGCCTGCTCCCAAACCGGATGCTACTTTTGCGCAAAAAGTGAACCTCGAGAACATTCGGCTCATCGCGCTTCAGAACGACGGGCGGTTCAAGACGTTTGATACGATGGCGCGGGAGGTCGTTCGGCAGATCACCGGCAGCACGCATTTCGAGAAACAGATCGCGTCCGGCGAAGTGGTCAAACAGGATCCGGTGTTCACCTATCTGGACATGATGTTTGATCCGCACGCATACCGCGACATCCGCGTCATTTACATCAAGAAGAAGCCGATTCGCGAGGCCCTGACGCTGGCGGTGGTGGGGACGGTCGAAAAGAGCGAGCTTAACGCCATCCTGAAGGATGGGCTGGTCTCCATGCGGTTTCTCCAGACGCCGGCGGTGAAGGCGAAGCTGTTGGAGCTGCGGACCGACGTGATGCGGTCGGCCAAGGAGGTGGATAATCTCGTCCAGGCGGCGACGCTCACCAGCGCTT
Source organism: uncultured Planctomycetales bacterium (assembly GCA_964384465.1). Classification (GTDB taxonomy): domain Bacteria; phylum Planctomycetota; class Phycisphaerae; order UBA1845; family PWPN01; genus CAYLLT01. The sequence goes on along the minus strand of CAYLLT010000022.1, from coordinate 43,614 downwards.
CGTCGTTGCAGGAGACGATGCGCGTGATCCCGCCGCCGCTGAGCACGTCGGCGGCGGACCGCTGGTACTCAGTGGAGGCGCTCAGCAAGAGCACGCCCGATGACGACGTGCATGCCGGCATGGGCAAGGCCCAAGCGATTGAGGGCATGCTGCCCGAGCGGCAGCAGGAGCTGGCGAAACTGTGGAGTGCCGCCGGCATGGCATGGCGGGCGGGGGATGCCGCTGCTGCCACGATCGCGCTCAATGCGCTGGCGGCGGAGCTGCCGGGTATCGGGCCGCAAGTTTATCCGCCGCAGAAGAAGCTGGCGCTGGAGCACTGGTATTACCAGTACAACAAAATGACGTGGACGTGGTGGTTCTACCTGGTCGGCGTCGTGTTTCTGATGATGGCGGTTGTTTATCGCTGGCCGCGGGCGCGGCTGGCCGGGCTGGGCTTGTTCGCCCTGGCGTTCAGCTTGCATACGGTCGCTTCTGGTATTCGCTGGTATCTGGCGGGCCGGATTCCGAATTCGAACATGTTCGAGGCGGTGACGGCGGCGGCGTGGTTCGGTTGCCTGGTGGCGATTTTTTATGAGCTGGGGCCGAAGTTCACGAACAAGAAGCCGGCGTGGCGGGCAGCGATGGTTGCCGTCGTCGTGGGTTTTGTGACGTTTGTGTTGTCGCTGACGATCCGCGGGGTGGCATTCCATTCGTGGCAGGAGTGGGGGCCGGTGCCGACGGTAGGGCTGATCCTGTTCGCTGTCGGGATGATGATGCTCATCTCGATGGCGGGTGCGCGGCGGTTCTCGCCGAACGGCCTGCCGCTGCTGGGAGCGTCCGTTGTCGCGATGGCGGCGCTGATGTGCGGCAACTTCATGACCATCAAGCTGGACAGTGATATCAGCAACCGCATGCCGGTGCTCAATGACGTTTGGCTCTACATTCACACCAACATGATCATCGCCAGCTACGCGCTGATCGGCATCGCGTATGTGACGGCGGGCATGTATGTGGTCGGGCGGCTGCTGACGCGGCCGACGTCGGCGCTATGGCTGTCGATGCTGATCCCGACGGCGATCATTCCGCTGATCGGCATCATTCCCGGCATCGGGCTGATGATGGTGATGCCGGCGTGGATACCGTTCGTGCTCATCATCGCGGTGACGCTGCTGTGCATGCTGCTGCGGGTGGTGCTGGGCAGCGGCTTCGCATCGCAGTCGCTGTCGGTGTGGGAAGGGCTTCCGCTGGGCGTGGCCGGGATGGTCAGCGGCGGGGGGCGCGTTCCGCCGGACCCCGACAAAAAGCCGGAGCGGCAGGAGCCGAAACGACCGGCAGACGGCGATCACCAGGGCCTGGGCAAGGTGCTCGACGGGGCGACGATGCTGCTGCTGGAGCTGTTCTTCATCACGCTGTGGACCGGCATCATCATGGGCGCGGTGTGGGCGGATCATTCGTGGGGCCGGCCGTGGGGCTGGGACCCGAAAGAGGTGTTCGCCCTCAACACGTGGATCATCTTCCTGATCCTGGTTCACGTGCGGATCAAGGTGCAGGACAAGGCGCTGTGGACGGCGGTGCTGGCGGTGATCGGCTGCTCGGTCATGCTGTTCAACTGGATCGTGGTGAATTTCTTCATCACCGGCCTGCACAGCTACGCGTGATTAAACAATCTCGCTCATCTTCACCCAGCGTCGCTCGTCCACCGCCTTACGCACCAGTAGCCCGGTCAGCGTGGCCATGCGGCCGTTGATCACGCCGCTTGGCGGCTTCGAGCCGGTGCGTAGACAGTTGAAGAACGCATCGACGGACGGTTGCGTCCGGTCGCCCGCCCCCCCCTCGATCTGGATCACTTCCGCCTTTTCGTCACGCGGGTAGATCTTTCCTTCTTCCAGGGCGATGCCGCCCTTTTTGCCGGCCACCCGCTCGAACACGCCGGTGAATTTGCCATCGTCCTTGTTCGGGCAGATCCAACTGTGCTCGAAATCCACGGTGAAGCCGTTGGGAAACTCCAGGTGGGCGAAATAGAAATCGGTCACGTCGCGCTGCGGGTCCATGTCCTTGAACAGGTCGCGTCGTCCGATGCCGGACGCGGCGATCGGCACGGCACCGGCGACCCAGCAGAGCACGTCCCAGGTATGGCAGGCCTGCTCGAGCATCCAGTCGCCGCTCTTGGCCCGGCGTCCGAGCCAGATGCGATCGCCTTCATTCGGCTTGCCGATCGGTCCCCACGAGTTGTTCCACGCGCCCCGGCCATCGATGGGATCGCCGATCACTCCGTCGTGGATCATCTGAATGGCTTTCTGATAGCGGACGCCCGCCCGGCGCTGGAAGCCGATCTGCGCCACCAGGCTCGGGTTCCTCTTCTGGGCTTCGACCAGCGCGTCGGCCTCATTCGCCTGGATGCACATGGGCTTTTCACCGTAGAAGTGTTTGCCAGCCCTGAAGCACTCCAGGTACATCGGCCCGTGCAGATAGCACGGCGTGGCCAGCACCACCGCGTCAATGTCGCTGCGGGGCAGCAGCTTGTTCTTGTAATCCTCGGAACCGGTGTAGACGTCCGGCGTCTCGTTGAGTTTTTTCTTGATCTTTTCGAGGGCCTTGTTGCGATTGGCTTCGTTGATATCGGCGATGGCCTTGATGGTGACGTCCTTTTGTGCCAGCACACAATCGAGCAGACCGCCGCCTCTACCGCCGATGCCGATCAGACCGATCCGGATCTTCTGGTCGGCCTTGAACGTAGGCGGCGTCGGACCCATCGGCACGGAAATTGGATGTCCACCGGGGGCTGCGCAACCCGCCGCTGCCGCCCAACCCGCTACCGCCGCCACTTGCGCGGACGTTCTCAAAAATTCACGCCGGCTCTTCTCAGTGTTTTCTGCCACGGTCTTTCTCCTTCCATCAGATGATGTGGTATGTGCGAGTATCCGGCCGGACATGTGCATGCCGCTTCCGGTTCCCGCGTGGCTGCGGATTGTACCGGTTCCCTGCGGCCCTGTCTCGGCCGGATCGTGAGTGGGATGGAAATGAACTGAGCTACTGTCTACCGGCCGCCGATCGGTAAGATTGGAGCGTCTCCAACAGGCCGGGCCGATCCTGGAGCTGTATTGTATTTTCATCGATCTGCCGGCGTTCCACCGGCGGCCGGTCCAGACGCGTGATGTAGACATACTGCGAGGTCGAGTTGCGGTCAGGCGGCGTATATCGGCCGATGAGCCGAACGTCGCGCCAGGCGATCGTGAAGCGACGTGCCGGGCTGCGATAGGTGATGGCTTCCCGCGTCACCTCGATGCGGTGCCGATAGCCGCGATGGAGTGCGTACAGTGAAACAGCCGCCACCATCGCCGCAGAGATGCGGATGCCGCGCGTCATCCCCGGCAGAATCGCCGCCGCGATCATGATAAGCATGACCGGCCCCATCACCGCCAGGAACACGCGCAGCGGTGTGCTGAAGAATGGCCATACCGTTCGGGAATGAACGGCTAAAGAATCGGGCGAGTCCAAGGCACCTCCACTCTCTCTCCGTCGTGAATTATAGCGGCTGGGCTGGGTTTAATCCCGCGCCGCGTTGTCCCACCCCGCCGTTATCCGCTACAATGAAGAACTTCGAGTCGGGCACAGACTAAAGAGGAACCCCACGATGGGAATGACGATCACCGAGAAGATCCTGGCCGCCCATGCCGGTCGGCGGTCGGTCCAGCCGGGCGAGAACATCTGGGTGGACGTGGACGTGCTGATGACGCATGACGTCTGCGGGCCGGGCACCATCGGCATCTTCAAGGAGCAGTTCGGCCCCAGCGCCCGCGTGTGGGATCCCGACAAGGTGGTCATCATCCCCGACCACTACATCTTCACGGCCGATAAAATGGCCCACCGCAACGTGCAGATCCTCCGCGATTTCGTCAAGGAGCAGGGCATCAAGTACTACTACGACCCCGACTTCCTCCAGGGCGAGGGCATGCCCAGCCCCTACAAGGATCCCACCAAAACGAACTATAAAGGGGTATGCCACAAGGCCCTGCCCGAGGAGGGCCACGTCCGGCCGGGCGAGATCCTGCTCGGCACCGACAGCCACACCTGCACCGCCGGCGCATTCGGCGGCTTCGCCACCGGCGTCGGCAACACTGATGCCGCCTTCACGCTCGGCACCGGCAAGACCTGGCTCAAGGTGCCGGCCACCATGAAGTTCGTCTTCCACGGCCAGATCCCGCCGTACCTGACCGCCAAGGACCTCATCCTCGCCGTCATCGGCGAGATCAGCGTGAGCGGGGCCACGTATCGCACCATGTACTTCGCGGGCGAGGGCATCGCCAGCCTCACGCTCGAAGACCGCATGACGCTCACCAACATGGCCATCGAAGGCGGCGGCAAGAACGGCGTGTGCGACGTGGATGAAAAGACGCTCGCCTACGTCCGTGCCCGCTCGAACGTCCCGCGGTGGCAGGTGTATACCGACGACCCCGGCGCCGAGTATTACTTCGAGCACGAGTGGGACTTGTCCCTCCTGGAGCCGCTCGTCGCCAAGCCCCATTCGCCGGATAATCGCGACACTGCCCACAACTGCCGCGACGTGAAGATCGACCGCGCCTACATCGGCTCCTGCACCGGTGGGAAAATCACCGACATGATCTTCGCCGCCAGCATCCTCCGCGGCCAGCAGGTCAAGGTCCCCACCTACGTCGTGCCCGGCTCGACGGAGGTGCACGCCGACATGCTGCGCCTGAACCTCTCAGGAGAAGCCAAAGCCCCCGGAGAGAAGTCCGTGCACGAGATACTCACCGATGCCGGATGCCAGATGGGCGCCAGCGGCTGCGCCGCCTGCCTGGGCGGCCCCATCGACACCTTCGGCCGGCTCAACGAGCCGCTCATCTGCATCAGCACCACCAACCGCAACTTCCCCGGCCGCATGGGCGACCGCCGCGCCGGCGTCTACCTCGCGTCTCCGCTAACCGTCGCCGCCAGCGCCCTCACCGGCCACGTCACCGACCCGCGCGAGTATGTGAGCGAGCCGATCGCGACGGGGAGCGCGGGCGTGGTATGATTGTGGTTGAGATGTCGTGCTTTCTTGGGATGGTGCTCTCGGTTTTAGCGACGTCCATTGCGTTCACGAAAGATCAGCGGCGCATCGCTTATGTTCGTTGAAGGTGAACCGTCATGCCGAGTGAATGTGGGGATCCTGTACGTCCTGAGTCCAATCTTGACCAAATCGTAGTGAGACTTGTTTACAATTCACTCATGGACTTCGACGGAGCTGGACGGGCAAAACTTACTTCACTGCTGGCTGCTCGAGCTAAGCAAGTACATCAGATCATGAGCGCAATGCGTCAATATGACGAGCAGCTTTCCGCGTTCATATCTGGATCCTCATCGAAGGAATTCAGCATCGAAGAATTCAAAGTACACGCGCAGGAAGCGTGGTATGAAACCACATGTTTGACTTGGTTTCTGAGTCGTGCTTTTAAACTTCTCGGAGAGAAACTCGAACAACAAGTTGATGACGCGCAATCGCGCCGCGTGCCAATCAAGAAGATCACGTACACACCTGATGGCGATGTGGAGTCCTTCACCCTTGACCATGCAAATTAGCATGGGCGGCCCTTCCAGGTGTGCTCATCCGAAGGATGAAACAACGCGCACGGGCGATTAGAATCTATCGAGGGACGACACAGTGATCCCCCGCCTCGCAAAGCGTCTTGGTCTCGACACCATCTCGAAGCTCGAGTCCGCCGCGACGTGGCGCCTCAGCGATGCGATCGTGCTTCAAGAGAAGGGCCGGTTGGTGGGAGCGGTCTATCTCTTCGGTTACGTCGCCGAAGCGCGACTTCAGGCAGCCTGTCTCCGCCTCCTGGGCTTGCGTCCTCACACGCTGGTCACCGAGGATATGAGACGACGCATTGTCGCTGAAGCTATCCAGCTTCGGTTCATGGGCAGGTCTCCTCACAACATTGCCGGCTGGGCCAAGTACCTCATATACTGGAGGAGGAGGCGGACCACGGGTTTCAGTCGCGACCTGCGCGATGAAATCAACCAGCGGGCGGAATCGGTATACGGCTACTGGCGTCCGGCTCTGCGCTATCGAACGGTTGTCCCCGCGCCCTTGGAGCTGCAAGCCGTCAGGACTGGTGCAGAATGGTTCGAGCACAACTATAATTTGCTTTGGAGGTAACATGCCGCGATATCGTCATACAGCGCCGGTGTTTCCCGAGGCCGATCGAGAGGCTCTGGTCGCGGAACTCGCGCGAGAATTGAATGCTCCTGCTGAATACCCGTTGCGCCAGCCCCTCATCTACGAAGAGCCGATTCCGCAGACCGATACGCGTCACGTTGTGGTCATCTGGGAGAGGTGGAATACCGTTCCTGTAGAAGAGCGCGCCTCTATTATCATGGATGCGTACGAGCAAGCTGAGCCTGCGGCTGTCCCTCAAATCACGATTGCCATGGGAGCCACTGTCGAGGAAGCAATCGATCTGAATCTTCTGCCGTACGAAATCGTCACGACGCGGCGTGAGGGCGATACCGTTTCCCAGCACCAATTACACGAAGCAATGAAGCAGGAGGGAGCTGTGGCTACGCCGTATGGCCTGAGGCTACGACTCCCGACGCGAGAAATGGCCGAGGCCGTCCACAGGCGGCTGCAAGAGAAGATCTCCGGCCCGTATTGGGCTATTCAAAAAACCGAGGCGGCGATTGTCGATTGAGGCAAGCTCCGCGAGCTTGTCTTCGCGCAATCTTTCCGAACCGCTCCCGCGCGGATCGTTGGGTAACCAATGCCCGTACCCGTGCAGAACCAGATGATGCGCTGATGCGTGCGACCAGTCATGCGAGCATGTTAACGCGGAACAATCGCGAAGAGGTAAACCGCTATGAGCGTTACCACACGCTGAACGTCCTGAACCCATCCAGAAAACCATTTCGACGTCTGGCGTAACGGGATTCGTTCGCTTACTCACCGGGTCTTCGCGGGCTTGTTGGGTTGTTGCGTGATGATGGGTCCGTACGGCTCTTGCCCGTCGCCGGACTGCTCGGGAACTTTGCCGTTGTCGTAAGGCTGGCGTACCGGGCGCTTGGGGGTTTCCTGCTGGTCCGGGGGCGTGCGCAGCGTCGGGGGGGCTCGGCGGACCGGCTCCATCGGGGCTACGCGGCGCGCTTCCCTTCCGGCGGGCGGCTCAAAGGTCGTGTCCGGGCTGAACATGGCGTTGGTGACCGGACGCCGTGCGATGGGCGGCGGGGTCACGACGTTCTTTGTCGGCGGCGCGCGGCGATCGCCGGGCCGTCGGGAAAGCTCAGGCAGCTCGTCGGTGGTGATGTCCCGCATCACCAACTGGCCGAGGTCGGGCGGCGTTTTCGGCGTGGCGCCAACGGCGGTGGCGAAGAATGCCGCGGCCGTCTGCGGCGTGCGTTCATGCCCCATCCCGCTGACGTACTTGGCCGAGACCGGGAAGCGATACTGCCGATACCACTCCACCGCCCGCATGCTCTCTTCGCGGCAGACTTTGAAATCCTTCTCGCCGAAGAAGATGCCGATCCGCATGTTGCGATATTTCTGCACCTGCGCCGGGTTCATCAGGTGTTCGTTGAAATTGGAATGCCGCACCGCCAGGCACGCGAACCGCTCCGGGTGACGGTTGACCATGAAGTGGGCGAGGTAACCGCCCGACGACCAACTGGTCGCCAGCACGCGCGCGGGATCGGCGTTGGTCTGGCGAAACACTTCGTCCATGATCGCCAGCGTCGCCTCCTCGTCTTTCTTGACGTAAGGCAGATCGGGATCCTTCAGGGGAAATTGCATGAAGCTGTCGCAGGTGCGCAGCTCGGGGGCGATGATGATAAAGCCGTAACGGTCCGCCTCCTGCTCCCATTCTCTGACCTGCGGCTTGGCGTTGTCCCACGGCTTCATGCCGTGAAAGGTGACGACCAGCGGCCAGCGCTGGTGGTGGGGGCGCTGGCCATTGGCGGCGATGTAATCGGCGGGCAGGTACAGCCAATATCCCGTTTTGGTCCGCGGCTCTTCACGATGGCTGACCATTCCGTTGCCGCTGGGCTGCGGCACGGAGCAACCGCTTTGAGCCGCCAGGATCATTGCCGAAAAGAGACAGACAGATCCGGTCGTTGCAAACCTCATCCACGATCCCTCTCATCCGATTGATTATAGGATTCGCCGCCGGCCGGATTTCCCGCGCCTGACCCCCTCGGTGCCGGCGCAGCGAGGACTCAATATCCTAACAATAATCCGCGGACCACGCCAAATCAGGTTGGGTTTATTCGCCTGAGTTATATCGAGCATGGTGCGCATTTCGGTTCAGGAAATCGGTGCCCGCGTGCCGTAGAACAAGGACGCAGCCGATGGCGTATTCAGAGCGGGCGCGGCGGGTGCCGGTTTTCTGTATAAATAGCCGCGTTTTTATTACTCCTCAGTCACGTTTGCCGCCACCACGGTTAGGGACTATCATGCATGTCCATGTCTCGATGGCTTGGGCACATCCGACATCAGGGCACTGGAAGCTTATACGCACGATGACACGACGAGTTTATCGATTGATCGGCTATGCGATTCGGTCCACGCTGGCCGCCGCGTGCGTTATGGGCGGTTATGGTTGCCAGAAGAGCGTGGAAGATAGCGATGCCACCATCGACAAACCGCCAATATCCGAAAAAGATCCCAAGGCCGACCGGCCGTTGGTCCAGTTCCCACAACACCTTCAAACGAATGAGCCCAGCCTGAACCAATTCATCGTAAGTGCCCTCCAGACTTGCGCCACAGGCGATTACGACGCATTTCGGCAGCTTTTTGGCAGCTCTTTCAAGCCGCCCGGGCCGGCCGATTTCGAGCGCATCTGGTACCAGGTGCAGAGCGTCGAGGTCATTTCCGTGCATGCGGGCCAGGAGGAGCCGCCGGAATACTATGTCCACGCCACGGTGAAGCTGCGAATACCCGACCGGCGCGATCGCGAGAAGCGGGACGTGGTGGTGGCAGTGGTCCGCGAAGCCGATGAATGGCGTATGGCCCAGGCGCCTAAGGAAGCGATCCATAAAGTACTGGTGGTGGACAGCCAGCCGGCTACCGAGTCTTCGCCCAGCGGCGATGTACCGTAAATCGCGTCGAATTCGGCACTAAGGGTGTATAAGATCAGGTCGGAGTGCCTCTCGCCGGATAGAGTTGTTGTAACTTATTTGGTTACAATGACTAACGTAAAGTTGACCCTTCCGGCAATGCTCACCGGCTGCGGCCGCTCGACCAGGAAAATGACGATCATGTCGAACGCGACGCTCATCACGGGATTCCGGCCGGCGGCGCGGGGGGTCGCGGGAGGCGGCCTCCGCCGGTTTGCCGGCTACCCGTTGTGGCTTGGCGCAATAGCATTCCTTGCTACTGCGTGGCCCTGCGCGGCCCAGATTCCGTCGCAGCCGGCTCCGGCCGAGTCGCAAGCCCTGGTGCGGGCCAGCCTGGCCGTCGAACGGCCGATCATTCAGGCGGGCCAGCCGGTGTGGATCGACTTTTCGTTGACCAACCTGACGGATGATCCGCTGACGCTCCAGGTCCCGGAGGCCCCCGCGATCGCGTCGGCGGGGGACCAGATGGGGCTGCCGCTCGCACATGTATTCAGTGGCAAAAACTTCTCAGCGCTCGAGGTCAAGGACAGCCGCGGCGAAGTGTTCGACGAACAGGTTTCACAGAAGCCGCGCCTGGCGGTGCCCATCGTCTATTTGGCGCCGCATGGGACGGTCGGAATGCGCGTGGATGTCACGCGCTACTATGAATCGCTGCTGCACCGGCCGGCCAAATATACGCTGGTGTGGCGGCCCTATGGCGGTACCGTCGAATCCGCACCGCTCACCGTCACGATACTGGCCGAGCAGCAGGCGGTGATCATGACTGATCTCGGCAAGATGATCGTGCGGTTCTACTACAACGAAGCGCCGAATCACGTTCAGAATTTCATCGAGTTGGTGGGGCCTTCGGTACTGCATGACAACAGCCCGAGTGGTCCCGCGAACGGCGTCGATGACGTATCTGTTCGCAAGAAGTTCTACGACGGCTTGACCTTTCATCGGGTGATCCCCGGCGGGATTATTCAGGGCGGCGATCCGCGCGGCGACGGGAAGGGCACGCGGCCGGATGGCAAGCGGCTTCCCGCCGAGTTCAGCAAGATCGTGTTCGAAATGGGCACAGTGGGTATGGCCCGCTCACCGAAGGACCCCGACTCGGCGAGTTGTCAGTTTTTCATCTGCCTCTCGCGCCAGCCGTCATTCGATGGCGAACAAACCGCGTTCGGCTATCTCGTGGGCGATGAATCATTCGAGACGCTGCGCAAGATTGCAGCCGTACCGACGGGCCCGAATGACCGGCCACGCAAACCGATTTACATCCGCGCCATTTCGCTGGAGAACGTCCCCGTGCGGGAGCGGGTGGTGGCACCTTCTCCTTCAAATGGGGCGACGACCCGGCCCGCGGTGGCCCAGGGAATGGGTCCGGTTCAGCCGATCTTTCCGCCTCGACGGGAGAACGTCTACAAGCTGGCCAAGCCGAAAGAACCGGCGGCGACGCGGCCGGCCGGCGTCACCGGAGGGTGACTCTCTCGATCCCACCTCGTTCACGTTGACCGTATGATGATGAACCGGCGACCCGCGTATTTGCGCTGGACGGCCCGCGCTCGCTTTCCCCATCGCGCGGACCTATATTCGTGTCTGAGCCGCCCGGTTTCGGGTGAGCGGCTTGTCGATCGTACTGAGGGCCGGGTTCCATGCAGTGGGACCACTGGCCAACGGGTCAGGACCGAGAGGTAGCAGCCCAGCCGGCGCGTTTCAGGTGCCGTGGCTCACCTGGCCCTCAGTACGGACGACTGGCCGAATTGCGGATTTGATATTTCAGATTTGAAATAGTTATGGCTTACACCGTTCTTGCCAGAAAGTATCGCAGTTGGACGTTCGATGAGCTGGTCGGGCAGGAGGCGATCGCGACCACGCTCAAGAACGCGATCAAATGCGAGCGCATTCACCACGGTTTCCTGTTCACCGGCACACGGGGCGTGGGGAAGACCTCGGCGGCGCGAATCCTCGCTCGCTCGCTGAACTGCCTGAAATGCGAGGGGCCGACCGCCCAGCCTTGCAAGAAATGCGAATCGTGCATCGCCATCGCCGAGGGGCAGGACGTCGATGTGATCGAGATCGACGCCGCCAGCAATACCGGCGTGGACAACATCCGCGAGCTGCGCAGCAACGCCAACTACCGGCCGGCGCGGGCCCGCTTCAAGATCTACATCATTGATGAGGTTCACATGCTGAGCACCGGCGCGTTCAACGCCCTGCTCAAGACGCTGGAGGAGCCGCCGGAGCATGTGAAGTTTATTCTCGCGACGACCGAGCCGCAGAAGGTGCCGGCCACGATTCAGAGCCGCTGCCTGCGGTTCGACTTCCGCAGCATCGGCGTGGATGAGATCGCCGCGCATCTCGCGACCATTCTTAAGGAAGAGGGCATCAAGGCGGACGATGCGGTTCTGCGGCGGATCGCCCGGCTGGCGAACGGCTCCATGCGCGACGGGCTTTCGCTGCTCGATCAGATGCTGTCCACCGGCCAGAAGAAACTGACGCTCCAGATGATCGATGACATGCTCCCGACACCGCACGACGAGGTGCTCACGCGGCTCATCGGTCAGCTCGCCGATCGCGATTCGGCGGGGGCATTGGCTACGCTCGATCAATGCCTGGCGGCGGGGTACAGCCTGGAGCGGTTCGCCGAATCACTGGCCGAACAGTTGCGGACGCTGATGCTGCTGAAGGTGTGCGGGCCGGATACGCCACTGGTGGATCTGCCGGAATCACTGCGGGAGCAACTGGTCGCGATGTCGCAGCGGTTCGAGGCGGATGCGTACGTCTACATGATTACGGTGCTGGAGGAGTTGCGGCGGAATGTGCGGTTCAGCGCGCTCGGACGCGCGCTGGTGGAAGCGGCGATGGTGCGGCTGTCGAGTACGGTCAGTTACCGTTCGATCCAGAAGCTGCTGGATG